>NZ_JAGGOO010000110.1 GCF_018614415.1 Streptomyces sp. ISL-12
GTCGGCGAGTGACGACAACGCCGCAGATGCGCGTGCCAGACCCCGCGTCTGCGGCGTGATCCAAACGACAGGCCCTAGACCGCCTGGTCCCCAAATGGTCCCCAAGACATACAGCGGAGGGCCCGCCGGATTGCTCCGGCGAACCCTCCGACCTGCGACTCTCTCAAGTCGGGACGACAGGATTTGAACCTGCGACCCCTTGACCCCCAGTCAAGTGCGCTACCAAGCTGCGCCACGTCCCGTGAACTCGCAGGTCAAGCCTACCGTATGCCCGGAGTGGGGGAAGTCGCCGGCCGTCCCCCCTTGAGTGCGGCCGGCGACGTACGGTCCCCCGGGTCAGGCGGCGTCGGGCGGTGTGATGCCGAACTTGTCGGCGGCCCGCGTCAGTTCGCGCCACACCTTGGGGGCCACCGGCACGCCGTTCGCGCCGCGCTCGGCCGCCACTGCGGCGCTGCGCTCGCCGGGGTAGTACACGCCGGACGCGCCCTCCGCGACCGGCAGGCCCTTGAGGGTGTCCAGCGTGGTGTCGACGGCGCCGGTGAACTTCTCCGCGCTGCCGCCGAAGGCCGCCGGGTCGACGGCGATCAGCAGGGCGTTCTGGCGGTGCCGGCGGCCGGCCGGGTCGGCCGAGTGGAAGGAGGCGAGAATCGGCGCGCCGACCAGGACGCTGGTGAGGAGTTCGAAGGCGAGGGACATCCCCGAACCCTTGGCGCCGCCCAGCGGCAGCGGCATGACCGCCAGGGACGGGTCGGTGGTGGGGGTGCCGTTCTCGGTGGCGGCGGCGTTCTCGGGGAGCGGGGTGCCGTCGGCCCTGGCCTGGCGGATCCTGCCGAGCGCGATGGTGGCCGTCGCCATGTCGAGGAGGAACGGGGCGTGGCCGGCGGCCGGGACCGCGATCGCCAGGGGGCTGGTGGCGACGGCCGCGCCCTTGACGCCGGTGTAGCCCATGTTGGGCATGCCGGCGACCAAGCCGAGGCCCACCAGGCCCTGGTCGGCGATCCTGGAGACGTAGTAGCCGATGGCGCCGGTGTGCACGGTGCGGCGTACGCCGACGGAGGCGATGCCGAAGGCGCGGGCCCGTTCGACCGCCTCGTCGGCGGCGGCGGTCAGGGCGACCGGACCGGGGGCGCGGTCGGCGTCGATGACGGCTGCCGCCGGGGTGGTCGACTCGACCTTGAGGTCGGGGGTGGCGTTGGCCACGCCCTCGGCGAGCAGGTCGAGGTAGGCGGGGACGCGGGCCACGCCGTGCGACTCGACGCCGCGCCGGGCCGCCCAGACGAAGACGTCGGCGGTGGTGGCGGCGTGCTCGGGGCTCAGGCCCCCTTTCTCCAGGAGGGCGGCGGCGAAGGCGCGCAGGTCGTCGGCGGGGACGCGGACCTTGCCCGGCTTCGGGGCCGGGGTCGGGGTGTCGGTCATGGTGCGTAGGTCTCCTGGGTCGGTCAGCGGGTGACGAGGACGTCCACGACGGCGGTGGTGCCGTCCGCCACGGCCTTCAGGGCGCGCTCCAGGGCGGGCACGAGGGCGTCGGTGGTGTCGACGGTCTCGGTGTGCATGCCGAAGGGTTCGGCGAAGGCCGCGAGGCGGGGCAGGCGGTGCAGGTCGGTGCCGAGCCACTCGCCGGTCCCGGCGGCGGCGCCCTCGGGGTAGAAGCGGCGGTGGTTGAGGTTCATCGACTTGTAGACGCGGTTGTTGAAGACCACGATCAGCAGCGGCAGGTCGTAGCTCCTGGCCGCGTCGTACGACGGGATCACCGGGTTGTAGGCGAAGGCGCCGTCGCCGACGGTGAGGATCACGGGCCGGTCCCGGGCGGCGAGTTTGACGCCGAGGGCGACCGCGATGCCCTGGCCGAGGCCGCCTTGGACGTAGAAGTAGGAGTCGGGGGCGTCCGTGCGCAGGTGGCGTCTGACGGTCCTGCTGTGGGTGATGGTCTCGTCGACGACGATGCCGTCCTGGCCGGACAGCAGCCGCCGTAGCGTGGCGGCGACCAGGACCGGGTCCGCTCCCCGTGACTGCCCGGCCTTCGCCTCGGCGGCGGCGATCGCCTCGCGTTCGGCGGTGTGGCGTGTCTCCTGGGCCGCCCGGCGTGCGGTCACCGCGGTCTGGTCCAGGTCTTTCGCCCGCTTGGTGAGCTGGCGCAGGGTGTGCGTGACGTCGCCCTCCAGGTAGGCGTCCGCGAACAGCACCTGGTAGGCGATGTGCGGGCGCTGCGGCACCTGGTCGATGACGACGACCCTGGCCTTCGACGGCCGGCGGCTCGGCGGGTAGAACGGGGCCCGGCAGTTGACCAGGAGGATCAGGTCCGCCTCGGTCATCCACGGTCCGATGTCACTGCCGGCGTGCAGGGGGTGGGTGCGCGGGAAGTTGCCGCAGACCGCCGAGTCGGGTTCGACGACCGGGACGTGCCATGCCTCGGCGAAGGCGACGAGGGCCTCGAAGCCGCCCGCCTCGCGGCCCGCGGTCTCGGTGACGACGACCGGGTTCTCCGCCTCGCGGATCAACTGCGCCACCCGGTCGGCCTCTTCGGGCGAGGAGTGCGTGGAGCCGGGTGGCACGACGGGCTTGGCCTCGCGGCCGTCCCAGTCCTCCAGCAGGGTCTCCAGCGGGATGTCGAGGTAGGCGGGGCCGGCCGGGGCCCGCCAGGCCAGTTCCGCCGCCCGGGTGATCATCGTGGGCAGGGTGCTGATGTGCGCGGCCTCGTTGGCCCACTTGGTGAACGGCTGGGCCAGGTGGTGCGGGCCGCCCACGACGGACAGGTTGCGGTACCACTGGCCGCCCGGGTCCTGGCCGGGACCGTCGCCGTACGTGGTGGACTCCGAGGAGGCCACCACCATGGGCACCCCCGCCAGCAGCGCCCCGTGCACGGCCATGGAGCCCTGGAGCAGACCGGGGGCGGCGTGCAGGAGCACGCCCTGGGGACGGCGCCGGAGCAGTCCGTAGCCGGTGGCCATGCCGACCGCCACCGTCTCGTGGGTCAGGTCCAGGTACTCGGGGGCCGGCTCGCCGTCGCGGTGGCGGCGGGCCAGCGACTCCCACACCGGGGCCCACTCGGAGCCCGAGGAGCAGAAGAGGTAGTCGGCGCCGGCGGCGGTGAAGGCGGATACGAAGGCGTCACCGCCGTCGGCGCCCGGCTTGTTGTCGCTGTCCGTCATCTCGTCCGGTCCCTCAGCCCTCGTACGGCCAGTTCAGGACCTCGGAGATACCGCGGCCCATGATCCATTCGAGTTCCTCGGGGGTGAAGTCCCAGTGCTTGGTGAACTGCTCGATGGTGTCGGTGTAGGTGATGCCGTGGCCGAGCAGGCGGGTGATGTCGGTGCCGTAGAAGCAGCGCCGCGGGCCCATCTTGTCGACCATCTCGCGCACGTACTTCTGGATGTTGTTGTTCGGGAACGGCTGCGTGGAGTAGCCGGGCAGCGCCGACACCTTGACGTAGATGTTGGGGTGCGGGGCGAGGTCGGCGGTCTCCTGGACCCAGTAGCCGATGGCGTCGTCGACGCAGCGGGCCATGATGCCCATGTGGTCGATGATGATCTTCAGCTCGGGGTGCTTGGCGGCGATCTCGCCCAGCTCGCGCTTCCAGATGGGGGCGTGGACCATGGTCGGGACGCGGAGTTGCTCGGCGACCGGCCAGTACCAGTCGTTGGTGCCGTCGATCATCCAGTTGCGGTCCTGCGGGCGGTGGAAGGTGAGCCGGGTGCCCTTGATGTGCGGGTTCTGGGCGAAGTCCTTCAGCAGGGCCGTGCCCTCGGCCTCGTTGTCCTGCGGGACGCGGGCCATGATGCCGAAGCGGTCGGGGTGGGCCTCGCACGCTTCGAGGGCGTAGTCGATGCGGTTGCCCTCCCAGGACGGCGGGAGGATGAGGGCCCGGTTGACGCCGGCCTCGTCCATCAGCTCCAGGGCCTCTTCGTAGGAGAAGGGTTCCTCGCGGTGGCCGTTGAGGCGGATGCGCTCGCGGGCGCCCGGGACCCAGGGGCGGTCCGGGGTCTCTTCCTTCCAGATGTGGATCTGGGTGTCGACGACGAACATGTCGTGAACTCGCTTTCTCGTCGAGGGGCGCTGCGGTGGTGTGGGAGGAACGCTAGGTGGGTGCCGGGGCCTTGCAGAGAGCCCGGGGCGCAACCTGTTGTTGCGCGAAAGCGCGCGGTACGCAGGGCGTTCGCGGACCGCGTCAGGCGTCGCCGAAGACGGCGTCGGCGATGTGTTCGGCGATCGCCATGGAGGCGGTGGCGGCCGGTGAGGGCGCGTTGCGCACGGCGGTGATCCGGCCGGCCCGGTGGATGCGGAAGTCGTCCACGAGGGTGCCGTCCCGGTCCAGGGCCTGGGCGCGGACGCCCGCTCCGCCGCGCACCACGTCCTGGGCGCCGACCCCGGGGACGTAGCGTCCCGCGTCGCGCATGAACGCCGCGGTGGACAGCGAGCCGCGGTACTCCTTGACGCCGGTACGCCAGTGCTGGGCCGCCATCCTCCAGGTGCCGGGGTAGGCGGCGAGGCCGAGCAGGTCGCGCGGGGAGACCGTGGTGAGCCGGTAGCCCTCCCTGGCGAGGGCGAGGACGGCGTTGGGGCCGACCTCCACCGTGCCGTCGACGCGCGGGGTGAAGTGCACGCCGAGGAAGGGGTAGCGGGGGTCGGGGACCGGGTAGAGCAGGCCGCGCACCAGGTGGGTGCGGTCGGGCTTGAGGAGCATGTACTCGCCGCGGAACGGGACGATCCTGGGTTCTGGCCGGTCCCGGGCGAACCTGGCGACCGTGTCCGAGTGGAGGCCGGCGCAGAGGATCAGCCGGTCCGTCCTCAGGCGCCGCTCGCCGGAGGCCACCTCGATGCCGCCGGGGACCTCCGTGATGCCGGTGACGGGGAAGCCGAGCTTCACCTCGCCGCCGGAGGCGGTGATGTCCTCGGCGAACTGACGGGCGATCGCCGGGTAGTCGGTGATCGCGGTGCGCGGGGAGTGCAGGGCGGCGATGCCGCCGGCGTGGGGTTCCAGCTCCTTGATCTCGTCCCGGGAGACCTTTCTGAGGTCGGGCACGTGGTTGTCCTTGGCCCGCCGGTAGAGGGTCTCCATGCGGCCCAGCTCGTCCTCGCGGACGGCCATGACCAGCTTGCCGATCTCCCGGTAGGGCAGGCCGCGGTCCTGGCAGTACTCGCGCAGCAGCGCCACGCCGCGGACGGTCAGGTCCGCTTTCAGACTGCCGGGCGGGTAGTAGATGCCGGCGTGCACGACGCCCGAGTTGTGGCCGGTCTGGTGCAGCGCGACCCGCGGTTCCTTCTCGAAGACCACGACGCGGGTGCCGGGCCTGCGGAGCGCGATCTCGCGGCCCAGGGCCAGGCCCACGATGCCGGCGCCGACGATGCCGATCGTCTCGTCAGCCATCGGCGTCCTCCTTCGTCGAAAGCTCGTTCACGCGCCGAAGTGGACGGCGACCGTCTTGACCCGCGTGGAGAAGCGCAGGACCTCGTCGCCCTGCTCCTTGTAGCCGGTGCCGGAGTCGTGGAAGCCGCCGAAGGGCAGGTGCACGTCCCAGCCGGGCGTGGGGTGGTTGACCGCGATCTGGCCGCACTCGGCCTCGTCGGCGAAGCGGTACGCGGCGCCGAGGTCGCGGGTGAAGACGGCCGCGGCCAGGCCGTACACGGAGTCGTTCACCGCCTCGACGGCCCGGGTGAAGTCGTCGACGGCGCGGACGGCGAGGACCGGCCCGAAGACCTCGTCCCGCCAGACGGCCATCTCGGGAGTGACGTCACCGAGCACGGTGGGCCGCACGTAGCAGCCGTGCGCGCGGTCGCCCTCGGTGTCGGCGCCGCCGCCGGTGAGGACCCGGGCCCCCTCCTCGACCGCCCTGGCCAGCGCGGCGAGGACGCTGTCGCGCTGCCGGGGGCCGGACAGCGGGCCCGTCGTCGTCGCCGGGTCGGTGCCCGGGCCGACCCTCAGCTTCTCCACCTCCGCGACCAGCAGCCTCGTGAACTCCGCGTGCACCGGCCGCTCGACGACGACCCGGCTGGTGGCGGTGCAGCGCTGGCCGGCCTGGCCGAAGGCGGCGGCGGCGACGGCCCGCGCGGCGGCCGGCAGGTCGGCGTCCCTCAGCACGACGGAGGCGTTCTTGCCGCCCAGCTCGCCCTGGAAGCGGACGTTGCGGTCGGCGAGGCGGCGGCGGAGCCGGTCGCCGACCTCGTTGGAGCCGGTGAAGGTGACGCCGGCGATCCGCGGGTCGTCCAGGAGCGCCTCCTCGATCTCCGGCGTCCGGCCGGTCACCACGTTCAGCACCCCGGCCGGCAGGCCCGCGTCGTGCAGGGCGCGGGCGAAGCGCAGGCCGGACAGCGGGGTGTCGGTGGCCGGCTTGAAGACGGCCGCGTTGCCGGTGGCGAGCAGCGGGGCGAGCTTGCGGGCCGGGGTGATCAGCGGGTCGTTCCAGGGGCTGATGACCAGGAGCACGCCGACGGGCTCGCGCTGGGTGTGCGTACGGGTGTCGGGGCGGGCGTCGTGCAGGAGGGTGCCGTAGCCCTGGCGGGCGAGGCCGGCGTAGTAGTCGAGGAAGTCGGCGGCCTTGCCGGCCTCGCCGCGGGCCTCGGTCAGGGTCTTGCCGTTCTCGGCGGTGACGTCGGCGGCGATCTCGTCGAGCCGTTCGCGGATCAGCCGGGCGGCGCCGGTGAGGACGCGGGCCCGCTCGAAGGGGCTGGTGCGCTTCCAGCCGGTGAAGCCCCGCTCGGCGTGGTCGTAGGCGCGGGTGACGTCCTTGGCGGAGAGGGCCGGGACCCGGGCCACGGGGGTGCGGACGTCGGCCGGGTCGTGGACGTCGATCCACTCGCCGGTCGTCACCCACTCCCCGCCCAGGAGTGTTTCCAGGGTGCGCATCAGATCACTTCCTTCGTCGGCCGCGGCACAGGGGGGCGCGGTCAGCGGGTCGGCCGTGCGGGCCGGAAGCGACGACACACCATGCCGGGGCCGGCCCACCAGCCCCGCGGCGGCAGGCATTGCTTGCGCCGCGCGCGGGCCGGGCGGGGGGCGATCCACGCACGATCCATGCTGGAATCTGCCGTCGGGACGGTGCGCCCGGACACCGTCCCGAGCCGAGGAGGGACCGCTCATGGCCTACGCAGTCGTCGCCCACTACCGCTGCGCGCCCGCCGACGCGGAAGCGGTGCGCGCCGCGCTGCTGAGGGCGCGGGAGGCGACCCGCGCCGAGTCGGCGAACCTCGCCTACGACGTGCACGCGGTGGCGGACGAACCCGGCGGCTTCCTGCTGTACGAGCGGTACGAGGACGCCGCCGGGTTCCAGGCGCACAAGGCGGCCCCGCACTTCGAGGAGCAGATCGTCAAGGCCGTGTGGCCGCTGCTGACGGACCGGTCGGTGACCTTCGCCGAGGTGCTGTGACGGGCGGAGATCTCAGGTAGGTACCAACTTCCCTGCCGCCCTGTGGTGTTGGAGGTGTCCGTGCTAAGTTCCCGGCCATCCCTGGCGACCGCACACCCACGGGGGCGTGGATGGCGAACGGTGAACTCCACGGGTACGGGCCGCTGCTGGACACCTTCGTGCCCCGGGCGGTCGGCCTGGACGCGCGGGGCAAGGGCACCCGGCCCGGCTGGCCCGGCGGCGCCCCGGTCATCAGGATCTACGGAGGGCGCGGGACGGGCCGGACGGCGGTGTGCCAGGCCCTGCACGACCGGTACGTCAACCGGCTGCACGTCGCCAAGTGGCCCGCGACCGACCGGGCGGTCCCGGCCGTGGCGCCGCCGGCGGACGGCGCGGGCCTGCTCGCCTCCCGCCCGCTGGCGGCCCTCGCCTGGCTGGTCCACGAGCTGAACGCCGGCGTGCCGAGGTTCGGGCGCATCGCGTTCCCCCGGTTCACCTGTGCCGTACTGGCCGTCGTCACCCTGGAGGAGTCGGCGCCGCGGGCCGACCCGGACGGTCCGAGCCCGGCCGAGCTGGCGACGTTCCAGCGGCAGCGGCAGGACCTGGAGCAGGCGCTGGAGGACTCGGCCGGCGAACCCGCCGTACGGGAACGCTTCGGTGCCCTGGTGGACGCGACGGTCCCGCTGCTGCGGTGGATCCCGGTGCTGGCGCCGCTGGAGGACCTGGTGCGGGAGCTGCTGCGCCAGGCCCGTCGGGGCCGCGGCGGCCAGGGGCTGGACGCGGCGGCGCTGCGGTGGTGGGACGAGCGGCCGCTCGGCGTCCCGGGCACCGGGATCGAGAAACTGCTGCGGTACGCGCAGCACCTGGGCTTCGAGCTTCCGGCCCCCGCCCGCGACGACCTGGAACGGCGGCTGGCCGCGGCGTTCTTCGCCGACATCGACGCCTACTACCGGGCCTGGCACTTCTTCACCCGCCCGCTGCCCCTGGTCGTCCTGGACGACACGCACACCCCCACCGGCGAGCGCCTGTTCGACCTGCTGCTGACCGCGTACGCCGAGGCCGCGGGGCCGGACGCCGGCCGGGGCGCGGACGTCAGCCGTCCCGTGCTCGTCAGCACCCGGCTCGGCGCGGGCCCCGGCGGGGCACCGGGCCGGGACCGGCACCCGGCCGACGTGACGAGGATCGGCACGCTCGCCTGGGAGAGCCCGCGGGGACGGTCACCCGACGCCTGGCAGCTGTGGCTCAGGGCGCCGGCGCTGCGGACCGCGGACATCGCGGCCGCCCTCGGCACGGGCTGCCCCCGGGGGCTGCCCGATGTGACCGGGCAGATCAGCGCCGGCCGCGCGGGCCTGGCCCGGCCGCTGATCGACGCCGCCCGGCAGGACCTGCGCCGCGGCCGGGACAGTGTGCTGCGCCGGTGCGCGACCGAGGGCCTGGGCCGCGCGCTGCTCGGCCTCCCCCCGGCGGGCCCGGCCGAGGAGGCGAGCGTCGCGGACGTACTGCTGCACTACCTGGTGCCCGAACGGTCGCTGATCGAGCCCCTGCTGCCCTGGGCCGTGGCGCTGCGCCTCGACGACGTACGGCGGCTGCCGGGGCCCGGGGACGGCGAGGAGCCGGCTGGGGACCGGGTGCGGGCCTTTCTGCGGGCCGGGCACTGGGACCGGTCCCCCTGGGCGGGCGAGGCGGGCTTCGTGCCCCCGGTCGGCGACCGGACCCTGCGCGAACTGCTGCTGCACCGGCTGCGGGCCGAGTGCACCCCCGCCCGCCGGGGGCCCGACGCCTTCGCGTACTGGACACGGCTGCACTCGGCCGCCGCCGCCCACTACGGCCGGGCCGCCGCCGACGACGACCGGGACGCGCTGATCGCCCGGCTCCACCACACCCTGGCCCTGGGACACCGTGAGGAGGCCGTGGCCGGACTGCATCAACTGTTCGGCACCGACGACCGGCGCTCCTGGCTGGCCGCCGTGCAGTTCGTCTGCGCGGCCCCCCGGCCCCCGGACGGCTACACGGAGCAGCACCCGGAGGGGCCCGGTTACTGCCCGGCCTGTCCCGGGCCGCGTCCCGACGGCCGGCACCGGGCCGTCGCGGCGCTGGTGACCCGCCTCCAGGACCTGTCCACGCTCTCCTCCCTCTACACGGACGACCCGGACAGCCCGGACAACCGGCTGCGCCAGTTGCTCAGCGGCTTCGACATCGCCTACGACGACCAGGACATCGCCACCGTGGAGGCCGCCCGGCTCTGGCCGGCGCTGCTCGCCCAGGGGCGGCGCGTTCCCGAACTGCCCGTTCCGGCCGAGCGAAGGGACCACTGACGTGCCGGCACCCGAGTTCTGGCCCGGATGGCTGCTGTTCGGCGGGGCGAGCGCGCTCGTCGTCGCCGTGGCACTGGTCCTGTGGTGGGTGTGGCACGCCGGTGTCGACCACCGCGTCCGCAACGCCGTCGCCGCCGTCTGCGCCGTCGTCGCGGGCGGCGCGGTGGCCGTCGTCTGCTGGACGGCCGCGCTGCCGGACTACTGCCAGAGCGGAAACGAACGGCTGGTCCGGGAGGACGGCCAGTGTGTGGGGATCAGCGACGGCGGCTATGTGTTCGACGACGCCCTCGCCGCCGTGTCCGCGCGGATCGAGGAACTCAACGACCGTGTCGAGCAGGGCGACACGCCGTACGCCACCATCGCCCTGATGATCCCCATGACGCCCGGCGAGGAGAGCGCGGCGGACCGCGCCCAGTTGCTGCGCGAGGTCCAGGGTGCCTATCTCGCGCAGTACCGGGCCGACGTGGTGGCCCCGGAGGACGTGCCCGTCCGGCTCGTCCTCGCCAACCCGGGCCGGGACCTCGAACACGGCCGGCGGGTGGCCGACTGGCTCGCCGAGATGGCCGCCTCCGACGAGGACCGGCTGCGGGCGGTGTTCGGGTTCAACCTCAGTGTCCAGGAGAACGCCGACACCATCGGCTATCTCACCCGGGAGAAGAAGATCCCGGTGGTGGGCGGCCCCATCACCGCCACCGGTCTCGCCGACGGCGGGAAGACGCCGTACCCCGGCCTGGTGAAGGTGGTGCCGTCCAACCACGACCAGGCGCGGGCACTGCGGCACTACCTGGACGAGGACGACACGAAGTCCTTCCTCATCGAGGACATCAGCGGCACCGACCTGTACGCGAAGTCCCTGCGGGAGGCGTTCCGCGAGGTCACCAGGAACGCGGCGAGCGGCCCGGAGCAGTACGACGCCCAGCGGGTGACCAACAACGACTTCCAGCAGATGGTGAACAACATCTGCGACTCCCGGGCCACCACCCTGTACTTCGCCGGACGGCCGGCCGCGCTCGCCCAGCTGATCAACGCGCTGGGCCGGCGCGGCTGCACCGACCGGCATCTGACCCTCGTCACCGTCTCCGGGGCGTCGACCATCACCCTGGAGCCGAGCCTCGACTGGGGCGCGCTCACCCGGGGCAAGGGCCTGACCGTGGAGTACGCCACCATCACCCACCCGGACGTGTGGGCGGCGGGCGGCAGCCCCGCGCCGCCCTCGACCGGCGGCTCGCCCGCGGACCTCGCGAAACTGACCGGGCTGCTGGAGCCGGACGCCGCGCACGATCCGGGGGACATCGGCGCCACCGACCTCTCCGACGGGCGCACCATCACCATGTACGACTCGGCGCTGACCGCCATCACCGGCATCGAGAACCGGGTGACCGAGAAGGGCGAGGTGCCGGATCTCGCGGCCATCGGGGAGGCGTGGCGCCGGCTGCACGGCGTGCACAGGGTGCCCGGGGCGAGCGGGTGGATCTGCCTGAGCGGCGACGGCACCCCGTACGACAAGGCGGTGGCGATCGTCCGGCTGGTGGCCGAGGGCGGCGAAGGGCCCGGCGGGCACCTCGCCTACCAGGGGGTGGCGTGGCCGACCGGCCGGCCGCTGACCGCCGAGCGGTGTCTGAACACCAAGGGCTGAGCCGGTCCCCTTCCCCGCGCCGTCAGAACTCGTTGCCCCAGCAGTAGCGCGCGATCGTCTCCACGAGCACCAGTTTGCGGCGCTGGTCCTCGGCGGTCAGCAGCGGCCGCGCCGCGACGTCCGCGAAGCCCCGGGACGGGGACACGGCCGCGTCCTCCAGGTCGGCGAACGCCTCCAGCGGGTCGATGCGGGACATCACCGTGTCGATGTCCTCCAGTGCCGGAACGGTCGCGTCGACCACGCCCAGGCAGAAGTCCCGCCCCTCGGGCAGCGCCCGCACCAGGTCCGTCTCGGCCGCGGTGCCCTGGTCGAAAGGGAGCACCCAGCGGTCGGCGGGAAGGCCGGCGTACATCCGCTCGGCGCGGGCGCGGTCCACGGCGGCCGGTGCCGCCCAGCCCGGGGCCACGGCGACGCGGACGCCCTCGGGCCGCTCGGCCGGCCGTACGGCCTGCGCGTCCACTGCGAGGGCGTCGTCGAAGGACAGGGCGCCACCGGGGGCCGGTTCGGTCCCGGCCTGGCCGAGCAGGAGCGGGTTGTTGAGCTGGATCAGGCGGACGCCGCCGGCGACCAGCGCGGCGATCTCCGCCCGCACGATCTCCGCGAGGGCCTCGCCGAGTTCGCGGGCGGAGGAGATGCCGAGGCCGGGTTGGTACGTGGTGGCCGCGAGGTACGCCGGGGAGGGCAGGGACACCTTCGGGGCGATCAGGGTCAGCTCGCTCAGCCGGGCGGCCCGGTCGGCGAGCGGCGGGCCGTCCGCCTTCGGCAGGGACTCGGCGACCCAGCGGACCAGACCGTCGGGGCCCGTCTCGTCGGTACGGCGGAACCCGGTGACGCGGTCGAGGACGGCACCGCGGAAGTCCTCGCACGGGAAGTCGCCGTCGGTGACGACGGTGGAGCGCAGCTTGCGCTGGTCGACGACGGCCTCGGCGACCGCGTCCGCCACGGAGTCCGGGTCGTCGCGCACGAGGCCGGCCGGGCGGACCAGGCTGCCGTGGTGGTCGATGCGGTAGTTGTACGTGTCCGCCATGGTCAGCTCTCCTTCGGGGAGCCGGCGACACCCCAGGCCGCGAACTCCAGCTCGTAGCCGAGGGATGCGAGCACCTCGTCGGCGATGGTCTGGTCCTCCTCGGCGGTGCCGCCGGCGACGCCGAGGCCGCCGATGACCTCGCCGTCCTTCTTGATGGTGACGCTGCCGTCGGTGGCCATGATGGGCAGGGCGGCGCCGGGGAGCTGGGAGAGCTGGGAGAAGAAGACGGGCTGGCTCTCCTGCCACTTCTTCAGCATCCTGCCGGGGCGCTGCATCACGGCGGCGGTGTAGGCCTTGGCGCGGGCGATGTCGGGGGTGAGCGGGCGGGCGCCGTCGGAGCGGCGGACGGCGACGACGAAGCCGCCGGCGTCGACGACGGCGACGCTCACCGCCTTGCCGACGCCCTGCGCGCGCTTGAACGCGGCGGCGATGATCTCCTCGGCGGCGTCGAGGCTGATACTGCTCATAGGGCGGCTTCCTCCGGGGCGGTGAGGGTGCGGCGCAGCCGGGCGACAGCGGCGTTGTAGGGCCCGGGCGTCTCCCAGTACATGGAGTGCGGGGCGCCGGGGACGATCTCCAGGTGGGAGCCGGGCAGCAGTTCGTGAGCGCGGGTGACGGTCTTGACGCCGAGCACCGCGTCCTTCTCACCGGCCAGGAAGGCGACCTTGACGCCGGCCTGCTGGATCTCGTCCAGGGTCGGGCCGTCGGTGTCGAGGTTGCGCAGGTCCTGCATCCTGGCCACGTTGAACGTGCCCATCTGCTGGAACAGGAAGGTGAGGTCGGCGCGTTCGGTCTGGAACGCCTTGGTCAGCAGCCGGTCGACGACGGGCAGCTTGACGGCCTCGGCGCGGTCGGCGGCGGCCAGTTCCCGCAGCTCGGGGTGGCCGATGCCGCCGAGGGAGTGGCCGAGGACGACGGAGGAGACCCGGTCGGGGCGCATGAGGCCGGCGCGCAGGGCGGCGACGGAGCCGATGGACTGGCCGACCAGCATGACGTCGGTCAGATCCTCCTTGTCGAGGACCGCGAGCACGTCACCGGGGAAGTCCTGGCCGTCGAACTCGGGCATCGAGCTGTCGGACTTGCCGAAGCCGCGCAGGTCGAAGGTGACCACGGTGAACTCGTCACGCAGGGCTGCGACCTGTTGCCACCAGATGGCGTGGTGGCCACCGCTGCCGTGCACGAACATGATCGCCGGGCCGCTGCCGTGGCGCTCGTAGTAGACGGCGGTGCCGTCGGAGTCGGCGAAGGGCATGGGATGCAACTCCTCAGCAGCAGCGGTCAGTTGGGGCGCTTGGCGTGGTGGACCAGCTCGATCATGGTGTGGTCGGGGTCGTGGATGTAGCAGAACTTGGACTGGTTCTCGGGGCGCTGAACGGGCCGGGTGTGCCGGATGCCCAGCTCCTTGAGGTGGGCGAGGAACTCGTCCCAGTCGTCGACCTCGACGGCGAAGTGGTAGGGCGCCATGCGCTCCATCTCCTCGACCGGGGTGAAGTGCAGGTCGAAGGTGCCGCGGGTCATCAGCACCACGCGGGTGTTGGACTTGGGCATGATCCGCTTCATGCCGAAGACCTTGGCGTACCACTCGGCGGTCCGGTCGGGGTCGGTGGTGGGGAAGTTGACGTGGTGGATGTAGCGGGGTGCTGCGCTCATGAGTCGTTCCCTTCCAGGTGTACGGGGTTGGAGAGCGTGCCGATGCCGCTGATGCCGACCTCGACGGTGTCACCGGGTTCGAGCGGGCAGACGGACTCGGCACCCATCCAGAGCACGTCGCCGGGGTGCAGGGTGATGTGCCGGGTGATCTCGACGATGTAGTCGTACGGGTCGAAGACCATGTCGCCGGTGGCGAACTCGGCCCGGGTGACGCCGTTGACGCGCAGGGTGGTGGTCTGCGCGAGGGCGTCGACGTCGGTCTCGATCCAGGGGCCCATCGGCTTGAAGGTGTCGCTGTTCTTGCCGCGCCAGAGGGTGCGGTCCTGGTGCTGCCAGGTGCGGGCGCTGATGTCGTTGCCGACGGTCCAGCCGAAGACCGCCTTGCGGGCCTGGTCGTGGGTGGCGTGCCTGAGGGTGCGGCCGATGACGGCGACGAGTTCGGGTTCGGCCTCGAAGCGGCCGGTGACCTCGGCCGGTTTCACGATCGGCGTGAGGTGGCCGGTGAGTGCGTTGTTGGCCCGGTAGCCGACTTCGGGGCGCTCGGGCGTCGGCACCCCGGCGTGGGCGATGTGCCGGGGGTAGTTCAGGCCGACGGCGTAGAAGACGGGCGGGACGACGGGCGGCAGCCAGTGGGCGCCCTCGCGGGGCACGGTGCCGACGACGTCGATGCCGGTCCCTTCGAGCGGGGAGCCGGACAGCAGCTCGATGTCCCGCTCCCCCACGCGGCCCCACACCGCCTGTCCGCCGACCGCGACGCGCGCGTACCTCATGGCACCAGCAGGTGGGAGACGCGCTTGGTGATCAGGTAGGCGTCGAGTGCCTCGGGGCCGCCCTCACGGCCGTAGCCGCTGTCCTTGACGCCGCCGGAGGGGGCCTCGTGGACGGAGCCGCCGCAGTGGTTGACCGACAGGATGCCGGCCTCCAGCTCGGCGGAGAGCCGCTCGGCGGTGGCGGCTGAGTCGGTGAAGCCGTAGGCGGCCAGCCCGTACGGCAGGCTGTTCGCGAGCGCGAGCGCCTCGTCGAGGTCGTGGAAGGCGACGATCGGCGCGAGCGGGCCGAACGGCTCCTCGCTCAGCAGCTCCGCGTCCTCGGGTACGCCGGTGATGACGGTCGGCGCGAAGAACCAGCCGGGGCGGTCCAGGCGTTCGCCGCCGGTGCGGATCTCGGCGCCGTGGGCGACGGCGTCGGCGGTGAGGCGCTCCATGGCCTTGAGGCGACGCTCGTTGGCGAGCGGGCCCATGGTGGTGGAGGCGTCCAGCCCGTCGCCGACCGTGACCGCCTCGGCGGCCTTGACGAACTCGGCGGTGAACTCCTCCACGAGCGACGCGTGGACCAGGAAGCGGCTGGGCGAGGTACAGACCTGGCCGGCGTTGGCCCACTTGGCCCGGGCAGCCGTGCGGGCGGCCGTCACGGGGTCGGCGTCGGCGCAGACGATCACCGGGGCGTGGCCGCCCAGCTCCATCAGGGAGGGCTTCATGACCTGGCCGGACCTGGCGGCGAGGAGCTTGCCGACCGGGACGGAGCCGGTGAAGGCGACCAGGCGGGTCACCGGGGAGGCGATGAGGTGCTCGGAGACCTCGGCGGGTTCACCGAAGACGAGGTTGAGGACGCCGGGCGGCAGGCCCGCGTCGGCGTAGCAGCGGACCAGTTCCATGGCGCTGGCCGGGGTCTCCTCGGACGCCTTGATGACGAGGGAGCAGCCGGCCGCGAGGGCGGAGGAGATCTTGCGGTTGGGGCCGCCGACGGGGAAGTTCCACGGGACGAACGCCGCGACGGGGCCGATGGGTTCGCGGCGCACGGTGAGGACGGTGCCGGGGTCGGTGGGGATGATGCGGCCGTAGGCGCGGCGGGCGTCGTCGGCGTGCCAGCGCAGGGTGGCGGCGGTGCGGCGGGCCTCGCCGGTGGACTCGCGCAGCGGCTTGCCCTGTTCCCGGGTGGCGGTCCGGCCGATCTCGGCGGCGCGCTCGGCGATCAGATCGGCGGCGGTGTGCAGGATGCGGGTGCGCTCGGTGACCGGGGTCGCGCGCCACACCTGGAAGCCCTGCGCCGCCGCGTCGAGCGCGCGGTCCAGGTCGGCCGTGGTGGCCAGCGGGACGTCGCCGATCACCTCTTCGGTGGCGGGGTTCACGATCGGGGCGGTACGTCCGGTCTCGCCCTGGCACCACTCGCCCGCGATGTACATGCGGACGGCGGGGTGGCCGTGGTCGGTGGTCATGGGTGGGTGCCCTCTCGAAAGGGTTTCAGGACGCGGGGGCGTCCTGGTCTCGGTTGGTGCGCAGGGCCCAGATGTGGTGCGGCGGGGTGGTCTCGTGCACGCGGGTCTCGTACGTGTCGTCGACCCGGTCCATGTCTGCCGCGTACTCGACCCGGCCGCCGCAAGGGGCGTGCAGGAAACGGAAGACGTTGGAGCCGACGGTGTGGCGGCCCAGCCTGCGGGCTTCCCGCCAGCCCCGCTCGATCATGTAGTTGCCGCCCTCGATCACGTCGTCGAAGCCGGGCACCTCGTAGGCGATGTGGTTCACGCTGACGCGGTCGGGGCGGTGGCAGAGCAGCATGGTGTGCTGGTCGTCGTCGCCGGGGGCCCGCATGAAGACGCCCATGGGCTCGACGACGTCGGTGGGGCGGAAACCGAGGAGGCCGGTGTAGAAGGCGACGGCCTCGTCCTTGCCCTTCTTGGCGATGTTGAGGGCGACGTGGCACATGCGCAGCGGGTGGGCGCGGGTGAGCGGCTCCAGCGGCTCGTTCCAGCGGTGGACGCTGCCGTAGGTGTTGGTGCGACGGGGTTCGACGGTGACCTTCCTGGGCCGGGCGAGGGTGAGGCCCACGCCGAAGCCGCTTCTGTCGACGGTGTGGTGGACGCCGTCGGCGGTGGTGCGGACCCGGTGGTCGCGGGCGACGGCGGTCACCAGTCGGTCCAGTTCCTCCCGGGTGTCGACGCCCCAGACGACCTCGCGCAGGGTGGGGCCGTCCTCCACCGGGGGCGGCAGGTGGGGGCCCGGGTCGGTGTCCAGGTGGAGGGTCTGTCCGGTGAGCGTCTCGAACACCGCGTGTTCGTCGGTGCGTTCCACCAGGAAGAGACCGAAGTCCTCGAAGAACCGGACGCATGCGCCGAGGTCGTCGACGCTGTGGGTGACCGACTCGATGCGCTGGATTCCCATGGCTTCCTCGTTTCCGTCTCGCCTGGTGAGCGTAGGTTTCGCGGGGGCGGGGCCTCAATGGCCCGGGGGCCGCCGGGTGCGCAACCCTTTCTTGCGCCGCCGGCACGGTCGAAGCCGCGGCGGGCGCGGCCCGGCGCTCAGGGCCGGGCGGCGGTGATCGGGTGCCGGGAGAACCAGTCGGCGAGGAAGTCCAGGAAGACGCTCACCTTGCGCGGGGTGTCCCGGCCGGGGCCGTAGATCGCGTAGAGCGGGCGGTCGGGGACGGCCAGTTCCGGCAGCAGCACTTTCAGAGCGCCGGCGGCGATGTCGTCGTGGACCGGGCGCTGGGGCAGCAGGGCGAGGCCCCGGCCGTGCACGGCGGCCTTCTGCAGGGCGATGTAGGAGTTCGACGAGAAGACGATGTTGCGGATCTTGTGCAGGGTGCTGGCGTGGCCGTGGCCGATCCGCCAGACCGGGTCGTTGACGTGCACCAGGCAGTCATGATGGGCGATGTCGTTGGGGTGCGTCAGGTCCCCGTGCCGCTCGATGTACTCCTCGGAGGCGCACAGCACGAAGGGCAGCGAGGAGATCTTCTTCAGGCGGACGCTGGAGTCCCGCAGGTCGCGGGTGTGGAAGGCGATGTCGAATCCGCTGTCCAGGAAGTCGTAGGTGCGGTCCGACATGCCGCCCAGTTCGAAGCGGATGTGGATCTTGGGATGGGCGGCGGAGAAGGCGGCGATGGCGTCGCCGAGGTCCAGGCTGCCGATCCATTTGGGGCAGATGACGCTGAGGGTGCCCTCGGCACGGTCGTGGAGCTGGGCGATGCCGGCGTCCTCGGCCTCGATCTCGTCCAGGATGCGGGCGGCGAACTCCGCGTAACGGCGACCCGGTTCGGTCAGGCTGACCGAACGGGCGGTGCGGTTGACCAGGCGGACCCCCACCTGGCGTTCCAGCTCCGCGACGTGCCGGGAGACCAGGGAGCCCGACGACCCGAGTTTCTTGGCGGCTCCGCTGAAACTGCCGACCTGGGCGACGGTGACGAGGCTGTGCATGAGGAGCAGACGGTCCATGTTTCCCTCCGAAGGCCGCTCCCCGCCCGACCGGCGGCGCGGGGCGGGGAGCAAGGGCCCGTCGCGCCGTCGGCCCGCCCCGGTGGCGGGTCCACGGGGCAGGCCGGACGTGCGGCGGGCGGGATGTGCGCGGCTCGTGCGGTGAGGCTTGTGCGGGTGCGGCTCGTGCGGGTGGCTCGTGCGGTGAGGGGGCGCCGGTTCCCGGTGGGGGGCCTACTTCGGGCAGTACTGCGGAGCCTCGCTCAGGTTGTCCTTCGTGACCAAGACAAGAGGAATGTCAGAGATCTTGTCAACACCTTGTGCCTTGCCGAGCAGGCCGATCGTGCTCTTCACGGCGGTCTGTCCGATGGTCATCGCCGAGTTGGCGACGGTGGCGGCCAGGCGGCCGTCCTCGACCGCGGCGATGCCGTCCTCCGTGCCGTTCACCGAGACGATCTTCACGTCCTCGGCGCCGGCGGCGTCGAACGCCTTGCGCACCGCGAACGCCATCTCCTCGTTGGCGACGAAGGCGTAGTCCAGGCCGGGATGGGCCTGGATCATGTTCTCGGCGACGTCCTGCGCCTTGGCCGGGTTGAACATGCCGGGCTGGTCGGCGACGACCTTCGCGGTCTTCGGCAGGGCGTCCTTGAAGCCGCCGACCAGCAGGTCGGAGGCGGCGCCCGGGGCACCGGCGACCACGCCGACCGTCACGTCCTTGCCGGCGGCGTCCTTCGCGATCCATCCGGCGTCCAGCGCGCCGACCTTCTTGAGGTCGACCACCGCGGCGCCGAGCACGTCGTCCATGTCGGAGGTGGCGACCGAGGTGAGGTAGATCGGGATGCCCGCGTTCTTGGCCTTGGCTATGTCGCCCTCCAGGGCGTCGACGTTGACCGTCTGCACGATCAGGGCGTCCACATTGCGGGAGATCATGTCCTCGATGTTGGACAGCTCGGTCCCGGCGTCCTGTTTGGAGTTGGCCGAGTAGACCGTGGCGTCCTGCGCCTCGGCCTCCTGCTCGACCGCCTTGAGCAGACAGGAGTGGAAGTGGGTGTTGGAGCCGTTGACGAACCCGAGGGAGACGGAGCCTTCGGCGGCGCCCCCGCTGTCGTCGCCGGAACCGCATCCGGCGAGCACCAGGGCGGCGGCGCCGACGAGGGAGGCCGCGACGGTGCGGCGTGAGCGGACGGAGTTCATGGGTCGAACCTTTCCTGCGTCGTCGAAGAGAAGGTGCGTGCGTGGGGGCTGCGCCGGGAGCGGGGGGGGACGCGCGAAGGTGACGGGTTGGGCCGGGAGCGGGGGCAACGGGCGAAGGCAAAACGCTGCGCCGGGAACGGGGGGACGCGCGAAGGCAAAACGCTGCGCCGGGAACGGGGGGACGCGCGAAGGCAAAACGCTGCGCCGGGAACGGGGGGACGCGCGAAGGTGAAGGGCGTACGCCGCGACGCGCCGCTAATGCCCCGGTGCGGACCTGCGCTGGAACTCGTTGATGACGGCCGCCACCAGCAGCACCCCGCCGGTGACGACGAGCTGGTAGTTGCTGTCGACCTGGAGCAGGTTCAGCGCGTTGCCGACCACACCCAGCAGGATCACGCCGAAGACGGTACCGACGATCGTGCCGTGGCCGCCGGCCAGCGAGGTGCCGCCGATGACCACCGCGGCGACGGCGGTCAACTGGGTCTGGAGCCCGGCGGTGTTGGGCGCGGCGGCGCCGAGCCGGGAGAGCAGCATCAGGCCGGCCAGACCGGCGAGCACCCCGGCGAGCGCGTACAGGGCGAGCTTGCGCCGGTCGACGTCGATGCCGCTGAGGCGGGCGACGTGCTCGTTGCCGCCCATCGCGAACGCGTCCCGCCCGAAGGTGGTGAACCGCAGGGTGACCCCGGTCAGCGCCAGCACCAGCACGGCCACCACCGTCAGGTACGGCACACCGGCGACCTCGTCGTTGCCGAGCGCGGACATCTTGTCGCCGGTGGTGACGCTCATGCCGTCCAGGACCAGCAGGGCGACACCGTCCAGGAGCATCGCCGAGGCAAGGGTGGCGACGAACGGGGCGACCCGGGTGAAGGTCACCACCAGCCCGTTGACCAGGCCGATCAGGGTGGCCAGGGCGAGACAGACGACGACCACGGCGGACGTGGACCAGCCGCCGTCCAGCAACTGGGCGCCCACACACAGGGTGACGGCCGCGTTGGAGCCCATGGAGAAGTCCATGCCGCCGGCGGTCATCAGCAGGGTCAGACCCGCCGCGATGACGGCGTTGACGCTGACCTGGCGCAGCACGTTGAGCAGGTTCTGCGAGGAGGTGAAGGCGTCCGCCTGCACGGCGGTGAACACACAGACCAGGATCAGTACGAGAATCAGGCCGCCGTGCGGGACGCGCAGCAGGTTCCGGGCGCCGGGGCGGGAGTCCGCCCGGCCGGGCGGGCCGTCGGCCGTGACGTCCGGGGCGGCGGAGGGGGTCTTGAGGCTCACTGCGGTTGACCTCCGAGTGCGGTCGCGACCAGTTCGTCGCGGGTGATGGCGTGGATGTCGTGCTCGGCGACGGTGCGGCCGGCGCTCACCACGACGACCCGGTCGGCCAGGCGCATGACCTCCTCGGCGGAGGAGGAGGCGAGCAGGACGGCCACACCGCGGGCGGCGAGGCCGTCGACGAGGGCGTGGATGTCGGCCATGGCGGCGACGTCCACCCCGTTGGTGGGGTCCTCCAGGAAGCAGGCGACCGGCTCGGTCTCCAGCCACTTGCCGAGCAGCACCTTCTGCTGGTTGCCGCCGGACAGCGCGCCGACCGGCGGGTTGCCGGAGAGGGCGACGACGCCGTAGGCGGTGCGGACGGGCGCGGCGCGGCGGGCGAGGTGGGCGGCACGGTGCAGCCGGCGGCGGGCGAAGCGGTCGCCGGCCAGCATCAGGTTCTCGTCCACGGTCATGCCCTGGACCAGGCCGAGGGAGCGGCGGTCCCCGGTGACGCAGCGCAGGCCGCTGGCGAGGGACGCCTTGACCTTGCCGAAGGGCACGGGGCGGCCGTCGACGCGGACCTCGCCGGCATCGGGGCGGCGACGGCCCGACAGCAGGTCGAACAGGCGGGACTGGGCGTCGCCGGCCGGGCCGAGGACGGCGACGATCTCGCCCTTGCGGACCTCGACGGTGAAGTCGCGGACGGCGCGGCCGTCGGTCAGTCCGCGCACGACCAGCCCGTGGTCGTCCTCGGGCTCCGGGCGCTCGGGGCGGGTGGAGACCACGTCCCGGCCGGCCATGGCCCGTACCAGCGAGGCGGGGTCCAGTTCGGCCACCGGGGCGCTGCGCACCAGGGCGCCGTCGCGCAGCACGGTGACCCGGTCGGCGAGGGACATCACCTCGTCGATGTAGTGCGAGATGTAGACGACGGCGACGCCCTCGTCCCGCAGCCGGCGCACCAGGGCGCGGACCCGCCCGGCGTCCCGGGCGCTGAGGCAGGCGGTCGGCTCGTCCAGGATCAGCACCCTGCCGCCGCGCCGGACCTCGCGGGCGACCTCGACCATGGTCTGCTCGGCGACGGTGAGGGTGCCCGCGACCCGGTCGACGTCGATGTCGATGCCGAGGCCGGTGAGCGCGGCCCTCGCCTGGGCGCGGACCGCCTTCCAGCGCACGGCGCCGGCCCGGGTGGGCAGGTCGCCCAGCATGACGTTCTCGGCGACGGTGAGCCCCATCGCCAGTTCGCGGCGCTGCGGCACCGAGGAGACGCCGAGCCCGCGGGCCTTGCGCACGGTGAGTCCGGCGTGCCGCTCGCCGCCCACCTCGACGGTGCCGCCGTCGGGCCGGTGGACGCCGCTGAGGACCTGCACCAGGGTGGACTTGCCGGCACCGTTCATGCCCATCAGGGCGTGGATCTCACCGGGGTACAGGTCGAGGTCGACGCCCTTGAGGGCGGCGGCCCCGCCGAAGCTCTTGGTGACGCCCCGTACCCGCAGCACGGCCCGCACACCGGTACCCGTCGGGTCCAGTACGGCGCTCACGGCCGGGCCCCGTCGCCGTCGGGGGCGACCCGGCCGTAGCCGCGGACGTCGGGGAAGGGCGGCTCCTTGTCGGGCTGGAGGTCCACCTGGAAGGTGTTGAGGCACATGCCGAGCATGGTGAAGTTGCCGAGCGCGCCGATGGTGTTCACCAGACCCTTGCTGCCGAAGTGCGCCTGGGCCGCGGCGAAGGTGGCGTCGGTGACGAAGTGGTCCTCCAGGACCTCCTTGCAGAACCGGTAGAACGCCTGGTCGGCGTCGTTGCCGAAGACCGCCTCGCGCTTCTCGGCGATGGCCTTGACGGCCGCCTCCGGGACACCGGCCTCGATCGCCTGGTGGACGTGCGCGTTCCAGGAGTACTGCGCGTCCCAGTTGCGGGCCGCCAACAGCAGCGCCAACTCCCGCAGGTGTTTCGGCAGGCCGCAGTCGAACCGGGCGAACGCGCCGAGCGACTCGGCCCGTTCGCACATCTCCGGGCTGTGCAGCCAGACCCGGAAGGGGCCGCGGACCGCGCCGCGGCGTCCGGCGATCCGCGCGGCCAACTCCCGCTGCCGCTGGTCCATTTCCTCTTCGGTGAGAACGGGGAGCCTCATCCGGCCGACACCTGCCTTTTCTTTCCGGCGCGTTTCCCGGGCGGGTCGAAAGGCCCGCGGTGACAGGTGACGGTACAGCCGGGCCGTTGCGGCACACCCCTTGCGGAACGCAACGTAAAACTGCACGCCCGAGGGCACCGGTTCGCGCCCGCGCGACCTAACGTCGTCCGGCGCAGGACCTCGACCGGAGAGGAACCCCCACGATGACCACCATCGTCAAGGCCGCGTCCGTCCCCCCGCTCGACCGGGGTGGTGCCGTGGTGACCACCCCCCTGATCACCACCCCGTCGGCCGGCGGTGAGAACCGCATCACCAGTGGCATGAGCGTGTACCCGGTGGGTTCCGGGGCGCCGCTGCACTCGCACAACTGCGACGAGCACGTGACCGTCCTCGACGGGGAGGCGGAGGTGTGGGTCGACGGTGAGGTGACGAAGCTGGAGCGGTTCGACACCACCTACATCCCTTCCCCCGTCCCCCACCTGTTCCGCAACGTCGGCGACACTCCGCTGCGCATCCTGTGGGTGTACTCCTCGGGCCATGTGACCCGTACGTTCACGGAGACCGGCCAGACGGTGGAGCACCTGTCGGACGAGGACCGGATGGGCAAGGACTGACCCACGGGCCGATGCGCCGATGCGGCTGATGCAGGTGATGCGGCGGCTGATGCGGCTGATGTGACGAATCACATCGCGAGACACGCTTGCATCATGCACCTGACCAGGCGTTGTCTCGCACGGTGAGTACCGAACGAACCGAACACCACGACACCGCGGCGAGCGCGACCACCGCGGCCACCGGTGACCGCTCCGCACGGCGTGCCGTCACCGTCTTCCCCGTACTGGTCCTCCTCGCCGGCGCCCTCGGGCTGCTGCTCCCTGGCAGCTTCGCCGGCTGGAGCGAGGGGGTGCCCTATCTGCTGGGCGTCGTGATGTTCTGCATGGGCGTCACCATGACCCCGGAGGACTTCCGCGGGGTCGCCAAGCGGCCCTGGGCGGTGGCGCTCGGACTGGTCGCGCACTACGTCATCATGCCGGGACTCGGCTGGGCCATCGCCCACCTCCTCCACCTCTCCCCGCAGCTCGCCGCCGGGGTGATCCTGGTCGGCTGCGCCCCCAGCGGCACGGCCTCCAACGTGGTCACCTACCTGGCGCGCGGCGACGTGGCGCTGTCCGTCTCCGTCGCCACCGTCTCCACGGTGCTGGCCCCGCTGATCACCCCGCCGCTGACACTGCTGCTGGCCGGCGAGTACCTGCCGGTCGACGCCGGTTCGATGGTCACCGACATCCTCAAGACGGTGCTGCTGCCGGTCCTGGCCGGCATCGTCGTCCGGCTGGTCGCGAGCCGGTGGGTGACCCGGGCGCTGCCGGTGCTGCCGTGGCTCTCCGCGCTGACCATCGCCGTGATCGTGGCCGTGGTGGTGGCGGGCAGCGCCGACGCCATCAAGTCGGCCGCCCTGCTGGTGTTCGTCGCCGTGGTGCTGCACAACGGCCTGGGCCTGGCGCTGGGGTACGGCGCGGGCCGGCTGGGCCGGCTCGGCGAAGGCGGCAGCCGCGCCATGGCCTTCGAGGTCGGCATGCAGAACTCCGGGCTCGCCGCCTCGCTGGCCACCGCCCACTTCAGCCCGCTGGCCGCGCTGCCGGCCGCGGTCTTCTCCGTCTGGCACAACATCTCCGGCGCGCTGGCCGCCGCCTGGCTGTCCCGCCGTCCCCGCTGAGTCACCCCCCTGTACGTCACCGCCCCGGTCCGCAGCATGATGTGGGCCGGGGCGGTGTCGTCGTTCCGGCGGCACCGGAAGCCTTGCGAAGGGGGAAGCATTGACCATGCCGAACGCCGGCCGGCGCGTCGTCGCCGTCTGGGCCGGGCTGTGTCTGGCCGGCCTCACGGCCACCTGCGTCCTCTCCTCGGACCCGTACGCGGACGGCCCGGAGTTCCCCGCCGAGGAGCCGACGCCGGCACCCACGGGGAGCCACTCCTACGACTGCGAGGAGATCGCCGACGAGATCGCGCGGGAGCGTGCGGAGGCGGCCCGGGAGCCGGCGCTGCCGCCCTCCCCCGGGGCCGTTCCCGTCCAGACGCTGAGGGCGTACGCGGTGCCCGAGGACTGCCGCGACGAGCTGGACGCCCCGCTGGGCGTCAACTCGCCGTGAGAAAACGCCGGCCCCCGCGTCCTCGCGGGGGCCGGCGTCGCGCAGCGGTGCCGCTCAGTGGGCCGCGCCCACCAGCTTCTGCCCGGCGCCGTCCCCGGCCGTCCGCTTGCCCGTGCGGGCGGCGGCGATGCCGATGAAGACCATGGACGCCACACCGGCCAGCGCGAACGCGGTGAAGCCCCAGTCGCCCTTGTTCGCGGCGAGCAGCTGACCGCCCAGCCACGGGCCGAAGACCGCGCCGAAGCGGCCCATGCCCGAGGTCCAGCCGACGGCCGTGGCGCGGCTGTCGGGCGTGGAGCCGATGGACACCGTCGCGTAGATCATGACCTGGGCGCTGTTGAGGAAGACGCCGGTGAGGAAGACGACCACGAAGGTCAGCGCCAGCGGCATGTGGACGCTGAGCAGGAAGACACCGGCGGCGGTCAGCGCGAACCAGAGGGCCGAGATGCGCGGGGCGCCGAATCGGTCGGAGGCGCGGCCGGCGATCAGCATGCCGACGATGCCGCCGAGGTTGAACAGGACCACGAAGGTCAGCGCGGAGCCCAGCTCGTAGCCCTCGCTGCGCATCAGGGTGGGCAGCCAGGTGGCGACGCCGTAGACGAGCAGCAGTCCGCCGAAGGAGGCCAGCCAGTACAGCAGCGTCTGGATCCACTCGCGGCCCTGGAAGAGGGCGGCGAGGTTGCCCCAGCGGGCGCCGGCGGCCGTGCCGGTCTTGGGGGCCGGGAGGTCGACGTCGTAGCGGGCGGCCAGTTCGGCGGCCTCGTCGCGGCGGCCCTGGGCGACCAGGAAGCTCAGCGACTCGGGCAGCCACTTCAGCAGCACCGGGACGAAGAGCAGGGGGAGCACGCAGACCCAGAAGGCGGCGCGCCAGCCGAGCGGCTCGACGATCCACAGGGCCACGTAGGCGGAGAGGATGCCGCCGGCGTGGTGGGCGGTCATCAGCAGGCCGATGGTGAGGGCCGCGCGGCCCTTGGGGGCGTAGTCGGAGACCATGCTGATCGCGGTGGGCAGCAGACCGCCGAGGCCGACGCCGGCCAGGGTCCGGCCCAGACCGAAGACGGCGACGCTGTCGGCGACGGCGCACAGGCCGGAGGCCAGGGAGAAGAGCGTGACGCAGGAGAGCATCAGCTTCTTGCGGCCGATCCGGTCGGCGATCGTGCCCGCGGTCAGCGCGCCGACCAGCATGCCGAAGGTGGCGTAGCTGCCCAGGTCGCCCGCCTGGCCGGAGGTGATCCCGAGAGCCTTCTCCTCCAGCATGTGGGGCAGCACCGAGCCGTAGATGAACATGTCCAGGCCGTCGAAGAGCACGGCGACCCAGCACAGGACGACGACCAGCAGGGCCAGTCTGCTGCCCTTTGAGGACAGGACGGGGGAGGAGGACATCGTTGTTTTCCTCTCGACCAGGACGAGTTCCCTGGAGGGGATCAATGAAGCGGGTCCGCGCGGCTCGTGCGGCTCGACCCGTGGTGTGCGCTAGACGCTAAAGTTCCGGCCATTGAGTGTCAACGGTTTTGTTAACAATCTCAGCAACGATCTGATAGCGACCGGCCCCTCCCCCTGCGCCACGTGGGTGGGCCGCGCACACCGGTGTGCGCGGCCCACCCACGTGGCCCGTGGTGCGGATCGTCAGGCGACCGGCGGGGTGCCGTGGGTGTGGAAGGACTCGATGGTCTTCAGCCCCCAGGCCTGCCCCTTCTTCCGCTCCTCCTCGGTCCAGGTGATCAGCGGCCAGTCCGGCGCCAGCACCAGGCGGGTGAGCGGGTTGCACAGCTCGACGCGGTTGCCGCCGGGCTCGTAGACGTACAGGAAGAACGTCTGCTGGATGGCGTGCTTGTGCGGGCCCGTCTCGATGAACACGCCGGTGTCGATGGCGAGGTCGGCGGCGCGCAGGATGTCCTCGCGGTTCTCGGTCGCGAAGGCGATGTGGTGCAGCCGCCCCTCGGAGCCGGTCCAGTCCTCGGTGTAGACGACGTCGTAGGACTTGTTGGTGAAGGTCAGCCAACGGGCGGCGATCTTGCCGGTGTTCAGGCGGATCTGCTCGGTGGGCCGGGCGCCCAGGAGGTGTTCCTGGAACTCGGCGTTGGCGAGCACGTCGGACGCGAGGAAGTTGATGTGGTCGAGACGGCGGACGCCGACACCCCGGTTGGGCTTGGCCTGCGGCTGGTTCTTCAGGGCGGGCTTCAGCTCGTCGGGGGCCCGGTAGTGCTCGCTCTCCCAGTACAGGGCGTGCTCGTGGCCGTCGGGGTCGGTGGTGAGGTAGAGCCGGCCGATGCCGGGCTCGTCCTCGACCCACTTGCCGCCCCGGCCGGCCTCCTCCAGGGCCCGCACCCGGCGCTGGAGGGCGTCCTCGCTGGAGGTGCGCAGCGCGAGCCGGCCGAGGCCGGGGGTCTCTCGGGCGGTGAGCACCAGGCTGTGGTGCTCGTAGTCGTCGTAGGTGCGCAGGTAGACCGTGTCACCGTCCTGGCCGTTGACCGTCAGGCCCAGGAAGTCGGTGAAGAAGCCGACGCTGGCGTCGAGGTCGGGCGTGAACAGCTGGGTGTGACCGATGTGGGCGATGTCACCGAGCGGCGGAGTCATCGTTGCCTCCAGAGGATGGTGCGGGGGTCGGGGCCGTCCCGGCCGACCGGGGGAACACGGTGCCGTCGAAGATCTTCCGTGCGGTGCGCACGACGGCGGTACGGCGGACCACCGGGGGTGTGCCGTCGGCCCCGGGATCGACGGCGGTCTCGACGTCCAGGAAGCCGGTGGGGTGTTCGACGCGGACGCGGTCGCCGCCGGGCAGCTGAGCGATGCCTTCCCCCACCCCGCCGGGCAGGCGGAGTCCGGCGGCCACGCTCGCGGCGCCCAGGACGCCGATGGAGGTGTGGCAGCGCACGGGGATGAAGGTGCGGGTGGTGACCGCGCCGCCGTCCCGGGGCGGCGCGAGCAGGCTGAGCTTGGGCACGGTGGTGGACTCGACGTCCCCGAGGCCCATCAGCCGGCCGGCCGCCAGCCGGATCTCCCTGAGGCGGTCGGCCAGGGCCGTGTCCTCCTCCAGGTCCCGCGGCTCCTCGTAGCCGGTGACCTTCAGGGCGCCCGCCGGGATCAGCACGACCGGCATGCCGTTGTCGACACAGGTCACCTCGGTCCCGGCGACGGTGTCGCGGACGTTGCCGGTGGGCAGCAGCGGGGAGCTGCCCTGCGGGAACTCGATGACGACCGCGGCGGCGGTGCCCGGTACGCCCGAGATCTCGGCGTCCCCGGTGTAGTCGACGCGCCCGCCCGGGGTGGGGAAGGTGGCGACCGCCAGTTCCCCGGTGTTGCGCATCCGGACGCGTACGGACGTCTCACCGTCCTGGGCGGGAACCAGTCCGCGTTCCACGGCGAACGGGCCCACCCCGGCGAGGATGTTGCCGCAGTTCTGCCGGTCGGTGACCTCGGGGGTGTCCACGTCGACCTGGAGGAACAGGTAGTCGACGTCGGCCTCGGGATCGTCCGACGCCGAGACGACGGCGACCTTGCTGGTCAGCGGGTGGGCGCCGCCCAGCCCGTCGATCTGGCGCGGGTCGGGGCTGCCCATGACCCGCCGCAGCAGGTCGTCGCGGGCGGCGGTGTCGGCGGGGAGGTCCTCGGCCAGGAAGTAGGCGCCCTTGGAGGTGCCGCCGCGCATCAGCATGCAGCGGACCTCGTCGGGTGCGCTCACGACGCGTCCCCGCCGCGCGTGTACTCCTCGTAGGACTGGTAGGTCACGCCGAGCTGGACCAGCTTCTCGCGCAGGCCGTAGCGGTCCAGGCCCAGCTGGCCCTCCAGGAAGGCGGCGCGGGTCGCGGCCTCCTTGTCCTCCCGGGCCCGGGACGCCTCGGCGGTCCGCCGGGCCTTCTCGCGCGGGACGACGACCACGCCGTCGTCGTCGGCGACGATCACGTCACCGGGGTGGATCACCTGGCCGCCGATGACGACCGGCACGTTGACGCTGCCGCCGGTCGCCTTGACGGTGCCCTGCGCGGACACGGCGGCGGACCAGGCCGGGAAGCCCATCTCGCGCAGCTCGGAGGTGTCCCGGATACCCGTGTTGATGATCAGCCCGCGCACCCCGCGCTGCTGGAGCGCCGTCGCGAACAGCTCGCCGAACAGGCCGTCGGTGGACGGCGAGGTGGTGGTGACGACCAGGATGTCGCCCTCGCCGCACTGCTCCACGGCGGCGTGGATCATGAGGTTGTCGCCGGGCCAGGACAGCACGGTCACCGCGGTGCCGGCGATCCGGGTGTCCTGCTGGATCGGGCGCAGGTGCGGGCCGAGGAGGCCGGTGCGGCCCATCGCCTCGGACACGGTGGCCACGCCGTACCCGGACAGGGCCTCGACGTCCTTGGCCTCCGCCTTCGGCGGGTCGGTGACGATGACGCCGCTCATGCCTGCTCCTTCGGGGTGTGCGGGTACGCGTACACGGGTTCTCTTCCTCTTCGGGCCGGGGCGCCGGCACGCCCTCGCTCCTCGCTCACCGGGGTGAGCGGATGCGCGTCCGCCCGGTGCGGGTCAGTCGCGCAACGCCTCGATCACGCTGGTGAGGTGGGCGCGGACGGCCGCCTCGGCCGCCTGTGGGTCTCTGGCCTCGATCGCCTCGATCATGGCCAGGTGCTCGTTCAGGGATTGCTGGGGCCGTCCCGGGCGCAGCGCCAACTGGAAGCGGTGGCGCACCAGTTGGGCGTTGAGCCGCTCCAGCAGCTCCAGCGCCGTCAACTGGCCGGAGAACTCCCGGATCCGGGTGTGCAGTCGGTGGTTGAGTTCCGAGTAGGTCAGCGGTTCGCCGTCGGCCACGGCCTTGCGCATCGCCGTACCGAGGTCGGTCAGCTCGACGACCTGTTCGTCGGTGACGGCTGCCGCCGCCTTCGCCGCGCAGAGCCCTTCGAGCACCAGCCGGCACTCGGTGATGGCGACCGCTTCCTCCACGGTCACCACCCGCACCCGCGACCCCCGGTTGCGGATGCGCTCGACCAGTCCCTGCGATTCCAGGTCGATCAGTGCGGCCCGGATGCTGGCCCGTGTCACACCGAACTGTTCGGCGAGTTCGTTCTCCACCAGCCGCTGGGCCGGTGCCATGTCGCCGCGCAGAATCGCCTCCCGCAGCTGTCCGAGCGCAAGCTGTTTCGCCTGCTCCCCGGTGCTCGGACCGGCTTGTTTCGGCATGTGCCCTCCCTGAGTGAGTGCTCGTCGAACGTAAATCTATCCAAACAAGATTGTCAACAATTTTGTTCGCCGAATTACGGGGCGCTGTGCGGCGTCTTTGCGGTGCTCATCGGCGGGGCTCGACCGTCGTCATCCCTGGGGCGCGGCCGTGGTCCCCCGGATCTCCAGCGAGGGAGCCGCGAGGTGCAGGCCGCCCGGTCGGCCGGGGGCGCGGAGCCGGTCGAGCAGGAGGCGGGCGGCGCGGCGGCCGACCTCGTGGCCGGCGTTGTCGACCGTGGTGAGCCAGAGGTGGCGCAGCCGGGAGATGCTCGTGTTGTCGTATCCGGCCACGGACAGGTCGTGCGGCACCCGCAGTCCCAGTTCCTCCGCCGCCGACAGGGCGCCGACGCAGGCGATGTCGTTCACGGCGAAGACGGCGGTGGGCCGCCCGGGTCCGCTTGTGCCGAGCAGCCGGACGGTGGCGCGGTAGCCGCCCTCCTCGGTCATGTCGCAGGGCTCGACGGTGGCCCGGCCGGCGAGGCCGTGGGCGCGCATCGCCGACGCGAAGCTGCGCCGCCGCAGCTCGCCGACGGCCCCGTAGCCCGCCAGGTGCGCCACCGCCCGGTGGCCGAGGCCGATGAGGTGCTCGGTGACCAGCCGCGCCCCGCGCTCGTCGTCGCCGGCCACCACGTCCACGCCGGGCGGCACCGCCTCGCGGGCGCCCGCGACCACCACGGGGACGCGCCCGGCGACGTCTGCCAGGGCGGCCGGGTCGGGCAGCGTGCCGACCACGACCAGGCCGTCGACACCGAGGTCGCGCAGGGGGCCCGCGGCGTCGCCGGGTCCGGAGCGGCGGTTGAGGCGGGCGTCGGAGAGCAGCACGTGCAGGTCGTTGTCGCGCAGCACGGCGTTCAGCCCGTCGAGCAGGTCCACGAACCAGGGGTTGCGCAGGTCGTCGAGGAGGACGCCCACGGTGCGGGTGCGCCGCTCGCTCAGACTGCGGGCCGCCGCGTTGGGCCGGTAGCCGAGTTCCCGCGCGGCCCGCAGCACGGCCTCGCGCCGTTCGGGCCGTACCCCGTCGGCGCCGCGCAGCACCAGGGAGACCAGCGACTTGGAGACCCCGGCCCGCTCGGCCACGTCACGGATGGTCGGCTGCTTCATGGCTGGACCGTTCCACGGGGTGCATCGCCTGTCAAAGCCTTGACACCACGGGCCAGTAGTCCTCAGGGTGACAGGGACAGGTGCTGGACCGGTCCAAAGAGGGGCTCGCATGGTTCACCCGGTGGTTCGCCCGCAGGGGACGCTCGGCGTCGCCGTCGTCGGTTTCGGCTGGATGGGCCGGGTGCACACCCAGGCCTACGCCCGCGTCCGCCACCACTATCCGCGGCTCGCCGTCCGTCCGGAGCTGGTCGTGGTCGCCGAGGAGGTGCCGGGCCGGGGCGAGGAGGCCGCCGACCGGTTCGGGTTCGCGTCGGCCGTCCGCGACTGGCGCGAGGTGGCCGCCGATCCCCGGGTACGGGCGGTCAGCGTCACCGCCCCCAACTTCCTGCACCGCGAGATCGGCGTCGCGATGGCCGAGGCGGGCAAGCACCTGTGGATCGAGAAGCCGGTCGGGCTGAACGCCGAGGACGCCCGCGCGGTGGCCGCCGCCGTCGCCAAGGCCGGGGTCCAGGGCGCGGTCGGCTTCAACTACCGCGGCGCGCCCGCCGTCGAGGCGGCCCGTGACCTGATCGCCGCCGGGGACATCGGCGCCGTCACCCATGTCCGCGTCCGGCTGTTCAGCGACTACGCCGCCCATCCCGAGTCGGCCCTGACCTGGCGGTACGAGCGGGAGCGCGGCGGCAGCGGGGTGCTGGGCGACCTGGCCTCGCACGGCGCGGACCTGGCCCGGTTCCTGTGCGGCGACATCGCCGCCGTGACCGCCGACACCGCCGTCTTCGTCCCCGAGCGGGCCCGCCCGGCCGCCGCCACCGCCGGTCACACCCGGGCGACGGGTGGGGAGCTCGGCCCGGTGGAGAACGAGGACTACGTCGGCTGTCTGCTGCGCTTCGCCTCCGGCGCCCGCGGCGTGCTGGAGGCGTGCCGGGTCTCGGTCGGCGAGCAGAACGCCTACGGCTTCGAGGTGCACGGCACGAGGGGCGCGGTGTTCTGGGACTTCCGGCGGATGAACGAGCTGGGCGTCAGCCGCGGTACCGCGTACCAGGACCAGCCGGTCAGCACGGTGTACGTCGGTCCGGGCGACGGCGAGTTCGCCGCGTTCCAGCCGGGCGCGGCCAACGCCATGGGCTACGACGACCTGAAGGTGATCGAGGCGTACCGCTTCCTGCGCTCGGTCGCCGAAGGGACCCCGTACGGCGCGACGCTGACGGACGCGGTGCGCGGCGCGGCCGTGCTGGACGCGATGGAGCGTTCGGCCGCGAGCGGCGCCTGGGTCACCGTGGGCCCGTCGGCGTGACCCCGCGCCTCCCCTCTCTCAGGATCTCCTAGGAGCACCCCCATGCGTATCGGCATCCTCGGTCTCGGCCGCATCGGCGCCTTCCACGCCGCGACCCTCGCCGGGCTCGGCGCCGTGGAGTCCCTGGTCGTGTGCGATCCGGCGGCCGGCGCCGTGCGGGCCGCCGCCGAGCGGTTCGGCGCGCGGGTCGCGGACTCCCCCGCCGAGCTGCTGGCCGGCGGGGTGGACGGGCTCGTCGTCGCGGCGGCGACCGACGCCCATCCGGCGCTGATCCGGGCCGGGGTGGACGCCGGGGTGCCGGTCTTCTGCGAGAAGCCGGTGGCCCGCACCATGGCCGAGGGCACGGAGGTGCTGAAGGCCGTCGCGGGGCGTGAGGTGCCGGTGCAGATCGGTTTCAACCGGCGGTTCGACGCCGGGTTCGCCGCGGCGCGGGCGGCGGTGCGCTCCGGCGAGCTGGGCCCCCTGCACACCGTACGGTCGACCACGCTGGACCCGGCGCCGCCGCCGGCCGCGTACGTCGCCGCCTCCGGGGGCATCTTCCGGGACTGCGCGGTGCACGACTTCGACATGATCCGCTGGGTGACGGGCCGCGAGGTGACCGAGGTGTACGCGGTCGGCGGCAACCGGGGTGCCGCGTACATCCGGGAGGCGGGCGACGCCGACACCGCCTCGGCGGTGCTCACCCTGGACGACGGCACGGTCGCGGTGGTGTCCAGCAGCCGGCACAACGGACGCGGTCACGACGTCCGCATGGAGCTGCACGGCTTCGCCGACTCCCTCGCGGTCGGCCTGGAGGACCGGCTGCCGCTGCGCTCGGCGGAGCCGGGCGTGACCTTCCCCTCCGGCACCCCGCACGACTTCTTCATGGACCGCTTCGCCGCGGCCTACCGCGCCGAGCTGACCGCCTTCACGGAGGTGGTCGCCGGGGCGCGGCCGTCGCCGTGCGGGATCGAGGACGCGCTGGAGGCGGGCTGGATCGCGGAGGCGTGCACGCTGTCGCTGCGCGAGCACCGTCCGGTGACGGTGGAGGAGGTACGCCGGGCGTGAGCGGTCCGGTCAGGAGGCCGGCTCGCTGATGTTCACCATCCAGGAGACGCCGAACCGGTCCCGGCACATGCCGAAGACGTCGCCCCACATCTGCTTCTCCAGCGCCACGTCGACGGTGCCGCCCGCGGACAGCTTGGTCCAGTAGCCGCGCAGCTCGGCGTCGTCGTCGCCGCTGAGACTGATCGAGAAGGCGTTCCCCGGGGTGTGCTCGGTGCCGGGCGGGGCGTCGGCGCCCATCAGGGTGAGGCCGCCCGGTGTCTCCAGCAGGCCGTGCATGATCTTGTCGGCGTCCGGGCCGGGCGACCCGCCGAAGGACGCGTAGGTGTTCAGCGTCAGCGTGCCGCCGAACACCTCCTCGTAGAACTCCAGCGCCTGGCGGGCGTCGCCGTCGAAGCTGAGGTACGGATTGAGCCGCGTGGTCATGACTGCCTCCCGGAACGGGACGAAGGGCCATCGCTGTCGACGCTAACGCGCGCCACTGACAATGGCTCCCCGAGCCGTTCCGGGTGGTCCCTCGAAAAGGGCCCGGCAGGCCCTGTCAGACCCCGTCAGGCCCCGCAGGAGCGCAGGAAGCGGCGGGTGCGGACCGCGATGGGCAGCGGCCGGTCCGGCTCGCAGGGGTACATGTCCTGCTCGACGATGGCGAAGAGGTCCACGCCGAGCCGCTGGGCCGCCACCAGCACCGGTTCCAGCTCGGGCACGCCCCTCGGCGGTTCGCACATCACCCCCCGCCGCACGGCCGGCCCGAACGGCAGCCCGTCCGCCCGCACCCCGGCGAGGATCTCGGGGTCGACCTGCTTGAGGTGCAGGTACCCGACGCGCTCGCCGTAGGTCTCGATGAGCTTGACGCTGTCGCCGCCGCAGTAGGCGTAGTGGCCGGTGTCCAGGCAGAGGCTGACCAGGCCGGGGTCGGTGGCGTCGAGGAAGCGCTCGACGTGCTCCTCGGTGTCGAGGTGGGTGTCGGCGTGCGGGTGGACGACGATGTCCAGGCCGTAGGTGTCCCGCACCTCGCGGCCGAGGCGTTCCATGCCCCGGGTCAGGTGGGACCACTGCTCGCGGGTCAGCTCCGGGGGTTCCAGGATCTCGGCGGTCTTGTCGTCGCGCCAGAAGGACGGGATGACGACGAGGTGCCCGGCGCCCATCGCCCGGGTGAGGGCGGCGACGCGGCTCACCTGCTCCCAGGTCGCGTCCCACTCGGAGGGGCCGCGGTGCAGGCCGCAGAAGACGGTGCCGGCGGAGACCTTCAGGCCGCGCCGGTCCACCTCGTCGGTGAGGCGGGCCGGGTCGGTGGGGAGGTAGCCGTAGGGGCCCAGTTCGATCCAGGAGTAGCCGGCCTCGGCCACTTCGTCCAGGAAGCGTTCCCAGGGCACCTGGTGGGGGTCGTCGGGGAACCAGACGCCCCAGGAGTCGGGGGCGGAGCCGACCCGGATGCGGTCGAGCACGGGGGTCATGTCAGGTGTTTCCTTCCCTGGGCGACGTGAAGTCCCGCTCGTCGGGGAGAGCGGCGGTGTCGGCTCCGCCGACCTGCGCCAGCTCGTGCTTGAGCGCGGCGAGTTCGGCGCCTCCGGCCATGTGGTCGGTCAGCTTCTCCAGGGTGATGTCGCCGCGGGCCGCGGACAGTTCGAGGGTGCCCAGGCGCAGCACGGTGAAGTGGTCGCCGACCAGGTAGGCGTGGTGGGGGTTGTGGGTGATGAGGATGACGCCGAGGCCGCGGTCGCGGGCGGCGGCGATGTACTTCAGCACCACGCCGGACTGCTTCACGCCGAGCGCGGCGGTGGGTTCGTCCAGGATGAGGACGCGGGCGCCGAAATGGACGGCGCGGGCGATGGCGACGCACTGGCGCTGTCCGCCGGAGAGGGTGCCGACGGGCTGCTCCAGGTCGTCCAGGACGATGCCCATGGCGCGCAGCTCCTCGTCGGCGGTCCGCTTCATGCGGGCGATGTCGAGGCGGCGGACGGGCCAGGGGCCGCGGGTCAGTTCCGAGCCGAGGAAGAAGTTGCGCCACACCGGCATCAGCGGGACGGTGGCCAGGTCCTGGTAGACGGCGGCGATGCCCCGGTCCAGGGCCTCGCGCGGGGTGGTGAAGCGGACGGGTGCGCCGTCGACGAGGAACGCGCCCTCGGTGTGCTGGTGCAGCCCCGAGACGATCTTGATCAGGGTGGACTTGCCGGCGCCGTTGTCGCCGAGCACACAGGTCACCCGGCCGGGGTGGACGGCGAGGTCGACGCCGTGCAGGGCGCGGACGGTGCCGTAGGACTTGCCGGCGCCGCGCAGTTCGACGAGGGGGGTGTCGGTCATGTGCTCACCTCCGGGTCGCCGTGCGGCGGACCCACAGATTGACGAGGACGGCGCCGAGCAGCATCACACCGAGGAACGCCTTGAACCAGTCGGGGTTCCATCCGGCGTACACGATGCCCTGGTTCACCATGCCGAACATGAAGGCGCCGAAGACCGGGCCGATCGCGGAGCCGTGGCCGCCGGTCAGCAGGCAGCCGCCGATGACCGCGGCGGCGATGTAGATCAGTTCCTGGCCGACGCCCTCGCCGGACTGCACGGTGTTGAAGGAGAACAGCTGGTGCATGCCGGTGAACCAGGCGCCGAAGCCGACCAGCATGAACAGGGAGACCTTGGTGAAGGTCACGGGCACGCCGACCGCGCGGGCGCTGTCCTGGTCGCCGCCGACGGCGAAGACCCAGTTGCCGTACTTGGTGCGCAGCAGCACCCAGGTGGCCAGGGCGGCGAAGACCAGCCACCACACCACCGTGATCTTCACCTGGACGCCGCCGATGCCGAAGGAGGAGGCGAAGAGTGCCTCGGCCTGGCCGAAGCCGTCCATGTCGCTGATGTCGTCGGTGGCGACGTTGCCGGTGACGAGTTTGGTGACGGCGAGGTTGACGCCCTGGAGGATCAGGAAGGTGCCGAGGGTGACGAGGAAGCTGGGCAGCCGGGTCTTCACCAGCATCCAGCCGTTGAACGCGCCGACGGCGAGGGAGACCACCAGGGCGACGAGCACGCCGGTCCAGACGTTGACGGTCAGCTGGTAACTGAGCATGCTCGCGGTCAGCGCCGAGGTGACCACGGCGACCCCGGCCGACAGGTCGAACTCGCCGCCGATCATCAGCAGGGCGACCGGCAGCGCCATGATGCCGATGGTGGAGGACTGGTAGAGGACGGTCGCCAGCGAGCCGCCCTGCCGGACCGAGGGCGCCGCGACCAGGAAGAAGACGAGGACGGCGACGGCCCCGAGGAACACCCCGACCTCGGGCCGGGCCAGCAGCCGCAGCACCAGGGGGCGTCCGGTCCGCCGCGCCCCGGCGGCCGGCCGCGCGGTCACCGCCTGTGGGGCGCCGCTCATCACCGGGTGCCCTTCGCGGCGTACTCGGCGACCTGGTCGACGTTGGACTCGTCGACGAAGGCCGGCCCGGTCAGCACCGGCTGCTCACCGCCACCGCTGTAGTTGCCGTTGTTCTTGTAGAGCCACAGTCCGTCGACCGCCAAGTAGCCCTGAAGGTACGGCTGCTGGTCGACGGCGAACTCGATGTCGCCCTTCTGGATCGCGCCGGTCAGCTCCTTGTCGAGGTCGAAGGTGGCCACCTTCGCCTCGCCCCCGCTCTCCGCCACCGACTGCACCGCGGTCATGGCGAAGGGCGCGCCGAGGGTGACGACGTGGTCGATGGAGCTGTCCTGCTTGAGCTTGGCGGTGATCGTCGACAGCACGGACGGCATGTCGGTGCCGTTGACGTACAGGTTCTCCACCGAGCCCTCGAAGGTCTTCTTCACCCCGTCGCAGCGCTGGGTGAGGCCGACGTTGCCCTGTTCGTGCAGGACGCAGACGGCCTTCTCGGCCCCCACCTCGTTGAGCTTCTTGCCGAACGCCTCGCCGGCCACGCTCTCGTCCTGCCCGAAGAACTCGGTCAGCCCCATCTGCCTCCAGTCGCTCAGCCCGGAGTTGAGCCCGACGACGGGGATGCCGGCCTGCCGGGCCTTGCTCACCACGCTCTTGAGGGCGTCCGGCTTGGCGAGGGTGACCGCGATGCCGTCGACCTTCTGGTCGATGGCGTTCTGCACCAGGCCGGCCTGGTTGCCGGCGTTGGGGTCGTTGGAGTAGACGAGCTTGATGTTGTCCTTGGCGGCGGCGGCCTCGGCGCCCTTGCGGACGATGTCCCAGAAGGTGTCGCCGACCGCCTGGTGGGTGACCAGGGCGACCGTCATCCGGGGGGTGTCGGCCTTGCCCGCGGAGGCTCCGGACGTCCCCTCCTCGTCGGCCTCCTTGCCCCCGGAGCCGCTGGAGCAGCCGGCCAGGGTCAGGGCCGCCGCCGCGGCGAGCGCCAGGGCCGGGACGAACCGCCGGGGGCGGTGGCGGGTGGGGCGGGCTGGAGCGGAGCGGTCCATCTTTCCTGCACCTCACTGTAGCGACGGGAGCTGAGTGCCGTAGTGCCGTAGTGCTTGAGTGCCGTAGGGAGAAGGCTTGCGCTGGGACCGGATACAAGACCGGATACAAGTGCGTCGCGCCCCCGATGTCAATGCTTTGTCAAGACATCGCTTCAGCAAAAAGTCCGAATGTCCGTACAAAGTATTGACAGGACGGTATCCGGCGCCCTACACCGGAAAGGGCGTCCCGCGTCGGAAAGGGCGACCGATCTCTACCCCCGGCGGCCGGACCTACCCCTGACCTCCCGAACGGAGTCCCGTCGTGCCCCTCACCCTCGCCGACCTCACCACGGTCAGAGCACGGCGCCCCGAGGCGATCGCCGAGGCGGCGGCCCGCCGGGTGCGCCGCCCGCTGATCGGGGAGAGCGGGCGGCTGATGATCGTGGCCGCCGACCATCCGGCGCGCGGCGCCCTCGGCGTCGGGGACCGCCCGCTCGCCATGGCCAACCGGGCGGACCTGCTGGGGCGGCTGTGCGCCGCGCTGTCCCGGCCGGGCGTCGACGGCGTGCTGGCCACCGCCGACATCCTGGAGGACCTGCTGCTGCTCGGCGCGCTGGACGGCAAGATAGCGGTGGGCTCGATGAACCGCGGGGGCCTGGCGGGCGCCGCCTTCGAGATGGACGACCGGTTCACCGGGCACCGCGCCGAGGACCTCGCCCGGCTCCGGTTCGACGCGGGCAAGCTGCTGCTGCGCGTCGACCTCGACGACCCGGGTTCGCTGGCCACCCTGGAGTCCGCCGCCCACGCCGTGGACGCGATGGCCGGGCACCGGCTGCCGCTGTTCGTGGAGCCGTTCCTGTGCCGCCGGACCGGGGGGCGGGTCCGTACCGACCTGTCCGCCGAAGCCGTCGTCCGGTCCATCGCCATCGCCTCGGGGCTGGGCGGCACCTCCGCCTACACCTGGCTGAAACTGCCCGTCACCCACGACCCGGACGACATGGCCGAGGTTCTGGAGACCTCCACCCTGCCGGTGGTGCTGCTCGGCGGCGATGTGGGGAACGATCAGGAGGCGGCGTACGCGCGCTGGCGCAAGGCGCTGCGCCTGCCCACCGTCCAGGGCCTGGTGGTGGGCCGCTCGCTGCTCTACCCCGCCGAGGGCAGTGTGGAGCGGGCGGTGGACACGGCGGTCGGGCTGTTGGGAGAGGGAGGCTTGCGATGACGTACCACCTGCCCGCGGGCAAGGCCGGAAGCGGCCCCTACACGGTCGACGTGACCCCGGAGACGGCCGGATGGGGGTACAGCGGCCTGCGGGTCCTCACCCTCCCGCCGGGCGGCTCGCACACCTTCGACGCCGGGGACAGCGAGTGGATCGTGCTGCCGCTGGCCGGCGGCTGCACGGTCACCGCGGACGACGCCGCCTTCGCACTGCACGGCCGGCCCGACGTGTTCAGCGCCGTCAGCGACTTCGCCTACGTCCCGCGCGACGCCCGCGCGACCGTCTCGTCCGCCGCCGGCGGCCGGTTCGCGCTCGCCGGCGCCCGCTGCGCCCGCCGCCTGCCCGCCCGCTACGGACCGGCCTCCGCCGTCCCGGTGGAACTGCGCGGCGCGGGCGCCTGCTCGCGCCAGGTCAACAACTTCGGCGCGGCGGCCCGCGCCGGAGGCGCTGATGAGCAGGGTTTCGAGTGCGACAAGCTCATCGCCGTCGAGGTGCTCACCCCCGGCGGCAACTGGTCCTCCTTCCCGCCCCACAAGCACGATGAGCACCGCCCCGGCGAGGAGGCGGAGCTGGAGGAGATCTACTACTTCGAGTTCGCCGCCCACGACGGCGTCCCCGGCCTCGGCTACCAGCGGGTCTCGCCCTCCGGCCGGGGCCGCGGCACGGACGTGCTGGCCGAGGTGCGCGACGGCGACGTCGTCCTCGTCCCCGACGGCTGGCACGGACCGTCGATGGCCGTGCCGGGCCACCACATGTACTACCTCAACGTCATGGCGGGCCCCGCCGACGAACGCGCCTGGCTGATCAGCGACCACCCCGGCCACGCCTGGGTCCGCGACACCTGGCCCGAGCAGCCGGTCGACCCCCGGCTCCCCCTGTACACCGCCCCTGAGGGGACCGCATGAGCGCGCTCCGGCTGACCACCGCCCAGGCCCTGGTGCGGTTCCTGGCCGCCCAGTACACCGAACGGGACGGCGTACGGCACCGGCTGATCGCCGGGATGTGGGGGATCTTCGGCCACGGCAACGTCGCCGGGATCGGCCAGGCCCTCGTCGAGTACGCCGGCGTCATGCCGTACCACCAGGGCCGCAGCGAACAGGCCATGGTGCACGCGGCGGTGGGCCACGCCCGGCAGCTCGACCGCCTCTCCGCGCAGGCCGTCACCACGTCGATCGGCCCCGGCGCCACCAACCTGGTCACCGGCGCCGCCCTGGCCACCGTCAACCGCCTGCCGGTGCTGCTGCTCCCCGGCGACTACTTCGCCGCCCACCCCGCCGACCCACTGCTCCAGCAGCTCGAACACCCGTCGGCGGCGGATGTGTCGGTCAACGACACCCTGCGCCCCGTCTCCCGCTTCTTCGACCGGATCACCCGCCCCGAGGCGCTGATCCCCTCCGCGCTGAACGCGATGCGGGTCCTCGCGGACCCCGCCGAGACCGGCGCCGTGACCCTGGCGCTGCCGCAGGACGTGCAGGCGGAGGCGGCCGACTGGCCCGAGGAGTTCTTCGCCGACCGCGTCTGGCGGGTACGGCGCCCCGCGCCCGACCCGGCGGAACTGGCCGACGCCGCGGCGGCGATCCGCTCCGCCGCCCGTCCGCTGATCGTCGCGGGCGGCGGCGTCCACCACAGCGAGGCGCAGGAGGCGTTGCGCGAACTGGCCGACGCCACCGGCATTCCCGTCGCCTCCACCCAGGCCGGCAAGGGCTCGCTGCGCCACGACCACCCGGCCGACGTCGGCGGCATCGGGCACACCGGCACCGCGGTCGCCGACGCCCTGGCCCGCGCCGCCGACCTGGTGATCGGCGTCGGCACCCGCTACAGCGACTTCACCACCGCCTCCGGCACCCTCTTCCAGCACCCGGACGTCCGTTTCCTCAACCTCAACATCACCGCCTTCGACGCCCACAAGCTCGCCGCCCGCACCCTGGTCTGCGACGCGCGCACCGGCCTGCGGGCGCTCACCGACGCCCTCGCCGGCCACCGCGTGGACGACGCCTACGCGGCCGGGTACCGCGCCGGCAAGGAACGCTGGGAGCGGGTCGTCGAGGCCGCCCTGCGCGCCGGGGACGACAGCGCCGTACCGACCCAGACGCAGGTGATCGGCGCGCTGGACGAGGTCGTCGGCGACACGGACGTGGTGATCAACGCGGCCGGCTCGCTCCCCGGCGACCTGCACAGACTGTGGCGGGCCCGGTCCCCGCGCCAGTACCACCTGGAGTACGGCTACTCCTGCATGGGCTACGAGATCCCGGCCGCCCTCGGCGTCCAGCAGGCCGCGCCGGGCACCCCGGTGTGGGCGCTGGTCGGCGACGGCACGTATCTGATGAACCCGACGGAGATCGTCACGGCCGTGCAGGAGGACCTCCCCGTCAAGCTGGTCCTGCTGCAGAACCACGGCTACGCCTCCATCGGCGGCCTGTCCGAGTCGGTGGGCGCGGAGCGGTTCGGCACGGCGTACCGCCACCGGGCCGCCGACGGTTCGTTCACCGGCGATCCGCTGCCCGTGGACCTCGCCGCCAACGCGGCCAGCCTCGGGATGGACGTCCTGCGCCCCAAGACCGTGGGCGAGCTGCGCGCGGCGCTGGCCGCGGCCCGCGCCGCGTCCCGGCCGACCTGCGTGTACGTCGAGACCGACCCGGCACCGACCGCCCCCGGGGCGGAGGCGTGGTGGGACGTGCCGGTGGCCGAGGTGTCCGCGCGGCCGGCCGCCACGGAGGCGCGGGCGGCCTACGACCGGGCGCGCGCGGACCGCCGCCGCCACCTGTGACCGCCGTGACCCGCACCGCGGCGGCGGAGGCGGATCAGCCCCCGTCGGCCAGTCGCTGCTCGATGGCGTCGGCGGTGTCGAGCAGGGCGCGCGCGACGCTGCGCAGGTCCCTGGTGTTCACCGTGTCGCCCAGCACCACCGCGGCGACCGGTCCGGCCTTGCCGAGCCGGACCGGGGCGGCCAGTTCGACCAGGTCGGGGATGGTCTCGCTGCGGGCGTAGGACAGCCCGGTGCGCCGGATGCGCTCGAACTCGCGGCGCATCGCCTCCGTCCGGGCCCGGGTCATGCCGGTGCCGGCCGTCGCCGTGCCGAAGAGGTCCGCCGGGTTCCGCTGGGACATGGCGAGCAGGAGCTTGCCCGCCGCCGAGCCGTACGCCGGGACCGGCTGGCGCAGCGCCATCGCGAGCCGGACGTGCTCCTGCCCGTAGAGGGTCCCGACGTGCTGGACCTTCGTCCCCGACAGGGTGCCGAGGCTGACGATCCGGTTGGTGAGCTGGAACAGTTCGAGCAAGAAGGGGGTGACCGGGTAACTGAGGCGCTGCACCCCGGCGGGGCCGCCCGTCGCCGCCAGCCGGGACAGATAGGTGCCGATCTCGTAGGACTTGGACTCCCGGCGGACGGCGAGACCGATGTCGGTGAGCGCCTGCATCAGGCGGTGCAGCGTCGACTTCGGCAGGTTCACCAGCCGTGACAGTTCCGACAGGGTCAGTGGCCGGGACGCCTCGGCCAGTGCCTCCAGTACGGTGAGCGCCTTGCGCAGCGGGCCTCCCACGGACGCGGGCGCGGCCGTCCGCAGCTCCGTGCCGACGGCCGCCGCCGGGCACGACGCCTGATACGGATGTCGTTCACCGTCCACCCGGATGCTCCCCTCGCCGAGGCACGCACGAACCGGTGTCCATGCCTACCCGCGCGCCGCGGGCGGGCTCAAGGCCGGCCGGGGTTGCTGTCCCCAGGGTGCTCGGGATCGGGCCCTTTTGTCGGCCGGTGGCCCGGCGCGGGAGCAACCACCGTTCCGGAAACTGGAAACGGCCGTAGAACCGCTGCCGTGCCGTCCCTACTGTCCCGATCATGGCTGATGTGAGCTCGTACGAGTACGCGGGGGACGGCGTCGCCCGCCGAGTCCTGCTGGCCGGCCCCCGTTCCTTCTGCGCGGGTGTCGAGAGGGCCATCGAGATCGTGGAGCGGGCTCTGGAGCAGCGGGGCGCCCCGGTCTACGTCCGCAAGCAGATCGTGCACAACGTCACCGTCGTCGACGACCTCGCGCGGCGCGGCGCGGTCTTCGTCGAGGAGCTGGACGAGGTGCCCGACGAGGCGACGGTGGTGTTCTCCGCGCACGGGGTCTCCCCCGCCGTGCGCCGGGAGGCGGACCGGCGCGGCCTCGACGTCATCGACGGAACCTGCCCCCTGGTCGCCAAGGTGCACGCCGAGGCACGCCGGTTCGCGGCCCGCGGCGACACGGTCGTGCTCGTCGGCCATGCCGGGCACGAGGAGGTCGAGGGCACGCTCGGTGAGGCACCGGAGTCGATGGTGCTGGTCTCGACACCCGACGAGGTCCAGGACCTGCCGCCCGACGTCGGGCAGCTCTCCTACCTGACCCAGACCACGCTCGCGGTCGACGAGACCGCCGAGGTCGTCGGCGCGCTGAAGGACAGGTTCCCGCAGTTGCAGGAACCTCCCACGGACGACATCTGTTACGCCACCACCAACCGGCAGGCCGCGCTCAAGGCAATCGTCGAGGAGTCCGACCTCGTCCTGGTCGTCGGTTCGGAGAACTCCTCCAACTCGGTACGGCTGGTGGAACTCGCGCGCCGCGAGGGCACCCGCGCCGAGCTGATCGACCGGGCCGACGACATCCGGCCGCAGTGGCTGACGGACGTGCGCACGGTCGGGCTCACGGCCGGCGCCTCGGCGCCGCCCGCCCTGGTCACCGAGGTCGTGGACCGGCTGGGCACCTTCGGTCCGGTCCAGGTCGAGGAGCGCGAGATCGCCCGCGAGACGGTGAGTTTCGACCTGCCCTCGCCGGTACGCCGCACCACGCGGCGGACGGCGGACGGGCGTTCCAGCTGAGCGAGGAGAGACGTGTCATCGAGTGTGCTCGGCCGGATCACCGGTCCGCGGGAGCTCAAGGAACTGCCTCCCGAGCAGTTGCCCGAACTGGCGCGTGAGATCAGGGAGTTCCTGGTCGACAAGGTCTGCGCCACCGGAGGACACCTCGGTCCCAACCTCGGCGTGGTGGAGCTGACCATCGCGCTGCACCGGGTCTTCGACTCGCCGACGGACCGCATCGTCTTCGACACCGGCCACCAGTCCTACGTCCACAAGATCCTCACCGGCCGGCAGGCCGCCTTCGACACGCTCCGCGCGACGGGCGGACTGTCCGGCTATCCGCTGCGCGCGGAGTCCCCGCACGACCTGGTGGAGAACTCGCACGCCTCCACGGCCCTGTCCTACGCCGACGGCCTGGCCAAGGCACAGCGGCTGCTCGGCGAGGAGCACCGCCGGGTGGTCGCGGTCATCGGGGACGGCGCGCTGACCGGCGGCATGGCCTGGGAGGCCATGAACAACCTCGGCAGCGGCAAGCGGCCGGTGGTGGTGGTCCTCAACGACAACGGCCGCTCCTACGACCCCACGGTCGGCGGGCTGGCCGAGCACCTGGCGGAGCTGCGGGGCGGCAGGCCCCCGAGCCCGACCCTGTTCGAGACGCTCGGCTTCGCCTACCTCGGCCCGGTGGACGGGCACGACATCGGCGCCGTCGAACTGGCCTGCCAGCTGGCGAAGAACCTGGACCAGCCGGTCGTGGTGCACTGTGTCACCGACAAGGGCCGCGGTTACGCCCCGGCCGAGAACGACGAGGCCGACCGCATGCACGGCATCGGTGTCCTCGACCCGGCCACGGGACGGCCGCGGGGCGGTTCGTCGCCCAGCTGGACCGGCGCGTTCGGCGCGGAGCTGGAGCGGCTCGCCGCCGAGCGGCCCGACGTCGTCGCGCTGACGGCCGCGATGCTGCGCCCGGTCGGTCTGCACGGGTTCGCCCGGCGGTTCCCGGACCGGGTGTTCGACGTGGGCATCGCCGAGCAGCACGCGGTCACCAGCGCCGCGGGGCTGGCGATGGGCGGCCTGCACCCGGTGGTCTGCCTCTACGCCACCTTCCTCAACCGCGCCCTCGACCAGATCATGATGGACGTGGCCCTGCACCGCCTGCCGGTGACGTTCGTGCTGGACCGCGCGGGGGTCACCGGCCCCGACGGGCCCAGCCACCACGGCATGTGGGACCTCGCCCTGCTGGGCGCGGTGCCCGGGATGCGGGTGGCGGCGCCGCGCGACACCGTCCGGCTCGCCGAACTGCTGGGCGAGGCGCTGGCCGTCGACGACGGTCCCACCGCGCTGCGGTTCCCCAAGGGCGGTGCCGGTCCGGAGATCCCCGCGCTGACCCGGATGGAGGGCGTGGACATCCTGCACCGCACCCGGTCCCGGCCGCTCGACGTCCTGCTGGTCTCCACCGGCGTCCTCGCCGCCCCCGCGCTGGAGGCGGCGGAGCTGCTGGCCGATGAGGGCGTCGGGGTGACCGTCGTCGACCCGCGCTGGGTGCTGCCGGCCAGTCCCGCCCTGACCCATCTGGCGTCCCGGCACCGGATCGCGCTCTGTGTCGAGGACGGGGTGCGCGTCGGCGGCGTGGGCGCCGCGCTGGCCCAGGCCTGCGCCGAGGCCCGGGTCGGCACCCCGGTGCACGCGCTGGGACTGCCCCGGGAGTTCCTGGACCACGGTGAACGGCCGGCCGTCCTCGCCGAACACGGCCTCACCGCGCGTTCCGTCGCGGAGACCGCGCTCGCCCTGCACGGCGCCGTCGCGGCGACACACCCATCAGCACCCCTTTCGGAAAGGACACCGCGGTGACCCAGGTCGCGCTCGGTATGCCCGCTCTGCCACCTGCCACCCTCGCCGAACGCCGGCCCACCCGTCAGCTGCGGGTGGGATCGGTCGGGGTGGGCAGCGAGCACCCCGTCTCGGTGCAGTCGATGACCACGACCGTGACGGCCGACGTCAACGCCACCCTCCAGCAGATCGCCGAACTCACCGCCGCCGGCTGCGACATCGTCCGCGTCGCCTGCCCGAGCGCCGACGACGCCGAGGCGCTGCCCGCGATCGCCGCGAAGTCCAAGATCCCGGTCATCGCCGACATCCACTTCCAGCCGAAGTACGTCTTCGCGGCCATCGAGGCCGGGTGCGCCGCGGTGCGGGTGAACCCGGGCAACATCAAGAAGTTCGACGACAAGGTGGGCGAGATCGCCCGCGCGGCCCGGGACCACGGCACCCCGATCCGGATCGGGGTGAACGCGGGGTCGCTGGACGCGCGCCTGATGCGCAAGTACGGCAAGGCCACGCCGGAGGCGCTGGCCGAGTCGGCGCTGTGGGAGGCGTCGCTCTTCGCCGAGCACGGCTTCCACGACCTGAAGATCTCGGTCAAGCACAACGACCCCGTGATCATGATCCGCGCGTACGAGATCCTCGCCGAGAGCTGCGACTACCCGCTGCACCTGGGGGTCACCGAGGCGGGGCCGGCGTTCCAGGGCACCATCAAGTCCGCCGTGGCGTTCGGCGCGCTGCTGCGCCAGGGCATCGGCGACACCATCCGGGTGTCCCTGTCCGCCCCGCCGGTGGAGGAGGCCAAGGTCGGCGGGCAGATCCTGCAGTCGCTGAACCTGCGGCCCCGCAAGCTGGAGATCGTCTCCTGCCCCTCCTGCGGCCGGGCCCAGGTGGACGTCTACAAGCTCGCCGAGGAGGTCACCGCGGGGCTGGAGGGCATGGAGGTGCCGTTGCGGGTCGCCGTGATGGGGTGCGTGGTCAACGGCCCCGGGGAGGCGCGCGAGGCCGACCTCGGTGTGGCGTCCGGCAACGGCAAGGGGCAGATCTTCGTCAAGGGGAAGGTCATCAAGACCGTGCCCGAGCACCGGATCGTGGAGACCCTGATCGAGGAGGCCCTGGTCCTCGCCGAGACGATGGAACCGGTCGACGGAGGGTCGGTCTCGGTCGTCGCCGGCTGAATGAGGGATTCCCCCTGAAGGAACAGGAACACCGCGCTCCACCGGCTCCCCGAGGTCGGCCTCAGTATCGTTCTTGACATCGTTTTCCGACTGTCTCGGACCACATCAGGCCACTCTCGGGGAGCTTTGACGTGTTGGCACAGTACGACCCCAAGCCGGACACGCACGAAACACCGGCTGTGCGGCGAATACCGGCGCTTCAGCGCCAGGACCTCGTCCACGACCCAGGGATGCGCAGCAGGACCACCTGTCCGGGCCCGTCCCGCGGCCGGCTCACCCGGTCGCGTCGACCTTTCCGGACGTGTTGAGCGGACGACACCGCGAACACCGCGAAACGGCTCAGGAAGTACCACTTCGACGCCTGGCATTCCGACCGGATGTCCCGGCGAACACGCTGCCTTTCCTGGAGGATCCACCATGACCGCCAACACCACGGTACGTTCGATAAAAGCCCTCGTGCGTGCTCCGGACCCGCTCACGCAATCGGCGGTGAGCGGTCATCTCGATTCCGCGCCGAACATCGAGGTGGTTTCGCCGGAACGCCCCGATCCGGTGGATGTCGCCGTGATCGTCGCCGAGCGGATGACCGTGGAGGTGACGTCGCTGCTGCGCAAGATCAAGGACACCCTCCGCGTGCCGGTGGTGCTGATCCCGTCCGAGATCGACCGGACCGACCTGTTCACCGCGGTGGAGTGCAATGTGGTGGCGGTACTGCCGCGGGTCGCCGCCACCAGCAACCGCATCCAGGAGACGGTGCTGACCGCGGCGGCCGGCGGCGGCGTCTACCCCACCCAGTTGCTCGGGGAACTGCTGCGGCAGATCGAGCGGATGCAGCGCGAGGTGCTGTCACCGCACGGCCTGCACACCTCCGGACTGACCCCCCGGGAGATCGATGTGCTGCGGCTGATGTCGGAGGGCCTGGACACCGCCGAGATCGCCGACCGGATGTGCCTGTCGGAACGGGCCGTCAAACGCGTCGTCTTCGGGGTCACCCGGCGCCTGAACCTGCGCAACCGGCCGCACGCGGTGGCCTACGCGCTGCGCAGCGGCGTCATCTGACCGGGCTGCGGCGCTCCTGAGCCCGCCCGGCACCGGCTTCCGCCGCGTCGGCACCGGCTTCGGCCGGGCCGGGGACGGCGGAGGCGCCGGGGACGGCCGCGGGCGCGCGAGACGCCCACAGCGGCCGTCCCTCCCGGCGCATCGTCCGGCGCAGCAGCACCACGTAGGCGATGTCCAGGGCGACGTAGGTGGGCACCAGCACTTGGAGCAGGTGGTGGGACGGGTAGACGACGAAGGCGGTCAGGCCGGCGAAGAGGGAGCCCACGAGTTTGGCGACGGCGAGCTGCATGGACTGCCCCGTGCTGGACCCGCGCCGCTTGAGCAGCAGCAGGAAGGAGGCGCTCAGCGGCACCTGGATGATCATCCCGGTGTACATGCCGTCCCGGTCGTGGAACTCGTTGGCCCCCACGACGACCATCACCGCCGCCCACAGCAGCACCCCGGCGAAGCTCCACCGGAAGACCCGCGGGGTGAGCCCGGGATAGTCGCGCGGTCCGTACCGCAGCGCCTGGTAGAGCAGGACGGCGTTGAACATCACCCACAGGACGTTGATCTGGCGCTGGGTGGGGGTCTGTTCCAGCACGAAGGTCAGGCTGAACTCCCAGGCGAAGTTCACCGCCACCAGGTAGGCGGGGATGCCCACCCGCCGGTCAGTGAACGCCTGCCGGATGGCCAGGACGTAGGTCAGCAGCCAGCCGGCCGCGGTCGGCCCGGCGAGGGCCCAGAAGAGCGCGTCCGGTACGTCGGCCGGCCCCTCCGTGACCGGTGCGACCTGCGACATCGGGATGAGAACGGGAGGCAACCAGACCATGGTGATCCTTGGGTTGGTGGGTGGGTCAGAGACTGGGCACGACGAGGTCCAGGCCGAAGAACGAACCGCCGTACAGTTCCCGCCCGATGCGGGGGTTGAGCAGGGCGTGGCGGGCCGCGGTGTTGGCGTCGCGCCAGTACTGCTGCAATGGGTTGGACTCGGCGAAGGCGGCGGCGCCGTGGGCCCACATCAGCTCGTCGAGGGCGACGGTGACGAGGTTGACCGCCTGGCCGACGTCCCCGCGGATCCGGCGCAGTTCGCTCTCCGGGAGGTCCACGGCCGCGCGGGCGGCGTCGTCGATGACGTCGGCGGCCCGGTTGACGTGGAGTTCGGCCGCGTCGATCGTCAGGGCGGTCTGGCCGAGCGCGGAGACGAAGGTCTGGGAGCCGGGCTGGCTGGTGTACGTGCTGGGCGCGATGGACCGGCCGGGCGCCCGGTCGACGACGAGGGCGAGCGCGGCCTGGCCGACGCCGACCACCACGGAGGCGCAGACGACGCCCATGGCCGCGATCGCGGCCGTCCGGAACAGCGGGGGCAGGGTGGTGTCGGTGGCGTTCTCCCGTCCCCGCTGCCGCTCGGCCGGGATCACCCGGTGCTCGGGCACGAACGCGTCCCGGAGCACGACGGTGTGGCTGCCGGTGCCGCGCATGCCGACGGTGTGCCAGGTGTCCTCGACCGTCAGGTCGGCGGCGGGCACCAGCAGGGAGAGCCCGCCCACCGGCCGGCCGTCGCCGTCGACCTCCTTGGCGACCAGGATCGCCCAGTCGTCGTGCAGGATGCCGGTGGCGTACGGCCAGTTGCCGGTGAGCAGGAAGCCCCCGTCGGTACGGACCGCGGTGCCCGTGGCCGCGAAGACCGAGGCCAGCTTGGCGCCGGGGTCGCTCCCGAACACCTCGTCCCGGGCGGCCTGCGGGAACTTCGCGGCGAGCAGGTTCGACCCGTTGATGTTGTTGACCACCCACGAGGTGGACGGGCAGTGGTGGGAAAGGGCCTTGGCGACCTCGCTCATGGTGCGGACGTCGGTCTCCAGGCCGCCGTAGGCGCTCGCGGTCCACAGTCGGCTCACCTGTGACTCGTCGATCGCGCGCACCGTGGCCTCGGGCAGCCGCCGCTCCCGCTCCCCCTCGGCGACGCCCTCCGCGAAGACCGGGCCGAACTTGTGGACCCGGCTCACCAGGTCGGCCCGGAGGTTCAGCAGTTCCGTTCGGTCGTTCGTCATGGTCACCAGTCCGGGCGCTCGGAGATGAGGTGGGTGTGGTCGTAGTAGTCCCGCCAGGCGCTGATCCGGCCGTCGCGCAGCTCGAACGCCGCCATCACCCTCAGGTTCAGCGCGATCGGGGTGCCGTCGGTGCGGAGCATGTTCTCGATCCGCTCGGCCAGGACGGTGTGCCCGGTGGTGGCCAGGTGCCGGAAGCGGACCTCCAGCCGCGCGAAGTCGGCCGGCAGCAGTGCGAAGATCTCCTCCTTGCCCCGGCACACCGGGGCCCCCGGGTTCTCCCACACGCAGTCGTCGGTCAGGAAACCGTCCATGGTCTTCCTGACGTCGTCCGGGGTCGGCCCCATCCGGGTCAGGAAGTCCTGGACGACGCGTTCGGCGTCGGTGACGGGCACGGTCAGCTCCCGGTGGTGGTCGCGTCGGCGTGCCCGAGGATCCGGCGGAGCGCGGCGCCGAGTTCCTGGTCGACGCGCGGGCCCGCCTGCGCGCTGCGCCAGGCTATGTGCTGGTCCGGCCGTACCAGGACGGCGCCGTCGTCGCCGGTCCCGCGCACCGCGGTCCAGGCGCCGTCGGCGTCCCAGTAGTCCGCCGCGCCGGCCCGGCCGCCGACGGACACCACGGTGAGCGGCACCCCGAGGGTGTCCTCGGCCTTCTTCGCCGCGACCGCCCAGCACTCGCTCAGCGGTCCGGTGATCAGTACGAAGCCGGCCCGGCCGTCGACCAGGTCGTGGGTCGACACCCGGGTGTCGCCGTGCCGCAGCCACGCGTGCGGCAGCCGGTGTCCCGGCCGGGCCACCGGGTGGTACGTCGCGCCCGTGGGGTCCCGGGGCGGCGGCGGGGTGCCGTCGGGGACCACCGCGCCGGCCGGGTAGGAGTGGCCGAGTTCGATGTCGTGCGCCTGGTACTCGATGCGCTGGGTGCCGAACACCTCGCGCACCACGGTCCGCCGGGTCTGCCCCAGGGGGGTGTCGGCGAGGAGCTCGTGGAAGTTGGCCCGGGTGGCCTCGGGCCGGCCGTGGACCACGCCGAGGCTCGCGAAGAGCACACCGTAGTTGAGCAGGCAGTTCATCGCCCAGCCCACGTTGCGCCGGGCGACGGGCAGCCGTTCCGCCTCGTAGGAGTCGAGGAGCGCCTCGCCGGCGCGGCCGTCGAGCACGGCCCCGAGCTTCCAGGCGAGGTTGTGCGCGTCCTGGACGGCGGTGTTCAGGCCGCCCCCGGCGGCGGGCGGCTGCCGGTGCGCGGCGTCCCCGGCGAGGAAGACCCGGCCGACCCGGAAGGAGCGGGCGACCACGGCCTCCGGCCGGTACTCGCTGACGTGGTGGACCCGCACATCCAACTCCCCCGGCAGCTTGAGGAGTTCGCGCACCCGTACGGCGATCGCCTCCGTGCCGAGGTCCGCCTCGGCGCCGGGCGGCACCCGGAAGTGCAGCGCCCACTCGTCGGAGGCCAGGCCCCAGCGGGGCCCGGTCGCCACCACCACGGAGACCTCGCCCTCAGGGCTGATGATGTGGGTCATCAGCACCTTGTCACCGGGCCACCAGCGCGACAGGTCGGCGCTGAAGTGGACGGAGATGATGGTGAAGCCGCCTCCCGCGCCGTCCATGGCCACGTCGAGCGCCTTGCCGACGCTCCGGCCGCCGTCGGCGCCCAGCAGGTAGCGGGCGCGTACGGTGCTCACCTCGCCGGTGGTCCGGTCGGTCACCCGCGCCGTGACGCCGTGCTCGTCCTGGGTGAAGCCGGTCATCTCGTGGTGGAACAGCAGGCTGTCCGGGGCCCGTCGTTCCGCGTGCCGGCGCAGCAGCGGTTCCAGCCGGTGCTGCGGCAGGTTGGTCGACGGGCCCGTGCTGTCGACCGCGTACGGTCCGGTCGGGCTGCCGCCGCCGAAGGACTCCATCCGGTGCAGCTCCCGGGCGTCCACCGGGCCGTCGCCGGCCAGCGAGGTGCTCCAGACGACCTCGCTCATGTTGTCCGGCGGGCAGCTGATCCCGTAGACGTCGTCGGCGATGCCGTACTGCCGGAAGATCTCCATGGTGCGCTGGTTCAGGTAGTGCGCCCGGGGCAGTACGGATGTCGACTCGCGCCGCTCCACCAGCAGGTGGCGCACGCCCGCCTCGGACAGGAAGACCGACGCGGCGAGTCCGCAGCCGCCGCCACCGACGACGAGAACGGGCACCTCTGTGTCACGCATTGCTTTCCCCTGGTCTCTTTCCCCTGGGTCGTGGGTCATTCATGGCCGGCCGGTGTGTGTGCGCGCAGGGTGATGACGGCGGCCGGGCACCGCTCGGCCGCCTCCCGCACCGAGGCGTGCGCGTGCTCGGGCGGGGCCGCGTCCAGCAGGACGACCGTGCCGTCCTCGTCGCTCTGGTCGAAGACCTCCGGTGCGAGCAGGGCGCAGTTGCCGACCGCGAGGCACCGGCTCTCGTCGGTCTCGACGCGCAGGCCGCTCACCAGGCGACCGGCAGGCTGTTCACCCCGAACACCAGGGCGTTGGTGCGGTAGTCCAGCTCCTCCTGCGGGACGGCCAGCCGCAGGGCGGGGAACCGGGTGAGCAGCGCCGGCAGGGCGACCCGCAGCTCCATGCGCGCCAGTTGCTGGCCCAGGCACTGGTGCGGGCCGAAGCCGAAGGTGAGGTGGCGCTGCACGGGACGGCGTACGTCCAGCCGGTCCAGGTCCTGGTCGGCCGTGCCGAGGTCCCGGTTGGCGGCCAGGACGGACGCCACGACCCGCTCGCCCTCCTCGATCCGCTGGTCGCGCACGCAGATGGGGCCGGCCGCCTGGCGCGGCAGGATCGTGGCCGGGGCGCAGTACCGCAGCAGTTCCTCGACCGCCCCGTCGACCGCCTCGGGGTCGTCGCGGACCACCGCGAGCTGGTCGGGGTGCTGGAGCAGCAGGGCGACGGACGCCGACAGGGTGTTGGCGATCGTCTCGTGCCCGGCGATGAGCAGCATGTTGCCGATGCCGGCCAGTTCGCTGTCGGTGAGCTGGTCGCCGTACTCGCGCACCACCCGGCCCAGGACGTTGTCCCCGGGCTCCTCGCGGTGGCGGGCCACCAGCCCGGCCATGTAGGCCTCCATCTCGGCGGCCTTCTGCATCTGTGTCTCACGGCTGGAGTTGAAGTCCAGCGCGACCACGGTGCGCTGCTGGAACTCCTCGCGGTCGGCGTAGGGCACGCCCAGCAGTTCGCAGATGACGAGCGTCGGGATGGGGGTGCAGAAGAGCTGCACCAGGTCCGCGCCGTGGCCGGCCTCCTCCACCGCGTCCAGCGCGGAGTCGACGACCCCCTGGATCTGCGGCCGCAGCTCCCGGGCCCGCTTGGTGGTGAAGGAGCCGGTGAGCATGCGGCGCAGCCGGGTGTGTTCGGGTCCGTCGTAGCTCAGCAGGTTGCCCGCCTGGTACGGCATGGACCCGCCCATGCGCAGTTGGTCGTCGGCGAGCACGGCCTTGACGTCCTCGTACCGGGTGACGACGACCGCGTCGAAGGAGCCCAGCATCGGGCTGGGCACCTGGACCCGGCGCAGTTCCTCGTCCTTCTGCGCGTCGTACAGCTCCTGGACGGGAGCGAACGGGCAGCCGTCGGCCCGGCCTCCGATGGGGATCGCCCTGGACTCGGTCATGGGTCGGCCTTTCTGTTCAACGGAAAACGGAAGGGAGACATCAAGAGGAAGTCAGCAAGAGGGGGACAGCGGGAGGGGGACATCGAGAGGGGTGTCAGAGCTGGCGGCCGAGGATGAACCCGGCGACCTCCAGGAACTCGTCGCGCACGTCGTCGGCGATCCCGGCGGTGGCCAGGCACGTCTCCGCCGCGGCGACCTGCCGGGCCGCCTCGTCCTGTGCCCAGTCCCGTCCCCCGGCCCGCTCCACGAGGTCGGCGACGCGCTCGACGGCGCGCTCGGTCAGCGGCTCGGGGCTCAGGTACAGGGCGCGCAGCTCCTCCGTACCGGGCGCGTTGAGGGCCGCGACCACGGGCAGGGACTTCTTGCGGACCCGCAGGTCGGCCCCGATCTGTTTGCCGGCCCGGTCCGCATCGCCCCAGATGCCCAGCAGGTCGTCGACGAGCTGGAAGGCGAGGCCGATGTGTTCGCCGAAGGCGGCGAGCCGTTCGACCAGGGCGGGTTCGGCAGCCACCAGGTCGGCGCCGAGCGCGCAGGCGCAGCCGAGCAGCGCGCCCGTCTTGTCGCCGGCCATGCGCAGGCACTCGGCCAGGGTCACGTCGTCGCGCCGTTCGAACGCGACGTCGGATGCCTGGCCGTCGATCATCCGCTGGGTGGCGGCCATCAGGGTCACGGTGGCGGAGCGGGCCCCCGCGCCCGGCGCGGTCAGCAGCACGGAGGTGGCCGCGGTGGCCATCGCGTCGCCGGCCAGGATGGCGTTGGGCGCCCCGAAGACCGTCCAGGCGGTGGCCCGGCCCCGGCGGGTGCGGTCGCCGTCCATGATGTCGTCGTGCAGCAGGGAGAAGTTGTGCACCAGCTCCACGGCGAGCGCGGCGGGCAGTCCGTCCGCGGCGGACGCGCCCGCCGCCCGCGCCGACAGCAGGGCCAGGGTGGGCCGGACCATCTTCCCGCCCCAGCTGCCGGTGGGCCGGCCCTCGGCGTCGGTCCATCCGAAGTGGTACTGGGCGATCCGGCTCATCTCCGGCCCCAGGTGGGCGCGGACGGCGTCGCGCAGGGCGGGGCCGAGCATCGTACGGCCGGTGTCGAGCACCGGCGATTCGCTGCGGACCGGGGTCGTCGTCATGAGCCCCACCGGCCACCCGCGAGGCGGACCGGGAGCCGGGCCGGGAGCTGGACCGGGAGCTGGACCGGGAGTCGGGGAACCGTCCGGGACCGGTCCGCGCGGGGACGGTCCGGGGGCGTACTGGCGTGTCGCATGCTGCACCTTCGTCGGCTGGAGGTGGTCACGGCGTGGGCAGGTCACGGGAGGTGGGCCGGGCGGTGCCCAGCAGGGCCCGCCGCAGGACCCGCGGGTCGGTGAGCAAGGTGTGGGGCGGGGTCAGCAGGAAGAGGACGTCGCGGTTGGCGGCGCACATCACCGGATCGCTCGGCACGTGGTCGCGCACCCGGCCGAGGTAGCGGTTGAGCAGCCGGGCGAGCGGGCCGGTGCGCACCGCGTTGCCGGTGGCGCCCGGCATGGGGCTGTCCGCACCCGTCGCCACCTCCCAGGCGGAGCGGGAGGAGCGCAGCACCGCCCGTTGCAGGGCGTGCGCCGAGGGGGCGAGCGGGCCGGCCAGTTCGTTCCTGAGGGCGACCGCGTTCAGGGCCGCCGCGGACAGGCCCTGCCCGTAGACGGGGTTGAGCGCGCACGCCGCGTCCCCGACGACGAGCAGTCCGGTGTTCTCCCGGCCCAGCCGGTCGTAGCGGCGGCGCCGGTTGGCGGTGTGCCGGTAGCCCACGGGCCGGGCGAGCGGGCGTGCGGTGCTCAGCCACTTGTGGACGGCGGGGTGCGGCAGCAGGCCGGCGTAGTCGACGAAGCCCTCGGCGTCGATGGGCGGCGTCCGGTCGCGCGGTCCGGAGAGGGTGACCATCCAGCGGTCGTCCTCGGCGGGCAGGACGATGGCGCCGAACGGCTGCCCGGCGTCGGGCACGATGTAGAAGCCCCTGAGGTCCGCGTCCGGGTCGTCGGCGTGGAAGACGCAGGTGGCGTACGCCCGTCCGGTCTCCACCACCTCTTCGGCGGGGGCCCGGCCGCCCAGGTCGGTCAGCCACTGGGGGGTGCGGCTGGCCCGTCCGGTGGCGTCCACCACGAGGTCGGCCGCCAGCTCCCGCCGGGAGTGGTGGTCGCCGCCGCGGTCCCGGACGGTGACGCCGGTGATGTGTCCCGGGCGGCCGAGCAGGCCCGTCGCCTCCACCCCCGTCCGCACCTCGACGCGGGGGTCGGACACGATCCGGCCGCGGACGCGGTGTTCCAGGAGGGGGCGGGACGGGGTCATGATCGGCTGGGACGGGTTGCGGCGGGATATCCACTGCTCCGCCTGCCACACCCCGAGGTCCCCCGGCACCGCGAGCCGTGGCGCGCCCGCCTCGGTCAGCTCGGGCAGCAGCCCCGGCAGCAGTTCGTCCAGGGCGTGCATGCCGCTGGTGAGCAGGACATGGGTGTGGCGTGACTGCGGTACCCCCGCGCGGGGTGCGGGGCCGGCCTCGTAGTGGTCGCGTTCGAGTACGGTGACCCGTTCCGCGTGGTCCGCGAGGACGTGTGCGGTGAGCAGCCCCGCCACACTGCCGCCCATGACGACCACGTGCCCCAGCGAGGGGCGGGCGGACGAGGCGGACGGCGTGGGCAGCGGCCGGGGGTGGGGGGTGTCCTCGGAGGCCGGGCGGGTCCGCGGTGCGGCGGGCCGCTCGGGCTGCGGTGTGCCGTCCAGGCGGGCGGCCAGGAAGCCGGCGCCGGAGGTCTGGCCCGTGCCGGGCAGTTCGCCGAGCATGTGGCTGACCATCTCCAGGTGGGTGGTGCGCCACCGCCGTACGGCGTCGTCCAGCTCGCCGAGCAGCCGGGCCTCCTGCGGCGTACGGTCCCCCACGCCGTTCTTCGTCAGCCGCCTGACCCGGGTGAACAGCTCCCTGAACTGCTCCGAGTCCAGCCCGCTCGCCGTGCCGAACCGGTCCCGGAACCGCAGGAAGTCCTCCCGGCGCAGCGCGTGGCGCAGCAGCGTCAACTGCCCCGTCAGGGCGTCCATCAGCCGGATCACGCGCTCCAGCCGGTCGGCGAGGCACTGCGGTCCGCACGGGGCGGGCTCGATGTGTCTGAGGTCGACGAGGGCCTGGCTGAGCAGGGTCTCGGACGCCTGGTGGACGACGATGAAGAGCCGTTCGCTGTCGCTCAGGTCCCGTTGTTCCGCCGGGGTGAGCGGCTGCTGCAGCGAGAGCAGTTCGTCGAGACGCAGGTACGACGCGTAGGTCGGGGAGGACATCGGGCCAACTCCTCGGGGTGATTCCGCGCTACACCAGGCGGCCGGGCACGGTGAGGTCCATCAGCGCGTCCCGGTGCACGCCGGGCGGCAGGGCCTGGAGCGCCGCCGCGGCCACCCGCACATGACGGTGCGACACCTCGCGGGCCGCCGCCGTGCCGTCGTAGGCGTGGACCAGTTCCGCCATGGCTTCGTAGCGCTCGTCGACGGGTACGGAGACATCGGCGAGCAGCCGCTCGATCCGCCGCTGCTGTTCGGCGGTGGCCCGTTCGTGGGCGAGCAGCACCGGCAGGGTGGGACGGCCGTTGCGGACGTCGGAGATGTTCGGCTTGCCCGCGCGCGTTCCGTCGTAGGCCATCAGGTCGTCGCGTATCTGGTACGCGATGCCCAGCTGGTCGCTGTACTCGCTGAACGCCTTCAGGGCCGTGTCGTCGGCTCCGCCGAGGGTGGCGCCGACGCCGCAGGCCATCCACAGCAGGGCGCCGCTCTTGTCCGCGATCATGTCGAGGTAGGTGTCGACGGAGCAGATGCCCCGGCTCATCCGGATCTCCCGCAGGGCCGCGTCCCCGATCCGCAGTCCGGCCCTGGCCAGCACGGTCAGCGCCCGGGCGACCCGCGCCGGGGAGGCACCGGCCTCCTGGCACTCGGCGAGGGCGGCGAAGCCGTGGAAGAACAGTCCGTCCCCGCCGACGATCGCCGCCGACGGCCCGAACACCGTGTGCGCGGCCGGCTTGCTGCGCCGTTCCCCGTCGCTGTCGATGATGTCGTCGTGCATCATCGCGCCGACCTGCACGCACTCCACACCCACCGCCGCGGGGAGGACGGTGGCGATGTCACCTCCCACCGCGAGACTGGACCGGATGGCCAGCCAGGGGCCCATCATCTTGCCGAAGGGCATCAGCCCGTACCGCACCAGTTCGTCGAGTCCCGAAACGTCGTGCGGCCACCGGTTCTCGACCTCGGCCCGCACGATGTGCGCCACCTCGGGATCAGCGACCTGAGGCACATCGATGTCGGTCATGAACACGACGTTAGGCAGGCCGTACCAGGGCTGTCGTCACCGGCGGCCGGCCTCGGCCCGAGTGGTCCCCAGGGATGGCATCTTTGACCCGGAACCCGGTCCGGACCTGACCTGACCGGGGCCGGAGGGGCCGGAAGCAGGGGCCGGAGGGGGCCGGAACCGAGGCCGAAAGGAGACCGGGACCGGAACCCGGCCCCGGCACCCGGCCCCCGCGCTCAGGGCGCCGTCTGTGTCAGTCTCCCCGCCAGGCTGGCCGCGGCCAGTTCGACGCGGGACCGGCAGCCGGTGCGGGCGAACAGACGGGTCAGGTGGTTCTCCACGGTCTTCTCGCTGATCTCCAGGCGCAGCGCGATCTGCCGGTTGGTCAGGCCCTCGCCGATCAGCTCGATGACGCGCCGTTCGGTGACCGCCAGTGCCTCCCGCCGGCCGGGGGCGCGCGGTGCGGGAACCCCTCGTTCGCGGGTCACCGCGCGGACGCGTTCCAGCACCGTGGACGCGCCGCACCGGGTGGCCAGCGTGTGGGCCTCGCGCAGCCAGGGCCGCGGATCCTCGGCGAACCGCGCGACGACCACGCACGACGCCAGCAGCGACGGCAGGTCGTCCCGCTCCCGGGTCAGGTCGGTGGCCAGCCGGAGCCGGTGCTCGTCGCGGTGCACCAGGCCGCGCGCCAGCAGGAGGGCTTCCCGCGCCACCGTGCCGGCCTCGTCGGGCAGCAGCTCCATCTCCTGGAGCAGGTCCGCCGCCCCGTCCCGGTCACCGGCGAACGCGGCGATCCGGACCGCCCGGGTCAGCAGGAGGTGCAGGCCCTCGGGCAGTCCGGCCAGGCGCAGCCGCCGGCTCACCCGCAGGGCCAGCCGGGCCGCCCGCCGGTCGTCACCGGCGCGGCTGAGCACACCGAGCCGCACCCAGGCACGCAGTACGGCGATGCCCGGGACCGGCGCCACGTCGGCCAGCCACTGGGCCGCCTGCCGCGACTCGCCGCGGGCGGCGTACATCTCGGCGGCCAGCAGCCGGGCCGCGTGGTGCACCAACGTGTCCTCCGTGTCCGACAGTTCGAGTTCCCGGACGGCGGACATGGCCCGTGTCCAGTCCGCACTCGCGTAACCGTGCACCACCCGCTGGTACACGGCGAGCACACCGGTCAGGGGGGCGCGGTGGTGGGCACTGAGGACGAGATGTGTCACGGTGCCGACATCGATCGTCGGCCCCATGGGGTGCGGGCGGCCCGGCCCCGGGGCGGACCCCGCCCGGCCGGAGCGGCGCCAGGTCCGCTCGTAGGCGCCGGGATCACCGCTCATCGCGGTGCTCAGCAGGGCCATGCGTTCGGCCGGGTCGTGGGGGTCCGCCGCCGTTTCGGCCGTTCCGCAGGGCACGGGCTCCCGGCCGGGTGCCGTCGGACGGCCGAACCACCACAGCCCGAATCCGGCCCGTTCCCGGCCGGTGACCCCGGAGTCCAGCAGCGACCGCACCGCGCCCTCGGCGGGCGGGCGGCCGGAGTGCAGGGAGATCAGGACCGCGGCGAGGTGGATCCGGGCCAGGGTGCCCGGGGCGCAGCCCTGTTCCGCGTACTGGGTGAGCACGTCGCCCAGCAGCTCGTACCGGCCCGTCCGGGCGACCAGTCGCATCAGCCTGTTCAGCGTGCGGGAGTGCTCCGGTTCGTCCGGGGACATGCGGCGCAGCGCGGCCACGCACCACCGGGCGGCGTGCTCAGGCTGCTCCTGCTCGGCGTCCGCGGCCCGGTCGAGCAGCCAGCCGACCATCCGCGGTTCGAGCACGACGGCCGTTCCGCCGCGGGCGATGTGGTCGGCGAGCACCACGGGGTCGACCTCGTCGCCCCGGCGGTGCCGGGACAGCAGCCGCTCGGCGACCGCCGCGTGCAGGGCGGCGCCACCGTCACCGCCCGCGGGGCCGACGGCCCAGGCCGCCAGGGCGGGACACCGGCAGCTCAGCCGGCCCGCCGGGTCGGCGACCAGGACCTGCGCGTCGATGAGCCGGTCGAGCAGGCGACCGCAGTCGTCGAGCCGGGCGCCGGTCACTTCGGCGAGCAGCGGCAGATCGTCGACGTGCATGCCGTCCCACACGGCGACCGCGTACAGCAGCCGCGCCGCCGGGTCGCCCAGGGCCGCGACCCGGCGCACCAGGTGGTGGTCGGCGGGCAGATGGACCGGTTCGGCCGGCCTGCTCAGGCACAGCCGGCCGCGGAAGAGGGTCAGCCGGCCGCGCCGGCGCAGATCGGCGAGGGTGCCCAGCAGCGTGCCGGGGTTGCCGAACAGCGGTCCCAGTGCCGTGCGCAGGAGGTCCGGCACGGACTCGTCGAGGCGTGCCCCTTGGGCGCGGCGGGCCAGGGACTCCGCGACGTCGTCGGCCAGCGCTCCGAGCGTCATCACCTGGTCGGCGGCGGCCAGCAGTTCGGCGGTCCCCGGGGCGTGTCGGGCGCTCTCGTCACAGGTGGCCAGCACCAGGAAGCCGGCCCGGCGGGCCGCGGTGAGCACGGGGGCCGGCTCGGCGACCGCGTGCGCGTCGTCGACGAGCAGCGCGGTACGGCCCCGGCCGCCGATCCGGTCGAAGAGGTTGCCCAGCGCGGTGACGACGGCCGGGGTCCATCCGCCCGTGCCCTGTCCCGCCACGTCGCTCAGCCGGGCCACCGTGCCGAGCGCGTCGCCGTGCCCGGCCTCCGGGAACCGCTCGAACCGGTCGCGCACGGCGCGCACCAGCGGCGCGAGGGCGAACGCGTCATCGCCGCCGCTGTCCGGGTCGGCGCCCGGGCGCACCGGCAGGACGCGCACCCCGGCCGCGCGCAGCAACCGCTCCGCCTCGTCCAGCAGCGCGGTCCTGCCGATGCCGGCCGGTCCCTCGATGACGACCAGGCCGCCACCGCCGGCCGCCGACACCGCGCGTAACTCCGCCAGTTCCTGGTCCCTGCCCCGGATCATGGCACGTGCTCGGGCCACTGCGGGCCTCCTCTCGTGACACCTGTGACGCCGTGTGCCGCCGGGTGCGGCGCGGCTCCCCGGGCCACCACCCTTCGGGGCCCAGGTGTCCGGGAGGCGTCCGAGACGGCTCGCCCCGCATTCAACTGCCCGTCGAGGACGCGATTGTAACGTTCGGGAGTGCTACCGGTCGGGCGCGCTGGGCATACTGTTTCGGTGATCAACTACTGGCGTGGCGCGGCCTGTTCGGACCAGCCGGCGCAGCCGCTGTTCGGCCGTGGCACCTCCATCGCGCACATCGTCTCCATCGCGACCTCACCCGACGCCGCCTCACTGGTTCTGGTCACGGGCCCGACCGGGATCGGGCGCGGCGCGGTGCTGGCCGCCGTCCGGGACGAGCTGACCGCCCGGGACGTCACCACCCTGACCCTGCGGGTGGCGCGCGCCGAGCGCGACCGCCCGTTCTCCCTGGCGTCCCGGCTGGCCGCCGAACTCGCCGCGGCGAACCCGGACGGCGACGTCAGACGCACGGCGAAGGGCGCCGCCCCGGGGCCGGGCCGGGACGCCGGGCGCCGGCTGGCCGCCGAGCTGCGGGCGGCCGTCACCGCCTGCGACAAGCTCACCGTCCTCGTCGACGACGCCCAGTGGACCGACCCGGACTCCCGTGCCGTACTGCTGCCGCTGGTCCGCGCGCTGGCGGGGGGACCGGTCACGTTCGTCTGCGCGCTCCGCCCCTCACCGGCCGACCCGGCGGGCGAGCGGGCCGCGCTGGACCAGTTGTGCGCCGCAGGTCTGGCCGAGGTGGTGCCGCTGCGTCCGCTGCGCGAGTCCGAGGTCCGCGCCCTGGCCACCCAGCACCTCCAGGCCAAGCCGTCGGCGTCGCTGCTCGGGTACCTGGGCCGGGAGTGCCGCGGCAGGCCCGCCGCCGTGCTCACCGCCCTGGCGGGGCACCGCAGGAGCGGCTCGCTGCGGGTCTTCGACCGGCACGCCTACCTCACGGCGTCGGACCAGCCGCCCTCGCTGCCGTCCGACCTGCCGCCGGTGGAGTACCTGAAGCAACTGGGCGGGCAGGTCTGGCCGGTGGCCAAGGCGATGGCCGTACTGCATCCGCTGGGCTCCGCCGCGATCGGGCTGGCCGGCGAGGCGGTGGGCGCGACGGAGGACGAGGTCCGCGCGGCCCTGGCCGAGCTGTACGCCGAGGGGGCGCTGCGGCACGGGCCCGGGCCGGACCACTGGAGGTTCCGGGTGCCGCTGCTCGCGTCCGCGCTGATCACCTGTCTCGGGCCGTACGAGCGGCGCAGGCTCGCCCAGCTGGCGGTCACCGCGATCTGGGCGGGCACCGCCGTCGCGGACGACCGGTACCTCGCGGAGCAACTGGTCGCCGCCGGCCGGTTCGTGGACTCCGGGCGGGCCTCCGTCGAACTGCTCGCCAAGGGCACCGCCGCCATGCTGGACGACGGATACCACGCGGAGCGCTGGCTGCGCGCCGCCCTCGACCTGATCGCCGAGCCGGAGCGGCGCGCCCACGCGCTGGTCATGCACGCCTCGACCTGTCTGATCCATCTGCGGTACGGCGAGGCGCTGGAGAGCGCGTCGACGGTCATGTCCGAGTACGCCGACCTGGTCTCCCCCGAGACCCTGCTCGAGATGGAACTGGTCTACGTGGCCTCGCTCGGCGGGACCTCGGACATGGCGGCACTCGCCGAGATCTGTGACGGCGGCTGGCGCTCGCTGCCGGGCAGAGAGGGGCACCGGGCCCTCACCCGCTGCATCGCGCTGTGCCATCTCGACCGCTGGCGGGAGGCGGACGAGCATCTGGAGGCCCAGCGGCACACCTGGAGCCGTGACAACGATGTCGTGACCGCGTTGGGGCTGCTGTTCAGCGAGTGCGTCCAGGCGATCCTCGGCAGGACCGAGCTGTTCGAGCGGGCCGTCGCCGCGCCGACCCGGTGGCCCTTGTGGACGCAAGGGGTGCGGCACCGCTTCGAGCGGCTGTCGCAGCTGGCCCGGGTACTGATGCTGCTCGGTGATCCGGACCGGGCGGAGGAGGTGCTGGCGGTGCACCGGCTGCCGTCCGCCTACCGGCCCGTTCCCGACCGGGTGGTCGCGGACAGCCAGAGCGGGCACTGGGACCGGGCGCTCGGTCTGGCCCTGGAGAGTCTGGCCGTCGGGCTGTCGATCGGCGATCTGCCCACCCACACCCTGATGTGCCGGGAGACGAGCGTCATCCTCGGTGCGCGCGGCCGGCTGGCCGGGGCGCGCGAGGTGATCGAGCGGGCGCGGACCGTGCAGCCCGTGATGCTCCATCTGCTGGCCGCGCCGGAGTCGTACCTGGAACGCGCCCTGGGCGCGGCCGACCGGGCCGACCAGGTCGTCACGGACGCGCTCGCCGTGGCCGTCGAACGCGGTCTGGTCGCCGGCACGGACGACCTGTGGCTGCTGCGGGCCGAGTCGGACATGGCGGCGGGCGACCTGGCGGCGGCGGAGCGGTGCGCGGACGAGGCACACAAGGTCGCCGAGCTGCTCGGCACCGGCCGGGCCCGGCTGTCCCACCTGCTCACCGCCGCCGTGGTGCACCACGACCGCGAGTCCGCGACCGCCGCGGTACGGCTCGCACGCAAGCGCGCACAGCCGCTGGAGCAGGCCGACACGCTCGCCGCGGTGGTCCGGTACGGGCTGGCCGATCCGTCGTTGCTGCACGAGGCGTACGCGCTGTACGGCGACCTCGACGCGCTGCTGCGCAGGGCACAGCTGCGGAACCTGATGCGCGCCCACAAGGTCGCCGTGCCGGGCCGGAGCTTCACCATCGCCGAGAACGAGCGGCTGCTGGCCACCCTGGTCACCGAGGGGCTGACCAACCGGGAACTGGCGGTCGCGCTCGGGTGCAGCGAGAAGAGCGTGGAGAGCCGGCTGGGCAGACTGTTCAAACGCACCGGGTTCCGTTCGCGGGTCGAACTCGCCTCCGCGATGCTGACCGGTGAGTACGCCGCCTGACACGGCTTCCCGGCCGGGCCCTGGGCCCCTGTCCTGACGACCAGCCGTTTCCTCACACCCGGCCGTCGACGTCCAAGGCCGTCCCGTACAGCCGCTCCGCCCTCGGCCGGATGACGATCCTGCGCTCGGCGGCCAACTGCTCGAGGAACGCTTCCTCGTCCTCCGGCTTCGCGGCCGTCGGGACCATCGCGAGCAGTTCCCGCCCGACCGCGTCGCCGGGGACCGTCGTGATCCCGGATGCCTCCGCCGGACCCTCGGCGACGGCGAACGACCAGACGTCACCGCCCTGCACGTGCAGCGCCGCGCGCGGGTTGCGCCGCAGGTGCTTGACCTTGACCCGGTCAGCCGTGGTGGACAGCCGCACGACGCGGGCCTCGGGGTCCCATCTGTAGAGCATGGTGGTCAGGTGCGGGTGGCCGCTCTGCTTGACCGTGGCGAGGGTCCCGAACCGCTGCTCGGCGAGCAGACCGGAGGGCTTCGCCGGACAGGGGGCGAGGCGCTGGTCCTAGAGATGCTGCGCTCAACTCCCTTGTCCTCCCTGGCATTCCAGGTCCGTCGCGGCAGCCCGCGACCGGTATCGCTCATACCGTTCCCCCTCGGACCTGCGACGGGATCGCTCACCACGCCGAGAGCCCCGCACCCGCATCAGGGGGAAGCCCCCCAGCCGGTCGCCGGGCACGGCCGGCGACCGGGCCGGGCCGGGCCGGTCAGGGAGCGAGCACGACCGTCTTTCCGGTCAGCCGCCCGGCGCCGGCGTCCTCGTGCACGGCGGCCAGCTCGGTCACCGAGCGGTGGGCGACGACGTGGAGTCGGAGCTTGCCGGCGTCCACCTTGCCGACCAGCTCGGCCAGTTGCGCCCCGTCGCCGCGGACGAACAGGTTCGCGCCGCGCACCCCCCGGGCGGGGTCCTCGGGAACCGGGCCGGCCGTGCTCGCGGCGACTCCGCCGTCGGCGACGTAGGCCGTCAGCCGGGCGAGTTCCTCCGGGGAGACACGCACGTGGTTCACCACGACCTGGAACGGACCGCCCACGGCCGCCGGACCCGCGGCGAGGTCGAGCGGGCCGACGACCCGGTGCGCGCCGTAGCCCCGCAGGCGGTCGGCGTGGTGCGGCGCGGCCACCGCGGTCACCCGCGCCCCCGCGTCGACGGCGAGCTGCACCACCAGGCTCCCCACGCCGCCCCCGGCCCCGTTGACCAGAACGGACTGGCCGGACCGCACCTCGCCGAGCTCGAAGACCGTCTGCCAGGCCGCCAGGCCGGTCAGCGGCAGTGCCGCGGCGTCGGCCAGTTCGGTCGTCGACCGGGTTGAACGACGTCGCCGCCACCCGCACCAGCACCTGCCCGGTGCCGGGAACCGGACGGTCGACGTCCTCGTAGCGCAGGACCTCGGTGCTGCCGAACTCGTGGAAACGCATGGCCTTCATGGCACTTTCCTCCAGGATGTGACGGGTGCCGTCGCCAGGGGATCGAGGCGATCGGACGGAAACGAGGAGCACTCCGAGGTGCTCAGGTCAGCTGCACCGACCGGATGGAATTGCCCATCACCACGCGGTCGATGGCGCTGACGGCACTGGCGGGCTCGTCGGCGGCACCGACGGCGACCAGCAACGGGACGAAGTGCTCGGCCGTCGGATGGGCGACGGCGGCGCCGGGTGCCTTGGACCGGTAGTCGGCCAGGGCGTCGGCGTCGCCGCGGGCCAGGGCGTCGACGGCCCACGCGTCGAAGGCCGTGGTGGCCGCGGCGAGATCCGGCCGCCGGAAGACGGCGAAGCTGTGCGTCATGAAGCCCGAGCCGAGGACGAGGACGCCTTCGTCCCGCAGAGCCCGCAGGCGCGCACCGAGCTTCAGCAGGGCGTCGGGATCCAGACTGGGCATCGACAGCTGCACGACCGGTACGTCCGCCGCGGGGTACATGGCCATCAGCGGGATGAAGGCACCGTGGTCGAGACCACGGCCGGCGAACTCGTGCACCGGCGTCCGGCCCAGCAGACCCGACAGCCGTCGCCCCAGGTCGGTGGCGTCCGGGGTCGCGTAGGGCAGGGTCCTGTAGCGGGGATGGAAACCGCTGAAGTCGTAGAACAGCGGGGTACCGGCGGCGGTACCGGACATCGCGGCCGGGGCCTGTTCCCAGTGGGCCGAGACGACGACGATCGCCCGGGGCTTGGGCATCGACTGCGCCCACTCGAAGAGGTCACCGAGCCACCGCGGGTCATCGAGGGTGAACGGGGCCCCGTGACTGACGAACAGGCCGGGCAGAGGACCGTCCGACGGCTCCCACAGCCGCTGCCGGCGCGCCTGCGGCAGCACCCGGGCCAGCAGCTCGTCGTACGCCGCGGCCGGAGCGGATGAGGGAACGAGGGAGGTCAGGCTACTCATGGAGGTCATGAAAATCGACTCCTTCACTTGCCCGAGCAAGTGTCTTGACTTGCCCAGGCAAGTGAAAAGCTACCTCGCGAAAGCTTGCCCAGGCAAGTGATCCCGCTTGCCTGGGCAAGTATGATGGGGTTCATGAACACCGAGTCACCCTGGCTCGACGATGACGAGCAGGCCCTGTGGCAGGCGCTCCTCACCGTCGTCATCGCCCTCCCCGCGGCCCTCGACCGTCAGCTGCAGCGCCAGTCGGGCATCTCCAACTTCGAGTACGGAGTGCTGGCCCGGCTCTCCATGGCCGACGAGCACACGATGCGCCTCAGCGACCTCGCCCGGGACTGCGACAGCACCCAGCCCCGCTTGTCCAAGGTGATGGACCGCTTCGAGGCCCGCGACTGGGTCGGCCGACGGCCCGATCCCGAAGACGGCCGGTACACCCTCGCCACCCTCACCGACACAGGCCGGCAGAAGCTCGTCGAGGCGGCGCCCGAACACGTCGCACAGGTCAAGCGGCTCGTCTTCGATCCGCTCACCGCCGCCCAGCGCCGCCACCTCGGGACCGCGCTGCCCCGCATCGCCGCCACCGTGCGCCGGGAACTCGACCTCTGAGCACCGCCTCGAAGGACATCTCGTCCGAACGGTCCGCGGTCAAGGACGGCCGGCCCTCGGGCTGATTCCCCGACCGGTCCCCAAGAACGGTCGAGGGCCGGTTTCGGATCTCTCCGAAACCGGCCCTGACCTGCGACTGTCTCCAGTCGGGACGACAGGATTTGAACCTGCGACCCCTTGACCCCCAGTCAAGTGCGCTACCAAGCTGCGCCACGTCCCGATGCGGTCGTGCACGGCGTTCCGTGCGATCACGCGGTCAATACCTTACCGCACGCCCCGGGGTGCCCCGGAAACGGCACCGGCGCGGCACAATCGGCGCATGGACAGCGCATCTGCCGACGGGGACCGCGACCGCGACGACGAGGGCCGGGCGCGCAACGCCCGGCCGAGGGACGGGCTCGGCAGGCCCCTGCCGTACGGCGCGGACGGCGTGCCCCGGCAGCCCGAGGGCGTGGTGCGGGCACCCGAGGAGACGGTCGTGGAGGCGCAGCGGCTGCTGGACGAGGGGAAGCCGTTCCACGCGCACGAGGTGTTCGAGGACGCCTGGAAGTCGGGACCGGAGGAGGACCGGGAGCTGTGGCGGGGCCTGGCGCAGCTCGCGGTGGGGCTGACGCACGCGGCCCGCGGCAACGTCACGGGCGGGCCCCGGCTGCTGCGGCGCGGCGCCGGCGCCGTCGAGGCGTGGGCGGCCGGGGCCGCGCGGTGGCGGCCGTACGGGATCGACCTCGCCTCGGTCGCCGGGTGGGCGCGGGAGCTGGCCGGGGGCGTGGAGCGCGGCGGCACACCCGTGGACGCGGCGGCACGCGCACCCCGGCTGCGCGGCTGAACGGGCGTACGGCAGACTCGGGGCGTGCGGAAGATCCATGTCATCGGTATCGGCGCGGGCGACCCCGAGCAGCTCACCCTCCAGGCGGTGCGGGCCATGCGGGGCACCGACGTGTTCTTCGTCCTGGACAAGGGCGAGGTGAAGGCCGACCTCACGCGGCTGCGCCACGACATGCTCCAGGCACATGTGCCGCAGGGGACGTACCGCGTCGTCGAGGCGCGTGATCCGGAGCGGGACCGGTCGGCGGGCGGCAGCGCCTACTCCCCCGCCGTCGAGGACTGGCGCACCGCCCGCGCCGACGTCTACGAGCGGCTGATCGCCGAGGAACTGGGCGAGGACGAGACCGGCGCCTTCCTGGTGTGGGGCGACCCGGCGCTGTACGACAGCACGCTGGGCATCCTGGAGGAGGTGCTGGAGCGGGGGTCGGTGGAGTTCGGCTACGAGGTCGTCCCGGGGATCAGCAGTGTCTCGGCGCTGGCCGCCCGGCACCGCACCGGGCTGAACCGGGTCGCCCGGCCGGTGCAGATCACCACCGGGCGGCGGCTGGCCGAGGAGGGCTTCCCCGACGGGGTGGACGACGTGGTGGTGATGCTGGACGCCCGGCAGGCCTTCCGGGCCTGTGCCGACCAGGACGTCCACATCTACTGGGGTGCCTACCTCGGCACGCCCGACGAGATCCTCGACTCCGGTCCGGTCGCCGAGGCGGCGCCGCGGATCGAGCGGCTGCGCGCCGAGGCCCGGGAGCGCAAGGGCTGGATCATGGACACGTATCTGCTGCGCCGCGCCCCGGGCAGCAGGTAGGGGCACCCGGCCGGACCGGGCCCGCATGCGTGGCCGGGCCGGCGATGTGATCGTGTCCGTGTGACCGTCGCCGAGGAGAGCCCACGCACCGCCGCCGCCCAGCCGCCGGTACTGGACCCGCGGCGGCGCAACGTCGTCTTCGTCACGATCGTGCTGGGCATGCTGCTCGCGGCCCTGGACCAGACGATCGTCGGCACCGCCCTGCCGACGATCGTCTCGGACCTCGGCGGGGCCGAGCACATGTCCTGGGTGGTCACCTCCTATTTGCTCGCCGAGACCGTCGCGACGGTGCTGGTGGGCAAGTTCGGCGACCTGTTCGGACGCAAGATCGTCTTCCAGGTCTCGGCGATCGTGTTCATCGTGGGTTCGTTCCTGTGCGGGCTGGCCACGAACATGACCCTGCTGATCGTCTGGCGGGCGATGCAGGGGGTGGGCGCGGGCGGGCTGATGGTGACCGCGATGGCGCTGATCGCCGACGTGATCCCGCTGCGCGAGCGCGGCAAGTACCAGGGCGCCATCGGGGCCGTGTTCGGCGTGGCCACGGTCATCGGGCCGCTGCTCGGCGGGCTGTTCACCGACCATCTGTCCTGGCGGTGGGCGTTCTACGTCAACGTCCCCATCGCGGTCGTGGTCGTGCTCGCCGCCGCCCGCACCATTCCAGTGGTGAAGTCGGTGCTCCGGCCGGTCATCGACTATCTGGGCATCGCGCTGGTCGCGATCGGCGCCAGCGCGCTGATCCTGGCGACCAGCTGGGGCGGCAACCAGTACGCCTGGGGCTCACCGGTGATCATCGGGCTGTTCGCCGGCGGGGTGGCCGCGCTGGCGCTGTTCTGCTGGGCGGAGAGCCGGGCGGCCGAGCCGATGCTGCCGATGCGGCTGTTCGCCAACCCGGTGTTCACGGTCTGCTCGATCCTCAGCTTCATCGTCGGCTTCGCCATGCTCGGGGCGATGACGTACCTGCCGAGCTACCTCCAGTACGTCGACGGCGACTCGGCCACGGTCTCGGGGGTGCGGACGCTGCCGATGGTGATCGGGCTGCTCGCCTTCTCCATCCTCAGCGGCACCGTGGTCAGCCGGACGGGACGGTACCGGCTGTTCCCGATCGCCGGTGCCCTGGTGATGGCGCTCGGCCTGTACCTGATGTCCCTGATGGGTCCGGACACCGGCGCGGCGCTGGAGTCGCTGTACATGTTCGTGCTCGGCGCCGGCATCGGGCTGTGCATGCAGGTGCTGATCATCGCCGTGCAGAACACCGTCGAGTACGCCGAACTGGGCACCGCCACCTCGGGCGTGACCTTCTTCCGTACGCTCGGCTCCTCCTTCGGCACCGCCGTCTTCGGCACCATCTACGCCAACTCCCTCACCCCCAACCTGCGGGACGGGATCGCCTCCGCCGCGGCGACCGGTACCGCCGATCCGGCCGCCATCAGCCGGGCGGCGACCAGCCCGGAGGGCGTGCACGGGCTGCCGTCCGAGGCGGCCTCGCCGATCATCGGTGCCTACGCGGACACCATCCAGACCGTCTTCCTGTGGACGGTGCCGGTCGCGGGCCTCGGCTTCGTCGTCGCCCTGTTCCTCAGACAGGTGCGGTTGCGCGACAGCGCGCGGGCCGGGTCCACCGACATGGGCGAGGGCTTCGCCTCACCGAACGACACCGACTCCCGGCGGGTGCTCGAAGCGTCCGTGGGGAAGATCATCGGCGGTACGCGGCTGGAGACCGCGCGCCGGATCATCGCGGACAGCGACACCCGGCTGGACGTCGCGGGGGCGTGGGCGGTGATGCAGGTCGAGCTGTTCACGCGGCTGGTCGGACACGCCAGTCTCGGTCTGATCGCCACGCGTCACCGGGTGCCCCCGGAGGTGCTGCTGCCGGTGTTCGACCGGATGGTGGAGGAGGGCTATCTGACCCGGGACGGTTCGCTGCTCTCGCACACCGGGGCGGGCGCCCGTGAGGCCGCGGTGATCGCGCGGGCCTGGACGACGTGGCTGGAGGACCGGGTGGCGGGGGACATCGGCCGTCCCGGTGACGCGGAGATCCGGGCGGCGGTCGACGCGATCGCCAAGCGGCTGCTGGTGGAGGACCTGAGCAGCGGGCTGCCGCAGCGGGTACGACGGCCGGCCGGCGCGACGGCGGGCCGTTGACCTCCGGGTCTACCGCAGCAGCAGTTGCAGGCCGCCGAGGACCGTCGCCGCGATGACGAGCCGCTCGAAGAGTCTCTGGTTGATCCGGTTCACCGCCCACTTGCCGAGCAGCGCGCCGGGCACCACGAACACGACGAGCGCGGCGTCGAGCAGCAGCGAGTACCCGTCGATCAGGCCGAGCCCCACGCTGAACGGCAGCTTGGAGACGTTGACGATCAGGAAGAAGAAGGCGGAGGTGCCGAGGAAGCCCAGCTTCCGGAAGCCCGCGGAGAGCAGGTACATCGACATCACCGGGCCGCCCGCGTTGGCGACCATGGTGGTGAAGCCGCCCAGCACACCGTACGAGCGGGCCTTGAGCCGGCCGGTCCGGGTGGCGGTGCCCTCCTCCGGCCGCTCCCGCTCCCCGGCCGTCCGCCGCCGCCACACCGTCACCGCGGCCATCACGAGCAGGATGACGCCGATCGACGTCCGCACCGCGCCGTCGCCGGCCCACATCAGGAAGAGGGTGCCGGCGACCACCCCGGCCCCGACCGCCGGGAACAGTCGCCACAGCGTGGGCCAGTGCGCGTGCCGCCGGTAGGTGAGCACGGCCAGCACGTCCCCGGCGATCAGCACCGGCAGCAGGACGCCGGTGGAGGCGCGGGCGGGCAGCAGCGCCGCGAAGATCGCGAGGCTGACCGTGTTGGCGCCGCTGACGGCCGTCTTGGAGAAGCCGACGAGCAGGGCCGCGAGGGCGAGCGCCGCGAACTCCCAGCCGGTGAGGTGCCAGTGCGTCATCATGTCCATTACGAGGACAGATGGTATGCGCAGCCGCCGGGAAAGGTGGCACGCGCAGCTAGCCGGCGGCGTACCGCACCCGCAGTTCCCGCTTGAGCACCTTCATGCTGGGGCCGAGCGGCAGCGCGTCGGCGAACTCCACGCGGCGCGGGTACTTGTGCCGGCCGAGGTGCTCCTTGGACCACTCGGTGAGGCCGGCGGCGTCCGGGCTCGCGCCGGGCACGGGCACGACGACGGCGCACACCTCCTCGCCGTGCAGGTCGTCCGGGAGTCCGATGACGGCGACCTGCGCGACGCCGGGGTGGCGGACGAGGACCTCCTCGACCTCGCGCGGGTAGACGTTGTAGCCGCCGCGGATGATGACGTCCTTCTTGCGGTCGACGATGCGCAGGAAGCCCTCACCGTCCTTGGTGCCGAGGTCGCCGGTGCGGAACCAGCCGTCGACGAGTGCCTCGGCGGTGGCCTCGGGGCGGCCGAGGTAGCCGGAGAAGACGTTGTGGCCGCGGATGACGACCTCGCCGAGTTCGCCGGGCGGCAGCAGTTCGATGCGGCCCTCCACCTCGGCGCGGGCGATCTCCACGTCGACGCCCCACAGGGGGTGGCCGATGGTGCCGGGCCGGGCGCCGAACACCGGCTGGTTGACGGCCGCCGCCGGCGAGGTCTCCGACAGCCCGTATCCCTCGTAGATCCTGGCGCCGAACGCCGCCTCGAACCGCTCCAGCACGGCGACCGGCAGCGAGGCGCCGCCCGAGACGCACACCCGCAGGGCGGGCAGCGCCTCGGCCTCGGCCGCCGCGGCGGCGAGGGCGACGAACATGGTGGGCACCCCGTGGAAGGTGTCGACCTTCTCCCGCACCATCAGCTCGATCGCGCGCGCCGCGTCGAACCTCGGCAGCAGCACGAGGGTGGCCCCGGCCCGCCAGACGGAGTTCATGGATACGGTCTGCCCGAAGGCGTGGAAGAGCGGCAGCGCGCCGAGCGCGATGTCGTCGGGCCGGATGTCGTTGGCGTCGAAGGCGTTGACGGTGGCGTTCATCACCAGGTTGAAGTGGCTGAGCACGGCGCCCTTGGGGACGCCGGTGGTGCCGCTGGTGTAGAAAACGACGGCGGGGTCGTCGGCCTCGCGGGTGACGTACGAGGTGAGCGGCTCGGCGCCGGCGGCCAGCTCGGTGAACTCCGCGCCGAGGGTGACGACCCGCACCCCGGCCGCGCGGGCCGCCGCCGTGCCCGTCTCCGCCTGCGCCGGGTGGCACAGCAGCAGGGTGGCGCCGCTGTCGCTGAGGACGTGCTCGACCTCCTCGGCCGACAGCAGCAGGTGGACCGGGACGACCACACCGCCGGCCGCGGCGACCGCGTAGTACGCCTGCGGGAACTCGGCGGTGTTGGGCGCCATCAGCGCGACGCGGTCCCCCGGGCGGACACCGAGCCCCGCCAGCGCCCCGGCGCGGGCGAGGGCGCGCTGCCACAGCTCGGCGAAGGTGAGCCGCAGGCCGCCTTCGACCAGGGCCTCCTTGTGCGGGCGGCGCCGGGCGTTCTCGGCGAGGATCGCGGCGACGGAGAGGGTTGCCATGGGATGTTGCTCCGTTTCCTTGCGGCTCTGCAGGGTCGGGAACGGGCCGTACGAGCGGGGTCAGGTCGGGTCCGGTCCACGGCGACCGTTAATTAGCACTGCTAGTTTTGGACTATAGACCGCCCGGCCGCTCCCTGGGAAGATCCCTCCCGGACCCTTCACCGACGCAGCCGGAGGACCGATGCCCCAGGCCCGTGAGCACACCCTGACCGGAACCCGGGGACGGATCGCCGTCCACGAGTGGCCCGCCGCGCACCCCCGGTACGTGGCGCTGCTGGCGCACGGGTACGGCGAGCACCTCGGCCGCTACGAGGAGGTCGCCGGCGTGCTGAGCGCGCACGGCGCGGCCGTGTACGGGCCCGACCACCTCGGGCACGGGAAGTCCGACGGCGAGCGGGTGCTGATCGAGGACTTCGAGGACGTCGTCACCGATGTGCGCGCCGTGGCGGAGCTGGCCCGGACCGCCCACCCGGGTCTGCCGGCCGTGCTCGTCGGACACTCCATGGGCGGCCTGATCGCCGCCCGCTACGCCCAGCGCCACCCCGAGGACCTCACCGCGCTGGTGCTGTCCGGCCCGGTGATCGGCGACTGGGAGCTGCCCCGCCGGCTGCTCGCCCTGGACGAGATCCCCGACACGCCGATCAGCCCGGGCGCGCTCTCCCGGGACCCGGCGGTCGGGGCGGTGTACGCCGCGGACCCGCTGGTGTGGCACGGCCCGATGAAGCGGCCGACGGTGGAGGCGTTCGTACGGACGCTGGCCACCGTCGCCGACGGCGGCACCGCCGGCCGGCTCCCGCTGCTGTGGCTGCACGGCGACGACGACCGCCTGGTACCGCTGTCCGGCAGCCGCCCCGGCGTCGAGCGGCTGTCCGGCGGGGAGCTGACGGAGCGGATCTATCCGGGCGCCCGGCACGAGGTGTTCCTGGAGACGCACCGCGCCGAGGTGTTCGCGGACCTGACCGCCTTCCTGGACGGCGTGCTCGCCCGCTGACCCGTCCGGTTGTTTGCGCAGGTACCGCCGGGGCACACGGGTGTCCATGGAGCGGTCGGGCCGCAGGCCCCGCCGGGGAGGACATCGCACCCCACGTCCCCCTGGGCGGGGCCGCGCCCGGACCCGGCGACCGCCGCCGTCCGGCGCCCGGCACGCTCCCGACCACACCATCGACGCCGCGAGGAGCAGCACCGTATGACTGTCGTGAAGAGCACGATTCCGGAGTCGGCCCGCCAGGTCACCTGGGAGGCGTTGCAGAGCACGCTCGTGGATCTTCTCGGGCTCTCCCTGATCGGGAAGCAGGTGCACTGGAACATCGTGGGACCCCGGTTCCGTTCGATCCACCTCCAGCTCGACGAGGTCGTCTCGACGGCCCGGGAGTTCGCGGACACCGTCGCCGAGCGCTCGGCGGCCCTCGGGATGCCGGCCGACGGCCGTCCGGAGACGATCGCGTCCGCGTTCACGCTGCCGTCCCCGAAGGACGGCTGGGTGCGGGACGAGGACGCCGTCGCGCTGATGACCGAGACGCTGGAGGCGGCCATCGTCCGGCTCCGGGAGCGGATCAAGGCCACCGACGAGCCCGACCCGGTCACCCAGGACCTGCTGATCTCCATCACCGCCGAACTGGAGAAGCAGCGCTGGATGTTCGACGCCGAGAACTGGCCGAAGGAGGACTGACCGGCGCGGCCCGCCGTCATCCCACCTCACCGCACACACGCACGCACGCACCACGAAAAGGGGCACCTCATGGCCGACGCCCTGGAACTCGACGCGCTGTGGGAGGACTTCCACCGCGTGGTGAACATGACCTCCGCCGAGCTGTCCGCCTGGCTGCGGGTCAGCGACGCCGGCGAGACGACCGAGCCGCTGCCGGACCGGGCGGGATCGTCCACCGGGCAGCACGTCCTCGCCATCCTCCAGAAACGCCGTACCGACCTCACCGAGGACGATCTGGGCGTGATGCGGGCGGTGATGGACACGGTCACCGAGCAGACGGACGTGGAGAACGAGCCCGCGGCCGAGGACACCGAGCGCCGGCACCGGCTGATGACCCTGGGCCACGACCCGCTCAAGGGGTAGCCGTGGACCGCGACGCGCGCGTCGTGCGCGAACTCGTCGGCGCGCACGGGCGGACGTACGCCGAGGAGGCGGGCATCCGGCTGAAGGACACCCCGCAGCCGCTCTACCACCTGCTGGTCCTGGCCCATCTGCTCAGCGCCCGGATCCGCGGCTCGGTCGCCGTGGCCACCGCCCGCGCCCTGCGCGAGGCGGGGCTGCGGGACCCCCGCCGGATGGCGGAGGCCACCTGGCAGGAACGGGTGGACGCGCTGGGCCGGGGCGGCTACCGGCGCTACGACGAACGCACCGCCACCCAGCTCGGCGAGGAGGCGGAGCTGCTCAACGACCGCTGGGGCGGGGACCTGCGCCGGCTCCGGAAAGAGGCGGACGGCGACGTGTCCGCGCTGCGCCGGCTGCTCCAGGAGTTCACCGGGGCCGGGCCGACCGGCGCCGACATCTTCCTGCGCGAGGTCCAGCGGGTCTGGCCGGAGGCCGCGCCGTATCTGGACCGCAAGGCGTCGCAGGGCGCGGAACGCCTGGGGCTGCCCACGGCCCCCGGCCGCCTGCTGGCCGCCGCCGGGACGACGGACCCGGCGGTGCTCGCCGCCGCGCTGGTCCGGGCGTCGGTGGACGAGAAGGTGGCGGAGGACGTCCGGCAGCGGGCCGGGTGATGTGCGCCGGGCAAGGTCTCGGCGTGACGTACTCCCCGGCGGCGGGCGCTGAAAGTATGATCAAGCGATGTCTGACATGACCGAAACCACGCCGGGCTGGCTGACGACCGACGAGCTCGAATCGGCGCGCGCCCGCATGCCCATCCTGTACGTCGAGGCCGTGCCCGTGCGGGTCGACGACAGCGGCGAAGTCACCAGCGTCGGCCTGCTGCTGCGCATCGGGCCCGACGGAACGGTCAGCCGGACCCTGGTCTCGGGCCGGGTACTGCACCACGAGCGGGTCCGCGACGCCCTGCTGCGCCACCTGGAGAAGGACCTCGGCCCGGTGGCGCTGCCCCGGGTCCCGGCCTCGCTCCAGCCGTTCACGGTGGCCGAGTACTTCCCGACCCAGGGCGTCACCCCGTACCACGACCCGCGGCAGCACGCGGTGTCCCTCGCCTACGTCGTGCCGGTGACCGGCGACTGCCGGCCCCGGCAGGACGCGCTCGACCTGGTCTGGTTCAGCCCCCAGGAGGCGCTGTCACCGGCGGTGCAGAGCGAGATGCCCGGCGGTCACGGCGTCCTGCTGAAGCAGGCGCTGGCGCATGTGGGCTGCGTGGCCTGACGCTCAGTGGGCGGCCCGGCGACCGCCCTCCGGTTCGCCGTGCCCCTGCCAGGGGCGGGCGAGTCCCACGAGGGCGAGGGCCGCCGCGGCGGCGCTGATCAGCATGATCGTCGCCATCGGCCGCGAGCTGTCCTCCCCGAAGAGCCCGACCAGCGGCGAGGCGACGGCGCCGAAGAGGAACTGGAACCCGCCGAGCAGCGCGGAGGCAGCTCCCGGGGCGTGCCGGGCCAGCGCCTGGCCGACGCTCATGGTGCCGGGGAAGACCATGCCCATGCCGAAGCAGGTCACGAACAGCGTCGCCCAGGTACCGGCGAGGGTCTCCCCCGCGGTGACGACCAGCAGCAGCTGCGCCAGCGCACCGAGCACCACGACGCCGACGCCCGCGGAGATCAGGGTGTTCAGCCGCAGCCGTCCGGCCAGCCGGGAGAAGACGAAGCCCGCGAGCAGGAGACCGATGGCGTTGGTGGCGAAGACGAGGGAGTACAGCGTCGAGGAGACGCCGTGTATCTCCTCGAAGACGAAGCTCGAACCGCTGATGTAGGAGAACAGCGCGGCCGAGACGCAGGCGAGGACGAGCACGTACCCCATGAAGGGCCGGTCGCCGAGGAGGGCTCCCATGGCGCGGAAGGTGCTGGAGACGCCGCCGCCGTGCCGCCGCTCGGGCGGCAGGGTCTCGGGGACGGTCCGCACCACCGCGAGCAGCAGCAGGACGCCCATGACGGTGAGGACGGCGAAGACCGCGCGCCAGGTGGAGACCGACAGGACGGCTCCGCCGAGCACCGGCGCGGCGACCGGGGCGACGCCCATGATCTGGGAGAGGACCGCGAAGTAGCGGGGCAGGTCGGCGCCCTGGAAGCGGTCGGTGAGGACGGCCCGGGCCAGCACCATGCCCGCCGCCGCGGCCACGCCCTGGAGGAAGCGGGCGACGGTCAGCAGGGTGACGTCGGGGGCGACGGCGCAGAGCACGGAGAAGACGACGAAGCCGGCGGTGCCCGCGACGAGCAGCCGGCGGCGGCCGACGCTGTCGCTGACCGGTCCGATCAGCAACTGCCCGACGACCAGGCCGGCGAGGAACGCCGTCATGGTCAGCTGTACGGCCGAGCTGCTCGTGCCGAGCGCCTCCCCCATGGCGGGGAAGCCCGGCACGTACATGTCGGTGGCGAGCGGGGCCACGGCGGTCAGCGCGGCCAGGACGGTGACCAGCAGGACGGGGCGCACGACGGGGGCGGCATCCGGAACGGCGGACGCGGTGGTTCGTGAGGGGGACGGCGATACCATGGACATAACGGTAACCAATAGTTCACCGGTTAACATAATGCGTCCTGCCCAGTGAGAGGCGGTCCCATGTTCCCCTCCCCCGCTGAGACCCGGGCCCAGTGGGCGGCCCGGCTCCCGGGAGTCGACACCTCGCCGATGGAGGTCGTGGCCGCGCTCAAGCACGCGGTCGGGCTGCTCGACCAGACCCTCGACCCGCTCTACGAGGGCGCCGGTCTCACCCCGGCCGAGATCGGCACCCTGGTGCCGCTGCGGCACGCCACCCGGCCGGTCATCGCCCGCCGGCTCGCCGAACGCCTGGGCCTGTCGCCGGCGGGGGTCAGCAAGACGCTGGCCAAACTGGAGAAGCGCGGACTGATCGCGCGTACGCCGAACCCGGCCGACCGGCGTTCGGTGCTGGTGACCATCACCGAGGAGGGCGCCCGGACGGTGGACGACCTCTTTCCCCGGCAACTGGCCGCCGAGGGGGAGCTGCTGGCGGGGCTCGGGGCGGACCGGGAGTGGGTCCTGGGGGCGCTGCGGCGGCTGGTGGAGGTCATGGAGGGCAACCGCCGCCGGTCGTGAGTCAGTCGCCGTCCTCGTGACTGAGCTGGGGGTCCAGGTCGTCGCGGAGCAGGCCCCGGCTGCCGGTCTGCCCGGTGCGGTAGGCGGAGCGGGCCACCAGGTGCGAGGCGACCGGGCCGGTCAGGAACTGGAAGAACGCGATCAGCGCCAGGGTGCCCAGGTCGATGCCGTTGCGCAGCCGCAGCGCCACACCGGCCAGGACCAGCAGCAGGCCGAGGGTCTGCGGCTTGGTCGCGGCGTGGCTGCGGGAGAGCACGTCGGGGAAGCGGAGCATGCCGATCACGCCGAGCAGGCTCTGGAAGCAGCCGAGCAGCAGCAGGAACGCGCCGACGAGGTCGGCGGCCTCGGCCCAGGGATGCACGGCGTTCGCGGCGTGTACGGCGTTCACCGGTGGTCCTCCGTGCCGTCCGGCCGGACGGTGGGCCGGTCGCGTACGGCGATGAACCGGGCGATGCCCACCGAGCCGGTGAAGCCGAGGAAGGCCAGGACCAGCATGACGGGGAAGTAGAACGCGTCGCCGTCGTGGGCGGCCTTGGCGCCGATGCCGGCGATGATCAGCGCGGCGGCGACGTCCAGGGCGACCGCCCGGTCCAGCATCGAGGGTCCCCGCCAGATGCGGAACAGCAGCAGGGCGCCCGCGACCAGGATCATCACGACCGAGGCGATGAGCATGCCCTCCTCGACGGCGTGCAGGGTGTTCACGGCGACTGGCCCCCTTCCGGTGCTGGTACGGGTTGGGTGACGAGGGCGATGTCCCCGGCGGTGCCGAAGGCGCGGGCGACGAGTTCCTCCACGCGCCACACCTGCCGCCTGGCGCTCTCGATCGCGCCGGGGTCGTCGGCGTCCAGGACGTGGACGAACAGGGTGGCGGTCGCGCGCCGCACCTCGATGATCGAGCCGCCGGGGACGTTGGAGACGGCGACGGCGGTGGCGGTGAGCATCAGGTCGCTGCGGCCGCGCAGCGGTACGGCGACGACCGCCGCGTGGTACGGGTCCTCGCCGAAGATCTGGCGGGTGACCCGGAGGCTGGAGGAGAACATGTCGTGGAGCAGGAAGGCGCCGAGCCGGAGGATGCCCAGCGGGCGCAGGCGCAGCCCGAGGTCGACGGCGGGCAGCGGGAAGGCGAGGCAGACGGCGACCGCGACGAGGACGCCGTTGACGAGGTTGGCCCAGGACAGGGTGCCCCACAGCAGCGTCCAGATGACGGTGAGCCAGGCGATGAGCGGCAGGTCGAGCACGCGCCGGCCGGTGCCGACGCGCAGGGACCAGCTGTACGGGGAGCGGTGGCGGAAGAGGTCGCTCATCGGCCGAGCACCGCCTCGATGTAGGGGGTGCGGGCGAGGAGTTCGGCGGCGGCGTGGTCGGTGAAGGTGGTCAGGGGGCCGCCGAGCACGGTGTAGAGCAGACCGAGGGTGACGGCGGCGCAGGTGGCGGCGACCATGGGCCACGGCAGGTGCTTGGTGGTGGTGATGGACTGCCCCAGGAAGCTCGCGGGCACCACGGCCCCGGCGGGGACGTGCCGCCGGGCCCCGGAGCCGGTTCCGGCCCCGGCCACCGCCCTGGCCCTGGCCCTTCCCCGTCTCCGCCTGGACCTCTCCGCCTCGTCGTCGTCCGTGTCCTCGTCGTCCTCCGCAGACTCCAGGACGACGCCCTCCTCCGCGAAGCCGGGCGGGGCGTCCCGCCAGAAGGCCAGGTTCCACACCTTGGCCATCACGTAGAGGGTGAGCAGGCTGGTGGCGGCGGACCCGGCGACCAGCAGCCAGGCCCAGCCGCCGCCGTCCGCGACACCGGCCCGCATCAGGCCGACCTTGCCGATGAACCCGGACAGCGGCGGGATGCCCGCGAGGTTCATGGCCGGCACGAAGAACAGCACGGCCAGCAGCGGTGCCGACTTGGCGAGGCCGCCGAGGCGGGTGAGTTCGGTGCTGCCGGCCCGCCGCTCGACGAGCCCGGCGACGAGGAACAGGGTGGTCTGCACGGTGATGTGGTGGGCGACGTAGACGATCGCGCCGCTGAGCGAATCGCGCCCGGCGAGGCCGATGCCGAAGACCATGTAGCCGATGTGGCTGATGAGGGTGAAGGACAGGACGCGTTTGAGGTCGGTCTGGGCTACCGCGCCGAGGACGCCGATGGCCATCGAGGCGAGCGCGGCCAGCATCAGCAGGTCGCCGAGGCGGTGCCCGGGGAAGAGCAGGGTCTGGGTGCGCAGCATCGAGTAGACGCCGACCTTGGTGAGCAGGCCGGCGAAGACGGCGGTGACCGGGGCGGGCGCGGTCGGGTAGGAGTCGGGCAGCCAGGCGGCGAGCGGGAAGACGGCCGCCTTGATGGCGAAGACGGTCAGCAGCATGGCCTCCAGCAAGGTGCGGACCCCGATCGGGACCTCTTGGAGGCGTCCGGCGAGCTGCGCGAAGTTGACGGTGCCGGCGACCGCGTAGGTCATGGCGATGCCGACGAGGAACAGCAGTGAGGAGAAGAGAGAGATGATCACGTACGTGGAGCCGGCCCGGACGCGGGTGGCGGTGCCGCCGATGGTGAGCAGCACGAAGCTGGCCACGAGCATGATCTCGAAGCCGACGTAGAGGTTGACGAGGTCGCCCGCGAGGAAGGTGCAGGAGACGCCTGCGACCAGGATCAGGTAGGCGGGATGGAAGACGCCGAACGGGGTCTGGTCGTCGCGGTCGGCCATTCCCTGGCCCAGCGAGTACAGGTGGACGAGCAGGGTGACGGCGCTGGAGACGGTGAGCATCAGGCCGGCCAGCCGGTCGGCTACGAGGGTGATGCCGATCGGCGGGGGGAAGTCGCCGAGGTCGACGTGGAGCGGGCCCTGCCGGTCGGCGGCGATCATCAGGGCCACGGAGAGCACGAAGACCACGCCGAGCACGGCGAGGCTGACCAGGCGCTGGAAGCGCTGGAGCCGCGGTCCGATGGCCAGCTTCAGGCCGGTGACGAACAGGGGCAGCAGCACGGGGAGGGGGACTAGGGCGTTCACGGCGATCCTTCCTCGCCCGCGCCCTGGGGGTCGTCGGGCTGGTCGGGACCCTTCGCCGGGTCCCCGGACTCCTCGGACTCCTCGTCGGGCTCGTGGCCGGTCTCACCGGGGTCGTTGGAGGGCCCGGCGTCCCGGGCGGGGGCGGGGCCGGGGCGGCCGGCCGCGTCGGTGGAGCCCTGTTCCGCGCCCGCGCGGTAGTCCTCCGGGTCGGCGCCGAGGATGTCGTTCCACAGGTTCCCGGAGACGTCGTTGGCACGGGCCTGGTAGGCGCGCTCCTCCCGCATCCGCTCCCGCAGCCGCCTGCGCGCGGCCCGGTAGCGTTCGCGCTGCTCACGGGTGGTGCCGCGCTCGGCACGGGCCCGGCGGTAGCTCGCCCGCAGTTCGCCGCGCCGGTCCAGGAACTCGGCGCGCAGCGCGACCAGCCGGTCCTCGGTGTCGTCGCTGATCTCGTCGGAGCCGGTGACCTGGTGGCTGCGGTAGGCCATGGAGAGCAGGAACGCGGTGGTGGCGAGGGTGATGACGATGGCGGTGAGGGCGATGGCCTGGGGCAGCGGGTCGGTGACGCGGTTGCGGATGACGTTCGGGTAGAGCAGCGGGGCCTCGCCGGCGCTGCCGGTCGAGGCGAGCACCAGCAGGTTGACGCCGTTGCCGAGGACGACGGCGCCGAGCAGGATGCGGGTCAGCGACCGGGTCAGCAGCAGGACGCCGCCGACGGCGCTGAGGACCGCGGCGGTCACCAGCAGGGAGAGGCTGACGGTCATGCCGGGTCCGCCCCTCGCCGTGCGGCGCGCTGGGCGGCGGCCCGTTCGATGTGCCGGTCGATGCGGGCGCCGAGGGCGCGCACGATGTCCAGGACGACGCCGAGGACCAGCAGGTAGACGCCGCAGTCGAAGAGGACGGCGGTGGACAGGTGGGCGTCGCCCCACACCGGCAGCCGGCCGTGCCAGGTCCAGCCGTGCAGCACGGTGCCCTCGGCGAGGCCGCCGAGCGCCACGCCCGTGGACAGGAACAGGCCGAGGCCGGTGAACAGGCCCGGCGCGAAGGGCGCGGCGTCGGCGAGTTCGTGCCGTCCGCCCGCGAGGTAGCGGGTGATGAAGGCGACCCCGGCGACCAGACCGGCGACGAAGCCGCCGCCCGGCAGGTTCTCCGCGCACATCAGCAGGTAGACGGAGAGGACGAGGATGGGGTGGTAGATGAGGCGGGCGACCACTTCGAGGACGATGGAGCGGCGCTCGGGGGCGAGGGTGTCGCCGGCCGCGAGCCAGGTCCGCTCCGGCGCGCTCTCGTCGCCGCTGGGCAGGCCCACGAGGGCGCCCGAGGCCACGCTGCCGTCGGTGCGCAGGGCGGCCTCCGGGTGGTCGCCGGGCAGTGGCAGGACGGGCTGGTCGGCGCCGTCGGTGCGGCGGTGCAGGTAGATCAGGCTGGTCACGCCGACGGCGGCGACGGCCAGCACGGCGGACTCGCCCATGGTGTCCCAGGCCCGCAGGTCCACCAGGATGGTGGCGACGACGTCCTTGAGGCCGTGGTGGGCGACCTCCTCGACCATGGCCTGCCCGGCGGAGTCGCCGCCCCGGCGGTGCCCGGCCATGATCCAGACGACGAAGGCGACGGCGGCGCCGCCCGCCAGCGCCACCGGCATCCGCAGCAGGCGCCGCAGCGGGACGAAGTTCTCCTCGAACAGCACGGGCATCCGGCGCAGCACCAGCACGAAGACGATCATGGAGACGGTCTCGACGCAGAACTGGGTGAGGGCGAGGTCGGGGGCGCCCTGGAGGACGAAGAGCAGCGCGGTGCCGTAACCGGTCAGCCCGGCGAGCACGACCGCCTTCATCCTGCGCCGCACGCCCAGGCAGAGCAGGGCTACGGCGCAGGTCATGAGCCCGGCCGCGGCCTGCGCCGGGGTGTCCCACGGGCGCGGGGCGGGGGTCGCGTCCCAGGGCGCGTCGACGACGAGGACGGCGATCTGCCCGGCCAGCACCACGCTCATGGTCGTCACCAGGTACACCGACAGCGAGCCGCGCTGGACGAAGCCGGTGCACTGCAGGGCGGTCCGTTCCAGGGCGAGCAGCAGCCTGCCGAAGTTCCGGTCGGCGGAGCGCCAGGCGAGTTTCTCCCCGACGCGCACGACGGGAGCGGCGGCGAGGAACAGCAGGACCCCGCCGGCCCAGGCGGCGCAGGAGAGCAGGAAGGCGAGCCCCGCGCCGTGCCAGAGCGCGAGGTGGTACGGGTGCGCGGGCGCGGGGAACTGCCCGGCGTACGCACCGGACAGCCCTTGCAGCCACCCCGCTTCGGCGCCGAGGAGCAGTCCGGCGAGGGCGAGCACGGCGGGCGGCGCGAGGAAGGCCGGTGCGACGGCGTGGGCGCCGGTGTCGGGGAGGCCGGGCTTGCGGGCGAAGGCGCCCCACAGGTAGCGCAGGGTGTAGGCGGTGGTCAGCGCCGAGCCGGCGACCATCGCGGCGAGCGCCCACCGGTCGGCGGTGTCCCCGTCCAGCAGGGTCTGGAAGGCGGCCTCCTTCGCGGCGAAGCCGAGCAGCGGCGGTACGGCGGCCATGGACAGTCCGGCGAGGACGGCGACCGCGCACACCCCGGGCAGCCGCCGCCCGAGCCCGGACAGGCGCCGCAGGTCACGGGTGCCGGTGGCGTGGTCGACGATGCCGGTGACCAGGAACAGCGGCGCCTTGAACAGGGCGTGGCCGAGGATCATGGCGGTGGCGGCGAGGCCGGTGTCGTGGCGGCCCGCGCCGGTGAGGACGGTGAGGAAGCCGAGCTGGCTGACGGTGCCGTGGGCGAGGACCAGTTTGAGGTCGTGCAGGCGCAGCGCCCGCCAGCCGCCGAGCAGCATCGTGGCGCTGCCGAGGACCAGCAGCAGCGGGCGCCAGGGCGTGACCTCGGCGAAGGCGGGGGCGAGCCGGGCGACGAGGTAGACGCCGGCCTTGACCATCGCGGCGGCGTGCAGATAGGCGCTGACCGGGGTGGGCGCGGCCATCGCGTTGGGCAGCCACAGGCTGAACGGCCAGACCGCCGACTTGGCGAGGGCGCCGACGAGGATCAGCACGACGGCCGTGGACAGCGCGCCGGAGGCGGGCGGCGGGTCGGCGAGGATCACGGAGATCCGGAAGGTGCCCGCCTGCTGACCCAGCAGCAGGAACCCGACCAGCATGGTCAGTCCGCCGAGCGTGGTGACCGTGAGGGCCTGCAGGGCGCTGCGCCGGTTGCGCTTGTGGTCGCTGGTCTGGCCGATCAGCAGGTACGAGAAGACGGTCGTCAGTTCCCAGAAGACGTAGAGCAGGATCAGGTCGTCGGCGAGGACCAGTCCGAGCATCGCCCCGGCGAAGGCGAGCAGGCTGCCCGCGAAGCGGCCGAGCTGGGGCGCGCGGTCCTCGAAGTAGGAGGCGCAGTAGACGAGGACCAGGGTGCCGACGCCGGCGGCGAGCAGCACCATGAGTTCGGCGAGGGCGTCCAGGCGCAGTGCCCAGTCCACGCGGTAGTCGGGCAGCCAGGTCGCTGCGGTGGTGTCGGCGCCGCCCGCGGTCACCGTGCTCCACCGGAGGGCCGCCCAGACGGTGGCGGCGGCGGGCGGCAGGGCCAGGACCAGGAAGGCACGGGCCCCGCACCACCGCACGAGCGGCGCGGCGCACAGGGCGAGCGCGAAGTGGCACAGGACCAGCGCGGTCATACGGGCCCGCCCGCGGGGACGGGAACGGCGACGGCGCGAGGACAGGACACCTGACAGTGATATATCGGATATGTCGCCCGGCTGCCCAGGCGCGCCGCAGCCGCCCCGACGGTGACCCTCGGTCCTCCCGCACGACGGCGACGCTCAGTCCTCCCGCACGACGGCGACCTCACCTCCCGGCAGGGCGAGGTGGCCGGCCAGCTCCCGGTCCCGGATCAGGTCCCGGCCGCGTACCGGTATCTCGACGTCCTGTCCGGTGTGGTTGATGAGGAAGAGGAAGCGGGTGCCGTCCGGCCGGTGGCGGCGTACCGCCTCGACGCCGGCGGGCAGCCCCGGCAGCTCGGGAGCCACGCCCGCCTCGTCCAGCAGGGAGCGGACCAGCCGGCGCACGCCGTCCTCGTCAGGCCGGGCTGCGACGTACCACGCGGCGCCCCGTCCCACCGCCCTGCGGGTCACCGCAGGGCGGCCGGTGAGCGGTCCGTCCGCCCAGGTGCGCACGGCGGTGGCGCCCGTCAGGTGGGTCTTCTCGCTCCACAGGTCGGCGGTGGAGCCGTCGTCGAGGGTGTGGGTCTCGCCCTCCTGGAGCGGCCAGAACTCCTCGGTGCGCACGCCCAGCAGCTCCCGGAACGCGCCCGGGTAGCCGCCCGGCCGTACGTGGTCGTGCTCGTCGACGATGCCGCTGAGGAAGGTGAGCAGCACCGAGGCGCCGGCGGTGGCCGCGTCGGCGATCCGGGCGGCCGTGCGGTCCGTGACGCTGTAGAGGGTCGGCGCGATCACGGCGCGGTAGCCGTCGAGTGCGGTGTCGGCGGAGACGACGTCGGCCGTCACGCCCAGCTCCCACAGCGCCCGGTACCAGCGCAGCAGCTCGCTCTGGTAGTCGAGGGCCTCGGTGGGCCGGCCGTCCTGTTCGGCGGCCCACCAGGACGGATAGTCGAAGACCAGGGCGACGTCGGCGCGCACCCGGCTGCCGCGCACCTCGGCCAGGGCCTTCAGGCGCCGGCCGAGTTCGACGGTGTCGCGGAACACGTCGGTGTCCCGGCCGGCGTGCGGGACCATCGCCGAGTGGTACTTCTCCGCGCCGGCCAGGGACTGCCGCCACTGGAAGAACATCACCGCGTCGGCGCCGCGCGCCACATGGGCGAGGGAGTTGCGGAACATCTCGCCGGGGCCCTTCGGCCGGTTGCGGGGCTGCCAGTTGACCGCGGACGTGGAGTGTTCCATGAGGATCCAGGGGGCGCCGCCCGCGACGCCGCGGCTGAGGTCGGCGGAGAGGGCGAGTTCGATGTGCGCCTCGGGGTCCGCGGCGACCAGGTAGTGGTCGTTGGCCACCACGTCCATCTCGGCCGACCAGGAGAAGTAGTCCACCCACTTGTTGCGGGTGTTCATCATGAAGTTGGTGGTCGTGGGCACGTGCGGGGTGACCTGGCGCAGTACGTCGCGCAGTGCCCGGTAGTGGGCCAGGTGCTCGTCGGAGGAGAAGCGCGCGAAGTCGAGCCGCTGGGTGGGGTTGACGAAGGTCGGCGCGGCCAGCGGCGGCAGGACCTCGTCGAACGTGTCGTAACGCTGGGACCAGAAGGCTGTTCCCCAGGCCGCGTTGAGGGCGTCGACGGTGCCGTAACGCTTCTCCAGCCAGGCGCGGAACGCGGTGGCCGAGGCGTCGGAGTAGTCGTGCGGGACGTGGCAGCCCAGTTCGTTGTCCACGTGCCACAGCGCGAGGGCGGGGTGGTCGCCGTAGCGCTCGGCCATGGTGCGGGTCATGCGGAGCGCGTACGCGCGGAAGACGGGCGAGGCGATGGCGTACGACTGGCGGGCGCCCTGGTGCAGCACGGTGCCCTCGGCGGTGCGGGGCAGGATCTCCGGGTGCGCGCGGGTCAGCCAGGGCGGGGGTGAGGCCGTGGCGGTGGCGAGGGCGACGCGGATACCGGCCGCGTGCAGCCGGTCCAGGACCTGGTCGAGCCAGGCGAAGTCGTGGACGCCCTCGCGCGGTTCGAGCAGGGCCCAGGAGAAGATGCCGACGCTGAGCAGGCCGACGCCGGCCTCACGCATCAGCTCGATGTCCTCCAGCTGGATGTCCAGGGGCCATTGCTCGGGGTTGTAGTCACCGCCGTAGGCGATGCCGGGGACGTCGAGGGGCCAGGGCTGTCGGGTCGTCATCTGCCCGATCCTCGCAGCAAGATCGGCCCGGGGCGAGGGTGCGTGATCACCCCTCGGGCACGTCGGCCAGCAGCCGTCCGACCCGGGCGGCCGTCTCGCGCAGCCAGATGTGGGCCGCGTCGTGGGTGTGCACCGGGTGCCACCACAGCGCCTCCCGCAGCGGCACCGCCTCGTACGGCGGCTCCACGGTCCGTACGGCGGCCAGCGGGGCCAGCAGCCGGGCCAGGCGGGCCTGGACCAGGGCGATACGGCGGGTGCCGGCCACCAGCAGGGGCAGCAACTGGAAGCTGTCGACGGAGACTTCGGCGTGCGGCTCGATGCCGAGCATGCCGAGCTGGCGTACGGCCGGGGCGTCGTAGGTGCGCAGGTAGGTGACCCAGGGCAGCCGGGAGAGGTCGTCCTCGGTGAGCCGGTCGCCGACGTCCGGGTGGTCCGCGCAGACGAGGAAGACCCAGCGGTCGTCGTAGAGGTCGGTGGCGGGGAAGCCGCTGATGACGCCGTGCGGCATGAGCAGGCCGTCGGTGGCGCTGAGCAGGGTCGCGGTGTCGTCGGTCACGCCGGACGGGGTCTGGGTGAAGCGCAGCCGGATGCCGGGGGCCTCCTCGTGCACGACGCGGGCCAGCGCGGTGCCGAAGACGGCGACGGCGTAGTCGGAGGCGAACAGCCGGAACTCGCGCCTCTCCGCGGCCGGGTCGAAGTCGGCCTGGCTGGCGAAGAGGCGTTCCAGCACGTCGTAGGCGGTGGCGGTGCGGTCCAGGAGGACCTGGCCGAGGGCGGTGAGTTCGTAGTGGCCGCCGACGCGGGCGAGCAGGTCGTCGGAGAAGTGGCGGCGCAGCCGGGCCAGGGCCGCGCTCATGGCGGGCTGGCTGAGTCCGACGCGCTGCCCGGCGCGGGTGACGTTGCGTTCCTCCAGCAGGGCGCGCAGGGCGACGACGAGGTTGAGGTCGAGGCGGGCGAGGTTCACCGGGCGCTCCCTTGCATCCGTTGCTTCCGCTGTTTCCGTCGCTTGCGCTTGCTGTCCCTGCCTCCACGGCTCCGACCAGTGAGAATAGATCACATGGATGGCCGCTATCCACACAATCTATTTCCCTGATCACGGGCGGCGGGTCCAGATTAGTGCCACCGCAATCAGGAGGACATGTCCGTGAAACCTGAACCCTCGTCGCCCTCGGCACCGTCGCCCGCGCTCTTCGCGGGTCCCTTCGCCCTCGGCACGCTGTCGGCCCCGGACGGGCCGGCCTTCCCCGCCCTCGTCACCCCCGATCGCCAGGCGCTCGATCTGCGGGCCGCCCTCGGCGACGACCGGCTGACCACCCGGGAACTGCTGGAGAGTTGGGAGTCCGCGCTGCCGCGGCTGCGGGCGCTGGCCGGTGACGCCGGTCAGGTCCGGCGGCCGCTGGCCGAGTTCCGGGTGCACGCGCCCATCGAGCCGCGCCAGGTGTTCCAGTCCGGGGCGAACTACCGGCAGCACGTCATCGACCTGCACGTCGCGCACCGTGCCCCGGGTGACGACCGGCCCGAGGCGGAGCGGCGTGCGGAGGCCGCCGAGATCATGGACCGGCGGGCGGCGCGCGACCTGCCGTACGTGTTCATCGGCCTGCCGAGCGCGATCACCGGCCCGTACGACGACGTCGTCCTGCCCGCCTGGGCCGAACAGCCCGACTGGGAACTGGAGTTGGCGGCGGTCATCGGCCGGCCGGCCCACCGGGTGTCCGTCGCGGAGGCGCTGGACCACGTCGCCGGGTACACGATCGCCAACGACCTGACCGACCGCGCCACCGTCTTCCGCCGGGACATGCCGCAGATCGGCACCGACTGGCTGCGCAGCAAGAACGCCCCCGGGTTCACCCCGCTCGGCCCGTGGATCGTGCCCGCCGAGTCGGTCACCGACCCCGGCGACCTGCGCCTCGTACTCAAGCTGAACGGCGAGACCATGCAGGACGAGTCCACCGCGGACATGCTCTTCAGCCTGGCGCGCATGGTCTCCTACGCCTCGCAGACCGCCCGGCTCCTCCCCGGCGACCTGGTGCTCACCGGCTCCCCGGCCGGCAACGGCATGCACTGGGGCCGGCTGCTGCGCGACGGCGACGTGATGGACGCCTCCATCACCGGGCTCGGCGCCCAGCGCACCCGGTGCGTCGCCGAGGAGGCGTCGTGACCCCGGACCGCACCGACCCGGAGGGCTCGATCGCCCGGGCGGCGAAGGCGTACTCCAACTGGGGCCGCTGGGGCGCGGACGACGTGCTCGGCACCTTGAACTTCCTCGACGAGGCCAAGCGCCGCGAGGGCGCCGCACTGGTCCGGCGGGGCGTGAGCTTCTCCCTGTCGCAGCGCTTCGACATGGACGGCCCGCAGCAGGGCTGGCGGCGGCGCACCAACCCGGTGCACACCATGCTGGACACCGGCACCGACGCGGCCCTCGGCAACCAGGGGTTCCCGCACGGCCTCGGCGGCGCCGACGACGTGATCGCGATGCCGCTGCAGTGCTCCACGCAGTGGGACGGGCTCGGGCACATCTTCGATCACGGCAAGGCGTGGAACGGGCGGGACGCGGCGCGCACGGTCACCTCGGACGGCGACCTCGTCACCGGCATCGAGCACATGGCCCCGCACGTCGCCGGGCGCGGTGTGCTGCTGGACGTCGGCCGGGTGGTCGGGGCGGACGGGGAGCTGCCCGACGGCTTCGCGATCACCGAGGAGCACCTGACGGCGACCGCCGAGGCGCACGGGGTGAGGGTCGGCCGCGGGGACATCGTCGTCGTCCGCACCGGCCGGCTCACCCGGGCCCGCCGTGCGGGCTGGGGCGAGTACGCGGGCGGTCCGGCACCCGGACTGTCGTTCACCACGGCCGGCTGGCTGCACCGCACCGAGATCGCCGCGATCGCCACCGACACCTGGGGTTTCGAGGTCCGCCCCAACGAGTTCGAGCACGCCTTCCAGCCGCTGCACCAGGTCGCCATCCCCAACATGGGCCTGCTGATCGGGGAGATGTGGGACCCGGACGCGCTCGCCGAGGACTGCGCGGCCGACGGCGAGTACGCCTTCTGGCTCACCGCCGCTCCCCTGCCCGTCACCGGCGCGGTCGGCTCCCCCGTCAACCCGATCGCCGTCAAGTAGCCGGTGCAACGAAGGAGTTCCCCCATGAGCGAAGCCCGCACGGTCCTGGTGATCGGCGGCGGTGCGGCCGGCAACGCCGTGACGGTCCTGCTGCGCCGCGCCGGTGTCACCGTGTCCCTGGTCGAGGCCAGGGACGACTGGAACGCGACCCGCGGCTCCGGCATCACCCTCCAGGGCAACGCCCTGCGCGTCCTGCGCGAACTGGGCGTCTGGGACCAGGTGGAGGCGTCCGGCTTCGGTTTCGGTTCGCTGGGCATCACCACCCCCGACGGCACCGTCCTGCACGTCCAGGACGACCTGCGCACCGGCGGCGACGACCTGCCCGCCACCGTCGGCATGCAACGGCCCCGGCTCCAGCAGATCCTCATCGAGGCGGTGCGCGCCAGTGGCGCGTCGGTCCGCCTGGGCACCACCGCCGAGATCCTGCACCAGGACGCCGACGGCGTCCGCGTCCGCCTGAGCGACGGCTCCGAGCACCGCTACGACCTGGTGGTCGCCGCCGACGGCATGGGCTCCGCGACCCGGGCCGCGATCGGCATCACCGACAAGCCGGAGCCGACCGGCATGGCCATCTGGCGGGTCGCCGTGCCACGTCCGGCGGGCGTGACCCGTACCGACGTCGCCTACGGCGGCCCGGCCTACATCGCCGGCTACTGCCCCACCAGCGAGACGACGATCTACGCGTACGTCGTCGAGGACAACCGCGACCGCGCCGCCATCCCGCCGGACACGTACGCGGACGAGATGCGGCGCCTCACCGGCCACTACGGCGGCCACTGGCCGGAGATCACCGCGCACATCACCGACCCGGCCGGGGTCAACTACACGTGGTTCGACCGGATGCTGGTGGAGGGCTCCTGGCACCGCGGCCGGGTCGTGCTGGCCGGTGACGCCGCGCACTGCTGTCCGCCCACCCTCGCGCAGGGCGCCGCGATGTCCCTGGAGGACGCCTGGGTGCTGGCGCAGCTGCTCACCGCCGCCGACACCTGGGACGACGCGCTGTTCCAGGCCTACTACGAGCGGCGGATCACCCGGGTGCGGGCGGTCGTCGAGGCGTCCGTCCAGATCGGGCGGTGGCAGCTCGACGGGGTGCGCGACGCCGACGTCCCGGGCCTGATGGCCCGCACCATGACCGTGCTCCGGGAGCTGCCGTGAACACCGCGGAAACGTACGGGCCGGCGCCCACCGTCGACGTGCACGCGCACGTCCTGCTGCCCGAGGTGGAGGCCCTGGTCGACGGCGCCCCGGGGCTCGCCGAGGCACGCGCGCTGGACGCCCGCCGCAACGGGCCCGCCGCCCTCGCCGTCAGCGGCCCGATGGTCCGCGACCGCCTCCCGAGGCTGACCGACGTGACCGTGCGGCTCGCGGCGATGGACGCCCAGGGCGTCGACGTCCAACTGGTCAGCCCCTCCCCCTCGCACTACCACTACTGGGCCGACGAGGAACTCGCCGGCAAGGTGTTCCGGCTGGCCAACGAGGCGACGGCAGCGCACTGTTCGGCCGCGCCCGGCCGGCTGCGCGGGCTGGGACTCGCCCCGCTCCAGCATCCGGCGCTCGCGGTCCGGGCCCTCGACCACGCCCTGGAGCAGGGCCTCGCCGGGGTGGAGATCTCCAGCCACGCCCCCGGCCGGGAGCTGTCCGACCCCGCCTACGAGCCCTTCTGGTCCCGGGCCGAGGAGACCGGCGCGCTGGTCTTCCTGCACCCCTTCGGCTGCACCCTCGACGAACGCCTCGACCAGTGGTACCTGTCCAACACCGTCGGACAGCCGGTCGAGAACGCCGTCGCCCTCTCCCACCTGATCTTCTCCGGGGTCCTCGACCGCCACCCGGACCTGACGCTGATCGCCGCGCACGGCGGCGGCTATCTGCCCACCCACATCGGCCGCTCCGACCACGCCTGGTCGGCCCGCTCCGACGCGGGCGCCGGCTGCGCCCGCCTGCCCAGCAGCTACCTGAAACGGCTCTACTTCGACTCCCTCGTCCACGACCCGCACGTCCTGCGGGAGCTGGTGCGGGCCGCCGGGGCCGACCGGGTGCTGCTCGGCTCGGACTTCCCGTTCGACATGGGCACCGAGGACCCCCTCGGCGCACTGCGCGCCGCGCGGCTGTCCGAGGCCGACTTCGACGCCGTACGCGGCGGGAACGCCACCGCTCTCCTCCGGAAGGGATGACACACCATGCGTCTGCTCACCCACCTGCGCCACGTCGACCTCGCGGTGCCCGACTACGACAAGCAGCTCGACTTCTACGCCGGCGTCTGGGGTCTGACCAAGGTCGCCGAGGACTCCGGCCTCTCCTTCCTGGCGGCCGAGGGCTCCCCCGAGCAGTACGTCGTCCGGCTGCGCAAGGCCGAGGAGAAGCGCCTCGACCTGGTCTCCTACGGGGCCGCTTCGGCCGCCGACGTGGACACGCTCGCCGAACGGCTCCTCGCGGGCGGCGTCCAGCTGATCACCCGGCCGGGCACGGTGGACACCCCCGGCGGCGGTTACGGCTTCCGGTTCTTCGACGTCGACGGCCGCACCATCGAGGTCCTGGCCGACGTCGAGGTCCGGCAGCACCGCAAGATCGAGGAGAAGGAGGCGATCCCGGTCAAGCTCTCCCACGTCGTCCTCAACTCCCCCGACCTGAACCGCACCCGCGAGTGGTACGAGCGCCACCTCGGCTTCGCCCTGTCGGACACGCTGTCCTCCCCGCACATGGGCGAGGTCATGCACTTCATGCGGATCAGCAACCAGCACCACTCGATGGCCATCGCCCAGGGCCCGCACACCGCCCTGCACCACGTCTCCTTCGAGATGCGCGGCCTGGACGAGTACATGCGCGGCTCGGGACGGGTGATGCGCGCCGGCTTCCGGAAGATCTGGGGTCCGGGCCGGCACATGGCCGGGGACAACACGTTCACGTACTTCCTCGACCCGCACGGCAACACCGTCGAGTACACCACCGAGCTGGAGATCCTCGACGAGGACACCTGGCACCCGCACGTGTACGACTTCTCCCAGCCCGAGGTCACCGACCAGTGGGGCACGGCCAACCCCATGAACGAACTGGTCGCCAAGGAGTCCTTCAACGACCCCGACCGCGGCGTCTTCGTCGCGCCCCCGGTCTGATCCTCCCCCGCCTACCGGAAAGCAGAGGCGCGCCATGCGTTTCGCCGCCTACGAACACCACCACGAGCGCCGGGTGGCCGTCGTGGAGGAGGACGGCACCCTCTTCCCGCTGCCCGGCGTCACCTCGCTCACCGGCCTGCTCGCCGAGACCGGCGGCCTGCCCGGGCTGCTCGCCGCCGGTGCCGCCGCGCTCGGCGCGCCGCCCGGCCCCCGGGTCTCCGGGGTACGGCTGCTCCCTCCCCTGCGGCCCGCGTCCGTACGGGACTTCGTCACCTTCGAGGAGCACGTCGAGGGCGTACGCCGCTCCGTCGACGGCGTCGCCGGGGTGCCCGAGCAGTGGTACGCGGCGCCGACGTTCTACTTCACCAACCCGCACGCGGTCTACGGCCACCAGGACACCGTTCCGGTGCCGCCGGGCTCGGCCGTGCTCGACTTCGAGCTGGAGGTGGGCGCGGTGATCGGCCGGGAGGGCGCCGACCTCACCCCGGAGCAGGCCCGCGACCACATCGTCGGCTACACCGTGTTCAACGACTGGTCCGCGCGCGACCTCCAGGGCGCGGAGATGAAGGTGGGCCTCGGCCCCTGCAAGGGCAAGGACACCGCCACCACCCTCGGCCCGTACCTCGTCACCGCCGACGAGCTGGAGCCGTACCGGGACGGCGACGGTTTCCTGCGGCTGGCCCTGACCGCCGAGGTCAACGGGGAGAAGGTCGGTGAGGACCTGCTGTCCAACATGAGCTGGACCTTCGAGGAGATGACCGCCTACGCCTCGCGCGGCACCCGGGTCGTCCCGGGTGACGTCCTCGGCTCGGGCACCTGCGGCAACGGCGGCTGCCTCGCCGAACTGTGGGGACGGCGGGGCGAGCGGACCCCGCCGCCGCTGCGGCCAGGCGACACCGTCACGCTCACCGTCGAGGGCCTCGGCACCCTGGCCAACACCGTCGTACCCGGCCCGGAGCCCGTCCCGCTGCCGGCCGGACGGCGGCGTGGCCGGGAGCGGCCGTGAGGAGGCTGGAGGGCAAGGTCGTCGTGGTCACGGGTGCCGCCCGTGGCCAGGGCGCCGCCGAGGTGGCGGCCCTCGCCCGGGAGGGCGCCCGGGTCATCGCGACCGACGTGTCACCGGCGGGCGGCTGCCGCCGCCTCGACGTCAGCAGCGACCGTGAGTGGTCCCTGCTGGCAGCCGAGTTGGCGGAGACGTACGGGCAGGTGCACGGCCTGGTGAACAACGCGGGCGTCACCTGGCGGGCCCGGGTCGGTGACGTACGGGCCGAGGACTTCGAGCGGGTCCACTCGGTCAACGTCACCGGTCCGCTGCTCGGCATCCAGCGGCTGAGCCCGCTGATGCCGCCCGGCTCCTCGATCGTCAACGTCGGCTCCTCCGCCGCGCTCACCGCGCACTACCCGGTCGCCTACACGGCGAGCAAGTGGGGTCTGCGGGGCCTGTCGAAGGCGGCGGCGCTGGAGCTGGGCCCGCGCGGCATCCGGGTGAACACGGTCCACCCCGGTCACATCGAGACCGAGATGACCGCCTCCGCCGCTCCGGCGTTCCGCGCGGCCAACGTCCGCGAGACCCCGCTGGGCCGCACGGGCACGGTCGACGAGGTGGCGCCGCTGGTGGTGTTCCTGCTGTCGGACGAGTCGTCGTTCATCACCGGCGCGGAGATCCCGGTGGACGGCGGGCTGACCGCGCACGGCGGCGTCAAGTCGGTCTCCGACGCGCTGCGCCCGCAGCCGCCGCCCGGTCCCGGCGCACCGTAGTGTACGTTCGTACGCTCTACGGGTAGGGTCGCGGCCATGACAGTCGACACACCGGTCCGGCCCTCCGCGGCGGAGCGGCGGGCCCGTATCGCCGTCGCCCTGCTGTTCCTCACCAACGGCGCCGTGTTCGCCAACCTGCTGCCGCGCTACCCGGAGATCAAGGCCGGTCTCGGGATGAGCAACGCCGTCTACGGGCTGGCCGTCGCCGCGTTCCCGGCCGGCGCCATCGTGGCGGGACCGGCGGCCGGCGCGCTCGTGCGCAGGTTCGGATCGGCGCGGGTCGCCGTCGGCTGCACCCTGCTGACCGCCCTCGGCGCCCTCGCCGCGGGTACCGCCGGCTCGGTGCCGGTGTTCGCGGCGGCCCTGTTCCTGGCGGGGGCGATGGACGCGGTCACCGACGTCGCGCAGAACGCGCACGGCCTGCGCGTACAGCGCCGCTACGGACGTTCCGTCATCAACTCCTTCCACGCGAGCTGGTCCGTCGGCGCGGTCACCGGAGGCGCCATGGCCGCCGGGGCCATCGCCCTGGACCTGACGCGCGGACAGCATCTGACGGTCTCGGCGGTCGTCTTCGGCGCCGTCGCCTGCCTCGCCCTGCGGCACTGCCTGCCCGGACCCGACACCGGACCGGAGGCCGACGGCCCCGAGAACCGGCAGCCACGGCACCCGGGCACCGCCCGCCGTACCGCCTACGTGCTGACCGCCCTCGTCCTGATCGCCACCGCCGGCACCCTCGTCGAGGACGCCGGGAACTCCTGGGCCGCCCTCTACCTCTCCGGCTCCCTGCACTCGTCGGCGGCGCTCGCGGCCACCGGCTACATCGCCCTGGTGGGCGCCCAGTTCGTCGGCCGCGTCATCGGCGACCGGCTCGTCGACCGCTTCGGGCAGCGCGCCGTGGCCCGGGCCGGCGGCCTGATCACCGCGGCCGGCATGGGCCTGGCCCTGGCGGTGCCCACCCTCCCCGGCACCATCGCCGGCTTCGCCGCCGCCGGGTTCGGCGTCGCCACCCTCGTACCCGCCGCGATGCACGAGGCCGACGCGCTGCCCGGCCTCAGACCCGGCTCGGGGCTGACGATCGTCTCCTGGCTCATGCGCCTGGGCTTCCTGCTCTCCCCTCCCGTCGTCGGCCTCGTCGCCGACGCCGCCGGCCTGCGGCTGGGCCTGCTGGTGGTACCGCTGGCCGGGGTCCTCGTGGTGCTGTTCGCCGGGGTGCTGCGGTCACGCGAGCGCTGAGCGCACTCCGGTACGCCCGTGCTGGAAGGTACGTTCGTACGCTCTCGCGGTGTACGCTCGCACCCATGGCGACGACGGACCACTTCGCGGGGGACCCGCGCACCAACCTGGAACGCATGCGGGCGGGCGACCTCTACATCGCCGACGACCCGGAGATCGCCCGCCGCCAGCAGCGGGCCGTACACCTGGCCGCCCGCTACCAGGCCGCCTACGCCGAGGACGCCGACGCGGCCCGTCCGCTCCTCGCCGAACTGCTCGGCGCGCTCGGCGAGGAGGCACACGTACGGCCGCCCCTGTACGTCGACTACGGCAGCAACATCACGATCGGTGCCCGTACCTTCGTCAACTACCACCTCACCGCCCTGGACGTCGCCGCCGTCACCATCGGCGCGGACTGCCAGATCGGGCCGAACGTCCAGTTGCTCACCCCGACCCACCCGCTGGAGCCGGGGCCCCGCCGCGACAAGCTGGAGGCCGCCCGGCCGATCACCATCGGCGACAACGTGTGGCTCGGCGGCGGCGCGATCGTACTGCCCGGCGTGACCATCGGGGACAACTCCGTCATCGGCGCCGGCGCCGTCGTCACCAAGGACGTCCCCGCGGACGTCGTCGCCGTCGGCAATCCCGCCCGCGTGGTACGGAGTCTGTGAGTCTGTCGCCATGGCCACCGGACACACCGACCCCCAGCGCCGCGAACGCATCCTCGCCGCGACCCTCGACCTCATCGCCGACGAGGGGGTCGCCGGCGTCTCCCACCGGAAGATCGCCGCACGCGCCGGCGTGCCCCTGGGGTCGATGACCTACCACTTCGACGGCATGGACCGCCTGCTGAGTGAGGCGTTCCGCCGCTTCACCGACCACATCGTCGAACTCTTCGACGCCCATCTCGGCGCCCCGGCCGACCGCGACCAGGCCAGGGCGGCGGTGACCGACCTGATCCACGTCCTGTCGGAGGGCAGCCAACGCGACCTCGTCCTCACCCAGGAGCTGTACACCCTCGCCGCCCGGCGCCTCGCCTACCGGGAACTCACCCACACGTGGATGGCCCGCAGCCGCGTCCACCTGGAGAAGCACTTCGACCCGGACACCGCCCGGCAACTGGACGCGCTCATCGAGGGCCTGACCCTCCACCGCGCGCTCGCCCAGCACCCCCACGACCGGGCCCTGACCCTGGAAGCCGTCACCCGTATCACCACGCCCGGCGCACCGGGTACACCGGGTTCACCGGGCGCCGCCCCCGCCACCCCCGGCGGCCGGGCCACCTGACCGCCCGTGCGGCACGGACCTGACCGCTGTGCCGCACGGGCCCGCACCGTCCCGTTACAGCGTCTCCGGGTCGCCCCACGGTGGGGGAACGGTCAGGGGCCGGTCCCGGACGGCTCCGGGACCGGCCCCTGGGGCCCGTCGGCTACGCCTCCCTCATGGCCGCGACCAGGCCGGCGGGGCGCATGTCGGTCCAGTTCTTCTCGATGTGCTCCAGGCATTCCTGGCGGCCGGCCGGGCCGTGCGCCGTGCTCCAGCCCTGCGGGACGTCGATCGACACCGGCCACAGCGAGTACTGGTTCTCGTCGTTGACAAGGGCCAGGTACTGGGCGTTCTCGTCCTCGAAGGGGTTGCTCACGTTGCTCATCTTCCGCTCCTCATCATCGATGTTCATCCGAGTTCGGCGAGGCGGGCGGCCAGGACCGGACCGATGGCGGCCAGGGACTCGGGCCGGGTCATGTCCTCGTGGCCGCAGTGGACGAGGTGCTCCTCGACGCTTCCCGCCACGTGCGGATGCCACAGCCGCGCCGTCAGGCCGTGGCCTTCCGGCTTCCGGGTGGCACGGAAGAGCAGCAGCGTTCCGTGGAAGACGCCGGGGGTGAAGTGCGCGGCCGCCCTGGTGTTGCGTTCGTAGGCCCGTGTCAGGCGCTCCGCGAGGCCGGCCGGCCACTCGGCGTCCGAGGAGCCCGCCATCTCCCTGCGCACCGCCTGGCCGGGCGATCCCGACGGCAGTTCCCCGACGTCGTGAAGCGGGTAGGCGTCCAGGACGGCGAGCAGGCCGACCCGCTTGCCCCGGCGCTCCAGCCGCACGGCGATCTCATGGGCGATCAGGCCCCCGACCGACCAGCCGACGAGGTGGTACGGACCGTCGGGGCACACCTCCAGCATCCTGGCGAGGTGGTCCTCCGCCATCTCACCGATGCTGTCCGGACCGTGGGCCGGAGGGTCGGCGACGGCCCGCGATTGCAGACCGAGGACCGGACGGTCGGCCGGGATGTGCGCCGTGAGTCCGGAGAACGACCAGGCCAGGCCGCCCGCCGGATGCACGCAGAACAGCGGCGGCAGGCCGCCGCCCGACCGGAGGGGATGCAGCGCCTCGAAGTCTCCACCGGCACCGCGCACCTGGTCGGTCGTCGCGGCGAGCCGGGCCGGCGTGGGCGCCTCGAACAGCTGCCGCAGGCCCACCTCGACGCCGAGGACCGAACGCAGCCGGCTGAGCAGCTTGGCCGCGAGCAGGGAATGGCCGCCGAGTTCGAAGAAGTCGTCCTCGACCGAGACCTCCGGCACCCCCAGCACCTCGGCGAACACCCCGCACAGCGCCTTCTCCCGCTCGTCCCGCGGCTCGCGCCCGCCGGCCGTGCCGAGGTCGGGCGCCGGCAGGGCCGTGCGGTCGAGTTTGCCGTTCGGGGACAGCGGAAGGGCCTCCAGGACGACGATCGCGGTGGGCACGAGATAGGCCGGCAGCGTCGAGGCGAGCTGCCGCCTCAGCGCCGACGGGTCGGGAACGGCGCCGGGCTCGGGCACCACGTAGGCCAGCAGCCGGTCGTCCCGGACGACGGCGGCCGCCTGGGCGACGCCGGGCAGCGCGGCCAGTTCGGCCTCCACGTGGCCGGGCTCGACCCGGAACCCCCGCACCTTGACCTGGTCGTCGGACCGCCCGAGGAAGTGCAGCCGGCCGTCGCCGTCATGGCGTACGAGGTCTCCGGTGCGGTACATCCGCGTCCCCGCCGTGCCGTACGGGTCGGCGACGAACCGCGACGCGGTCAGGGCCGGCCGGCCCAGGTAACCGCGGGCGAGTGCCGGGCCGCTGACGTACAGCTCCCCCGGAACACCGGTCGGGACCGGGCGCAGCGAGGGGTCGAGGACACGCAGCCCCACCCCGTCGACGCCCGTGCCGATCGTGGCAGGCCCGTCCGGGTCCAGCGGCTCGCTCATGGTGGCGCAGACCGTGGTCTCGGTGGGTCCGTACGCGTTGAGCAGGCGGACCCGGCCGGCCAGCCGGCGAACGGCGTCGCGGGGCAGCGCGTCGCCCGCGACGGCCAGGGTGGTCAGGGCCGCCAGGCTGTCGTCGGACATCAGCGGCAGGGCGGCCGGGGGGAGGGTCAGATGGCTGACGGAACGCGCTGCGAGCAGTTGTGCCAGCGGGGCGCCCGGCATCAGTTCCTCCTGCGGGGCCACCACGAGCGCGGCGCCGGCGAGCAGGGCCATGCACAGTTCGGAGAAGGCGGCGTCGAAGCTCGGTGACGCGAACTGCAGGACCCTGCTGCGTTCGTCCACCACGAACCTGGCGATCTGGCTCCCGGCGAGCCCGGCGATGCCCGCGTGCGTCACGACGACGCCGTTGGGGCGGCCCGTCGAGCCGGAGGTGTGGATGACATAGGCCGGGTGACCGGGTGCCAGGGCCGCGAGCCGGTCGCCGGGGGCCAGGTCGGTGCCGGACTCCCGGGCGATCCGGGCGGCCGTCTCCGGGTCACCGAGCAGGTCCGGGTCCACGACCAGGTCCGGCCGGGCGTCGTCGAGCACGAGCCGGACGCGCTCGGCGGGGTATGCCGGATCGACCGGGAGGAAGGCGGCACCGGACTTCAGCACCGCCAGTGTCGCCACGACCTGCTCCACGGACCGTGGCAGGCGCAGCGCCACCAGGCCCTCGGGGCCGGCGCCGGCCGCGACGAGGTACCGGGCCAGCCGGTTCGCACGCCGGTTCAGCTCGGTGTAGCTGATCTCGTCGTCGCCGCAGACCAGCGCGGTACGGTGCGGAGTGCGCCGCACCTGTGCCTCGAACAGGTCGGGGAACACCGCCGGCCGGGGACCGGCCGTCCCGGACCGCAGGGTCTCCAGCAGCGCGTCCTCGCCCGGCAGCAGGATGTCGGCCGAGCTGATCGGCGCCTCGGGCCGGACTGCGACGTGCCGCAGCAGTCCGACGAACCGCTCGGCCATGCCCTCGGCCGTGGAGCGGTCGAACAGGTCGCTGCTGTACCGGAGCACACCGCGCATCCCCCGGGCCCCGGTGGCGTCGCGCTCCTCGACCAGATCGAACTCGAGGTCGAACTTGGCGGCGGGCACCTCGACCTCGTGGGCCTCGGCCCGGATACCGGCCAGTGCGGGGAGCGCCGCCGAGCCGTTGCGCAGCGCGATCATCACCTGGAAGAGCGGGTGACGGGCCGGGGCCCGCTCGGGGTTGAGCGCCTCGACCAGCGTCTCGAAGGGCACGTCCTGGTGGGCGTAGGCGGTCAGCGCCGTCTTGCGCGCCCGCTCGACCAGCTCGCCGAAGCCGGGATCGCCGTGCGCGTCGAGGCGCAGCACCAGCGTGCCGGCGAAGAAGCCCACCAGGTCGTCCAGCGCCTCGTCGGTCCGCCCGGAGACCGGTGTCCCCAGGGGGATGTCGGCACCCGCGCCGAGGCGGACGAGCAACGCCGCGACCGCCGCGTTCATCACCATGAACGTGCTGGCACCGAAGGTGCCCGCCAGCTCCGTGAGCCGCCGGTGCGTCGTGGCGTCCACGTCGAAGCGGACCGCGCCGCCCCGGTGTCTGGGCACCGCCGGCCGGGGGCGGTCCACCGGGAGCGTGAGCTCGGCGGGCAGCCCGGCCAGTTCGTCGCGCCAGAACGCCAGTTGGCGCGTCAGGGGGCTGTTCTCGTCGGTCTCGGTGCCGAGGCGGTCGCGCTGCCAGATCGCGAAGTCGGCGTACTGCACCGGCAACGGCGGGAACGGGGGTTCACCGCCGTTCGTCCTGGCGCGGTAGGCGGTCGACAGATCGCGCAGCAGCACCTCGGTGGACCCGCCGTCCGTCGCGACGTGGTGGAACACGAACAGCAGCACGTGCTCGTCGGGCTCCCGGACGATCAGGGTCACGCGGACCGGGATCTCCCGGGCCAGGTCGAAGCCGCGGGCGGCGAGGGTGGTCAACTCCCGCTCCAGCGTGGCGTCGTCGGCACCGCCGTGGTCCACGACGTCCAGGTCCGGCCAGGTCTCGGCCACGACCTGCCGCGGCTCGCCCTCACTCTCCGGGAAGACGGTCCGCAGGCTCTCGTGCCGCCGGATCACGTCGCGGACCGCGGCCGCGAGCGCCGTACGGTCGAGGGCACCCGACAGCCGGACGGCGACCGGCACGTTGTAGGTGGCGGACGGCCCCTCCAGACGGTTCAGGAACCACAGGCGGCGCTGAGCGAACGACAGCGGGACGGTCCGCGGGCGCGGCATCGGCGCCAGCGGCACGCTCGTGTGGTCCGACTCGCCGATGCGGACGGCCAGTTCCTCGACGGTCGGTGCTTCGAAGACGGTCCGCAGCGGCAGGTCGACGCCGTACCGGGCCCTGATCCGGTTGGTGAGCTTCACCGCCATCAGCGAGTGGCCGCCGATGTCGAAGAAGCTCTCGTCCACGCCGACCGCGCCGGCACCGGCGAGCTCGGCGAAGACCGCGCACAGTTGCTCCTCCAGTGGGGTGCGGGGCTCGCGACGGGAGCGCTCGCCGGACCCGGGGTCCGGTGCGGGCAGCGCCTTGCGGTCGAGTTTGCCGCTGGACGTAAGCGGCAGCGACCCCATGGTCACGATCACGCCCGGCACCATGTGGCCGGGCAGCACCGAGGCCAGGTCGCGGCGCAGCCGCGCGGTGTCCACCGAGGCGTCCGGGGCGGGGACCACGTAACCGACCAGCCGCTGGTCGCCGCCGGCCGTGCCACGCACCGCGGCGGCCGCCTCGGCCACGCCCGGCATGCGGCGCAGCGCGGTCTCGACCTCGCCCGGTTCGACGCGGAACCCGCGGATCTTCACCTGGTCGTCCACGCGCCCCAGGTAGTCGATCTGCCCGTCGGTGGTCCACCGCACCAGATCGGCGGTGCGGTACATGCGGCTCCCCGGCTCGCCGAACGGGTCGGCGACGAAGCGCTCGGCGCTCAGCGCGGGCCGGCCGAGGTAGCCGCGGGCCACGCCGGAGCCGGCGATGTAGAGCTCTCCGGGGACCCCGGCCGGCACCGGCTGCAGACGGTCGTCGAGGACGTACACCCGGGTGTGGGTCAGCGGGCGGCCGATCAGCGGCCGGCCGGCGCCGCCGTCCGCGTACCAGGCGGTCGAGTAGACCGTGGCCTCGGTGGGGCCGTAGATGTTCGCCACGGCGCAGCCCGGGACGGAGCGCCGGATCTGCTCCACGACCTCCTCGGTCAGCGCCTCGCCCGCCAGCACCATTCGGTCCACCGCCAGTACCGGCTCGTCCGTGGCCGGCACCGGTTCCGCCGCGGCCTGCCGCAGCAGCACCGAGACGACCGACGGCACACCGCTCGCCAGGCTTCCGGTGAACGGCCGGTCCGCGACCGCCAGCAGGTCCCGCGCCACCTCGACGCTGCCGCCCGCGGCGAGCGGGGCGAAGATCTCGAAGACCGAGACGTCGAAGCTGAGCGAGGTCGCGGCGAGCACCCGGGCCAGGCCGTCGCGCCCGAAGGCGGCCACCGCCCAGGCGACCAGGGCGGCCATGCTGCGCCGGGAGACCACGACGCCCTTGGGCCGGCCCGTGGAGCCCGACGTGTGGATGACGTAGGCGGCTCGGTCCGGGTGCTGCCCGGCGTCGCCGAGGCGGTCCGGGGAGAGGGCGTCGACCGTGCCGCGTTCCTCGGGGTCGTCCAGTACGAGCCTGGTCACGCCGGGGGCCTCCGGCAGGAGTGCGGCGACGTCGGACGTCGTCACGAGCAGGACCGGTGACACGTCCGCGAGCACGTACGCGTTGCGCGCCGCCGGGTAGCCCGGGTCGACGGGCAGGTAGGCCGCTCCGGACTTCAGCACCGCGAGCAGCACGGCGATCGTCTCCGCGGAGCGAGGCACGGCGACCGCCACGAACCGCTCCGGTCCCGCGCCGAGGCGCACGAGCCTGCGTGCCAGCCGGTTCGCCTCGGCGTCCAGCCGGGCGTAACTCCACTCGGCTCCCTGGCACACCACCGCCACGGCCTCGGGCCGCTCGGCGACGCGGGCCTCGAACAGGGCGACCGGGTCCCCGCCGGGAGCGGTGGCGGGGCCGGCCGACGGGGCCGGCAGGGCGTTCCCGTGGTGCAGGAGCCTCTCCCGCTCCCCCGGTTCCAGGATGTCGACGGCCCCGATGCGGACCTGCTGGTCCCGTGCCACGGCCGCCAGGAAACGCACCAGCCGGCCGGTCAGGCGCCCGACGCTCTCCGGGTCGAACAGATGGGTGCGGAAGACCACCCTGCCCCGCATCCCGTCGGGCGCCCTGTCCGGCGTCAGCCGTTCGCGCAGCTCGATGTCGAGGTCGAACTTGGCCCGGTCCGGGCGGACCTCGAGGGCCTCGGCGACCAGGCCGGGCAGCGCGAGGTCCGGCTCGACGTTGTTCTGCAGGGTGAGCATCACCTGGAACAGCGGGTGACGCCCCATCGACCGCGGCGGGTTCAACACCTCCACGAGCCGCTCGAACGGCACGTCCTGGTTCGCGTAAGCGGCCAGGCTGTTGCGACGGACCCGCTCCAGGAGGTCGGCGAAGGCCGGGTCCCCGCCGGTGTCGACGCGGTGGACCAGGGTGTTGACGAAGAAGCCGACCAGGTCGTTCAGGGCCGCGTCGCCGCGCCCGGCGATCGGGCCGCCGAGGGGGATGTCGGTTCCGGCACCGAGCCGGGTCAGCACCGCGGCCAGTGCGGCCTGGACCACCATGTAGAGGCTGACGTTGTGGCGGCCCGCGAGTTCCCTGAGTCCGGCGTGCAGTTCCCGGGGGACGGTGAACGTGGTCACCGCGCCGGCGTGGCCGGCGGCCGCCGACCGGGGGCGGTCCGCCGGAAGCGCCAGTTCGGTGGGCAGCCCGGCCAGCGTCTCGGCCCAGTAGGCGGTCTGCCGGGCGAGCTCGCCGGCCGGGTCGTCGTCGGCGCCCAGCAGCGACCGCTGCCAGAGGGTGTAGTCGGCGTACTGCACCGGCAGCGGGGTGAAGTCCGGGGCGCGTCCGGCGAGCCGCGCCGTGTACGCGGTGACCAGGTCGCGGGCCAGCGGAGCCATCGACCAGCCGTCCGCCGCGATGTGGTGCACCACGACGAGCAGTACGTGCTCGTCCGCACCGGTCTCGAACAGGGTGGCCCGGATCGGCACCTGGTGTGCGAGGTCGAAGTCCTCGGCGGCGGCCTCGGCGAGCACCCGGGCGAGATCGGTTCCGGCGGCCCGCGCCGGCGGCAGTTCGACGGCCACGTCGTCCAGGACGACCTGGCACGGTTCTCCGTCGCTGTCGTGGAAGACGGTGCGCAGGCTCTCGTGCCGTGCGACGACGTCCTGGAGCGCGGCCTCGAGAGCGGGCCGGTCCAGCGATCCGGTCAGGCGCAGCGCCATCGGGATGTTGTAGACGCCGGTCGGTCCTTCGAGGCGGTGCAGGAACCACAGACGGCGCTGCGCCGGGGACAGCGGGACGACCGCGGGGCGTTCGGCCGCCGTCAGCAGCGGCCGGCCGGCCCGCTCCGCGGACGCGATCACGCGGGCCAGGTCACTGACGCGGGGCGTCTCGAAGACAGCCCGTACCGAGAGTTCGGCGCCGAAGACCGAACGGACCGAGTTGACCAGGCGGATGGCGAGCAGCGAGTGGCCGCCGAGGGCGAAGAAGTCGTCGTCGGCACCGACCCGCGGCAGCCCGAGGACCTGCCCGAACAGCGTGCACAGCTGTTCCTCGTACGCGTCGCCCGGAGCCCGGCCCGAGGCCTCGCCGGCGAAGTCCGGCGTGGGCAGCGCGGCCCGGTCGAGCTTGCCGTTCGCGGTGACCGGGAGGGCGTCCAGGACCACGAACATGGACGGCACCATGTAGTCGGGGAGCCGCCCGGAGAGGTGGCCGCGGAGCAGCAGGCCGAGTCCGCCGGACTCGCGGAACGTCACCGGGCTGTTGATCAGCGGGCCGGTCCGGGTCCTCGAAGGGGTCTGGGGCGGCCGGGTCGGGACCGGCATGTCGTCGGGGAACGTCCCGGTGTCCAGCAGGAGATGGTCGAGCGCGCCGTGGTCGGCGTCCGTCGCGGACCAGGTGGTGACCGTACGGTAGCCGTGTCCGGCGGCGAACCTCTCGACCTCGGCGGGGTCGACGCCCGTCGGCCGCGCGAGTGCCGCGCGGACATCGTCGAGGCTGTCACCGGCACACAGCACACGTGCGGCGGCGGCCTCGTGGGCGACCCTGCGGTTCGGCACCCCGACCAGGCGCAGCGCGGTGGGCCGTTCGCGCTCCAGCAGGGCGGCGGTCCCTTCGAGACCGCCCGCCTCGGTCCATGGCACCAGGCGGGCGTCGACCGGCGTGACGGTCCTCTTGTGCAGCACGACGTCGTAGCGGTACCGGCTCAGCTCGTTGTGGAACTCCGCGCGCTTGACGCGGACGTCCACGCAGCCGACGTCCGGGAAGACGTCGCCGAGGGTGTGGAAGTACTCGGGAGTGACCAGGAGTTCCTTCTCGCGCACCACCCGGCGGTCGACGGCACGCCGCAGTGCCGCGGCGTCGCCGGCCGTCGCGCCCGCGGCCTCCACGGCGGTGTGGAACGGCCTCAGCAGGCCCAGGTGGCGGATGTCGCCGAGGAAGACCGCACCGCCGGGAACGAGCAGTTCCACCACCTGGCGCAGCACCGATTCCAGGTACTCGGCGTTCGGGAAGTACTGGACGACGGAGTTGACGATCACCGTGTCGAAGAACCCCGTGGGCAGGCCGGACATGTCGTCGGCGCCCTGCTGCCGCAGCCGCACCACGTCCGCCAGCTCCGGCCGGGCCGCGACCTCGCGGCGCAGTGTCCCGATCGCCTCGGCGGAGAAGTCGGTGCCCCAGTACGCCTCGCGGCCGGCGGCGAGCTGCGACAGGATCAGACCGCTGCCGACGCCGATCTCCAGCACCCGCCGGGGCGTCAGGGACCTGATGCGCCCGACCGTGGCGGCCTGCCACTCCGTCATCTGCTCCAGGGGGATCGGCTCGCCGTCGTAGCTGCTGTTCCAGCCGGAGAAGTCCTTGCCGAACGCGGCCTGCGGCGCGGCGCCGTACATCGTGTCGTAGATCTGCCGCCACTCGGCGACCTGCGCGCGCTTGCCCTCCTCGAGCCGGTCCTCCTGCGCGGCCCAGTCCGGCACCACGTATCCGACGAGCCGGGTCTGCCCGGTGTGGTCCTCGCGGGCCAGCACCTCGACCTGGGCGACCGCCGGGTGACGGCTCAGTTCGGCGGCCACCTCGCCCGGTTCGACCCGGAAGCCGCGCACCTTGACCTGGTCGTCGGCGCGGCCGGCGAACTCCAGCTGCCGCGCGTGGTTCCAGCGGCCGAGGTCGCCGGTGCGGTACATCCGGGTGCCGGCGGGGCCGTACGGCGAGGCGACGAACCGTTCCGCGGTCAGGCCGGGGCGGGACAGGTAGCCTCGCGCCAGGCCCGTGCCCTCGATGTAGATCTCGCCGACCACTCCCGGCGGGACCGGGCTCAGCCGCTCGTCGAGCACATGGATCCGGGCACCCGCGAGTGCGTGGCCGAGGGGCAGCCGGCTGCCGGCGGTGTACGGCGCGCCGACCTCGAACTGCGCGGCGCACAGGGTGGTCTCGGTCGGTCCGTAGAGCTGCCGGAAGACCACGCCGGGGCAGGCGCGCAGCAGGTTCTCGACGGCGGACGGCGGGACCACGTCGCCGCCGGCCAGGACCTCGGACACCCCGGCCAGGCATTCCGGCGCCTCCTCGGCGACCACCCGGAACAGGCCGGCGGTGAAGTGGACGGAGGTGATCCGCTCGGTTTCGATCAGCCGCGCCAGTTCGTCGGTGCCGAGCCTGCCGCCGGGTGCGAGGACCACACAGCCGCCCTGGGTGAGCGGGACCCACAGTTCGTAGTCGGAGATGTCGAACGCGTGGGGAGCGTGCATCAGCACCCGCTCGTGCCGGCCGCTGTGCCAGCCGGGGTCCTCGACGAGGGCGAGCAGCCCGGAGTGCGGGACCGCGACGCCCTTCGGCGTGCCCGTCGATCCCGAGGTGTACATCACGTAGGCCAGCTGCCCGGGGTCCGTGACGCCGGGCGGCGGGACGGCCGCCGGACCGGCCGGCGGGTCCGACGGCGTGACGAGCAGGACCTGCCGGTCCCCGGCCACGTCGTGGACGTCGCCGGTACCGTCGGCCAGCACCAGGCCGACGCCCGCGTCGTCCAGGATCCACCGGAGCCTCTCCGCCGGATACGCCTCGTGCAGCGGGACGTGGACGCATCCCGCCTTGAGCACGCCGAGGACGGCGACGACGAGTTCCGGCGAGCGTTCCAGGAACACCCCGACCGGGGTCTCGGGCCCCGCCCCGGCAGCGGCGAGACGCTCCGCGACCGCGTCGGACCGCACGTCGAGTTCCTGGTACGTCAGGGCGCGCGGCCCCGCCTTGACGGCGACGGCCCGCGGCCGGGACCGCACCTGGTCGCGGATGAGGTCCAGTACGGTGCGCCGCGGCGGAGCGGGGAAGGCGCCGCGGGCGGCCAGCCACTCGCGTTCGGAGTCCGACAGGACGTCGAGGGCGCCGATCCTGGCCTGCGGGTCGGCGGCGAACGCTTCCAGCACGGCCACGAGCCGGTCCGCGATCTCCGCGACGGTCCCGGTCTCGAACAGGTCGACGGCGAACTCGACCGCTCCCCCGATGCCCAGCGGCCGGCCGTCCTCCCCGAACCGCTCGCGCAGGTTGAACGCGAGGTCGAACTTGGCGGACACCGTGGCGTCCGGCTCGACCGTGGCGTCCAGGCCGGGGAAGTCGAGCGTGGCCGCCGCGTTGTTCTGCAGGGCCAGGAAGACCTGGAAGAGCGGGTGCCGGGCCAGCGAGCGTACCGGGTTGAGCACCTCCACCAGCCGCTCGAAGGGCACGTCCTGGTTAGCGTAGGCGGCCAGGTCCGTCTCCCGGACGCGGGCCAGCAGTTCGGCGACGGTCGGGTCGCCGGAGGTGTCCGTCCGCAGCACGAGGGTGTTGACGAAGAAGCCGATGAGGTCGTCCAGAGCGGCGTCGGTGCGCCCGGCGACCGGTGTGCCCAGCGGGATGTCGCAGCCGCCGCCCAGCCGGGTGATCAGGGAGGCGACGGCGGCCTGGAGGACCATGAACAGGCTGACCCCGTGTTCCCTGGCGAGGTGGAGCAGGCGCCCGTGCAGCTGAGCCGGGACCCGTACCTCGACCGTGCCGGCGGTGGAGCCCAGCACGGCCGGCCGGGTGCGGTCGGCCGGCAGGTCCAGGTCCAGCGGCACACCGGCCAGTGCCCGCTTCCAGAACTCGGTCTGCCGGGCTATGGGGCTGTCGGGGTCGTCCTCCGTCCCGAGCAGGTCCCGCTGCCACAGTGTGTAGTCGCTGTACTGCACGGGCAGCGGACGCCAGTCGGGCGCCCGTCCGTCTACGCGCGCCGCGTACGCCGTCGCGAGGTCACGTGACAGGGGGAGCATCGACCAGCCGTCGCCCGCGATGTGGTGCATGACCAGCAGCAGCAGGTGCTCGGCCGGAGCGGCTTCGAAGACGTGGACCCGGATCGGCAGGTCGGCGGCCAGGTCGAAGCCGCGTCCGGCGATCTCGGCCGCAGCGGTGCGCGACGCCTCCTCGCCGAGGGGGAGGAACTCGACCAGCGGCCGGGCGTCCGCCGCTTCGACGATCCGCTGCGCCGGGATCCCGTCGGCCTCGACGAACAGGGTGCGCAGCGACTCGTGGCGCGACACGAGGTCGTGGACCGCGGTGGTCAGCGCGTCACGGTCGAGGTCGCCGCGGACCCGGATCACCCGGGAGACGTTGTAGGCGGAGGCTCCGGGGTCCATCTCCTGCAGGAACCACATGCGCTGCTGCGCGTAGGACAGCGGGACGGCCGCGGGACGGTCCTGGGCGCGGCGCAGGGCCGTGCGTGCGCGGCCGGCGCCGGCCAGCCGCGCGGCCAGTCCCTCGGGCGTGGCCGTCTCGAAGACGGCACGGATCGGCAGCTCGACGCCGAAGGCCACGCGGACCCGGCCGACCAGGCGGGTGGCCAGCAGGGAGTGCCCGCCGAGGCGGAAGAAGTCGTCGTCGGCGCCGACCCGTTCGAGGCCGAGCAGCTCCGCGAAGACCGCGCACAGGATCTCCTCCTGCGGCGTGCGGGGGGCACGTCCGGTGCGCCCGCCGGCCAGGTCCGGTGCCGGCAGTGCCGCGCGGTCCAGCTTCCCGCTGAAGGTCAGCGGGATCGCGTCCAGGCTCACCACGGCCGTGGGGACCATGTACTCGGGCAGCACCTCGGCCGCCCCGCGCCGGATGCCGGCGGGGTCCGGTGCCGCGCCGGCCGCGGGCACGACGTACCCGACGATGCCGGGTCCGCCCGGCAGGTCGTCGCGCAGCACCGCGACGGCCGCCAGTACCCCGGGCTGGCCGGCCAGGACCGCCTGGATCTCGCCGAGTTCGATCCGGAACCCGCGCAGCTTCACCTGGGCGTCGGCACGTCCGACGTACTGGAGCTGCCCGTCCGGCCGCCAGTACGCCACGTCTCCTGTCCGGTACATCCGCTCTCCGGGCGGGCCGAACGGGTCGGCGACGAAGCGCTCCGAGGTCAGCCCGGCGCGTCCCAGGTAGCCGCGGGCGAGGAGGGGGCCCGACACGTACATCTCGCCGGGGACGCCGACGGGTGCCGGGCGCAGCCATGCGTCGAGGACGTAGATGCCGGTGTTCCAGTACGGCCGGCCGATCGGGACGGGGCCGCCGGGGAGCTCGGTGCCCGCGGGGATCCGGTGTTCCGCGCAGTTGACCGTGACCTCGGTGGGACCGTAGGCGTTGATCAGCTCCACCTCGGGGTGGGCCGAGCGCCACGCGCTGACGGCCTCGCCGTACAGCGCCTCGCCGCCGAGCATGAGGGTGTCCGAGGGCGAGAAGCCGGCCGGGAGTTCGTCGAGGATCGGCAGATGGCTGGGGGTCGCCTTCAGGAAGCGCGGTGGGGAGGGAACTACCTGGGGCTGGGTCCCGGCGAGGTCGAGCACCCCGACGCGGACGCTGCCGCCGCCCACCAGCGGCGGGTAGATCGATGTGACGGTGGCGTCGAAGGAGATCGACGCGTGCAGCAGGGTGCTGCCGGTCGCGCTGGGTCTGCCCGCGGCCGGGTAGGCAGCGCCGGCCCAGGAGGCGTAGGCGGCCAGCGCCGCGTGCGGGACGCCGACGCCCTTGGGGCGTCCGGTCGACCCCGAGGTGTAGATGACGTAGGCCAGCTGCTGCGGTCGCGGCGACGCGGGCGGTGGCGTCGGCTCGTCGGCGGCGAGCCGGCGGGCGGTGCCGGGGTCGTCGAGCAGCAGCACCGGCGGGCAGGACCGCGGCAGCCGGCCGGCGAGGGAGGCGACGGTGACCACGACGGCCGGGCGGGAGTCGTCGAGCAGGTAGGCGATGCGCTCGGTGGGGTAGTCGGCGTCGACCGGGACATAGGCCGCGCCGGACTTCAGGGCTGCCAGCGGTGCCGCGACCAGGTCGGCCGTCCTGGGCAGCATCACCGCCACGAGCCGCTCCGGTCCGGCACCCCGCTCCGCCAGGAGCGCGGCGAGCCGGTCGGTCCGGGCGTCCAGTCGGGCGTATGTCAGCGTCTCGGGGCCGCAGATCACCGCCGCGGCGTCGGGGGTGGCCGCCGCCTGGGCGCGGAAGCGGTCGACGACGCCTTCGAAGGGGACGTCGCGCGGGGCGCCGTTCCACTGGCGCAGCACCAGGTCGCGTTCGGCGGCGTCGGTCAGCTCGGCCCTGGAGAGGGCCAGGTCCGGGCGGAGCGCGAACGTGGTGAGCAGCCGGGTGAACCGGGTCGCGATCGCCTCGGCCGTGGCACGGTCGAACAGGTCCGACCGGAAGTCCAGACGGCAGCGCAGTCCGGCGGGCTCGCCCGCGTCGGTGAACCGCTCATGGATGTGCACCGCCAGATCGAAGCGTGCCACCGGGAGCTGCCGCTGCTCGGCCGTGACCGCCAGGCCCGGCAGCTTCGGCGTCACCGCCGTGTTGTTCTGCACGGCCAGCAGCACCTGGAACAGCGGGTGACGGGACGTCGAACGCCGCGGGTTGATCGCCTCCACCAGCCGCTCGAACGGCACGTCCTGGTGGCTCAGGGCCCCCAGGGCGAACCGGCGGACCCGGCCGACGAGGTCGGCGAAGGCCGGGTCGCCGGAGGTGTCGGCGCGCACCACCAGGGTGTTCACGAAGAACCCGACCAGGTCTTCCAGCGCTTCCTCGGTGCGTCCGGCGACCGGGACACCGATCGGGATGTCGTCTCCGGCGCCGAGCCGGGTCAGCAGAGCGCTGAGGCCCGCGTGGAGCACCATGAACATGCTGGCCCCGCGCTCGCGGGCCAGCGCGGCGAGACCGCGGTGGGTGTCCGCGTCGACGTCGAACGGCACGAAGCCGCCCTCGCGCGCCGACCGGGTACCGCGCGGACGGTCGAACGGCAGCGCCAGTTGGTCCGGCAGGCCGGCCAGCGCGGTCCGCCAGTGGGTGAGCTGCCGGGACAGGCGGCTCGACGGGACGTCCTCGTCGCTGAGGAGATCCCGTTGCCAGAGCGCGTAGTCGGCGTACTGCACCGGCAGCGGCTCCCAGTCAGGCGCCGATCCGTTCCTGCGGGCGGTGTAGGCGGTGGCGATGTCGCGGGCCAGGGGGGCCATCGACCAGCCGTCGCCCGCGATGTGATGGACGACCAGCAGCAGCACGTGCTCGGCGGGGCCGAGTGCGAACAGGGTGGCTCGCAGGGGGATCTCCCGCGCGAGGTCGAACGGCCGCGCCGCGGCCTCGTCGAGGAGCCGTTCCAGTTCCCCGGCGCCGGCCGGCACGACCGGCAGCCCGATGTCCTGCGCCGGTTCCAGGATCACCTGCTCCGGCTCGCCGTCGTGGTCGTGGAAGACCGTGCGCAGCGCCTCGTGCCGCTCGACCAGGTCGGTCAGGGCCGCCCGCAGCGCGGCGCGGTCCAGCTCACCGCTCAGCCGCACCTGGAGCGGGAGGTGGTAGGCGACGCCGCCCTCCCCCATCTGTTCCAGGAACCACAGCCGGCGCTGCGCGAACGAGAGCGGGATCATGCTGTGCTCCTAGGAGACTCGTCGGGCGCGGGGCACCAGGGCGGGGCGGGGCGGTTCGGCGGCGGCCGCCGCGAGCCCGGCGGCCACATGCTCGTCAAACAGCCGTGCGATCGTCTGGGCGTCGAACAGCGCGCGCAGGTCGAGGTCGATGCCGAGCGCGGAACGCACGCGGCTGATCAGCTTGACCGCGGTCAGCGAGTTGGCGCCGAGGGCGAAGAAGTCGTCGTCGATGCCGACCTCCGGCAAGCCCAGCAGGTCGGCGGCGATGGCGCAGAAGGTCGCCTCGGCCTCGGTCCGCGGGCCGCGGCCGGCCGCCTCGGGGGCGGGACCGGGGTCCGGCAGGGCGCGGCGGTCTAGCTTGCCGTTGGGGTTGAGCGGCAGCCGGTCGAGGACGACGCCCGCCGAGGGGACCATGTAGGGCGGGAGTTCGGCGCCGAGGCGGGCCGCGAGTTCGGGCCACTGCGGGGTGGCCCCCTCGTCGGGGACCACGTAGGCGACCAGCTGCTTGACGTCGGCGGATTCGCCGCGGGCCAGGACGACCGCGTGGCGGACGCCGGGCAGCCGGCCGAGCACGGTCTGCACCTCGCCGGGCTCCACTCTCAGACCCCTGACCTTGACCTGGTCGTCGGCCCGCCCGAGGTGTTCCACCGCACCGTCGCGGGTCCACCGGCCCAGGTCGCCGGTGCGGTACATCCTGGCGCCGGGGCCGCCGAAAGGGCTGGCGACGAAGCGGTCGGCGGTCAGGTCCGGGCGTCCCAGGTAGCCGCGGGCCAGGCCGACGCCCTCGACATAGATCTCGCCGACCGCGCCGACCGGCACCGGCCGCAGCCGGTCGTCGAGAAGGTGGACCCTGGTGTTCGGCAGGGGTCTGCCGACCGGCGGCGCGCCCGGCTCCCCGCCGTCGGCGCCGCCGTCGGAGAACCACGCGGTCGCGTAGACGGTGACCTCGGTCGGGCCGTAGAGGTTCGCGATCCGGCAGCCCGGCACGGCCTGCCGGACCCGGGCCACCAGGGACTCGGTCAGCGCCTCACCCGTGAAGCCGATCGTCTTGGCGTCGAGGCCGACACCGGGCCCGCTCAGCAGGGTCGACATCACGGACGGCACCGAGCCGGCGTATCCGCCGGACAGCACCCGCCCGCCGAGGGCCAGCGGTCCCGACAGCAGTTCGACGCAGCCGCCGGCCAGCAGCGGCGCGAAGATCTCCAGCGTCGATGGGTCGAAGCTGAGCGAGGTCGCCGCGAGCGTGTGTGCCAGGGTGTCGGCGCCGAGGGCCTCGACGGCCCAGCCGATGAAGTTCACCATGCTGCGCCGCGAGACGACGACGCCCTTGGGGCGTCCGGTGGAGCCCGAGGTGAAGATGGCGTAGGCCGGGTTGTCCGGACGCAGGGGCGTGGTCCGGTCGGCGTCGGTGAGGCGTCCGGCGGGGCGGGCCGCGAGGTCCCGCGCCACCTCGGGATCGTCCAGGAGCAGCCGAGTGGTCTTCGGCGCCGCCCCCAGCACGGACTCGGTGTCGCGGGTGGCGATGGTCAGCACGGGGTCCGACAGTTCGAGCATGTACGCGATCCGCTCGGCCGGATAGGTCACGTCCAGCGGTACGTACGCCGCGCCGCTCTTGAGGACTGCGAGCAGGGTGACGAGCATGTCGGGGCTGCGCGGCAGGGCCAGGGCCACGAACCGCTCGGGGCCCGCCCCCGCCTCGACGAGCCTCCGGGCCAGCCGGTTCGCGCGGGCGTCGAGGTCGGCGTAGCCGAGTGACTCGCCGTCGTGGAGCACCGCGACGGCCCGCGGAGCGCGGTCGGCCTGTGCCTCGACGAGTTCCGAGATGTCGGCTTCCGGGACCGCCCGCTCGGGCCCGTACCAGCCGCCGAGCAGGTTCGTACGCTCGTCCGGCAGCAGGAAGTCCAGTGCGCCGACCGGTGTGTCGGGGTCGGCCTCGGAGAGTTCCGTCAGCAGCACCGCCAGGCGGTCGCGGTGGGCTTCGAGCACCGGCGTGTCGTACAGCCGCGGGTTCGCGTCGAGGCACACGCGCAGCCCCGGGACGCTGGCACCGCTGTAGACCGCGAGGTTGAAGTCCTCGACGGGACCGTTCGACAGGATGTTGACGCTCGAGCTGGCCTGCCCGAACGTCAGGTCGTCCTGGAAGCGCAGGACGTCGACCGAAGGCCCGTACAGCCGCTGTCCGCCGGCCAGCTTCAGGTCGCGCCGCAGGTCCTCGAAGCGGTAGCGCTGGTGCGCCAGCGCCTGTTTGATCTCGTCGGCGGTGCGTCGCAGGAAGGCACCCACGCCCAGGTCCAGGTCGACGTCCAGCCGCAGCGGCACCACGTTCGCCGCCATGCCGACCGTGCGCTTCTGGACGGCCCCGAAACGGGCGGCGACCGGCAGGCCGATGACGACCTCCCGGGTCCCGCGCATCCGGCCCAGGTACACCGCCATCGCCGCGCAGATCGCCACCGAGTGGGTGGTGCGCACGCCGCGCGTCAGCTTCTGCAGCCTGTCCAGGACCTCGGCACCGATCTCCGCGGTCACGCGCAGGAAGGTGTGCGCGGGCAACGCCGTGGTGTCCGCGAGTCCCTGCACCTCGCCGGCTCCGGCCATCCGCTCCGTCCAGAAGGCGCGGTCGGCCGCGAACCGGTCCGAGGCGCGGTATTCGGCGTCCGCGTCCAGCAGGCTCGCGGCCGGGCCGAGGGCGGTGTCCTGGACCGGCTCCCCGGCGGCCATGGCGTTGTAGATGTCCGCGACCCGGCCGGCGACCAGCGAGGAGGAGTAGCCGTCGCAGACGATGTGGTGGGCGCGGTTGAACCAGAACCAGCGGTCCTCCGCGGCGCGGAACAGCAGGCAGGAGTAGAGGGGGTCCTGCTCCAGGTCGACGGGCCGGGCCATCTCCTCCCGCATCACGGCCTCGGCCGCGGCCCGCGGATCGGTCTCGCCACTGACATCCACCAGAGGCATCGACCACTCGCGCTCCGCCGGGACCTGCGTCGGGCCGTCCGCCGTCTCCACGAAGCGGACGTGGACGGCCTCGCTCTCCTCGACCGCCCGCGACACGGCCGCCCGCAGCAGGTCCGGGTCGACCGGGCCGGTGATGTCGAGGTACTGGCAGCCGGAGAAGATCGGGTTCGCCCGGTCCAGCCGCTGGGCGAACCACATGCCGGCCTGGGCCCCTGACAGGGGAAGCGGAGTCGTCGTGCGGGTCATCTCATCTCACCTTCGGTGGACGCTGAGCGGATCAGGTACGACGGAAACGGCCGGTCAGGCGACGAGGGAGGCCAGGCGGTCGACGACCTCGGCGGGGCTGGGCATAACCCGTATCTCTTCCTGGACCTCGTGGGCCGCGGTCCGGAAGGCCGGCTCGTCGAGCACCCGGGCCAGGTTCTGCCGCACCTCGGCCGCGCTGATCCGGTCCGGGGGCACCAGGGCCGCGACCCCACGGGCGGCCAGCACCCGGGCGTTGGCGGGCTGGTCGGCGGTCTGCGGCAGCACGACCTGCGGCACGCCGAGGGCGAGGCTCGTCATGGAGGTGCCGGCCCCGGCGTGGTGGACGACGGCCGAGCAGGTCGGCAGCAGCGCACCGAGCGGCATCCAGCCGACGACGCGCACGGCCTCCGGCAGCTCGCCGATCCCCTCCAGGTCGCTCTCCCCCATCGCCACGACGACCTCGACGCCCAGACCGGCGAGTTCGACGAGGATCTCCCTCACCACCGCGACATAGAGCTGCTTGAGCTCCGAACCGGCCGGGAGGTTGCCGAGAACGCTGCCCATCGTGACGCAGACCCGCGGCCTGCCGGGGGCGGCCAGCACCCAGTCCGGGAGGACCCGGCCCTCGTTGTAGGGCACGTAGCGCAGCGGCCACTGGGTACGGGTGTCCCCTCCGCCCAGGCCGGCCGGCCTGATGTCCAGCACGGCGGCCGGTTCCCTCCAGGGCTCGCCGATGCCCAGGCGTTCACGGGTGGGCAGCAGGTACTCCGCGACGGCTCTCCGGTACGTCACCGCCTGCTCGTCGGGGCCGGCCCAGGCGAGCCGGACGCTCTGCTCGACGTACGGGATGCCCAGCCGGGTCGCGACCAGTTCGCCGGCTCCCTGTTCGAGGGTGGACACCACCAGGTCCGGCCGGAAGGCCTCGGCGGCCCGCAGCAGGCCGTCGGCCATCGCCTCGCCGAACATGCCCATGCCGCTGCGCCGGGGCCGCTGCCCGTCGGGGGCGGCCTGGACGGCCTGACTCGCCGCCAGGAAGTCGGCGTGCACATCGGTGCCCGGGGCCGCGTCCACGGTCCAGAAACCACCGGCGGCCACCGACCGTGACGTGCCGCCGGTGTTCATCACGAGGACCTCGTGTCCCGCGGCCCGCAGGGCCCAGGCCAGGGGCACGGTGGGCAGGAACAGCCCGGCTCCGGGCGCGGCCGTCGACAGGACGCGCATCAGCGGTCCGCCACGCGGCAGGTGACCGGGAGCTGGACCGGACCGATGAGGCCGACCGAGGGGTGCAGGACGGTGCCGTCGACAACCGTGATGTCCCGGGTGCGGCTGAGGACGCCCTCGACCGCGATCCGGCTCTCCAGCCGGGCCAGCGGAGCGCCGAGGCAGAAGTGGATGCCCTTGCCGAACGCGCGGTGCGGATTGGGGTCGCGGTGGATGTCGAACCGGGCCCCGTCGCTGAAGACCCGCTCGTCACGGTTGGCGGAGGCCAGCCAGACGCAGACGTTCCCGCCGGCCGGGATCTCCGTGCCGCCCAGCACGGTGTCCACGGTGGCCACCCGCTGGTCGCGGACCAGCGCCGGACGCCAGCGCAGCACCTCCTCGATGGCCGGCGGCAGCAGACCGGGGTCCGCGCGCACCTCCGCCAACGCCTCGGGGTGTTCCAGCAGGCACGTCACGGTGTTGCCGACCATCAGGGAGGTCGACATGTGACCCGCGATCAGGAACATGGCGATGACCCCGAAGATCTCGTCGTCGGCCAGTCGCCTGCCCTCGACCTCGACCCGGGCCAGCGTCGAGGTCAGGTCGTCGCGGGGGTCGGTGCGCCGGTCGGCGATGTGTGCCATCAGGTAGTCGCTGGCCTCGGTGAGCAGCTCGCCGATCCTGCGCATCGCGGCCTCGTCGACCGTGCCCAGCTCACCGAACGGCCGGGAGCCGATCAGGCCGTCGGACCAGGTCCAGAACACCTTGTGGTCGGCCTCGGGGATGCCGAACAGCTCGGCGATCACCGCGGCGCTCAGCTGGCTGGCGAAGTCCTGGGCGAGGTCGAACCGGACCTCGTCACCGGGGCCGGCCTCGCCGAGGACCGTGTCCAGCAGGTTGTCGGAGAGTACGCGGATACGCGGTTCGAGGCGGGTGATGACGCCCGGGGTGAAGGCCTTGTTGACCAGGCTCCGCATCCTGGTGTGCAACGGCGGGTCGACCCCGATGAAGTTGCCGCGGGCGGCCTGTGCCAGCCTCTTCTGGTCCTCCGGGATCAGCGCCGTCTTGTCGCTGCTGAAGGTCTCGTGGTCCGAGAGGACCGCCATCGCCTCGTCGTAGCGGAAAACCTCCCAGACATTGGGCTGGCTGCTCGCTCCGGCCGCCTCGTGGGCACGGCGGTCCTCGAAGTAGGCGAACAGCCCCTTGATCCGTGCGTCGGCGGGCAGCTTGGTCAGGGCTTCGAAGTCCATGGCGGGTTCCTCCCCGGCGACGCGCGGACGCGTCCGGTCGATGAATGACGTTCAGGTGCGCGGGGCGGGACCGCTCTCCGCGGATCGGGCGACGACCCTGTCGCCGCGTACCAGGCCCGATCCGGCCGGGGCCCCGGCCGGATCGGCGCCCACGGCGTCGATCCGGTTACCGGCGTCGACGAAGACGACGCGCGGCTGGAACGAGCGCGCCATCTCCTCGGCCACGGCCGAGTAGGAGATGACGATCACGAGGTCCCCGGGGGCCACGAGGCGGGCCGCCGCGCCGTTGACCCCGATCACGCCGCTGTCCCGATCCCCGGTGATGACGTAGGTGGAGAACCGGTTGCCGTTGTCGATGTCGACGACGTCGACCTTCTCCCCGGGCAGCAGGTCCGCCGCCTCCATCAGCGCGGCGTCGATCGTGATCGAGCCGACGTAGTGCAGGTCCGACTGCGTGACCGTGGCTCGGTGGATCTTGGACTTCAGCATGTCCCTGAAGGCGACTGGCGTCGTAGCCATCCGGACGGCCTCCCCCGTGAGTTGGTCTGGATCGCCTGGGCACGCTACGGGCGGTGGATCACCGCGGGCAGCACCGATCAGGTACACCGATCGGGCACCCCGCTCGGCGCAGTGCCCGGCCGCCCCCGCTTGGGATAGTCGAGTGATCGTTCTGGCGTAGAGACGGGGAGCAATGAGCACTCACGTGACCGCGGGCGAGGACCTGGATCTCGCGTATGTCGAGTTGTACGTGGCCGACCTGGAAGCCGAGCGCGACGTCTTCGTGGAGCTGTACGACTTCGAGGTCGTCGGCACGGCCGGCTCGTCCGCACAGGGCTTCCGGAGCGTGGCACTGACGCAGGGCGGCTCCATGCTCGTGCTCACCCAGGGGCTGGCCGACGAGCACCCCGCCTCCTTGTACGTCCTCTCCCACGGTGACGGCGTGGCCGACATCGCGATGCGCACCGCCGACGTACCCGGCGTCTTCGCGGCCGCGGTGGCGGCGGGCGCGACGCCGGTGGCGGAGCCGCGTGCCGGCGCGGACGGCCTGTTCACCGCGACGATCCGGATGCTCGGTGATGTCACCCACACCCTGGTGCAGACGTCCCCCACCGGGCAGGGCGGTCCGCCGGCAGGGTTCACGCCCGCGGCACAGGGACAGGCACAGGCACGGACGCCTCGGCGCCCCGGGGACGCTCTGCGCCTCGACGTGGTGGACCACTTCGCGGTCTGCGTGCCGGCCGGGACCCTGGACCGGACGATCTCCCTGTACGAGTCCGCCCTCGGCTTCCGGCAGACCTTCGAGGAACGGATCACCGTCGGTGCCCAGGCGATGGAGTCCAAGGTGGTGCAGAGCGCCTCGTCCACCGTGACCTTCACGATCCTCGAACCGGACCCGGAGCTGGAGGCCGGGCAGATCGACGAGTTCCTGAAGAACCACGGCGGCGCGGGCATCCAGCACGTGGCCTTCGCCACCGACGACATAGCCCGGACCGTCGCTTCGATGCAGCGCCGCGGCGTCGAGTTCCTCTCGACCCCGGGCGCGTACTACGACCTGCTGCCGGACCGGATCCTGCCCGGCACCCACGGCGTCGACGAGCTGCGGAAGCTGAACATCCTGGTCGACGAGGACCAGGGCGGGGAACTGTTCCAGATCTTCACCCGCTCGAGCCATCCCCGCCGCACCCTGTTCTACGAGGTGATCGAGCGGGCCGGCGCCCGGCTCTTCGGCTCCAACAACATCAAGGCCCTGTACGAGGCGGTCGAACACGGGCGCTCGGGGAACTAGCGCCGATGGCACCGACAACGGACGCGGGCAGCGTCGCGGACCTCGAACCCGCGGCCCGGGAGCGGCTGGCCGGGGACATCTGGGACTTCATCGCCGGCGGCAGCGGCGACGAGACCACCCTGGCCGCGAACCGCGCCGCGCTGGACCGCATCACACTCGTCCCGCGTGTGCTGCGCGACCTGTCGGAGCGTGATACGCGGTGCGAGCTGTTCGGGTTCCGCGCGTCGGTACCGGCCGCCGTCGCACCCCTCGCCTACCACCGGCTCGTCCACCCGGACGGTGAGGTGGCCACCGCCCGTGCCGCCAGGCGCGCCGGTGTCCCCCTGACCGTGTCCACCATGAGCAGCACGTCGCTGGAGCAGGTCACCGACGCCGGGGGAACGGTCTGGTTCCAGCTCTACCCGCTGCGGGACCGGCAGCGGACCCGCGCGCTCGTCCGCCGGGCGGAGGACGCCCGGTGCGCGGCGCTGATGGTCACGGTCGACGTGCCGTGGATGGCGCGGCGGCCCCGGGACATCCGCAACAGCTTCAGCCTCCCGCCCCATGTCAGGGCCCCGCTGCTGGGGGACGAGGACGGGGCGCCGGACGCCCGCAGCAGGGTTCCGCACGCCTCGGCGGTGGCCGAGCACACCCGGGCCGCCTTCGCCCCGTTCACCTGGGCAGACCTGGCCGAGCTGCGCCGGGCGACATCGCTCCCGTTGATCGTGAAGGGTGTTCTCGCGCCCGACGACGCCGTACGGGCCGTCGAGGCCGGCGCGGACGGCGTCGTCGTCTCCAACCACGGTGGCCGCCAGCTCGACGGCGCGATCCCCACCGCCGACGCGCTGGGCGCGGTGTGCGAGGCCGTCGGCGGGCGCGGGACGGTCCTGTTCGACAGCGGAGTGCGTTCCGGGACCGACGTCCTGCGTGCCCTGGCCTGCGGCGCCGACGCCGTACTGGTCGGCCGCCCGGTGCTGTGGGGCCTGGCCGTCGGGGGCGAGGCCGGTGTGCACCGCGTACTGACGTTGCTGCGGCGGGAGTTCACCGACGCCCTGGGCCTCGCGGGATGTCCCGACCCGGCCGCGGCCCGGGAACTGGCGATATGGAGGCGACCGGCGTGATGGCGACAGTCGCCGTGGCGGATCTGCACGCGTCCTTGGCCGACCCGGCCCTGGACTCGATGAACTTCCTGAACGAGATCGCGAACGACTACCCGGACGCCGTCTCGTTCGCCCCGGGCCGGCCCTACGAGGGGTTCTTCGACACCGCGCTCATCCACGACTACCTGCACCGTTTCGAGCAACACCTGCTCGTGGAGCGGGGGTTCGCCCCCGAGCAGGTGTGCCGGGTCCTGTTCCAGTACGGACGTACCAAGGGCGTCATCGACGACCTGGTCACCAGGCACCTGGAGATCGACGAGGGGATCCACGCCGAGCCGGAGTCCGTCGTCGTCACCGTGGGGTGCCAGGAGGCGATGTTCCTCGTCCTGCGGGCGCTGCGGGCCGACGACCGGGACGTCCTGCTCACGGTGACCCCGGCCTACGTGGGCATCGTCGGCGCCGCGCGACTGGCCGACATGCCGGTGGTCGGCGTGGACGGCGGGCCGGCCGGGATCGACCTGCCCGCGCTGGCCGGGACGGTACGGCGGCTGAGGGCCGAGGGCCGCCGTCCGCGCGCCTGCTACGTCGTGGCCGACCACTCCAACCCCTCCGGTGTCAGCCTCTCCCCCGCCGACCGCCGGGCGCTGCTCGCCCTGGCCGCCGCCGAGGACTTCCTGATCCTGGAAGACAATCCGTACGGGCTCTTCTCGGCCGACGACGAGCGGCCGCCGACGCTCAAGGCGATCGACTCGGGGCGGCGCGTCGTCTATCTCGGTTCCTTCGCCAAGACGGGCATGCCCGGGGCCCGCGTGGGCTACGTGGTCGCCGATCAGCCGGTGGCCGGTGGCGGCCTGCTCGCCGACCAGCTCGCCAAGCTCAAGAGCATGCTGACCGTCAACACCTCTCCGATCGCCCAGGCGGTGATCGCGGGCAAGCTCCTGGCCCACGGCTGCAGTCTGGTGAAGGCCAACCAGCCGGAGATCGCCGTCTACCGGCGCAACCTGACGCGTCTTCTGGAAGGCCTGGCCCGCCGGTTCCCGGCCGACGGCCCCTCGGGCATCGGCTGGAACCGCCCGCGCGGCGGCTTCTTCCTCGTGCTGTCGGTGCCGTTCGAGGCGGACGACTCCCTGCTGGAGCGGTCCGCCCGTGAGTTCGGCGTCCTGTGGACGCCCATGCGGCACTTCACCACGGGTGCGGCCGCCCGGTGTGCGATCCGCCTGTCGTTCAGCGTCCTCACCCCCGAACAGATCGACGAGGGACTGGACCGCTTCGCCGCCCTGGCGGCCTCGACCACCCGAAGAGGTGACCTACGACCTCGCGACACGGACACTCCCCTTCGGTGAGCCGGACAATGGCTCGACATGCGACGCGTGTCGCAGGCGAAGAGGGAGGAATCAAGCAGGTGTTGACTTTGAAGGCAGTGAGCAAACGCTACCGGCGCGGCCGTCCGGTGCTCGTCGACGTCGACTTCCGGACGTCGCCGGGTGCCGTCCAGGCCGTCACCGGCGGCAACGGCTCGGGCAAGTCGACGCTGCTGCGGATCCTGGCGGGCGTCTCACGGCCGACCTCCGGCACCCGCTCCGGTGATCCGGGGGTCATCGGCTACGTACCGGACCGCTTTCCGGCGGGCACCCGGCTGTCGGCCCGTTCCTACCTCGCGCACATGGGACGCGTCAAAGGGCTGCCGAGCAGGCGTGCCGTGGCCCGGGGTACCGAACTGCTCTCCCGCTTCGATCTGGTGGGCGGATTCGAGACGCCGATCCGTGACCTGTCCAAGGGCAACGCGCAGAAGGTCGCCGTGGCGCAGGCCCTGCTGGTGCCGCCGCGGTTGCTGATCCTCGACGAGCCGTGGTCGGGCCTGGACGCCTCGACGCACGGCGTGCTGGCATCGGTCATCACGGAGGTCGCCTCCGGCGGCGGGACCGTGGTCTTCACCGACCACCGGGAGGCCGTGACCCGGTCCGTGGCGACCGAGGTCTACCGCATCGAGGCGGGGCGGCTCGGCGAGGCGTCGGCCGTGGCGCCGGACACGGCGGATCCTCGGGCCTCGGTGTCGGAGGTCGTACTGCGCGCGCCGGGCCCCTGGCCCGCCGCGCTCGTCGACGCCCTGACGAGGGCGGAGGGCGTGCGGTCGGTGACCCCCGAAGGGGAGCACGGTGTCCGGGTCCGGGTGCCGCGCGGCCACTGCGACACGCTGCTGCTCACGGCGCTCCACGCCGGCTGGTCCGTCGACGCGCTCCGGCACGACGTCGTCGTCCCCGCCCCGGCGGACGGGCGGGTGACCCGATGACCGCCCTGTACCGCTACAACATGGCCACCGTGCTGCACTCCCAGCGTTATGTGCCGCCCCTGGTGTTCTTCCTCGGCCTGCTCGCCATTCTCACCAGCAGCGACAACGGCCCGCTGCTGGAGGTGTACCAGGCCGCCGCCGGGTCCGTGCTGGCCTGCGCGACCTGGATCGCCGCCGCGGTGGTCAACGTGGAGGAGCCCGTCGGACGGGCCATGGTCGTGGTGAACGCGCGCCGTTCGCGCGACGTGCTCGTCGCCGCCGTCGCCGCCTCGGCCACCTTCTGCGTCGGCATGACCTTGATCGGCCTGGTCTATCCGGTCGTCTCCGGCTCGCACACCGTCACCTGGCAGGCGGTGGCGCTCGGCGCCGCCGCACAGCTGATCTGTGCCTGCGTCGGCATCGGGCTGGGACTGCTGTGCTCACGGCTGGTGATCGGCCGGCCGGGCTTCTCGGTGGTGGCCGGGCTCGCGCTGGTGCTCGCGGTGATCCTCGCCAAACCGGTGCCGCCGGTCTATCCGATGCTGCGCTCCATGTCCGGCGACCGCAGCCCGGCCGACCTGGTGCTGCCGTTCGCCGGCTACGGCCTGGCCGGCCTTGCCGTACTGGCCGCGGCCACGGCAGTGACGCAGTACATCGCCACCCGAGGGGACTGAGGGGACATGAGGGCGTATCGCCTGGTGTGTTGCGCGTGCGGCACCGAGTACGACGACGACGGGCTGCGGCTCGCGTGCGATGCGCCCCATGAGCCCTCGCTGCTGCGCACCGTGTACCAGGCGTCGGGTCTGCACGCGAGGCATCCGGCTCCGGCCGGCAGCGTCTTCCGCTTCGCCTGGCTGCCGGTGGTCCGCGCGATACCCGGCTCGCCGGGGCCGGTCGCCTGCCGGGCCGAGGAACTCGGCCGTGCTCTCGGGCTGTCGGACCTGTGGATCTCCTTCAGCGGCCACTGGCCCGAGCGCGGCGCGCTGCTGCCGACCGGCACGTTCAAGGACCTGGAGGCCGGCGTGGTCCTGGGCCGCCTCCCGGACGATCCGCCGGTGCTGGTGCTCGCCTCCGCGGGCAACACCGCCGCCGCCTTCGCCGCCGCGTGCGTCCGGGAGGGGGCGAGGTGCCTGATCGTCGTTCCCTCGTACGCCGTGGGGGCGGTGTCCGCCGCGGCCGGACGGGCCGACGGCGTGGGGCTGATCGTGGTCGAGGGCGGAACGTACGACGACGCGATCGCCCTGGCCGAGGCGGTGGGTGCCCTGGACGGTTTCCGGCCGGAGGGCGGGATACGCAACGTCGGGCGGCGTGACGGCCTGGCGACCTGCCTGTTGTCGGTCTTCGAGGCGTCGGGACGGCTGCCCCGCCACTACGTCCAGGCGGTGGGCAGCGGCGCGGGAGCGGTGGCCGCGCACGAGGCGGCCGGACGCCTGCGGAAGCACGGCTGCCCCGACCCGCTGCCCCGCCTCCTCCTGTGCCAGAACGCCCCTTACGCACCTCTGCGCGACGCCTGGCACGGCCGGCGGACCCTGGCACCCGCCGGACCCGTCGTCGCCCCGGAGCTGACGAACGGCCGGCCTCCTTTCGCCGTGCGCGGCGGCGTACGGGAGGCGCTGGTCGAGAGTGGCGGAACGGTGGTCGTCGCGGGGGGCGACGAGGCCCGGCGCGCCATGGCCCTGTTCGAGCGGACCGAGGGCGTCGACATCGAGCCCGCGGCCGGGGTGGCGCTGGCGGGTCTGGCCAAGGCCGTCCGCGCCGGGCGCATCGGCACGGACGACATGGTGCTGCTCAACATCACCGGTGGCGGCCGGCGCCGCCTGTGCGCCGGGTCCGGGACCGTGCCGGTGCGGCCGGACGTCTCGGTCGACGTCGTCGAGACCCGCGACCCCGCCCTGCTCGAGATCGCGGCGAAGAGCGTCGCCGACGCGTTCCTGGCGTGACGCGACCCCTCTGGAGGAACTGTGAGAATCGCTGTTGCCGGAGCCTCCGGCGCGCTCGGTTCGGCCGTCGTCGGGGACCTGAGGACGGCCGGCCACGACGTGTCCCGGCTGGTACGGGGCCAGGCCCACGCCGCGGACGAGATCGGCTGGGACCCTTCCTACGGCCGCATCGCCCCCGGGACCCTCTACGGCTTCGACGCGGTCGTGAATCTCTACAGCACCGGGCTGGCCGGCAAACGCTGGAACGCGGCGCGGAAGCGGAAGATCCACGACAGCCGTGTGGTGGCCGCTCGCACCCTGGCCTCGGCCGTCGCCGAATCGGGTGTGCCGGTGTTCCTGAGCGGATCGGAGACCGCCTACTACGGGGACACCGGAACCGTCGAGGTCGACGAGAGCGCCGGGAGCGGAACGGGTTTCCACGCGGAGCTGTGCCGCGACTGGGAGGCCGCCGCGAGCAAGGCCGAGGGCTCCGGCACCCGCGTCGTGCTGCTGCGTCTGGGTACGGTGCTCGCGGCGGACAGCGGCATCATCAAGGTCATGACACCGGCGTTCCGGGCGTTCCTCGGCTTCCGTTTCGGGCGGGGCGACCACTGTCTGTCGTGGGTGGCCGAGGACGACGCGGTCGCCGCGGTGCGGTTCGTCCTGGAGAACGAGTCGGTCGCGGGGCCGGTCAACGTCACGGCGCCCGGGGCCGCCGTTCAGCGCGAGTTCGCCGCCGCGCTGGGCCGGGCCCTCCGCCGCCCGGTGCCCTGGAGCCTGCCGCGCCCGGTGCTGAGGTCCGCGCTCGGTGAGTACGCGGACGGCTTCTTCACCGGCCGGCGCGCGGTTCCGTCGGTCCTCACCGCCGCGGGGTTCGGCTTCCGCCACCCGGACCTCGATGGCGCGATCGCGGCGCTGTTCAGGGCAGGGACCTGACGGTCCGGCGCAGCAGGGCCAGGGTGCCGCTGCCGGCCGCCAGTCCGGACACCGTGAGCGTGAGCGCGAGCCCGTCTCTGGTACCGAGCGCGGCCGACAGGCCCTCGGCGGCCAGACCGCCGAGCAGCGCGCCGAACGGGATGGCCGAGAAGTTGAGTGTTCCCGCTGTCGCGCTCACCCGTCCGAGCAGCCCCGCCGGGACCGCTTCCTGACGGAGGGTCACGACGGTCGAGTTCCACAGCGGGAGGGAGAACGACGACACGACCCGCATCACGAGCAGTGTCGGCAGCGGGGGCAGCACCAGGGCCAGCGGGGCGAACACCCAGACCGCGGCAGCCGCGTTGGCCCCCAGCAGTGCCCACCCGGTTCCGGCCCGCCGCCGCATCGGCACCGTCAGCCACGCCCCGAGCACGGCCGCCACGGTGCCGGACGCGAACAGGATCCCGGCGACGCCCGCGGACAGTCCCAGGGCCCGGTAGGCGAAGAGCAGCAGGACGGTGTTGACGGCCGTGTTGCCGAAGTTCCGCGCCGCCGACGCCAGGGTCGTGCGGCGGAGCACCTCGTGGTGCCACAGCACCCGTACGCCCTCTCGCAGGTCTTGCCAGAGCGAGTTCCGGCTCTTGGCGTCCGGCGGCGGCTCCGGCGTCCTGATCAGGAGGATCCCGGCCACCGAGAAGCAGAAGGACAGCGCGTTCACGGCCAGCGCGGTCGGGCCGCCCCACCACTGCACCAGCCAGCCTCCGAGGGCGGGCCCGAGTACCAGGGCCAGGGTGTTGGAGATCTCCATGCGCGCGTTGGCGGTACCGAGGAAGCCCGGTCCCACGAGCGTCGGCAGGTGTGACTGGCTCGCCACGTTGAAGAAGACGGCGCAGACCCCGGCGACCACGGCGACCGCGTAGAGCATGCCCAGGTGGCTGTCACCGCTGAGGGTGAGCAGGGGCACGGCACCGAAAGCGAGCCCGCGCACCACGTCGGAGGCGACCAGCACGGGCCGCCTGCGCCTGCGGTCCATGAGCACCCCGACGAACAGCCCGAGCAGGCTGTAGGCGCCGGTGTTGAGCATGTTGAGGACACCGACCTCCAGCGACGAGGCGCCGAACGCGGTGATCGCGATGGTGGGCAGAACGAAGGCGGCGACCTGGTCGCCGACGACGCTCACGCTCTGGCCGGCCCAGTACCACCGGAAGTCCCGCCGACCCGTTCGCTGCCCCTCGGCGTCCCCGACGCCCTCAGCGGTCAGGCCCGTCCGTCCCGGCATCGCAACCCCCGCTCAGTCCATGACCCGGCTCGCGCCGAGGAAGTTCTGCTGGAGCGCGTACGACACGGCCTCGGTCCGGTTCGAGCAGTTCAGCTTCGCGAGGATGTTGCTGATGTGGCGCTTCACCCCGTGTTCGGAGATGCCTATCCGCGGTGCGATCTGCTTGTTGCTCAGCCCCTGCGACAGCAGCCCCAGGACATCGATCTCCCGCTGGGTCAGCGGGTTGCGGTACCACAGGGAGGACAGGCGCCCCTCTGCGGAGCGGTGCGCGCGCCGGGTGGGACGTCTGGCCGCGGGGACCGCTGCCCCCGCCGGCGGAGGAGTCGCTGCCTCGGCCCCCCGGTGGAGGCGCAGGACGCTGCCGAGCCGTTCGGACGTCAGCCCCTGCAGCGGCACGATGCCCTCGGGAAAGCGCCGGACGAGCCGGGCCAGCCGCGGATCGAGGGTGTCGTGCAGCAGGAGGAGCACCCTGCTTCTCGCGCCGGCCGCCCACGCCTGGATCCGCTCCAGGTCGTCCTCCGGCAGGTCGCTGGAGACCAGCACGGTGTCGGCGTGGCCGGCCGCCAGGGTGTCACAGGGGTCGCCCACCTGCGTCACGGTGATGACCTGCGAGACGGACTCCATCGCCCAGAGCATCGCCAGCAGTCCGAAACGGATCACCTCGTTCGGCTCGACCAGCGCTATCGCGTGGGGCGCCGGCCTGTCGTGGCCCGGCCCCGCTTCGCTCCTGTCGGACAGACAGCCGGTCGCGGCATCCCCGTTCCCGCCGGCTTCCCCCACAACGTGTACACCGTTCATTGGCCCCCGCCTACTGTCGTCCGACGACAGCAGCATCCCCGAAATGCGTAAGAAACTTCACATGATTGGAACAATCGCGCTTTGTTTTTTACCTTCCCGGGCGCTCGACGTCGACCCCCCGCCCGGTCCCGGGCAGCACTCAGGGCTGGTTCCACTCGTCCGCGAAACAGGTCCTGACCTGCGTCTTCATAAGCCGTGAAGCTTCCCCTCGCGAATGAACAACCGGAGACCGGGATATGAGGTTCCAGAGGAAGTGGTGCCAGGTGGGCAGTCAGTACTCGAAGCGGTGTCCGGAGTAGTTCGAGCGGGCCGCGAATCGCGTTGGCCCGCTCCTCCAGCAAGACGGTCACGGAGGCCGCGCGGTATCCGGAGTGAGCTCGGAGAGCCTGCGCGGCTGGGCCAGGCGTGACCGGACCGACCGACCAACGTCCTGTCGGCGTCCGGCTCTCCACCGACGTCGAGTACCACCCTGATCGTCCCAGCCCTCATCGGGCCCGTGCCCGGTGGACCGACCTGATGAGCGAGCGCCGCCGACCAGCGCCGGATCACCGACGCCGGCGCCGCGCTCACCGCGCACCTCAGCGCGGCCCGCGCCCCCAAGACCCCGCCGACCCCGCCGACCCTGCCGACAGGTCCCCACATGGTCCCCAAGACATACGGCAGAGGGCCCGCCGAATCACTCCGGCAGACCCTCTGCTCCGCGACTGTCTCCAGTCGGGACGACAGGATTTGAACCTGCGACCCCTTGACCCCCAGTCAAGTGCGCTACCAAGCTGCGCCACGTCCCGTTGCCCGCCTGACCTGGGGTTTCCCCGGCAGGGCGTGCAGGAAAACCATACCGCACTCGGGCCGGTGGTCGCGCATCCCTTTCCCGTACCGTACTTTTCGCCGCTTGACCTCAAGTTAGGTTGAGGTAGCAGGCTCGTCCGTATGACGAAGACGACCGAGGAACTCGGGCGCGCCTACGGGTACGCCGACCTGCCGGGCCTGATGGCCCTGATGACGGGGGACGAGAAGCACGGGCCCGCCGCGACGTCCACCCTGGACGTGCTGTGGGTGCTCTACGACCGGGTGCTCCGGGTCGGCCCTGAGCGCGGGGACGACCCCGGGCGGGACCGGTTCCTGCTGTCGAAGGGGCACGGGCCGATGGCGTACTACGCCGTGCTCGCCGCCAAGGGCTTCGTGCCCGTGGGCTGGCTGGACGGCTTCGGCTCCTACGACTCGCCGCTCGGACACCACCCCGACCGGACCCTGGTGCCGGGGGTGGAGATCGGCAGCGGTTCGCTGGGGCACGGGCTGCCGATCGCGGTCGGCATGGCGCTGGGGCTGCGCGCCCAGGGGCGCGGCGAGCCCCGGGTGTGGGTGCTGACCGGGGACGCGGAGCTGGACGAGGGCAGCAATCACGAGGCGATCGCCTTCGCCGGGGCCGCCGGCCTGGAGCGGCTGCACACCGTCGTCGTCGACAACGCCTCCGCCCGGCACGCCCGGCCCGGCGGTATCGCGGCCCGCTTCGAGGCCGCGGGCTGGTCGACGGTGACCGCCGACGGCCGGGACCACGAGGAGCTGTACGCGGCGTTCACCGCGCCGCACCCGGGCCGCCCGCACGTGGTGGTGGCCCGGGTGGAGCCGAAGTCCGCCTGACACCCTCATTCGGAAGGAACTCCCATGGACACCATGCGTGACCGTTTCGCCCCCGTCGTCTCCGCGCTGCTCGACGAGGACCCGCGCGTCGCCGTGGTCCTCGCCGAGATCGGCGCGGACGGCTTCGCGGAGGCGGGGCGCCGCCACCCCGACCGGGTCATCAACGTCGGCATCCGCGAGCAGTTGCTCGTCGGTGCCGCCGCGGGGCTGGCGCTGACCGGACTGCGGCCCGTCGTGCACACCTTCGCCAGCTTCCTCGTGGAGCGGCCCTTCGAGCAGGTCAAGCTGGATCTCGGCCATCAGGACGCGGGCGCGGTGCTGGTCAGCGCCGCCGCGTCCTTCGACTGGCCGGCCGGCGGATACACCCACATGGCACCCGGTGACGTGGCGCTGCTCGACACCCTGGACGGCTGGACGGTGCACGTGCCCGGGCATCCGGACGAGGCCGAGACCCTGCTGCGGCACGCGGTCGCCGCCGGGGACGACAAGGTGTACGTACGGCTGTCGGTGCAGTCGAACGCCGACGGGCTGCCGGTCGACGGGGAGCGGTTCCGTGTCCTGCGCGAGGGCGGCTCGGGCGTGGTCGTCGCCGTCGGGCCGGTGCTGGACGGCGTGCTCGCCGCCACACAGGGACTCGACGTCACCGTGCTGTACGCCACCACGGTCCGCCCCTTCGACGCCGGGGCGCTGCGCCGGGCCGTGCGGGCGGCTCGGGCGGACGTGGTCCTGGTCGAGCCGTACCTCGCGGGTACGTCGGCGGCGGCCGTGAACGAGGCGCTGTCCGACGTACCGCACCGGGTGCTGGGCCTGGGGGTCGGCCGACGCGAACTGCGGCGGTACGGGCTCGTCGAGGAGCACGCCGCCGCGCACGGACTGGACGCCCGGTCGCTGCGGGAGCGGATCGGCGGCTTCCTCGGGGCGGCGGCGCGGAGCTGACCTCGGGGGCCGTCAGCCGGTGGGCGGCAGGCCCAGCCGGGGGTGGCTCTCCAGCAGGGCGGACGGGGCGGCCTGGCGCCAGGAGTCGGCGAGGATGTCCCGCAGCTCGTCCTCGCCCTCCAGCGCGGCCAGCCGGGCCCGTACCCAGGCGAACTGGGCCTCGTGCCCGGCGATCCAGAACTTGTCCGGCTCGGCGAGGACCAGTTCGTCCCGCTCCTCCTTGGGGCAGCGCACGGCGATGGACGTCTCGTCCTCGGGCAGCGTGGCGAACATCTTGCCCGCGACCCGGAAGGTCGGCATGCTCCAGGCGATCTTCTCCGTGGTGTCCGGCAGGGACAGGGCGATACGGCGTACGTCTTCGGCGTCCGGCATGTCAGGCACCGTAGCCCGTGCCACTGACAGCCTGCCCGGGGCGGGGCGGCGACCCGTCGGCCCCGGTCCCGCGCCGCCGACAACCGCCGACAACCGCCGACAACCTTGCCTGTCGCGCATACCCTTGTGCCCATGACGCAATTCTCCGGTGATCTCGACGGTCTCGTACGCGCCCGGATCCGCGCCCTGCGCGTGGCGCAGGGCTGGTCCCTCGACGAGTTGGCCGGCCGGGCCCGGCTCAGCCCCTCCACGCTCAGCCGCATCGAGAACGGCCGGCGCCGGCTCGCGCTGGACCAGCTCGTCACCCTCGCCCGCGCCCTGGACACCTCGCTCGACCAGTTGGTCGAGACCGCCGCCGACGACGTGATCTCCAGCCCGACGATCGACGCGGCCCACCAGCGGATGCGGTGGGCCGTCCGCGCCGACCCGGGGCTGAGCGTCGTACGCCAGCGTCTGACGGACCCGCCACCCGACAGTCCCGCGCGCATGCGCGCCCATCCCGGCCGGGAGTGGCTCGTCGTGCTCTCCGGTACCGCCGTCCTGCTCCTGGGCGACCGGCGCATTCGGGTGGAGACCAACCAGGCCGCCGAGTTCCCGACGATGCTCCCGCACGCTCTCGGCGCCGAGGGCGGGCCGTGCGACGTCCTGGGCATCTTCGACCGTGACGCCCGCCGCGGCCACCAGCGCGCCGAGACGGACGAGTACGCCGGCCGCCCGTCCCCATGAGAGGACGGGCGCCGCGGACCAGGGGCTTCTTGCGTGTCCGGCACGCCGGGCGGCCATCGTCTTGCCCTTCCGGGAAGCGACCGGGCCGTCCGCCGACGGTTCTCCTAGCGTGGCCGGTATGACACACACCTCCCCGTGCGCGGGCCACGCCTCCGACGACCATGCGGAGATCCTCGACCTGGACGCGGAGGTGCTCGCCGAGCACCTCGCCGCCATCACCGCGTGGCTGCCCGTCACGGCCCCTCCCCGGCACATCGTGGACCTGGGCTGCGGAACCGGGGCCGGCACCTTCGCCCTGCTCGACCGCTTCCCCGAGGCCGAGGTGATCGCCGTCGACGCCTCGGCCGGCCATCTGAGCCGTCTGCTGGAGAAGGCCGCCGCGACCGGTGCGGCCGGCCGGGTGCGCACCGTCCGGGCCGACCTGGACGCCCCCTGGCCCGGCCTCGGCGCGCCCGAGCTGGTCTGGGCGTCCGCCTCCCTGCACCACATGGCCGATCCCGACCGCACCCTGGGCCGGGTGCGTGACCTGCTGGCGCCCGGCGGGCTGTTCGCCGTCGTGGAACTGGCCGGGTTCCCCCGGTTCCTGCCCGCGGACGCCCCCGAGGACCGTCCCGGGCTGGAGGAGCGCTGCCACGCCGCGCTCGACCGGTACCACGCCGAGCACGTGCCGCACCGCGGCGCCGACTGGGGAGCCAAGCTCACCGCCGCCGGTTTCACCGTCGAGGCCGAACGCACCGTCACCGTGAACGTCGGCCCGCCGCACACCGACGCGGTCGGCCGCTACGCCCTCGCCGGTCTGCGCCGCCTGCGCGGCGCCGCCGCCGGGACGCTGGCGGCCGAGGACCTCACCGCCCTCGACCGGCTGCTCGACGCCGACGATCCGCGCGGCATCCTGCGCCGCGACGACCTGACGGTGCGGACCGAGCGCATGGTGTGGGCCGCGCGGCGCGCCTCCTGAGTCCGGTTCAGCCGGGCGGTCCGACGTGTTTGAAGTACAGCGTCGTGGGCCGCAGGACACCGTCCGGGTTCGCGGCGTAGTCGGGGATCACTCCGGCCCGGGTCCAGCCCGCCGAGCGGTAGAGGTGTTCGGCGGGGCTGTCGGTCTCGGTGTCCAGGTGGAGCAGGGTGATGCCGGCCGCGGCGGCGGCCCGTTCGGCGGTGTCCAGGAGGGTGCGGCCGAGGCCCCGGCCGCGGGCGCGGGGGTGCACCATCAGCTTGACGAGTTCGGCGCGGTGGCGGCTGTTCGGCTTGTCGGGCAGGACGAGGCCGACGGTGCCGGTCACCCGTCCGTCCTCGCGCGTCACCCACACGGCGAGGCCGCCGGCGGCCACCGCGTCGGCCCGCGACCGCCACCAGGCGAGGGCCTCGGCCCGGTCGAGCGGGGCGAGGAAGCCGACCGAGGCGCCGCCGCGCACGGTGTCGGTCAGCAGGTCGGCCAACTCCCCCGCGGCGTCGGCGAGTCGGGGCGCGTCCAGGCGGGTCGCCGTCATGGCAGCACCACCGCCAGCACGTACCGCGCGTCGCCCGGCCCGGGGCACCGGAACCGGGTCGGCCCCCAGACCCGCAGCCGCAGACAGTCACCGGTGTCCAGGCGGTGGGCGGTGTCCTGCGCCGTCACCTCCAGTTCCCCCTCCAGCACCCAGATGTGCTGCTCCAGTCCGGGTACGGGCGGCCGGTCGTACGCCAGGTCGGCACCGGCGGTGAGCCGGCCCTCCACGAGTTCGCCGCGCAGCCCGGCGTGCGGCGGGGACACCGACCGGCGTACGAAACCGGCGGCGCGGTCCGTCCAGACCTGCTGGTCGGCGGCCCGGACCACGGGGGCGGGCCGGGCCTCGACCTCGCCGAGCAGCTGGGACATGGTCCGTCCGTGGACCGCGCACAGGCGGTTCAGGAGGGCGGCGGTGGGGCTGGTCTCGGCCCGCTCGGCACGGGAGAGGGTGGAGCGGCTCACGCCGGCGCGTTCCGCCAGCTCGTCCAGGGACCAGCCGCGTTCGGCGCGCAGCTCGGCCAGGCGGGTGCCGAGCCGGACGTCCACCGGGTCCGGGGCCGTCCCGTCAGTTCTCTGTCTCATATCCGGGACGCTATCCCGGATATGAGACAGGCGTGTTACGGGACGCTCACTCCCGCGCGGCCGTCTCCAGCGCGTCCAGTACCGGGCGGATCAGCGGATGCTCCTCCGCGCCCCGGCGTACGGCCGCGAAGACCCGGCGGGTGGGCGCGACCCCGTCGACCGGGCGGACGACCACGCCGGTGAGGTCCATGCCGCGCAGCGCCGAGCGCGGGACGAGGGCCACGCCCGCCCCGGCCGAGGCGAGGGCGACCACCGCGCGAAAGTCGTCCGAGGAGTGCTCGGGGCGGGGCTGGAACCCGGCGCTCTCGCAGGCCAGCATCACCACGTCGTGACAGGGGTTGCCGGGGTACGGCCCGATCCACGGGTCCTTGGCCAGTTCCGCGAGCGGCACCTCGGCGGCGTCACCGAGCCGGTGGCTGACCGGCACGACCGCGTCGAACGGCTCGGCGTACAGCGGGACGTGGGTCAGCCGCGGGTCGTCGGCCGGCGGCGCCCCGCGGTACTCGACGGCGACGGCCACGTCGACCTGCCGGTCCAGCACCATCGGCACGCTGGCGTCGCCCTCGGCGTCCTGGACCCGCAGCCGGATGCCGGGCGCGCTGCGGGCGAGGCCGGTCAGCGCGGGCGCGACGACCTGGGCGATACCGGTCGCGAACGAGGCGACGGTGACCGTGCCGGCCTCGCCCGAGGCGTACGCGGCCAGCTCGGCCTCGGCCCGCTCCAGCTGGGCGAGGACGGCGTTGGTGTGGCCGAGCAGGATCTCGCCGGCCGGGGTGAGCCGTACCCCCTTGGCGCCGCGCTCGACCAGGCGGTGGCCGGTCTCCTGCTCCAGGGCGGCGAGCTGCTGGGAGACCGCCGAGGGGGTGAGGTAGAGCGCGGCGGCGGCCGCTGTCACCGTGCGGTGGTCGGCCAGGGCCCGCAGGATGTGCAGCCGCCGCGCTTCGATCATGCCGTCGATTCTCCCAGCTCAGGCATCGAGTTCGGCCCGTGCCCCCACGAAGGCGTCCACCGCGCGGTGCACGTCCTCGGTGGAGTGCGCGGCCGAGAGCTGCACGCGGATCCGGGCCTGCCCCTGCGGGACGACCGGGTAGGAGAAGCCGGTCACGTACACGCCGCGCTCCAGCAGCAGCTCGGCCAGCCGGCCGGCCCGCGCCGCGTCCCCGATCATCACCGGCGCGATGGCGTGGTCGCCGGGGAGGATCTCGAACCCCTCCTCGGTCATCCGGCGGCGGAACAGCGCGGTGTTCTCAGCGAGCCGGACCCGCAGGTCGTCGGCGGACTCCAGGAGGTCGAGGACCTTGAGGGACGCGGCGGCGATCACCGGGGCGAGGGTGTTGGAGAAGAGGTACGGCCGGGACCGCTGGCGCAGCAGCGCGACGATCTCGGCGCGGGCGGCGACGTACCCGCCGGAGGCGCCGCCGAGGGCCTTGCCGAGGGTGCCGGTGAGGATGTCGACGCGGTCCATGACGCCGTGCAGCTCGGGGGTGCCGCGCCCGCCGGGGCCGACGAAGCCGACGGCGTGCGAGTCGTCGACCATGACCATGGCGTCGTAGCGGTCGGCCAGGTCGCAGATGTCGGCGAGCGGTGCCACGTACCCGTCCATCGAGAACACGCCGTCGGTGACGATCAGGCGCCGTCGCGCGTCGGAGGCGTCCTTCAACTGCCGTTCCAGGTCGGCGAGATCACGGTTGGCGTAACGGAGGCGGCGGGCCTTGGACAGGCGGATGCCGTCGATGATGGAGGCGTGGTTGAGGGCGTCCGAGATGACCGCGTCCTCGGGGCCGAGCAGCGTCTCGAAGACACCGCCGTTGGCGTCGAAGCAGGAGGAGTAGAGGATCGTGTCCTCCTGGCCGAGGAAGGCGGAGAGCCGGGCCTCCAGTTCCTTGTGCACCTCCTGGGTGCCGCAGATGAAGCGGACGGAGGCCATGCCGTAGCCCCAGCGGTCCAGGGCCCGGTGGGCGGCGGCGATCACCTCGGGGTGGTCGGCGAGGCCGAGGTAGTTGTTGGCGCAGAAGTTGAGGACCTCGCCGGGGCGGCCGCCGGCGGTGACGGCGACCGTGGCCGACTGCGGGGTGCCGATGACGCGCTCGGGCTTGTGCAGTCCGGCGGCGCGGATCTCGTCGAGGGTGGCGCGCAGGTCGTCGCGTACGGAGTCGAACATCAAGGGCTCCAGGGAAGGGTCGGGGGTGTCAGACGGTCCAGTCGAGGACGACCTTGCCGCCGCGTCCACTGGCGGCGTCGGCGAACGCGGCCTCGTGGTCGCGGTGGGAGTACCGGCCAGTGATCACGGGGGCGAGGTCGAGGCCGCCCTCCAGCAGCACCGACATCGCGTACCAGGTCTCGAACATCTCCCGGCCGTAGATGCCCTTGATGGTGATCATCGAGGTGACGACGCGGGCCCAGTCGACCGCGAACTCCTCGGACGGCAGGCCCAGCATCGCGATCCGGCCGCCGTGGGTCATGTTGGCGAGCATGTCGCGCAGCGCCTCGGGGCGGCCGGACATCTCCAGGCCGATGTCGAAGCCCTCGCGCAGGCCCAGTTCCCGCTGCCCGTCCGCGATGGCCGCCCCGGTGACGTTCAGGGCGAGGCTCGCGCCGACCTCGCGGGCCAGCTCCAGCCGTTCCTCGCTGACGTCGGTGACCATCACGTGGCGGGCGCCGGCGTGCCGGGCGACGGCGGCGGCCATCAGACCGATCGGCCCGGCGCCGGTGATGAGGACGTCCTCGCCGACCAGCGGGAAGGACAGGGCGGTGTGCACGGCGTTGCCGAACGGGTCGAAGATCGCGGCCACGTCGAGGTCGACGGGGGCTCGGTGCACCCACACGTTGGCCGCGGGCAGCGCGACGTACTCCGCGAACGCCCCGTCCCGGCCGACGCCGAGCCCGACGGTGGACCGGCACAGGTGGCGCCGCCCGGCCAGGCAGTTGCGGCACTTCCCGCACACGAGGTGGCCCTCGCCGCTGACCAGGTCACCGGCCGCGATGTCGGTGACGTCCCGGCCGGTCTCCACGACCTCGCCGGCGAACTCGTGGCCGAGGACCAGCGGGGCGCTCACGGCCCCGCGCGCCCAGCCGTCCCAGGCCCGGATGTGCAGGTCGGTGCCGCAGATCCCGGTGCGCAGCACCCTGATGAGGACGTCACCGGGTCCGACGGCGGGCTCGGGGACGTCCGTGAGCCACAGACCGGGCTCCGCCTTCTCCTTGACCAGCGCTTTCAACGCCACGGCTCCTGACGGGTGGGTCCCGGCGCCGGGCACGCCGAAGCGGCCCGCGTCCGGGGGAACGAGGTGATCGCCCAGCAATCTGCCCCACCGCGCGTCGCCCGTCCATCGAGGTTTTCTTAACCGCCGCCGCAGCTTTCCTTCACACCCCGGCGCGGGGGCACCTCACAGCGGCAGGCCGTCGGCCGCGCTCCGCTCGATCCGGCCCATCAGGTCCACGGCCGTCGCCTTGATGGTCTCCAGACCAGCCCTCCCCCACAGTCTGGGCCGTACGTCAGCGGCGCTCACCGCGCCCAGCACCGTCCCCGTGCTGTCGATGAGCGGGGCGCCCAGGTAGGAGCGGATGCCGAAGGTGTCGACGACCGGGTTGCCCGCGAACCGCGGGTAGTCGCGGACGTCCTCCAGGACCAACGCCCGCCGCCGGGCGGCCACATGGGGGCAGAACCCGTGGTCGCGGGGCTGGACCCGGGCGAACTCCGGCACGGTGCCGTCACCCGCGGGCGGGACCGGGGGGACGTGCAGTCCGGCGAAGAACTGCCCGTTCTCCACCAGGAAGTTGACCATCGCGTACGGCGCCTGGGCCATCTCGGCGAGCCGGTCCGCGAAGGCGTCGAGGGCAGGGTCCCAGCGCTCCCCGAGGCCGAGCTGCCGCAGCCGCCGTACCCGCGCGGGGGCCTCCCGGTCCTCGGGCGTGAGCAGCAGCCGTCCGGCCGGGCGCGGCGGGTCGTAGCTCATGGGCGGGCTCCGGCACCGTGCCCCGCGGCGGGCTCCGGCGTGTGGGCGATGAGATGGCGTACGAGGGTGAGCAGGGTCTGTACGCCGGAGCTGGAGATCCGGGCGTCGCAGCGGACGATCGGGACCTCCTCGGGCAGGTCGATGGCGGTGCGCACCTCCTCGGTGTCGTAGCGGTGGGCGCCGTCGAACTCGTTGACGGCGACGATGAAGGACAGTCCGCGCTGTTCGAAGAAGTCGATGGCGGCGAAGGACTCCTCCAGACGCCGGGTGTCGGCGAGGACGACCGCGCCGAGCGCGCCCTCGCACAGTTCGTCCCACATGAACCAGAACCGTTCCTGGCCGGGGGTGCCGAACAGGTACAGCACGTGCTGCGCGTCGAGGGTGATGCGGCCGAAGTCCATGGCCACGGTGGTCTCTAGTTTGTTCTCGATGCCGTCCAGGTTGTCGGTCGCGGCGCTGACGGTGGTGAGCAGTTCCTCGGTGCTCAGCGGCGCGATCTCGCTGACCGCGCCGACGAAGGTGGTCTTGCCCACGCCGAACCCGCCCGCCACCAGGATCTTCAGCGCCGTGGGGAACGGGTCGCCGCCGTCGGCGCTCTCGTCGTAGTCAGAGCTGTCGTCGTAGTCCATCGAGCACTGCCTCCAGAAGGGCCCGGTCCGTGGGGTCGTGGTGGAACGCGGCGGGTGGCTTGGTGGTCAGCGCGCCGCAGTCGACGAGGTCCGACAGCAGCACCTTGGTGACCGCCACCGGCAGCCTCAGTTGGGCGGCCACCTCGGCGACCGGGACGGGAGCGCGGCACAGGTCGAGGGCCTGTGTGTGCTCCGGGCCGAGGTAGCCGAGGGGGGTGGCCCCGGTGGCCATCACCTGCGACATCAGGTCGAGGGCGACGGTGGGCCGGGTGCGGCCGTTGCTGACCGTGAAGGGGCGCACCAGGCGCCCGGCCGCTTCGTCCAGCCACGGCCCGTCGCCGGCCGTCGCCACGCTCAAGGCCTCATCGCCGGGGAAGCCGGGGCCGACGGAACCGACGGAGCCGACGGAGCCGACGGGATCGACGGGGCCGACGGGCCGGCCGGGGACCCGAGGGCGTGCTGGCGGGGCGCGGTCACCAGGTAGGGGCGGACGCTCTTGACGAGCATCGCCATCTCGTAGCCGAGGACCGCCGCGTCGGCCTCGCGGCCCGCCAGTACGGCGAGACAGGTGCCGGAGCCCGCGGTGGTGACGAACAGCAGCGTCGAGTCGAGTTCGACCACGACCTGCCGTACGTCACCGCCGTCGCCGAAGCGGATTCCGGCGCTGCGGCCGAGGGAGTAGAGGCCGGAGGCCAGCGCGGCCATGTGGTCGGCGCTGTCGGCGTCGAGGCCGTGGACGGACTTCACCAGCCCGTCGCAGGACAGCAGCACCGCGCTGGAGGTGTGCGGCACCCGCTGCACGAGGCCGCTCATCAGCCAGTCGAGATCGGATACATGGCCGGTGGGCGCATCGCTCGCCATGGTGGATCGACTCCTTGGGGTACGAAAATCTGCGCAAGCGCTGGGGGCGGGGGCGGGGTCGGGCAGAGGGACGGTCATCAGGTCGGTGTGCTGCCGTCGGGCCGGGTGCCGGGCCACGTGCCGGTCTCGGGCCGGATGATGTGGTCGGTGCGGGGTTCGGGCGTGGTGGGCCGCCACGAGGGTGCGGACCGGGTGCCGGTTGTGCGGGTGACGTTCCCGGTATCGGCCGGGAGGTGCTCCGGCGGACCAGGTTCCAGGCGCTGCTGGGCCTCGGCGAGGCCGATGCCGCGCTGGAAGGCGGCCATCAGGCCGGGGTCGTGCCCGGCGTGCTGGTCGGTGTCCTGGCGGGGTGCGGGCCCCTCACGCAGTTGGGGCACGAGGTGCTCCTGGGCGCGCCGGTGGGGCAGCCGGGGCTTGTCCATGGTGCCGCGCACGGCGGTGTGGCGCGGTACGGGCGGTGCGGCGGTGTGCTCGGCGACCAGGTGCCGGTCGTCGGGCCGGATGCCGGGCACGGCCTCGGCCGGGGTGGGCCGCGCCGTCCCGTGGGCGCCGCGCACGGGCAGTGGCGCGGGTGCGCCGTGGGGGGCGGCCGGGGGGAGCCGGGGGGCGGGCACCGGTCCGGGGACGGGCGCGGGCGGCGGCCCCGGCACCGGTCCGGCGGTGGGCGCGGGCGGCCTCGGGGGTACGGCGGTCAGGTCGCCGCCGGTGGCCTGCGGCGCGGGCGCCGGTGTCCGCGGGGCCGCGTCGGCGTCCGGTGCCGTGCCCAGCAGGGCCTGCGGCACGACGAGGACGGCCTGGACACCGCCGTAGATGTTGGTCTGGAGGCGGACGCCGATGCCGTGCCGCTTCGCGAGCTGGGAGACGACGTACAGGCCGATGCGGCCGTCCGCCAGCAGCCGGGCGACGTTGACCTGGTCGGGGTCGGCGAGCAGGGCGTTCATCCGCTGCTGTTCGGCCACCGGCATGCCGAGGCCGCGGTCCTCGACCTCGACGGCGAGCCCGGCGGTGACCAGGTTGGCGCGCAGCAGCACCTGGGTGTCGGGGGCGGAGAACACGGTGGCGTTCTCCACGAGTTCGGCCAGCAGGTGGATCACGTCGGCGACGGCATGGCCGCGCAGGGTGCCGTCGACGGGCGGGACCAGCCGGACCCGTGAGTACTGCTCGACCTCGGCGATGGCCGAGCGCATCACCTCCGTCATGGAGACGGGGTGGCTCCACTGGCGGCGGGAGACGGCGCCGCCGAGCACGGCGAGGTTCTCGGCGTGGCGGCGGATGCGGGTGGCGAGGTGGTCGACGTGGAAGAGGCCCTTGAGCAGGTCGGGGTCCTCCTGCTCGTTCTCCAGCTCGTCGAGGATGGAGATCTCCCGGTGCACCAGCGACTGCAGGCGCCGGGCCAGGTTGACGAAGACCTCCAGTTTCTGTTCGCTGCCCGTCTGGCTGGAGAGCTGGGCGGCCTGCACGACGGCGCTGACGGCACCGTCGTGGGCGCGGGACAGGTCGGCGGCGAGCAGTTCGAATGCGTCGGCGTCGTCCGGCGGTCCGCCGCCTGGTGTGCGCTGGGGCGGGCCCTCGCCGCGCCGCAACGTGTCGACCAGGGCGCGCAGTTCGGCCTCGCCGCGGGCGGTGCCGCGGCGCAGGGCGCCGAGGCGTTCCTGTACGGAGCGGGCGGCGCGGTCGGCGGCGACGGCTGCGATGACGACGGCGGCCACGGTGACGGAGACCGCGCCGGCCAGCACGGCCCACAGCACGAGGGCCGGGCGGATGCCGGTGGACCGGACGGTGAACAGGACGGCCGCCGAGGCGCTGAGGGCGACCGCGACGGGCGGCAGCACGGCGAGACGGAGCAACTGGGACCGTAGGGGGGCCTCGGGCAGCGCGGGCTCGGTACGGGCGGCCGGCCGGCCGTGCCGTCCGCCTTCACGGCGGTCGGCGCGCGATGCCGGGGCGCGGAGGTGAGACATCGGTGTCCTCGGGTGCGGGTCCGTCGGGGCTGGGTGCTCGCGCGTGGTGCGCCACGCGGGCATGCGCCATCGCGGTGTCGGCCGCGCGGACCGCGAACCCGGCCCGTGTCGCCCGACGGACACTCACAGTAGTCGCGTGCGTCTCACGTGCGAGGGGCGGTTTGCCGAAATCCCCCGGACATCGCCATGGAGAGATGAGTGAACGATCGCAAGCGATCAAATCGCGTCACTCTCGGTTACTAGAGAAACCTTCCCGCCTCTCCCCGGTCGGCCGGCGCGAGGTGGAGGCGTACTGATCCCGGCCCGGCCGTCGGTGCGGATGCCGGCCGTCCGTACGGATGCCGGTCAGCGGTACGGATGCCGGCGCCGTCGGGACGGATGCCGTCAGGGCGCGCGGCCGCGACGCGGACCCCGCGCGGCGCGCCGCACCGCACCGCGCGCCGCGCCGCTGACGGGACCACCGGACACGCCCGGGACCTCGCCGCCGCGGCCGACATCGACGCGGGCCGGAGCCCCGGCAGGACCCGGCCCCCGGCAGGACCCCGCGCCCGGCGCCCCGGCAGGCGAGCGGTGCGCCCTCGTCACGGCGGCGCCGGCCGGCTCACCGTGCGCGCCGGAGCGCTCCCTGGCGGCCGTGCCAGGTGGGCGTACCCGTGTTCGACGCCAGGGCGAGCCCGTCGCGGCGGGTCCGTCCCCGCTCCGCCCGCCACCGCGTCGACGGGCCACGGCGACGCGTCGCGCCACGGCGACCCCGTGCTCGTCGGTCCGGTCAGATGACGCCCTGCGCCAGCATCGCGTCCGCCACCCGCTCGAAGCCGGCGATGTTCGCTCCCGTCACATAGTCACCGGGAGCCCCGTAGCGCTCGGCCGTCTCGTGGCAGGTGGTGTGGATGTCGTTCATGATCCGGGTCAGCTCCTCCTCGACCCGCGCCGCCGGCCACGACGTACGGGCGTGGTTCTGCGCCATCTCCAGGGCGCTGACCGCGACACCGCCCGCGTTGGCGGCCTTGCCGGGTCCGAACGCGACGCCGGCCTGCTGGAACAGGTGCACGGCAGCCGGCGTCGTCGGCATGTTGGCGCCCTCCGAGACCGCCTTCACGCCGTTGCGGACCAGGGCGGCGGCGTCCTGCTCGTTCAGTTCGTTCTGCGTGGCCGACGGCAGCGCGAGGTCGGCCGGGACCTCCCAGACCCGTCCGCCGGGCACGAAGCGGGCCGAAGCGCCCCGGCGCTCGGCGTACGCGTCCACCCGGCCGCGCTCCACCTCCTTGATCTGCCTGAGGAGGTCGAGGTCGATGCCCTTCTCGTCGACGACGTAACCGGAGGAGTCCGAGCACGTCACGGCGTTGGCGCCGAGGGCGGTCAGCTTCTCGATGGTGTGGACGGCGACGTTGCCGGAGCCGGAGACGACCGCCGTCCGGCCCTCCAGGTCCTCACCGCGCTCACGCAGCATGGCCGCCGCGAAGAGGACGTTTCCGTACCCGGTGGCCTCGGGGCGGATCAGTGAGCCGCCCCAGCCCGGGCCCTTGCCGGTGAGGACGCCGGCCTCCCAGCGGTTGGTGATGCGCCGGTACTGGCCGAACAGGTAGCCGATCTCCCGGCCGCCGACGCCGATGTCCCCCGCGGGCACGTCCGTGTGCTCGCCGATGTGCCGGTACAGCTCGGTCATGAACGACTGGCAGAACCGCATGACCTCCGCGTCGCTGCGGCCGTGCGGGTCGAAGTCGCTGCCGCCCTTGCCGCCGCCGATGCCGAGGCCGGTCAGCGCGTTCTTGAAGATCTGCTCGAAGCCGAGGAACTTGACGACACCCAGGTTGACGGAGGGGTGGAAACGGAGGCCGCCCTTGTACGGGCCGAGCGCGCTGTTGAACTCCACCCGGAAACCACGGTTGACCTGCACCCGCCCCTGGTCGTCCTGCCACGGCACCCGGAAGATGACCTGGCGCTCCGGCTCGCACAGCCGCTCGATCAGCCCGGGTTCGGCGTACTCGGGCCGGGCGGCGACGACCGGTGCCAGCGTCTCCAGGACTTCGTGTACGGCCTGGTGGAACTCGGGCTGCGCCGGGTTGCGGCGCTCGATCTCGGTGAGCAGGTGCGCGAGGGTGGTCTTCGTCTCGGATCGCGTGGTCACAGGAGCCCTTTCTGGCACGGCCGGCACCGGGAGGCGGTGCGCGCCGACGGGGGCGCTCGGCTCCGTTGCCGTGCGCGGGACACGTAAGTGTTACGCGCATGTAAACATCTTGACCAGCGTCGGGGTACAGGAACGCCCACTATGCGAGACGGGCTCTCCGCGCGGCCTGCCTCCCCGCAGGCCGCGCGGCCCGGCACCGCGCGGTGCCGGGCCGCTGCGGCCTGTCATGTCAGCCCTGACGGGCCTTGAAACGCGGCTCCTTCTTGTTGATCACATAGGTGACGCCGCGCCGGCGCACCACCTGTGCGCCCGGCTTCGCCTTCACCGAGCGCAGGGACTTGCGTACCTTCATCGCGGCCTCCTTCCGAAGGGCGTGGGTCGACGTCGCCTCAGCGCGTCTCGCGGAAGAGGACGTGCCCGCCGACGACCGGGTCGTACTTGCGCAGGACCAGGCGGTCGGGGTCGTTCAGACGGTTCTTGCGGGTCACGTAGGTGAGGCCGGTGCCGGCCGTGGAAGTCAGCCTGACCACCGGACGCGTGGTACTGCGTGCCATGAGGTGCTCCTTGCTCCACCACCCGAGCCGATTGACTCGGGCATGTCATACATGGGGTGCAACGCCCACGTCGGGTACCGCATTCCCGTCGCGGGGACCGGCCGTGCCGGACGGACTCCGCACGACGCGCACCGCCGGACCGCGTCCTCCGAACGGCGGCACAGGTGTCGTGCGGCGTGTTGACGCCCCTTCCGGGTGAACGCGTCCCGTTGGCCCCGGTCGTCCCGTCCCGGGCTGCGACTCTCAGAACCGACGTCCGGCGCGGGGCCGCTCCGCGACCACACCTCGGCGTCACCCGTACCTGATCCGATCGATCCGTTCCAGGAGCCCTTGTGACTGTCCGACACCGGGTGACCAGCACCCTCGCCTCCGCCGCCGCTCTCGCGCTCACCGCCCTCGGCGCCGTGGCGTTCACCGCGGCCCCCTCGGCCGCCGCCCCGTGCGGCTTCTACGAGACGAGCGCCGACGCCTTCTACCAGCACTGCACCTCGGACGGCTCGCACGTCGTCATCAAGGTGGCCGTCGCGCACGCGGCCGACTACGAGCGCTGTGTCGCCCCCGGCCGGACATGGCTCGGATCGGCGTCCAAGATCCAGGGCGCGCACTACGTCGGCCGCACGTGCTGACGACCGGCCCGCGGTGAGCGTCTCCGGGCACGGGCGGGCGACTCCGCCCGTGCCCGGTACGCGACGGGACCGCGCCACCCTGACGGGACGACCGGCCCCGCGGACGCGCCACCGGCAACGGCCGAGGCCCACCGTCGGCTCGGCGATCGTCCCAGGTCCTCGACGCCGGACGTCGACGCTCAGCCGGCGAGGTCCAGATCGCCGCTGCGGGGCTCGTCCGCGACCTCAACCTGCCGGGGACGACGCCACGGGTGCGCGATCGGCTGGGACACAGGCCGCCACCACGGCTCCGTGGGGAGCGCTCGCGCGGGCTCGAACGGCTCACCGGGCCGGGGAAACGCCACCGCCTGCCCCGCCTCCTGCGCCGCGTCCTTCATCCACTCCCCCGGCTCCGCCCATGGGTGCGGCGCCAGGTTGAACGTGCCCCAGTGGATCGGCAGCAGAACTCCGCCCGGGTCTCCGCCCTGCAGATCGAGGTGGGTCCGGACACCCTCCTCCGGGGTCATGTGGATGTCCGGCCAGAACTCCGCGTACGCGCCGACCTGGATCATCGTGGCGTCGAACGGGCCGTGCGCGGCGCCGATGTCCTGGAAACCGTCGAAGTAACCGGTGTCGCCGCTGTGGTAGATGCGGTGTTCCGGCCCGGCGACCACCCAGGAGGCCCAGAGGGTGTGCTGGGTGTTGCGCAGGGCCCGGCCGCAGAAGTGACGGGCCGGGGTGGCGGTCAGGGTGAGGCCGCCGACCTTCGTCTCCTCGTGCCAGTCCAGCTCACGCAGCCGGTCCGCCGGGACGCCCCAGTGCTCCAGGTGGGCGCCGACACCGAGGGGAACGGCGAACAGGGTGTCCGTGCCGGCCAGCGCCTTGATGGTGGGCAGGTCGAGGTGGTCGTAGTGGTCGTGCGAGATGACGACGACGTCGACCGGGCCGAGTGCGGCCAGCGGCAGCGGCACCGGGTGCAGCCGCTTGGGGCCGGCGAAGGAGAACGGGGAGCAGCGCTCGCCCCACACCGGGTCGAACAGCACCCGCTGCCCGTCTATCTCGGCCAGCACACTGGAGTGCCCGGCCCACGTCAGCCGCAGACCGGTGGCCGGGGGACGGGCCAGGTCGGCGACGGTGGTGGGATGCACGGGGATGGTCCCGGCGGGAGCCCGGCGGGCCCGCGCCTCACGGTCGAGGTAGGACTTGACCAGCCCCGTCGAGCCGGAGGGCCGGGTGCGGGCGGCGCCTCCCGGGTTCTGGAAGACGCCGTTCGCGAAGTGCGGTGATCTGCGGATGCGCGCCATGCGCTCGCCGCTCGGGTCCGCGCCGAAGGCCTCGGGCCGCGGCGCGCGGAGCCCGGAGCTGGGGGAACGGAAACCGGCCACGGTACCTCCAGGTGGAGTAGGACAGGCCTCCATTATGGTCGTCCTGTGTGACAGCGGTTCCCGCCGCCCGCCCGTCGTGCTCGTCGTCCGAGGGTCGCCCGCCCGCCGTCGGCTCGGGCGAGCGCCGCCACCTGCCGTCGGCTCAGGCGACCGCCGCGATCCGCGTCCTGATGTCGTCCGCCGACAGCGTCCCCTTGGCCGTCACATGGTCGCCGGAGGACTCACCGCGCAGTCGGCGTCCGATCCACGGCACCAGGTACTCGCGCGCCCACTGCACGTCGTCCCGGCGGATGTCGAGGGTGCCGCGCGGCGGAAGTACGGGCCAGGGCTGCTCCGGGTCGGCCGGCACCGGCAGGCCGAGGACCTGGCCGGCGCGCAGCGCCACGCGCGTGTGCCCCTCGGGCGAGAGGTGCAGCCGGTCGGTGTCCCAGGCGCGGCGGTCCTGGATGCTGCGCAGCGACCACAGGTCCAGCACCGGGCAGCCATAGCGGTCGGCGACGGCCCGTACATGTCCGTTGTACGTGGCGATCTTGCCCCGCAGGTGCTTGAGGACGGGCATCCGACGGGTGTCGAAGCCGGTCGTCACCATGACCGTGCCGGCCGTCGCGGTGAGTGCGGCCACCGCCCGCTCGAACCGCTCGGCCACCTCGTCGGGGTCGGTGCCGGGCCGGAGGATGTCGTTGCCGCCCGCGCAGAAGGAGACCAGGTCCGGTGCGAGACCGACCGCCTGGGGCACCTGGTCCGCCACGATCTGGTCGAGCAGCTTTCCGCGTACGGCGAGGTTGGTGTACGTGAAGTCGCCCTCGGGCCGCCGGTCCGCGAGCAGAACGGCGAAGCGGTCGGCCCAGCCGACGAACGCCCCGTCGGGGCCGCGATCACCGACACCTTCGGTGAAGCTGTCCCCCACCGCCACGTACGACCCGATCACTGCTCTCTTGTCACTCTTCGAATCGTCTGCCACGTCGGCCCATGATTCACCTTGGATTGTGACCTACGCGACCGTAGGAAGGGGTTGACGGGCGGTGAGAAAGGCCACTCCTAAAGTGTTGGCCAATTCCGGAATAAGTGAGCCCCGCTCCACAGGACACAGGACGCCGAAGGCCGGACCCGGGGATCGGGGTCCGGCCTTCGGCGGGCGCGCGCGGCGGGCGGCGTCAGACGGAGACGCCCTTCGACCTGAGGTAGGCGAGCGGGTCGATGTCCGAGCCGTAGTCCGGCGTGGTGCGGATCTCGAAGTGCAGGTGCGGGCCGGTCACGTTGCCGGTGGCGCCGGAGAGACCGATCTGCTGTCCCGCCGTCACGGAGTCGCCGCTGGAGACGGAGAGCGAGGACAGGTGGGCGTACTGGGCGTAGGTGCCGTCGGCGAGCTTGATGACGACCTGGTTGCCGTACGCGCCTCCCCAGCCGGCGGTGACGACCGTGCCCGCGCCGACGGCCTTCAGCGAGGTGCCGGTCGGGACGACGAAGTCGGTGCCGGTGTGGTAGCCGCTGGACCACATGCTGCCCGACTGGTGGTACGGGGTGCCGACGGTGCCGCCGTCGACGGGGGCCACGAACCCGGCGGAACTGTCCGAGGTGTCCGAGGTGTCCGACGCGGGCTGCGCCGTCTTCTTCTCCGCGGCGTCCGCGGCGTCCGTGGTGTCGGCGGCGGTGTCGGCACTCGCCGCGGCCTTGCCGCCGATGGCGAGCTTCAGACCGGGACGGATCAGCGACGGGTCGTCGCCGACGGCGTCGCGGTTGTCCTCGTAGAGCTTCTTCCAGCCGCCGCTGACGTTCTCGGCGTCGGCGATCTTCGCCAGCGAGTCACCGGCGCGGACGGTGTACGTCTGCGCGTCCTTCACGGCGGCGGACTGCGCCGAGGCGGACTGCGCGGGAGCGGCGTGGGCGCCGGCGGCCCCCAGGAGCGGCAGGGCGAGCGCGGCGCCGCCGGTTCCGGCGACGGCGAGGGTACGGGTCAGGCGCTGGGTCTTGGTACGGCGGTGCTTACCCTTCGCGGGCATGACGAATTCCTCTCCGGCGCCTGCGAGGTGAGCTGTCGGGTGCGGGCTGGAGCTGCCCGGCCGCACCGGAAGAGCGCGGCTTTACCCCTAGCCGTCCCGGGAACCGGAACAGGCGGTCGTACCTGTGGGTCCCCCGCTCCTGCCGCGTACGGGTGGTGAGTGGGTGTGGTCTCCGGGCGGCGGCAGGATTAGGCGTCCGTCCGGATCGGTGGTGAACGTAAGGGACCAGGACGCACAGGGACAAGCGAGGGATTCCCGGTGAAGGTGTTCCACATGATCCTTTGGGGGAATGATCCGTCACCCTCCGTCGATGGCGGGAATTGCGTGGGAGGCGAACACCCTTGAAAAGCACCTGTATTACGTGGACATGAGGCGCGACGTACGGTCACCGATATGACGCTGCTCACGCGGGCCCGCGCCAGCGGCTTTTATTCCAGAGCGAGTTGGGGAGAATGCTCCAATTCGGACAGACGCATCAGAAGTCACGCAGAGGGACAACCAGGACTCTTTCGGGGGTCGGAATGCCGTATCGTCGGGCGCACCCGCCGTCGATCAGCGGCAGCGGAGCCGAATGGGAGGAGTCCTCGTGACGCAACAGGTCCCGTCGACCGAGCCGGAGCTGGCCGGGGTACGCAATTTCCGTGACGTGGGCGGCCTGCCGGCCACGGACGGACGGCGGGTGCGGTTCGGCGTGCTGTTCCGCAGCGGCCACCTCGCCCACGCGACCGCCGAGGACGCGGCGTTCCTCGCGGGTCTGGGCCTGCACACCGTCTTCGACTTCCGCAACGCGGCCGACCAGAAGCTCGAAGGCCCCGACGTGGCCCTGCCGGGCGTGCGCAATGTGAACCTGCCGCTGTCCGACCCCGCCGACGGCGCCGAGTTCTGGAAGATGGTCCGCGACGGCGACCTGGACCAGTTGCGGGAGATCCTCTCGGACGGCAAGGGCGCGGACCGGATGATCGCGTCGTACCGCTCGATCATCACGGACCGCACCGCCGAGCACTCCCAGGTGCTGCACGCGCTCGCCGAGGACAGCGTCCCGGCCCTGATGCACTGCGCGGCCGGCAAGGACCGCGCGGGCCTGTCCATCGCGGTGACGCTGCTCGCACTGGGCGTCGAGCGGGAGGCGATCGTCGAGGACTACCTGAAGTCCAACGAGAAGCACCGCCGTTACAAGGTCAAGCGCAGCGGCTCCGCGGACTCGGCCTACTCCCCCGAGGTCATGGAGCTGCTGAGTCCCCTGTTCGACGCGCGCGCCGAATACCTGACGGCGGCCTTCGAGACGATCGAGCGGACCTGGGGCGACGTCGACACCTATCTGGAGCGTGGTCTGCGGATCACCCCGCAGACCCGGGACCGGCTGCGCGACCGGTTCCTCGACTAGGGCCTGTCGTTTGG
>NZ_JAGGOO010000111.1 GCF_018614415.1 Streptomyces sp. ISL-12
ATCCAAACGAAACTGCCTAGTCGTCGGGGGTGTAGTTCAGCGCGCCGCAGTTCCAGCAGTCCCATTCGTCGGGGACTTCGACCAGGTCGCAGCAGTCGCACCCCACGCCGTGAACCACGCAGTCTTCGCCGCAGCTCCAGCAGGTGTAGTGCAGGTGTGCCATGCCCTTGTCCTTCCCCGGGTCTGTGAGGGGCCCGACAAGAGCATGCGTCAGATACCGGCGTTCTGCGGCTGCGTTGGTGAAACTGGTGATCAGAGGCTGGAGAGCAGCCCGGCGATCGAGGCGATGCCGCTGTTGATGGCCGGGGCGAGGCCGGTGGCGGCGAGGGTGAAGCCGAACAGGGTGCAGGCCACGGCTGAGCCGGCGCGGACGTATCCGCCCTTGACCAGGACGGCGACGATGATGCCCAGCAGCACGGCGGCGGAGATGGAAAGGGCCACGGCGGGTGGGTCCTCCTTCGGGAATCGGTGGGGCCGGCCGCGCTCGGGCGGGCCGGCCCCTGGGGGATGGATGGGGTGTGATCAGGCGTCGGTGAGGCTCTTGATGGCCTCCAGCGCCTGGCGGGGAGAGGCGACCTGCTCGGAGCGGCGGCCGCCGCTCTTGGAGCCGCGACCGCTTCCGCCCTTGCCGCCGCCTCCGCCGCCGCGCCGGCGGGAGCGGCCTTCGCCCTCGTCGTCCTCGTCGGGCTCGGGCCAGAACTCGCCGGGCCGCACGGGCTCGTTCCAGTCGAACCACAGGCCGCGCTTCTCCAGCTCGCTGATCTCGTAGTCGGTGAGCCGGTTGACCTCGTCGGGGAACAGCTCGGCAAGGTCGGTGTCGAAGTCGGCGTACAGCGACCGCATGAGCACGGCGCGGCCGTTGTCGAGGACGATGACCGCGACACCGCCGGTGGAGACGCCGTTCTCCGGGTCGGCCTCGCCCTTGATGGCCCGCTCGATCGCGGAGCCTTCGCTGCGGGAGTAGCGGGCGGGGATGGTCGGCACGTCGTACGGGTTCTCCATGGTGCCCTCCGCCGCCTTGCGGGTGGCGCCGGGCGAGCCCATGTTGAAGATGACCGGGCGGCTGTTCTGCCGCAGGTTGTCCTTCATCTCGGTGGAGAACCCGTTGTGCGCGAACGGTGACTGACCGGCGGGGTTGAAGCCGATGCCGTACTTCAGGCCGGTGACCGTGAGGTCCTCGCCGTCCTTCTGGATGAATTCGCCGAAGTCCCCGTCCTGCGCTGCGGTCATGAACTCATCCGCGTACACGTTCAGCTGCCGGTAGGGGCAGCGCGGGTCGCCCGGCTTGTAGTCGTGCGGCTGGCCGTCGTGCGGCCAGGGCATGTCCGCCCTGATCTCGCACAGCGCCTTCGCCGCCCGCAGCTGGCGTGCCATCCACAGGGCGTTCGAGCCCTGCCGGTCGATGTACCGGCCGAGGACGGTGGTCTTTTCGTCCTTGCGGACGGTGGACAGCCACACCACCTGGCCGTCCAGGGACTGGGCGGCCATGTTGATCGCGAAGAACTGCGTCTTGCCGGACCGGCTGACCCCGAGCGTGAGGCCGTGGGCTGCGGCGTTCTTGTCGTGCTGGTACACCATCGTCTTCACCGGCTGGCCGGTGATGGTGAACCCGCACACGTACATGCCCTTGGCGTCGGGGGTGAGCAGCTCGCGGGTGGCGGGGAAGATCGCGGACAGTGGCGGGGTGTCGAACGCGCTGATCAGGAACTCCGAGCCGTCGATGAGGACGAACACGCAGGAGTCGTCCTCGGGCAGGTTCAGCGCGCGGCAGACCTTGGGCAGGTCGATGCGCGGCGACTCGGTGGAGTCGGCCATCCTGGCCCGGTAGAAGGTCACGCCGCGTTCGTCGTCGCGGGTCTTGTGGACCAGCTCGGAGCCCGGGGCGCCGCCCTTGGGACCGGCGACGCGGTCGATCCAGCGCTCCTGGTCGGTCGGCTTGGTGCGGCGCCGGGCGTTGGCCTCGGGGGTGATGCGGGCCTCCATCCAGGCGGGGCCGCCCTGGCGGCCGGGCTGGGCCGGAATGTCCGCGAGGACGACGTCGCTCGCGGGCACGGCGAAGACCGCGCCGACGGCTTCGGGAGACAGGCCGGTGATCGGCCGGCCGGTCTCCGAAGCGCGCAGCAGCAGGATCATGTCGTGCCGCATGCCGGGCATCCGGGTGGCCTTGACGACGTGGGTGCGGGCGGGCATCCCGGCGCGCTCCCACATGATCCGCGCCTCGCGGGTGAGCATGTCGGCGCCGTCGTCCGGCTTCGCCACGGTCGGCTCCGCAGCCACCGCGGGCGCCGGCTGCGGGGCGGGGGCCGCGAGGGCGGGCCGGTGGTTGCGGCGGGCGTGCCGGGCAAAGGGCAGCACGAAGGAGCCGGCCGCCGCCCAGGTGGCGGCGAGCAGTCCGTCCAGCCAGTACGGGCCGAAGCCGCCTGTGTGCCCGGCGGCGACGTCGACGGCGGCGGCCAGGACCAGCGGCGTCCAGCGCAGGATCTTGCGTCCGGCGCCGGGCTCATCGCTCTTGCCCGCGAGGATCCAGCCGCCGATCCCGGCGGCGCCGGCCAGCTGCACGACGGTGTTGACGGGGCTGTCGGGATAGAGGTTGGGGGCCACGGCCAGCACGGGCGCGGCGAGGGTGTAGGCGAGGCGTTCGAGCGCGACACTGCGCGGCGTGGACACCGGTGGGCTCCTTCACAGAACGGGCACGGGCGGCCCCGCAGATCGCGCGGGGCCGCCCGTGGCAGGGTGGTGGGGGAGTGGGGGTCAGCGGTTGAAGAAGCCCGGCCGGGGCGTCTTCTCGCGCCGACCCGAGCGGATGTCGTCCAGCGCGCCGTAGAGCTTGGCGTGGGTGCGCCGGGTCTGGTGGGTGAGGTCGGCGGTCTCCTGGGCGATGTCGGACAGCGTGCCGACCTCTCGGGCGGCGCCGACCAGGGCGAGGGCCACGCTGACCGTCAGCCGGATGAACTTCGGGTCGAGGTCGGCGTTTTCGATGTCGGTGACGACGTCCTCGGTGTGGGCGGCGTTGCCCTTCATGTCACGGCGTAGTCCCTCCAGCTCGAGGGCGGCGTCGTCCATGGCCGAGCTGAGCTTCTTCAGCTTGGCCTGAACGGCCTTGTACCGGTTGTCGTCGTCGGCCGGGATGGGCGCCGTGCTGCTGGTGTTGCGGGGTGCGAGGTCGCTGCTCATCGGCGGGGTTCCTCCGGGGGTCAGTCGTGGTGGGCGGCGGCCGACGCGTGCTGGAGGCCGGCGTCTTCCTTGGCGGCCATGTCCTCGCCGTAGATCCGGGCGACCATCGCGGCGGCGAGCTTGGCTGCCTCCCGGGCAAGGCCGCACTGCTCGGCACAGCGCTGGGCCTGCCTCTTCATGCGGGCCGCAGAGTCGGCCAGGTCCGTGATCAGGTCGGTGACCTCGGTGGAGATGTTGTGGTCGCTGACCAGGTCGGCGGCCATCTCCCGCAGGGCGTCGGCGACCTTGGCGAGGGCCTCCATCAGGGCTTCGGCGCGCTCCTGGTCGGAGGCGGCCCTGATGGCGGTGTTCGCCATCTCCATCAGGTACTGGTCGAACGTGATGTCCGTTCGATGCTGGACACCGAGGCCGCTGTGCCCGGACGGCCTGCTGACTTGCGAGCTGCTCACGCTGTTCCCTTCCGTGCTGGTGGGTCGGCTGGTGCCGGGCCGAGCCGTGTGCTTCTCCGGCGCCGGCGGCAGGCCCTTGGCGCCGGTGGTCACGGCCGCGGGCTGGTCGGGGACGATGTCCGCGTCCACGATGTCGTCCTCGCCCTTGGCGGCGGGCTTGGGCGGGCGGGTCTCGTGCTCGGGCCACTCCACCGTCGGGGTGGAGTCCTCCGCACCGAACGGGCTGTCCGCCGGCCGCTCGCGGCGCCCGGTCCGGCGGGTCCGGCGAGGACCGCGGGTGCGGCGACGCCGCCCGGCCCTGTCGGTGCCGGCGGCACGACGGCGCCGGAACCGGCGGCGCTTCTTCTTCGAGCCGTCAGACGGCTCGTCAGCGGACTTGGAGTCCTTATCCGGATCATCGGATGCCTTGTCGCCCTTTCCGGCGCCGAAGGCCCCGTCAGGGCCGTCCTTGGCGTCCTTCTCGCCCTTGCCGTCGGTCTCCTTGTCCTTGGCGGTCTCCTCCTTCGCCTTGTCCTTGGTCAGGTTGACCTTCTCCGTACCGGCTTTGCCGTCCTTGGCGGCCTCCGCGTCGGCGCGGCGCTTGTCCCAGCGGCGCTGGGCTTCCTCGCCGACGGCCTTGCCGAAGGTCGTGCGGTCCGGCTCGGAGGACGCGGCGGCCTCCCGCTTCGCCTTCCGTGCCGCGTCCCGCTCCGCCCTCTTGGCCCGGCGGTCCTCCCACGCCTGCTGCCGCTGGGCGCGGGCCTGGTCGCGGTCCTTGGTCCGGTCGGCGACACCGGCGGCGTGACCGGCGGTGCGCCGCTCCTGCCGTCCGGCCTGCCGGGTGCCGGCGCGCTCCTGGCGGCCGCGGGCCCGCTCGGCACGGGCGTTGGCGGCTGGGCCGTGCTGGCCCCGGCCGCCGTCACCCTTCGAACTGCCGCCGCCGCTCCGGTGGGAGCTGCCAGAGCCCGCCTGAGAGCCTTTCGGGCCCCCGGCGGTCCCGCCGCGCCCGGAGTTGGGTGTACGGCCGCCAGCGGAGCGGTCAGAGCCCTTCGTTCCGCCCTTGCCGCCACCGCTGCCCCCCGACGATCCGGAGCCGGAACGCCCGGCGGTCCCGCCGGAGTTGGAGCCACGCGAGGAGCCGGTCTGGTTCACTCCCGAGCCGGAGCTGCTGCGGGACGGCCCCGTGCCGCCTCCGCCGCCGCCGGCCTTCGAGCGGCCCTTGTCCGCGCCCAGGCCGGAGCTGGGCGACTTCATGCGGTCGGCGTCCGCCTTTCCGCGCGCCGCCGCCTTGTCGCCCTTCGCTTTCATCATCGCGGCGTGGAGTTTTCCGTTCTGCTCCATCATCGCGACTTCCTGCGCGGTGCGGCCCTCCAGCAGCGCGGCCTTACGTGCTATTTCGGCCTCACGGAAGGGCGCTTCACCCTCGTGAAGCGCCCGCGCCCTTTCCAGCCGGAATTCCAGCCAGTCACCGAGACGGTCAGCGAGAGAACGAGGCTGCTCGTATTCGCCTTCCTCGTATTCGCCGTCGTCTTCGCCGGTTTCCGGTGCCGTAATTCCTTCCGAACGCAGCGCCGTAGCCGGGTCCGGAGCAGCCGGAATCGGCGGCAATTCCATCGTCGTCTCCTCCGGGCTCTCCGGGGGAGCCTCCGGAATGTCTTCCGGCGGGGGAATGGTGTCGATGAAATCCGGGATCGGCGGCAGCGCGTACGAGGAATCACCGCTCCAGGGGCCATGGACCAGGGTTCCGCCGCCGGCCTCGTCGGAGTCGTCGGACACGGTGCACCTCCCTCCAGGGGGACTTGACAGACAGTGGGGTCTCGTGTGCACGCGCGTGCACGTGCACGTGTGCACGCTTTACGCGCGCTAGGCCCCGCCGGAGCCCGGCGGGGCCTTCGTTGGTGACGCTCAGTTACGCGGGCCGTGCTGCTTCAGGACGGTGTCCGCGTACTGCATGAGGTGGTCGAACAGCCGCGGGTCGCCCGCCTGCCGCTTCTCCAGGACCAGCTTGAAGAGGCGGCAGACCAGCGTGAACGCGGCGATGACATCGCCGCGACCGGCTTTGACTTCCTTGGTGATTTCGGACCGAGTAAGGCGGAGCCAGAATTCCATCCGGCCGATTTCTCCGCGACTCTCGATCGCCTTGCGCTCTTCTTCCTGCAACCAGCTCATCCGCCCTTGAATGGAGCGTTCGACGCTGGTGAGGGGGCGCGTCACGCCGACTCCCTGTTACCCATGTCGTAAATCGACGTGGGACCACCATAGCCGAGATTCTGACTCTGCGCACCCTGCTGTGGCGGATTGGGCGCGGCCTGGAGCGGATGCGGGTTCTTCTTACGCTGCCTTTCCAGCTCTTTTTCCTTTCGCTTTCGGGCGGTATTTGCGACCGCCTCATCGTGGGCGCGGCGCTTGTAGGCGCCCTTTTCGAGGCCCTTGGTGACGGCCTCGACGTTCTTCAGGACGTCCTTGAATGCCCTTTCCACGGGCTGCGCGCGCAGCCAGGCGTCATAGAACCGGTCGCCCTCGACGTGGGTGTCGCGGCAGTGGACGCGGATCTCCTGGGCAAGGGTCTCCAGGTTCTTGCCGATGTCCAGCAGGACCCGCTGAACGTCGGCCAGGTACCGGGCGGTCGCCTCCGGGTTCTGCGCGACGTCGCGCAGGGGCGAGTAGTTCGGGTCGTTGCTGTTCATGCGAGAAGACCTCCAGGTCTCGGGGTTGAGGAGGGGGGAGTCCGTGGTCCCCGAGGCTGTTGCGCGGGGTTGGGGTGGTAGTCGGAACGAACCTCGCCCGCACCGCTTCCCGGGTGGGCGCGATACGGGCGAGCGGCCTGCCGGCCGTGGCCGCCACCGGTCCGCGCTCGGTGGGCGAGCGCGAGCCGGTGGCGACCATGAGCGGCAGGGGTTCTGCCAAGAGGGTGAGCGCGTCGGCGCTCACCGGGCGCTCACCTACGCGCCCGGGGCGGCCCCTTCGACCTGAGCGCGCAGGCGCTGAGCGGTCGGGCGGGAGACCGGCTTGTCGGACAGGCCCGCGTCGGTGAGCGCGTCGCGGATCTCCCGCCACTCGGGACGGCGCCCGAGCTCGGTGTAGAGAAGACGGATACGAGCGTGGCGGCGCTCGGTAAGCGCCTCCGTCTCGCTGCGCGTACGAGCGTCCTCCGCTCGCTGAGCGCCGTCGTCCTCCGTGACGCGCTCACCCTCGTGAGCGCCGGAAGTGAGCGCCGGGCGCTCACGCTCACCGCGAACTTCCCCGGAGGCGAGCGCGCTCATGTCGGGGTGAGCGTGCTCGGTTTCCTCCCCGAGCTCGATCGTGTGAGCGTCCTCGGGGGCGAGCGTGTCGGCGAGCGCGGCGGGCGCGCTGCCGAGCTTGAGCGCCATCCGCTGCTCCAGCGGAGCCTTCCAGCGCCACAGCAGACCGTGCTCCTCACGCAGCCGCGCTCGGATCCAGGTCTCCTGCTGGAGCCGGGTGAGCGCGTCCTCGTAGGAGGTGATCTCCCACAGGATCATCCGGCGGCGAAGGCGGGCGGTGGGGATCGGGGCGAGGATCCAGCGGGAGCGGCGCACCGTCTCCATCCGCTTCTTGCCGGTGACCGCGCCGATCCGCGTGGCGTACACGTGGGAGGCGATCTCGGAGAAGATCACCCACAGCAGGGTGAGGGCGGCGTGCCCGAGGCGGCCCGACGCGGAGTCCGCCGCGTTCCAGTTGAGATAGACGGTCACCGCCGTCAGCGCCCTCGGTACCCAACGGATCCAGCGCAGTTCCATGCCCATGCGGATCAGGACCAGGTTGGCGCCGGTGAACGCCGGGATGGCGACGTCGATGCCGACCGGCAGCAGCCACGGCCACTCCCAGCCCCACCCGGCCGCCTTGGTCTCCAGCGCGGTGTAGGAGGAGAGCAGACCGAGGGTGGAGACGACGGCGGCCGCGAGGACGATCGCGACGACCAGCACCAGTTCCTGCCCGGACAGCGGCGGCACCCCGCCGGCGGGCCGGGCGTCGGCCCGTGCCTGGCGGCGCTTGGCGCGCGATTCGGTCCGGATCTCCCGGCGGCGGGCCCGCTGCACGGTGCGCTGCGTCGCCGCCTCCATAACCCGTTCGGCCTCGGCTCGGGCCTGCGCGGCGGCGGCCTGGTCGGCCGTGGCCTTCGCCGCCGCCTCCCGGGCCGTCTTCGCGTCCGCTTCGGCCTGCTCACGCAACCGGGCGACGTCCTTGTCGGCGGCGGCCCGCAGCTCCTCAACGGAGGTGCGGGCGTCGTCCAGGGCGCGTTCGGCGTCGGCACGAAGGCCGGCCGCCACCTTCTCCGCTCCGGCCCGCACCTGTGCGGCCTGGTCGTCGGCGCTCTCGCGCAGCCGGTCGGTCTCGCCGCGCGCCCGCTCCAGCACCTGTTCGGCGTCGGTGGTGGCGCGGGTGCGGGTCTCCGCTGCGGTGCGCTCCGCAGCCGCGAGCAGCTCGGTGCGCTTGGTCTCCGCGTCGGCGAGGGCCTTCGCGGCGGCCTGCGCCGCCTCGGTCTTCACCTGCTCCGCCTGCGCGGCCGCCGTGGTGGTGACCTCTTCCGCCTGGCGGCGGGCGTCGGCGAGCAGCTGCTCGGCAGCCGCCTTGGCATCGGTGAGGACCTGGTCGGCCTCGCCGGTCGCCGTCGTCGTGACGGTGTCGGCCTCGAGGCGTGCGTCGGCAAGCAGCTGCTCCGCCTTCGCTTCGGCGTCGGCGAGGACCTGCTGCGCGTCGGCGGCCGCGGTGCTCGCGGCGTCGCTGCGGACCTGGTCCGCGTCGGCCTGGGCGGCGGCGAGGACACGGGCCTGCTCGGTGGTGGCCGCCTCGGTGATCAAGGCGGCCTCGGTGCGCGCGCTGTCCAGCAGTTCGGCGGCGCGCTCCTGGCCGTCGGCAAGGATGCGGGCGGCGTCGTCGGCGGCCTGGTCCCGGAGGTCGGCGGCGCGGTCGGCGGCGTCGGCCAGGTGTGGGTCGGCCTCCGGGTACACCAGCGGGGCGGTGTCCTCGGGGGCGGCGGCCCGGGCGGGGATGGAGGCCGGCGGGGCCGGGGCCTTGGCGCGCCCGTTGGCGCGGGGCTTCGCGGCCGCGGCGCTCTGGCGCCTGCGGCGGGTGGCGGTCTTGGGGGCCACGGTGTTGTTCCTCTCTTATGCTCCGGCGCCTCCGTGCAAGAGGTCACCGCGGTCGGCATCGGGTCGGTAGGGTCGTGACCAGGCCCTCCGAGGCCCCGGCAGCTGATATGCCGGGGACTCGGAGGGCCGTCTGCGTCGGGGGCAGGTGGTCAGCGCTGGGCAGGCAGCGCGGCGGCGTCCTGCGCGAGGTGCTGGCGTAGCCAGGCGACGGCGGCCGGGGTCATCGCCCCGGTGTCCGGCTCGCTCAGCGGCGCGGCGTCGATGTCGCGCATCGCGTCGGCCGGCGGCAGCAGCCGCATGTAGTCGGGGTCGATCCCGGCGCGGGCCCGGTTGCCGCTCAGCTCGACCAGGTCGTAGAGGACCTTGCCGGTGTCGGCGTGCCGCCAGGACCGCTCCACCCGGCCGACGAAGGTGTGGCCGGGCTTGCCGAGCCAGAACCGTTCGACGTCGCGGAACAGGACCATGTCGCCCTTGGTGTAGGTGACCGTGGGACGGGTGACCTGCGTCTGGGGCTGGGTCATGTGCTCTCCTCACATCGCGTGCACCGGCCGGGGCCGGTGGGTCCGGGGCTGTCCGGCTCCCCGTCACCGCCCGACCCGGCCGCCGGAGGTTCGGCGGGCAGCGCGGGCGGATCAGGCAGCCGTCAGACCGCGGCGAGAGGGCGGTGCGGGGCGACGACCCGGCCGTCAGGAAGCAGCTCGCCGGTGTCCTCGAAGAGCACGACGGCGTTGCACAGCAGGCTCCAGCCCTGCTCCGGGTGGCCGGCCACGACGACGGCGGCCTCGCGGTCCGGGCTGTCGGCCGTCGGGCATTTCGGGGTGTGCGTGCACAGCGAGTCCGGCAGCCGAGTGCCGGTGACGGTCGTGGTGGTGCGGTCCATGAGCTCTCCCGGAGAGGAAGGGAGCCCGAGGCTTTCCCGGGCTGGAGACGTGCGAAAGACCGGCCGCCCGTCGTGCGGACGGCCGGTCGATGGCAGTGCTGCGGGGCGGGCCAGACCTTGCCCGCCCCTCCCGTCCAGCGGTCAGGCGCTGGCGCGCTTGCGGGCGGCGCGGCGCTTCATCCGGCGCCGGTCGTCCTCGTCGGTGCCGCCCCACACGCCCTGCTCGTTGCGGTCCAGCGCGCCCTGGAGGCAGCGCTCGATCAGCGGGCAGTGACCGCAGACAGCCTTGGCCGCCTCCTTCTGGAGCAGGTCGGCGGCCGACTTCTCACCGGGAAAGAACAACTCGGGGTCCTCGTCGGCGCAGGCCGGACGGGACCCGTCGGGCTCGGCGGTGAAAATGGCGCCGTAGCTGTACCGGGCGGTGCGTACGATGGTGTGCACAAGGGCCTCCCAGAAGGTCCGGTAGTAGGAAGCAGCCCCGGGGACGCACCCCCGGGGCTGTTCTGTGTGCCGACGCCCGGCGAGGCGCCGGGGGAACAACTCGGTCAGCCGCGGTGACGCTTGAGGTAGGTGTCCTGCGCCCGCTGGAACGCGGCCCAGATCTCCTGGCCCTCGGGGCAGCGGGACTCGTCGGTGCAGGTGGGACAGGCCGCGCGGTGGTCCTGGTGAGCGCGGTACGCCTTCATGTAGCGCTGGTAGAGCGGTGATTCAGGCACTGGGCATGTCTTTCGAGCCGGCGGGTCGGGTGGAAGTCGGCGACGCGGTGGCCCGCCTCCCACGCGGCGGCCGCGGCCATGGCGGCGGCCGCGAGGAGCAAGCGGGTCAGGGGATGAGCGGCGCCGATGCTGGCGGCGGCCCGGGCGGCGCGGTGCTGCGCCGCCCGGGCCGCCTGTATGAGGTGCGGCATCAGCTGCCGAGGTGCTGGCAGGCGCTGCACACCCAGGCCATTCCCGTACCGGCCGGCGCCGGGGCGGTACCGAAGCGGCCGCCGCACACCTCGCACTGCAGCGTGGTCCCCGCCGTCGAGGGCGCAGGCGCCGCGGACGCGGGCGGGCAGGTGGCCGGGTCGCAGTCCCACCGGCCGCACAGCGGGCAGGAGTCGTCGGCCATGACCGGCCGGTGCAGCACCAGGACGGGCTGCCGCTCAGGTCCGTTGACCGGACAGCCCCGGAAGGTCAGAGTTCCGGGGCTGTCGCCGTGGCCGGCCGTCAGGCAGCGGCGGCGTACGGGGGCCGGCCGGGCCGCAGCAGATAGTCCTCGTTCGTCCAGACCATGCCGACCGCGTGGGGCTGGCCGTCAGGGCGGAGGGTGTCGCGGACGATGACCGCCCAGCGGGCACTGTCCCGGCGCAGCAGCCGGGCAGCCTCCGCCGGATCCGTGATGAGCGCCAGGACCTCGTAGCGGCCGGTGACGTTCTGATAGATCGCGCCCGGGTAGCGGGGGCCGATCTCGGTCTCGTCGGCGACGGTCGGCACGGAGACGATCCTCGGCAGCACCCTGGCGTCCTCGGGCTCGTAGCCCTTGGAGGCGTCCTCGCGCTCGATGTCGTCGATGATGCCGGCCGACGGCTGCACCACCTGGCGTGTCATGCTCTGCTGCATCAGGTCCTCCGAGTCAGGTCCTGGACAGCCCCAGGGCCCTAATCCCTGGGGCTGTCGCGTTCACTCCCCAACTGGGGAGTCGGCGGCCGCCGTACGAGCAGCCACGGCCCCGGCCGCCCTCGTATAAGGGGCGGCCGGGGCCGTGGTCGATCGTCCGGGCGGTCAGCTCATGCGGCGTTCGGGGCGAAGCGTCGTGAGCGGCACCGGCGGCGCACCCAACGGCTTGTCACCGGCGGGCATCTGCTCACGACGGGTGTCCACGTCACGGACCGCGGACTCGACCGACGCCCACCGCATCTTGCGCACCAGCCAACGGCCATCGCCGGGCTCGCCATCGGCCATCAATGGCCGCTGCGCGGCGATCTGGCTGACGGCCGGGGCGACCGCGACCTTGGGCTTGCGCCGCACGGTGGTCCGGCGGCGGTGGCCGGTCTCCGCGTGACCGTCCTCCAGGCGCTCCTGCCATGCCCGGACCGTGACGTCGACCGTGACCAGGCGGTTGCTGCCCAGGCGGCACCGGACGGCCGCGTCCTTGCCCGCGCGGCCGGTGTCGTGCGGCACGATCTTGGGGCTCTTGGTCCCGAGGCCGGTGATCGGCACCCACGTCCCGCAGTCGGGGCAGACCAGCGACACGCAGGCGGGGCGCAGGTCGTACTGGTGGGGCCGGAGGGTAGAGAGGGCCAGCGCCGGGCGAGCGCTGACGGTGCGGGAGCGGGTCCGGCTCCGGCGGGGCCGGGCGGTGCGCTCAACGGTTGAAGCAGACATCTGGGACTCCTCACGGACGGAGCGGCGGGGGAATCGTCGCGATGCTCTCTCCGCCCTCCGGGCCGCACGGCACAAGGCCAGCGCCCCGCAGGACAGACAGCGCACAGCGCTGCGACGTGCACACAGTGGTCGCGGCCGTCAGGCTCCGGGGGAGTTCGATGGTGCTCTCAACCCCGGCCACCCCGAAGGGCGGACGACTACTGCAGTAGTACTGCGGTGGCGTAACCCCTACTCAACCGAGCGTTAGAGCTATCGCTATCGCCTAGTAGAGACCACACCGGACTGCTGCGTCAATAGCGATAGCCCTATTCGTGTCGATCGGTTGTGCTGGCACATCGCCGACTGATAGAGCTAGCCCTAGAATCAGATCCGCGCAGCACTCTGAAAGGTGGCTCCGATGCCCGTCTCGTATCGCGACATCGCCGCTGACCTGCGACAGCAGATCAGCGAGGGGCGATACATGCCGGGCGACAAGCTGCCGATGCTCACCGAGCTCCAAGCCCAGTACGGCGCTGGCTACCAGACCGTGCGAAGCGCCATCTCGCTCCTGGAGCAGGAGGGGCTGGTCGTAGCAGTGCGCCGTAGAGGGACCATCGTGCGTGAGCGTCCTGAGAAACGGCGCATCACCCGCTCCCGCCAGGTCTTCCGCGACGAGGCCGGCTACTACTTCGACCCCACTGCCCAGCCCTGGATAGCCCTGGAGCCCCCCACCCTGCGATGGGGCATCGTGCCTGTCGATCTTGCTGCCCTCATGGGACTCGCAACCGGATCCGGAGTTCTCGTCCGCGATCGCGTGATGGGCGACCCCGAGACCAGAAAGCCGAAGCAGCTTGCCACCAGCTACCTGCCGGCCGACCTTGCTCGAGGAACTCGGCTCGCCCAAGCCGACACCGGACCAGGAGGCATCTACGACCGTCTGGAAGAGATGGGCCACCGCCCACTCCGCTGGAGCGAAAGCGTCTCGGCCCGCATGCCCTCGCCCGAGGAGGCGGAGGCCTTGGACCTTCCAGCCGACGTCGGCGTGCCGCTCCTGCGCGTAGTGCGGGTAACAACATCCTCCAACGGCGATGTCGTCGAGCTGAACGACACCAGAATGAGCGCCGAGGAGTTCGAGATCGGCTACACCATCCGACGCCACGCGAGTGCTCGACTCGCTGACGACGACGGAAACGGAGACGGCGACGACGACCACTGACTGCACCCCACGTCCTGATCGCTGATCTGGTGAGGGCCATCACACTCGGGTCAGGCAGGGTCAACCATCACAACGGCTTGTCGAAGCTCGTACGCACCGCCATTCACACGTTTTCAACATCCGCGTATACATGCGATTTGCAGCCCGAGCCCTAGGCTCGCGGCCATGACGATGACGGAGGGGCAAGGGGTGGGGAGGCAGCGAGCTGGGTGGAGGCCGGACCGACTGCGAGAGCAGCGCGAAGCCCACGGACTGACCCTGGAGAAAGCTGGCGAACGACTCCGAGAAGTCGCTGAGCGAGCCAAGCTCAAGGGCATTCCCGCTGCGAATCCGCAGACCTTGTGGCAGCACGAGCAGGGGGAGGTCTACCCCGGGCCGCACTACCGACGCGCCTACTGCCTGCTCTATCGCGCGACCGAGCCGGACCTTGGCTTCCGCGCCGCGCTGCCAGGGGAAGAGACGTCGTTCAAGATCACGCCGATGGAAGACCGCATCAACGGCGCGCACGTCCTGGCCGTCGAACGGGTCATCCACCGCATCTCACCCGGCAGCGATGACGCAGGGCACTTCGTTCTCCAACAGCGCATCATCGACGCCTGGAAGCGAAGGCACACCGGAGGTGACCCACATCGCCCCGTCCTGATCCTGGTCGGGGGATACGCCGGGAGCGGCAAAACGGAGCTGGCAAGGTTCTTCGTCCAGCTCACCGGTTGGCCGCTACTCGATAAGGACCCGCTCACACGGCCGCTGGTGGAACGGCTCCTGGTCGCGTTGGGCGGCGACCCGAACGACCGGCACACCGAGCTCTACCGGGAGCGTGTCCGGTCGGTGGAGTACGACTGCCTCATGCAGTCAGCCATGGCGAACATCAAGTGCGGGATCAGCACCGTGCTCTCCGCTCCGTTCATCGCGGAGTTGACCGACGCAGCCTGGATGCAGCGCCTGACCAACAAGGCCGCGGCTATGGGCGTGGACGTCTTCCCGGTGTGGGTCCGCTGCGATGAGGAGTCGATGCGGGAGTACATCACCTTCCGCTCCGCTGCCCGGGACGCGTGGAAACTCCAACGGTGGGACGAGTACATGGCGACCATCGACCTCGAGCTGCGCCCGGCGGTGCCGCACCTGGTGGTGGACAACCGACTGGGCACTGCCGTGAGCCTCGCGGACCAGGCCCGGCAGGCAATGGGGGCGATGCACACGTGAATCCGAAGCAGGGCGTGATCCTGTACGGCCCGCCGGCGTCGGGCAAGGACACCGTCACCACCGCGCTCACCGAGCTGCACTCGAAGTACACGCAGTTCGCCCGACTCAAGGTCGGGACCGGCAAGTCGGCCGGCTACCGGATGGGCACCGCTGAGCAGCTGCGCGAGCTGGAGGCTGCGGGCGACGTTGTCTACGCGAACGCGCGGTACGGCAACACGTACGTGATCGACCGGCCCGGCGTCGACGCCGCGTTCGCGGCCGGAGTGCCCGTGGTACACCTCGGGCAGGTCGACGGCATCCGGACGCTGCTCGACGGCTATCCGGCCGACTGGTCGGTGGTGCTGCTGTGGTGCCCGCGCGAGGTGACCGAGCAGCGGTCGGCGAGGCGCGGCGACAGCGACACCGCGGCGCGCCTGGCGGCGTGGGACGCGACCCGCGAGGACTTGGACGCGCACCCGGGCATGGTCTGGGACCTGACCGTGGACACCACGGCGTCGGCGCCACAGGACGCAGCGCGGCTCATCGACCAGCTGCTGGCGCAGCGGGCAGGAGCAGCGACGGCATGAGCGCTGGCTACGGCTGGGCGAGTCGGTCCAAGGCGTCGGTGAGTGTGAGCTCGGCGTCGTCTTTGGCGTCGTTCCACCGTGCCAGCGTGGACGCGGCCGCGCGCAGCATCTCCGGCGGGAGGCCGACGGCCGCGAGCACGTCTGCGGCTTCCTCCAGCTCCGGTCCCCACCGCCACGCCCGGGCTGCGGTTTTGGCGACGTACTGCGGCTCGGACAGGTACGAGTCCGTGCGCCGGGAGGCGACCTCGATGAGCTCCTGGTCGACGCCGTACTCACGGGCCATCCCTACCGCGAGGGCTACCAGCACCCTGCTCGTCTTCTGGAAGCTGGCGTACGACAGCTTCAGCGCGGACGCTTTCCCTACCTCCGTGCCCAGCACCGCCGTGCGAACGGCAGTGCCCGCGAACAGCGTCTCGATCCGTTCCGTCGCGGGTACCGCGCCAGACAGGTACAGGGTCGGCGTCTTGCCCCCGACCGGTGGGGAGCCGACGACACCGCCGTCCACGACGGTCGTGTCGGGTTCGAGCAGCTCGGCGATCCGCGTCGCTCGCTCGGGGTTGATGGCGTTCGCCTCCACGTACACCCCGGCGAAGCGGAGCCCGGCGACGTCGCGGGCCAGGTCCTCGGCGGCGGCCGGCGGACAGAGGCTGATGACGATGTCACTGCGGTCCAGCAGTTCGGCCAGCGTGGCCACGGGCGTCAGCCCGAACTGGGTGGCGCGCTCCACGGACGCGGTACTGCGTCCGGTCTCGCACCACAGGACGTCGGCCGCGTTGGCTGCGGCGCAGGCGGCGACGGCAGCGCCCATGCTGCCAGGGTGGAGGATGCCGACGGTCGGCTGGTTCACGGTGCTACTCCGTTTCGCTCTCGTTGAGCAGGATGGTGATGGCGTCGGTGACGTCGACGACGACGTGGTTCGCGGCGGGAAGTCCGTCGGGCCAGGGGCGGCCGCGCAGCCAGATGGTTCGCAGGCCTGCCTGGTGGCCGCCGCCGATGTCCCCGATCGGGTTGTCCCCGACCATCCAGCCGCCGTCAGCGAGGCTGACGCCGCAACGGGTGGCCACGAGTTCGAAGAGGCGCAGGTCCGGCTTGCGGATCTCCAGGTCGCCCGAGACTGCAACGCCGTCAGCCCGGGAGGCGAGCCCGGTCCTGGCGAGTTTGGCGCGCTGGATGTCGCCGGCCCCGTTGGTGATGATGCCGATCGTCCATGCGGCCGCGCGAAGGCGGTCCAGGCCTTCAAGGACCCCGGGGCGACAGGTCACAGCGGCCGCCATGAGGTCGACGTACTCCTGCCACAAGTCTGTGGCCGACGCCTCCAGACCAAAGGTTTCCCGCAGCCGGGCGAAGTCGCCAGCGGTCGCACGGTCGGCCAGCTCGGTGCGCAGCCACTGTTCAGCATCTGCAGGGAGCGTGCGGGAACGGCAGAGGTCCGTCAAGGCACCGTCGAGCGCCGACTGCCGGTCGACCAGAGTCCCATCGAGGTCAAGGAGAGCAAGTTTCTGCACGTCACCGACCGTACCTGTGCGGATGGTTATCTTGAGCTCGTGCTCCCGGCGGCGACACGTGATGCCGAGGGCACCGTGGGCAGCAGCAGGCGGGTACAGTGGCTTTGATCGTTGATCAAAAGAAGTGGCCCCGTCAATCGCCCTTGAGTAAGGCGAGAGGGGCCACGTGGCCGACGGACCTTGTAGGAGGGGTCCGAGAGCCTGCCGAGCACCCTTTTCGCAGAAGGAAGGTGCCGACGTGATCAGGGTACCCGTACCTTGCACCCGACACACCGCACCCCGCCGTGGGTTCAGCAGCCATGCCGGTTGCTGGTCCTTCGACGAGGCGCTTGTGCTGTCCGCAGGCACACCGGTCCGCGCCTCGGATGAGGGGGCCGGGATGACGTAGTCGTCTGGGGCGGCGCCCGTACGGGTCTTCGTGCCGCCCCGGGACGCTCAGCCAACAGGTGATTGGGAGTCACCTCGGCTCAGCGCCCATCTGCCACCGGAGAGGGCTTGGGAGGCCCCTCCGAAGGGATTGCCCACCCGGTTGGGAGCCGGATTGAGCAGTTCGAATCTCGGTTCTGTGACAGGAACCCGAAGCTCACTAGGGGCTTCGTCGTGCTGTGAGGCGAGCCCCACATCAGGAGTCATTGTGCATGACTGTCCTGCGGGTTGCCAGCTTCGGCATGCCCGCACATACCGGTACTACCGCGCAGAGCTGGCATATCGCCGCACGGTCATGGCCGACATCACACTGCACCCGGGCACCGGAATCACTGGCATCGCCGTGTCCGTCGCCTGGCGATCGCACGGGCGTCCTGGCAGAGACGTCCCGCCCCACGGGACGGGTTTCACGATTCTTCGGCGCCTGACGGGAGGATCGGCTGCAGTCGACTCCGGCCGTCCTCTGTCCACAGGCAGTCCGCGCGAGGCTGCCGGAATGATCCCTATCAACGTTCCTCCAGCCGGGCGGGTGAGCGCCGGGCAGGTGCGGCTGTCGGCGACGCTCACCGGCAGCCTGAGCTGCCGGTCGTGTGGTTGTGCGGACGCAGGACGGTCAGCCTGCCGGGGCCCCCACCTTCTGTTCCACGAACGCCCATTGGCCTCCCGCTGCCGAGTACGGGGTGCCGGGCGGAACTGTCATGTGCCTCACAAAAAGCGGCGTGGTGGCAGGTTCCCCGCGTCCACGGTGTGCCGCTCGGGCTCAGGAGTGTTCCTGTGATGGCGCAGGCGGCGGTCGCCGCGTTGAGCCACCCCCGACAAGAGGTCACCGCGAACTCCGCCAGCCAGGCACCGGGCGGGAAAGCTCGGCTGCGGTCCGTGCTGGTGTCGAGCCGGGACGCTGGGTCAGCCTCGCAGCGGGCCGCGGGTCATCCGCTGTCGCTCGGTCGGGACACTCGCGCCCGTCTGGGCGGCGCGGTGCGTGCGCTGCTGGACCTGGCCGGCCTGGACGGTGCGCCGGACGCGGTGCGTCTGGCGGTGCTGGTGCTGGCGTCGCGGACGCCGTCGGAGACCGGTGTGGTGGAGATCCGCACCTCGGAGCTGGGCCGGTGGCTCGGGCTGTCGGCGTCGTACACGGCTTCCGTCGTGGTGCCGGGGCTACGCTGCTCGGGCGTGGTGTCGGTGAAGACTGCGCCCGGCGAGTACGGCCAGCCAGACGGCCTGAAGTGCAAGGTGCTGCCGTTGTGGGCGGCGCAGGGTGTGGTCGGGCACCCGCTGAACCTGTCGAAGAAGGAGTACGCGACGCTGCTACGGCTGATGGAGGCCGTGATGGCGCCGGGGTGGAAGCACCGGGACGGCCGGGTGACCCCGGCCGGGCTGATCGATACGCGTACCGGTCGGGGCGCGGCGACGGACCGGCTGGCGCTGCTGCTGCTGGTGCTGGAGGCGCGGGAGACCGGGCGGGTGCGGCAGTGCGGCGGGATGGTGGACACCAAGCGCGGCCGGGCCGCGGCGACGGTGGCCCGGCTGCTGGGCTGCACGGCGGCGGCGGGGGAGCGGGTGCTGGAGCGTCTGGAGGACCGGGAGCTGGTGCTGCGGGCGCGGCTGAAGACGGCCTCGGGCCTGTCGAACCGGTCGCGGTTGATGGTGCCGGCGGTCGCCGCCGCGCACGGCCGTACGGTCGCTGACGACGTCCAGGAGGATCGTGCGGAGGCCCTGGAGCCCGAGTTTTCAGACCCCGACGATGCGGCAGGGCCTGGTGAGGAGCCGGAGCTGGAGGTGGAACCGCAGGTCAGCGACGTGCCGGTGACGGATGTGGCGGATGTTGCAGAGCCCGACGTTGCGGCAGCCCTTCACGCTGACCACCCTTACCGGGGTACTCCTGTCGGTTCTCTTACTGTCTCTGGTGGTTTTTCCGGCGAAGGCCGTGGGGCTGAAGGCCGTCGGCCGGAGCGCGCGCACGGGCGCGAGGACCAGGCCGCCGACAGCAGGAGCAGCTCCGGGAACAGGGTGCTGATGGCCGGGGACGGCCCGCTGCGCGGGGAAAAACCGAAGGAGTCCCCGGTCGATGAGCGCGAGGGGCAGCGTGCTGCCGGTGCAGGAGCCAGTGGCCGGCCGAAGGCCGTCTGGAGCGAGAAGACGCAGCGCCAGCGGAGGACCAGCTCTCCGGCCGAGCTTGGTCTGCGAGTGGCTCTGGGGCCGGTGGCGGGGCTGTGGGAGCGGCTGTCGGGCTGGCAGCAGGACCAGGTCGAGGCAGCGGCGAAGGCGGAGTTGACCCGGCTGGCGGGTCAGCTGTTGCGGCCGGAGGCGGCACCACAGATGCTGGCCGACCGGCTCACCGACCGGCTGGCGGAAACCGGCGGCGAGGCGCTGGTTGACCGGCCGTATCCGTGGTTGATCCGGCGCGGTCTGGTCCAGCGGCCGGCCTGCTCGGACCCGCGGTGCGACGACGGGACCCGGCTGGACACACGCAGCGAGTGCCCCTCGTGTGCCACGGCCATCGCTGACCGCCGGGCGCTCCGGGCACGGGTCCGTGCCGTCGTGACGGCCGAGCAGGGCCAGGGACCGGTCAGTCGGGCCGCCTACGAGGAGCGGCTGCGCGCGCACTCCGCCCTCGAGGCAGACCGCGCACGTGTCCGGCACGCCCACGCTGCTGTCGAAGTGGAGCGCCGTCGCGCGGCCGTGGCCCAGCGGCGGCAGCGGGAGCAGGAGGCCGAGCAGGCCCGGCGGTGGGCGCCGTGTGCCGACTGTGGGCTCGTCGACGCGGCGGGGCTGTGCCCGCGCTGCTCCTGGACCAGGCATACGAATGTGCTGGTGGCGGAGGCAGTCGACTTCGCGGTGGCGGCGCGCTCCGCTCTCGATGACCCGACGGTGGTTGCCGGGCTGAGCGAGGCCTGGGAGGCCCGTATCCGGGCGCTGGTCACCGAGGGTTCCCGCGGGCAGGGCGGTGACGAGGTCATCGCCGCCTTCACCGCCGTGCAGGTGGCCGAGCGGGTCCGTGACGAGCAGCAGGCCGATGCGCTGCGCCTCCTGGCGGCGGGTCCGGAGGCGGAAGCGGAAGCGGCTGCTGTGCTCGCGGCCGAGCTGCGGCGCAGTCCCCGGCGGCCCGATGCCGCCCGGGTCGCTGCCGGGGCCGCCCGGCACCGGACGGCGAAGTACCTGCTGCGCCAAAAGCTCGGACAGCTGCGGGTGCTGCGAGCTCGGGCAACGGCCGACAAACCACACCGCCGGCCAAGGCGGTCAGACCTACACCCGGGCCTGACCTCTGTGTGAGCCAAGGTCATCCCCGCGAGCGCGGGGAGCAGCTGTCGTTCGTGGTGGTGTCGGCAGTCTCTTCGGGGCCATCCCCGCAGTGCGGGGAGCAGTTGCGCAGCGAAGCTCGGTCGGACTCCATGATGGGACCATTCCCGTGGGCGCGGGGAGCAGAGAGCCACGCGCGGCCCCCAGGTGTTGACGAAGGGACCATCCCCGCGGGCGCGGGGAGCAGACGCCGAACGGGCCCATCGCGACGGAGCTGGCGGGACCATCCCCGCAGGCGCGGGGAGCAGCCCGCGCTGACCTTCGCCCCGCCGAGCGCCTGGGGACCATCCCCGCAGGCGCGGGGAGCAGACGCCGAGGCGTCGCGCATCCTGGCCCGTCTCGGGACTGTCGCCGTTCCGTGAACCG
>NZ_JAGGOO010000112.1 GCF_018614415.1 Streptomyces sp. ISL-12
GGTCTGAGGGGGTGGGGTGTGCGGGGGTGGTGCGGGTGAACGGCCAGTCCTTGCCGAAGTCCCCTACCTCCTTGGCCAGTTCGCTCAGGCCCTCGCGCAGGCCCGTCGGCCAGTCGCCCCGGACGAAATGGTCCTGTACCTGCTCCTGGACGCGGCGGGCGATGCGCTGGACCTCCTCCTGGGCCTGGGTCCGGGCCCACTCCTGGGCCTCCTTCGCCTGGCGGCGGGCCCGCTGGGCCTCGTCGCGGGCCCGGCGGCTCTCGTCCTTGGCGCGGCGGGCCTGTTCCTTCCACTCCTGCTTGACGCGGCGCATCTCCTCCTTGGCGGTGCGCCACGCCTCGGATGTCTCGTGGTCGGCGGAGGTGGTTCCGGCGCCCCGGCGGGCCGCGGAGGCCGCCGCGCGCATCTCGCGGCGCAGGTCGCCCGCCGCGCCCCGTACGTCGGCCTGGATCTCGGCGGCCAGTTCGGCGACCGACTCCCGGATCTCCAGTTCCAGATCGGCCAGTTCGGCACTGCGGTCGGCCAGTTCGGCGCGGCCGGCGTCGGTGATGGAGTACACCTTGCGGCCGCCCTCGGTGGTGTGGGTGACCAGGCCCTCGGCCTCCAGCTTGGCCAGGCGGGGGTAGACCGTGCCGGCCGAGGGGGCGTACAGGCCCTGGAAGCGTTCTTCGAGGAGGCGGATGACCTCGTAGCCGTGGCGGGGGGCCTCGTCGAGCAGCTTCAGGAGGTAGAGGCGGAGGCGGCCGTGGGCGAAGACGGGGGGCATGTCAGAGCACCTTCTTGTCGGTCGTCGGGCCGTCGGCCGGGGGGCCGGCCGCGGCGTCCGCCGGGGAGTTCGCCGTCGCGTCCGCCGGGGGGTGCTCCGCTTCCGCCGGCGGGCGGCGCAGCAGCGCGATCGAGCCCGTGACCGTGGTCGCCTTCAGACGGCCGGTGCCCGCGCCCAGGCGTCCGGTGATCCGCTTGGCGCCCCACTGGCCGGTGACCTCGAGGTCCTCGAAGGCGCTGGAGACCGCGCCGCTGGCCGTGTTGGCCTCCACCTCCGCGTCGGCGGGCTGGGGCAGGCGGATGGCGATCTCGCCCGAGACGTTGGTCAGGCTGATGTCGGTGGGACGGCTCGCCGGGTCGCAGTCGACGATCATCGAACCGTTCACCGAGTCCGCCCGGACGGAGGAGCCGGCCTCCACGACGGTCAGGTCACCGGAGACCGAGTGGAAGCGCAGGTCTCCGGTGAGGGCCTGGGCCTCCACGCTGCCGGAGACCGTGTCGGCCCGTACCGGGCCCGCGAGGCCGACGAGGGTGGTGTCGCCGGTGACGCCCCGGATCTCCGCGTGGCCGTCGAGGCCGGAGAGCACGGCCGTGGCGCCGACCACGCCGACCTCCACGCGCGTGTGCGCGGGGACGGCCAGGGAGACCACCGCGCTGCGGCGCCGGCCCCTGCGGTCGAACCACTTCAGGAAGTCCTTCCAGGGCAGGTCCTCGTAGGCCACCGTGAGGGTGCCGCCCTCCTGGTCCACGATCAGGGGGGCGCCCTCTATCGCGGAGACCTCCAGCCGGGCGGGGCCCTCCTCCGTGCCGACGACGTTCACCGTGCCGTCGACGACGCGTACGTGGAGTTCGCTCACGGGGGTGTCGAACGTGAGCCTGCGCGGTTGCGTGACGGACCACTCGGGCATGGTGCGGACCTCCTGACGACGCGCCATATCGCGTCTCCTCGTATTCACGATATATCGCGCGAGGGGAAAGTCAACACGCTCGTTCGGGTGGTGGTGCCGCACGGCCCTGCACGGTCTCCGCACGTCTCCGCATGTCTCCGCGGGCTCGGGGCGCCTCTACTCCTCGTCCTCGTCGTCGTCCAGCCGGGCCAGCCAGGTGGCCAGGCGTTCCACCGGGACCTCGAAGTCCGGGTTGAGGTCGACGAACGTCCGCAGCTGCTCGGCGAGCCACTCGAAGGTGATCTCCTCCTCGCCGCGCCGCTTCTCCAGCTCCTCGATGCCGCGGTCGGTGAAGTACATGGATGGTGCTCCGTCGGTCGGCGCAGGGGTTGGGAGCGTCCCGTGCGGGAAGGACCCTGTTCCTGCGGGAAAAAGAGGTGACGTCTTTCCGCCCGGTGCTGAACCGGACGGGAAAGACGGAAGAGGACAGGAAAAAGGATAGGCGCAGGGAGGGGTGCGCCCCGTGGGGCGGCCGAAGCCCTCGCGCCGGCGGAACCCGGCGGTTAGCCTCGCAGGGCGACCGGCTTCAGGGGGACGCGGGGGAACGGGGGACTTCCATGGGACGGGAAGTGACGAGAGTCGCACGGATCGCGTTACCGGACGGGACGCCGGTCTGGGCCCGGATCTCGGGCGGGGAGGAGCTGTCCGGGCGGCCGGGCGGGCTGGCGTACAGCGACACCGGGTTCGCCGAGCGGGTCGAGGCGAGCGTGGAGAGCCTGCACTCCCTGGTGACCGGGGTGGCGCGGTCGCTGGCGGAGCCGCTCCGCGCGGTGCGGCCCGACGAGGTCAGCGTGCAGTTCGGCATCGAGCTGACCGCCAAGGCCGGCAAGGTCGTCGGCCTGCTCGCCGACGGTGAGGCCAAGGCCGGCATCACGGTCACCCTCACCTGGAACAGCGGAGCGGCGGTGCCGTACGCGCCCGGCGACGGTACGGAGGACGCCGGGGGAACCGGGGGAACCGGGGGCACATCGTCCGGCACGGGCGGCGGCGCGCGCGACGGCGCGTCCCCCGGCGCTGCGGGGCACGACGGTGCCGGGAGCCCCACGGCCGGGGGCGGGGCATGACGAGCGGGCACGCCCCAGGCGCACCGAGCGCCCTCGATGCCGCCCGGCGTGCGCTCAGTGGCCTCGTCATGGCGGCCACCGTGCGCATTCATCGGTCGGGGGCCGGGTATGCCCTCGACGAACCCGCGTCGTTCCTCGGGAGCGGCTTCTTCGTCGCCCCCAACTGGGTTCTGACCTGCGCGCACGTGGCATGCGAGGGGGAGGGGGGCGAGGTCGCGGTGGTCTACCAGCCGGCGCCGGGACGCGGCATGTCCGCCGTCACCGGCCACGTGGTGGCGATGCTGCCGGACGGTCCCGCGCCCCCGGCCGGCAACTGGCCGCCCCCGGACCTCGCGCTGATCCGGCTGGGCGCGCCGGTCGACCACGAGTGCGTGTACGTCTCCGAACGCCCGCCGGCCTACTACGCCGACGGCAAGGTCCTGTACGCGGGCTGGACGGAGGTGGACGGCCGGCTCCAGATGCTCTACGGCCCCCTCACCGTCCAGGGCACCATCGGCGGCTGGCCCTCGGACGTGCAGCTGCGCCTCGGTGAGAACGACCTGCCGCACGGCGTCTCGGGCGGCCCCGTGATCGACCCGGAGCGGGGCGAGGTCATCGGCCTCGTGAAGTCCCAGGCGCACCACGCGCGCGGGGGCACGTCCATCGGGCTGGAACAGCTGCGGACGCTGCCGGTGCCCGCCGAGCCCCTGACGGCCGAGCACGACGACCTGTACCAGGCGGTGTTCCAGGCGCACGACCGCTACCACCGGGACCGGCAGCGCCACCCGGACGCGCGCCGCCAGACCTGGGCGGACGTGCAGCGCCAGCTCGGCGCCCGGCCCGGCCGCACGCTCAGCCCGGACGAACGGGTGCAGTTGCTCGGCCGGCTCGCCGACCTGCCGCCGCCGGTCAGCACCCACGCCCTGCTGGACATCCTCGACGGCCTGCCGGACTTCCAGGCGTCTCTGTCGCTGCCCGCGCCGCGCGGCTGGCGGGACGGTCTGGGCGCCCTGTACGAGAGCGTCCGCGACGACGGCGCGCTCGCCCTCCTCCTCGCTTACGCGGTGGAGGCCATGGTCGCCGAGCGGCCCTATGTCGCGCCCAGCACCCCGGCCGCCGAGGAGGCCCTGTGGGACTGGGTGTGGCAGGCCGTGCAGCGGCTCGGTGCCCGCCAGCGCCGGGAACTGGCCGCGCAGCGGGCCCGCGGGCTGAGCCGGCGGGGGCCGCGCGTGCGGCGGGGCGCGCCCGGCACGGCCCACGGGCGGCCGGCGGCGGCGCGGCCGGCCGTGCTGGTCGAGCTGGAGCAGCGGCACTGGGAGCCGGACCACTGCGACTGGTCGGTCTCCGTCCTCTCGCCCGACACCGAGGCGCGCCGCCTCGACGACGGCGAGCAGGCCCCGCTGGGGCGGCTCGCCGAGCGGCTCGCGACCCCGCTCACCGAGGCGTTCCGGCACTGCGACGAACCTGGCCGGCCCGCCGTCCTCCAGGTCGCCCTGCCGTACTCCCTGCTCGGCCGGCTGGCGGCCGACGAGTGGCGGCTGGGCCCGGACGCGCAGCCGGTGGGCGCGCTGCGCCCGGTCGTGCTGCGCTGCTCCGACCGCGGCCGGCTCGCCGAGGACGACGCCTTGGCCGAGGACGAGGACGAGGACGAGTACGCGTACGAGGGCGAGTACCAGTACCAGTACGGGTACGAGGGTGCGGACGCGGACGGCCACGCCTACGGGGACGACGGCGTGCCCCGGCCGCCCGACCCCGAGGAGGAGCGCCGGGCCCGCTGGCGCTGGCTGCACATGCACCGGGCTTCGGTCGAGGTCCTCGACTGCGACGAGGGACTGCGCAAGCCCGTGCCCCGCCTGGAGGAGCTGCGCGGACTGCCGTACGGCACGGTGCCCGTGCTGTGCCGCTACGGCGACGAGCGTTACGACGACGACGCCGCGGCGCTCGCCCGGATCGTGCGCGGTGGTTTCGGCGTCGCCCTGTGGCGCCACCGGCGCAGCCTGCCGGAGGAGGTCTGCGGGGAGTTCCACCGCGGTACGTTCGACGAGATCGCCGGCCCGCCGAGCGCGCACCAGCTGCCCGAGGTCGTGCACGACCTGCGCCGCAAGCTGCGCGTCGGCCAGACCGAGACCTTCTGGGCCGCCGGGATAGCCCTGCTGTACGACGATCCGCACCAGCCCCTGCCGGGCGCGGGCGACCTGCTGGAGGCTCCTTGAACGCGCCTGCCTCCGGGGGCGCGCCCCCGCCCGCGCCCCTGTCCGAGCCCCCGCCCGCCCCCGAGTCCGTCTGCCTCCTTACCAGGCCCCTTGGGCATCGATACCGTGAGGGGCGTTCGAGCGGCTGCCCCTGTGGACGAGTGACGACGAGGACCGGATCATGACCGAATCCAGTGAGTGGCTCATCTACCGGGGCGCCGGCGAGCCCCATGACGGCATCGAGCGGCTCCCCGCCCCGCCGCCCTGGCGCGACTTCGCCGGCCGGGACGGGGCGGCCGGCGCGGGCGACGGTTCCGAGGACCGCAGGCTCGGTGCCCACCGGCACATGGCGGAGCTGCACCGGCCGGGCGCCGAGGAGCTGGAGATGATCAACGCGGCGCTGTACCTGCGCCGCCCCCTGCTGGTCACCGGCAGCCCCGGCGCGGGCAAGAGCACGCTGGCGCACTCGGTGGCGTACGAACTGGGCCTGGGCAATGTGCTGCGCTGGTCCATCGTGAGCCGGTCCAGCCTCCAGGACGGGCTCTACCACTACGACGCCATCGCCCGTCTCCAGGACGTGCAGATCGCCGCGCAGGGCGGCTTCGGTTCGGCGGCCGGGGCGCCGGGGGCCGTGGAGGGCATCGGCAGCTACATCCGGCTCGGCCCGCTCGGCACCGCGCTGCTGCCGTCCGACACCCCGCGCGTGCTGCTCATCGACGAGCTGGACAAGAGCGACATCGACCTGCCCAACGACCTGCTGAACGTGCTGGAGGAGGGCGAGTTCGCCATCCCCGAGCTGGAGCGCATCGCCGACCGGCTCCCCGACGGCGAGGCCGAGGTGCTCACCGCGGACGGCGTGAAGGTAAGGGTGCGCGACGGCCGGGTGCGCTGCCGTGCCTTCCCCTTCGTGGTGCTGACCAGCAACGGCGAGCGGGACTTCCCGCCGCCCCTGATGCGCCGTTGCATCCACCTGGAGCTGGGCCGCCCCGACCACCGGCGGCTCGCCACCTTCGTACGGGCCCATCTGGGCGACGAGGCGGCGCGCGCGGGCGACGACCTGATCACCCGGTTCCTGGAGCGGTCCCGCAGCGAACTGCTGGCGGCGGACCAGCTGCTGAACGCCATCTACCTCACCGGCGCCGCGGCCGCGCCCAGCCGCGACCGGCTCGCCGACCTGCTCATCCAGCGGCTCGACCGCCCGAGGTGACGTGCTGATGCCCGACGCAGCGGCACGTCACGGCCCCGGGCACCCCGGCCCGCCCGACGCCGGCCCCCTCGCCGAACTGGTCCGCCGGCTGCGGGAGATCGGCCTCGATCCGGACGCCGAGCAGCTCCGCGACGCCCTGTGGCTGGCCGGCTGGGCCCGCCCCGCCGACGCCGCGGACGTACCGGAGCCGCGGGACGGCCGGCCGAAACCACCGCCGGTCCCGCCGCGCGACCGGCCCCCGGCCCCGCGGCCGGACGACGGGGCCCGGTCCGCCGTGCCCGAGGAACCGCCCCCCGCCGACCCGGCCGACCGGCGCGTGGCCCTCTACCCGGTGCCGCGCGCCGGGGCGTCGGGCGGTACCGGGCGGGCCCGCGCGCTGCCGGTGGGCGTACCCGCCGCCCCCGTCCTGCCCTCCCCGCTCGAACTCCAGCGCGCCTTGCGCCCGTTGCAGGGCTACCGCAGCCCCGCCCCGCCCCGGCGCACCGAGCTGGACGAGGTCGCCACGGCCGAGCAGAGCGCCCAGGCCGGCGGACTGATCCTGCCCGTCCACCGCTCGGTGACCCGGCGCGACGCCCGGCTGCACCTCGTCCTCGACGCCTCCTCCTCGATGCGGGTGTGGGGCCGGCTGTTCGGCGAACTGGAGCAGATCTTCGGCCAGTTGGGCGCCTTTTCGGACATCGAGGTCAGCCATCTGCACCAGAGCCCGGACGGCGGCGCCGCGGTCAGCCGCAGCCCGGACCCGCACACCGCGCCGCTGCACTCCGCGGACCGGCTCAGCGACCCGACCGGACGCCGGATCGTCCTGTTCGTCAGCGACTGCGCGGGCCCGCTCTGGCACAGCGGCCACGCCCACCGGCTGCTCCACCACCTCTCCCGGCAGGGCCCCGTCGCCGTCCTCCAGCCGCTGCCGCAGCGCATGTGGAACCGCACCCGGCTGCCCGTCACCTTCGGCGAGCTGTCCCGCGGCGACACCCTCAGCGGCGCCGCCTCCTTGCGCGTACGCGTCCCCGGCGGACGGCCCGCCGCCGCCCGCCGGGGCGCGCTGCCGGTGCCCGTGCTGCCGCCCGAGCCGGTCGCCCTCGGCGCCTGGGCCCGGCTGCTGTCCGGGGCCGGCACCGGTCCGGTGCCGGGCGCCGTGGGCTGGGTACGGGCCGCTCAGCCGCCCGCCCCGGCGCCGCGCGCGGACCGGCAGCGGACGCCGTACCAGCGGGTCAGCCGGTTCACCTCCGTCGCCTCCCCGGCCGCCGGGCGGCTCGCCGTCTACCTCGCGGCGGCGCCGCTGTGCCTGCCGGTGATGCACCTGGTGCAGCGCACCATGCTGCCCGGCTCCGGCCCGTCCGAGCTGGCCGAGGTGCTGGTCAGCGGCTTGGTCACCCGCGCCGGCCCGGAGTACGGCACGGACGGCGTCCAGTGGTACGAGATCGAACCGGACGTGCGCGAGGCCCTGCTGTCCCGCCTCGGCCGCGACGAGGCCATGCTCGTGCTCAAGCACTGCTCGGAGTACATCGAGCAGCGCTTCGGCAAGGGCGGCCCCAACTTCCCCGCCCTCGCCCTGGCCCAGCTCGGCGACGGCGACGGCGGCGGCGGAGGCAGTGGCGGTAGCGGCGGCAGTGGCGGCAGCGGCGCCGGTGGTACGGGGCGCACCCAGGGCCGCGGCGTCCGCTACGTCACCGGGGACCCCGAGAACGGCGACGACGGCGGCGGTGGCGAGGCCGACCGGGTGCCGCAGCCCTTCGCGGAGATCGCCGCCCGGGTCCTGGAGCGGTTCATGCCGCTGCCCGAGCAGTTCGCCCTGTACGACGGCCGCTCCGCCTACCCCGGCCGCACGGCCGTGCCGCCCGCCGACCGGCCCCCGCACCAGGCCGTCATCCGGGCCCGCGACCTGCTCGCCCGGTTCGACGACGAGGGCATGGTGCAGGACCTCATCGACGCGGTGCAGTTGCTGCGCGGCGCCACCGAACACCAGGGCACGGCCGGCACCGACCCCACGCTGTGGGCGGAGTACGCGCACTGCACGCTGCGCCTGTGGGAGGTGCAGGGCGGCGACGCCCTGCTGAGCGAGGCCGAACAGGCCGCCGAGCGCGCCGCCGCGCACCCGCACGCCCTGCGCGAACGCGCCGTCCTCGCGCGCGTGCTGCACGCCGCCGCCACCGACGCCCGGCAGCGCGGCGACCGGTCCGGAGCCCAGGAGCTGCTGCGCCGCGCCGACCGGGAGTACGCCGTGGCCTGCGCCGCCCCCGGCCTGGACGAGCGGGAGGCGCTGGAACTCACCCTGGAGCGGGTCGGCGCCCTGGAGGCCCAGTGGCGCCTCGGCCGGGACAGCGCGCTGCTCCAGGGCGCGGTCGGCATGCTGGAGGCGTTCGCCGACGCCTGGCCCGACCGGCACGGCCGGCCGGCCGAACTCCCGCTCGCCCACGGCCGGGTGCTGCTGCGGCTGGCGGAGGTGACGACCGACCCGCCGCAGAGCCGGCTCTACGCGCAGCAGGCGGCGCACTCGCTGGGCCGGGCGCTGGAGGCCGGCGCCCCCGCCGACGGCGCCGCCACCACCGAGGCCGCCCGGGCCCGGGTGCGGACCCTGACCGACCTGGTGGACGCGCTGCTGCGGGCGGGCGGCCCGCTCGACGTGGCGCGGGCCCGCGTCGACGAGGCCCTGGGCGTCGTACGGGAGCAGGGGCAGCGGGCCGCGCTGCTGGTGCGGGCCGGGCGGATCGCCGAGGCGCGGTACGCCGACTCCGGGGAACCGGCCGAACTGCAGCGGGCCGCGGAGTGGTTCGGGCAGGCCGCGCAGTGGATGCCCCGGGACGCGCCCGCGCACGCCGACGTGCTCGCCGAGTGGGGCGAGGTACTGCTCAGGCTGGCGGCCCTGGAGAGCGGCGCGCGGTCCCGGGAACGGCTGTCCCGGGCGATCCGGGTGCTGCGGGACTGCCGGATGGAGACCCCGGCGGGCAGCCCGCTCGCGGCCCACCGGCTGCTGCTGCTCGGACGGGCGCTCATGCACCGGTACCAGGTGCGCGGCGACCGGGTGGACCTGCGGGAGGCCGAGCACCTCCTCGGGCTGGCGGCGGCCGACGCGGACGACCCGCTGCTGGCGGCGCGCTGCCGGCTGGAGCTGGGGCAGGCGCAGTTCGAGGCGTACCAGAACCTGGGCCGGGCGACCCGGCTGGACGTGGCGGCCGACGTCTTCCGGGCCGCCGCCGAGTCCGCCGGGCACGCCGAGCGGGAGGCCGAAACGGAGCGCCGGCGCCAGGAGGCCGTGGAACTGGCCGCGCAGGCACACCACTGGCGGGGTATGTCCTTCGAAGCGGCGGCGCGTCCCCGGGCGGCCCGGGACGCCTACCGGGCGGCCCGCGCCCAGTGGGCCCGGCTGCCGCAGGACCGGCTGGGCACGGGCGAACCGACGGCACAGCAGACCGCGCAGCGGCTGGCCGAACTGGAATGAGACACCGGGCACACCGGGCACACCGGGCGGTTCACCGGCCGGGTGTACCGAGGGGGCCTGTAGGACCGAGGGGTCCGAGGGGACCGAGGGAGAGGAACGGGGACATGGGCGCAGCGTACGAGTCCGGCGCCGGGGAGCCGCTGCCGGACCTGCTGGCACTGGGGCTCGCGGAGCTGGGGTCGATCGACCACCCGGTACTGCGGGAAGTGCTCCGCGAACTGCGGGACCGGGCGGCGGAGCCGAGCGACATGATGTGGGGGTTCGACAACTCGTTCTGATCAGGCCAAGTTCGACGGCCCCGGGTTTCGGCCGGGTGCCGCGCCGGGCAGTTCGTTTCATACGGCAAGCGCCGTGGCGCGGGGGCGTACGGCATGGCGGGGGTGGGTGCAGGAGTGTCCGGACAGCCCATTCCCTTCCGGCAGTTCATCGTCAAGACGCACGGCCGCTGCAACCTCGCCTGCACCTACTGCTACCTGTACGAAGGCCCCGACAGCGGCTGGCGCGACCGCCCCGCCGCCGCCTCCGCCGACGTCCTGGAGCGCACCGCGGGCCGCATCGCCGAGCACGCCCGCGCGCACGCCCTCGGCGACCTCGCCCTGGTCCTGCACGGCGGTGAGCCCCTGCTGGCGGGCGCCGGCACCCTCGCCCGGTTCACCGACCGGGTGCGCGAGCGCGCTCCCGCCGGGTGCGCCGTGCACGCCGTCGTGCAGACCAACGGCACGCTCCTGACCGAGGACCGCCTGCGCGTACTGACCGACGCCGGCGTCCGCGTCGGCATCAGCCTCGACGGCGGCACCGCCGCGCACAACCGGCGGCGCGTCGACCACGCGGGGCGTCCGTCCTGGCCGGCGGCGGTCCGGGGCGCCCGGCTGGTCGCCGACCGGTTCCCGGCGTCGTACGCGGGTGTCCTGACCGTCGTCGACCCGGAGCTGGACCCGGTCGAGACGTACGAGTCGCTCCTCGCCCTGCGTCCGCCCGCCCTGGACCTGCTGCTGCCGCACGGCAACTGGTCGGCCCGCCCGCCGGGGCAGACCGGCGCCCGCTACGGTGACTGGCTGTGCGCCGTCTTCGACCGCTGGTGGGCGGCGGGCCGGCGCGAGACGCGGGTGCGGCTCTTCGAGGAGTGCGTGGCGCTGCTGCTGGGCCTGCCGGCGGCCGGCGAGGCGCTGGGCCTCGCGCCGTTCGACGCGGTCGTGGTGGAGACCGACGGGTCCATCGAGCAGGTCGACTCCCTCAAGTCGGCCTACCCGGGCGCCGCCGAGACCGGCCTCGACATCTTCCGCCATGCCTTCGACGAGGCCCTGCGGCACCCGGGCGTGGCCGCCCGGCAGGCGGGCGCGGACGCCCTCGCCGGGCAGTGCCGGGCGTGTCCGCTGCTGCGCGTCTGCGGCGGCGGTCACTACGCCCACCGCTACCGGGCCGGACACGGCTTCCGGAATCCGTCCGTGTACTGCGCCGACCTCCAGCGCTTCATCCGGCACGTGGCCGGGCGGCTGGCGGGGGCGGCGGCAGCCGTACCGGCAGTCGTACCGGCTGCGGTGTCCCCGTCGTCGCCGCTGTCCTCACCGTCCCCGTCGTCCCCGCTGTCCCCGCTGTCCCCGCGCGAAGGGAGCGCTCCGTGATGTTCCCGACGGTCCCGGACCAGATCCTGGCCGAACTGGCCCGTACCGAGGGCGGCCCCGACGCGCTCGGCCTCCTCGTGCGCGACCAGGACACCCGGCGGCTGCTGGTGCTGCGCGCCGTGCTCGACGCGGCCGAGGCGGCCGGCCCGGCGGTGTGCGACGCGGGGCGGAAGGCACGGTTGCGGGAGGACTGGGCGATGCTGGCGGACGCCGACGCGGCCACTGCCGCCGCGGACCCGGTACAGGGGACGGGGGCGGAGCGCCCCCTCACCCCCGCCCGTGCCCGGCTGTTCCACCCCCTCACCGGCCCCTGGGCGCGGTCCTGCCTGCGCGGTCTGGACGCGGGGCGCGGGACCCCGGCCGAGGCCCGGGTCCTGCGGCGCGACCTCGCCCACTTCAGCGCGGTCGCCGCCGTCGCCGCCGCCGAGGCGGGCCTGCCGTTCGCCACCCGGCTGACCGCCCGCGCAGGCGTCCTCACCCTCCCGTCCCTCGGCGCCCTCCACACGGCGGCCTACGGCGACGTACCGGTCGACGTCACCCACCGGGACGGCGTCCTGACCATCCGCCAGCCCGACGCGCCCGACGTCCGCGTCCACCTGGAGAACGGCACCGGCGCCTGGTCGGGCGCCCCCGCGTGGACGCCGGCGCACGCGCTCCCCGGACTGCTCCCGTCCGCCCCGCCCATGCCCCTCGACGACCTCGACCCGTACCGCGAGCCGCCCTACAGCACCCACCGGGGCAGCCTCAGCGGCGCGGCCACCCTCGACGACGCGGAACGCAAACGGTGGCTCCAGGCCTGGAACGGCACGGCCGTCGCCCTGCGCTCGGGCGGCGCCCACCGCCTCACCGAGGCCGCGGCGCTGCTGCGCTGCCTGGTCCCGCTGGAGATGCCGCCCGACATCGGCACCGGCCGGGGCAGTTGCAGCGCCACCCGCCGCGAGGCGTTCGGCGCCCTGCTCAGCAGTACGCCCCCCGACCCGGTGACCTTCGCCGCGACCCTCGTCCACGAACTCCAGCACGCCAAACTCGCCGCCCTCACCGACCTGGTGACCCTGCACCGGGCCGGCCCCGAGGCCCGCTACTTCGCCCCCTGGCGGCCCGACCCCCGCCCCTACGACGGCCTGCTCCAGGGCACCTACTCCCACCTCGCCATGGCCTCGTACTACCAGCGCCGGGCCCTGCTCACCCGCCCGCCGGAGCGCGACTGGGCCTGGGCCCAGCACGCCCGCTACCACGCCCAGGTCGGCGCCGCCCTGCCCGCCCTCGTCGGCTCGCCCGACCTCACCGTGCCCGGCCGCCGCTTCGTCGACGAGATGGCCGCCACCTACCAGCGCATGGCCGACCATCCCGCGCCCCGGGACCACACGGCCCGCGCGCAGGCGTATGTGAAATCGGCGCGCGCCCTGTGGATCCAGCGCCGCGCTTCCGCACTCCCACGGCCGAATGAGTGAGGATGCCTGCGCGCGCCGCCCAGGTGCGGAAAGATCGTCTGACCGAGGTACGTCCCCGTCGAGCCGACGGACCCGCGTAGGACTCACGCATGACCTTACGTACGACGCGCCGAGGTCCTAGGATCTGTGGTATCACGCGCGCTGGAGGCCGCTGCATGTCTGGAGCTCGTAAGCCGGTCGGGCCGACCGAGAGGGGGGCCGCGAAACAGACCGTCACCATCCACTTCGCCGGCTTCAACCGGGCCTGGGCGGCCTGGATCGGAGACCGGCTGGAGCGGCGCGGGCTGCGGGTGGTGTATCTGCGCTGGGAGTCCCCGGCGGACGTCCCTCTGGTGGACCTGCTGGACGACCTGAAGCTCGCCGAGGGCCGCATCCTGATCGTTGTCAGCGAGTGGTACTTCCAGCTCGGGCCGCGGTCCCACGAGGAGTGGAACGAGGCGCTGCGCGAGGTCGTCGCCCCCGACCCGTCCCGCTTCGCCGCCGTCTCCGTCACCACGGCCACCATCCCGTCGGCCGCGGCGGTGCTCGGACCGGTGGGCCTGACCAACATGGGCGCCGAGGAGGCCGAACGGCGCCTGCTTGACCGGCTCGACCTGCCGTCCGAGCCGCTGCCCGAGCCGGCCGCCACGGCGCGCCGGGGACCGCGCTTCCCCGCCTCGATGCCGGACGTCTGGGGCTCCGTACCGCGCCGCAACACCCGCTTCACCGGCCGCGAACCCCTCTTCAACGAGGCGTACACCCAGCTCCAGAACGCCGAACCCGGCGCCGGCGTCGTCACGTTCTTCGGCATGTCCGGCGTCGGCAAGACCCAGCTGGCGGCCGAGTACGCGCACCGGTTCGGCTCCGAGTACGACGTGGTCTGGTGGGTCAACGCGGAGAGCCGGGTCACCTACCGGCGCCAACTCGCGGAACTGGCACCCAAACTGGGCCTGCAGACGGGCCAGGAGTACGGCGAGCGGCTGCGCGCCGTCCGCGACTCCCTGCGCCGCGGCGATCCCTACTCGCGCTGGCTGCTGATCCTGGACGGCGCGGACGAACCGGACCAGATCTGGGACATGGTGCCCAGCGGCCCCGGCCACGTCATCATCACCTCCCGCAACCCCGAGTGGAGCGAGCACAACAGCCGCCTGCTGGAAGTGCCGGTCTACGCCCGGGACGAGTCGGTCGCCTTCATCCGGCGCCGCGCGCCGCGGCTGACCGAGCCGGAGGCGCACAAGCTGGCGGAGGCGCTGGAGGACCTGCCGCTGCTCCTCGACCAGACGGCCGGCTGGCTCAACGACTCCGACATGTCGGTGGAGCGGTACATCGGCATGCTGGAGGACGGCGTCGACGGCCATGTGGTCAAGGTGTCGGCGGACTTCCCGCTCGCCTTCCAGACCGCCTGGTCGATACTGCTGAACAAGCTCCGCGACACCGTCCCGGAATCCGTCGACCTGCTGCGGCTGTGCACCTTCTTCGCCCCCGGCTTCATCCCCGTACGGATGCTGCGCGAGACCCCGGGCGACGAACTGCCGGAACAGCTCGTCCGGCTCTTCAACGACCCCTTGCTGTGGAACCGGGCGATCAACCAGCTGCGTACGTACTCCGTGGTGCGCCTGGAGTCCCACGAGATGTCCGGTGACGAGTCGGCGTCCTCGGGCGAGTCGCTGTACCTGCACCGCATGGTGCACCAGATCGTCAACAACGACATGCCGGAGGCCGACCGCAAGGAGTTCGTCGACGTCGTCCGCCGGGCCCTCGCCGCCGCCGACCCGCGCCGGCCCACCGACCCCGACCTGTGGCCCGGCTACGCCGAGATCGCCCCGCACCTCAAGCACGCCGACGTCCTCCAGAGCCGCGACCCGCAGGTGCAGCGCCTGGTCTTCAACTGCCTGCGCTACATGTACTTCTCCGGCGAGTACCGCTCCGGCGTCAAGCTCGCGGAGCGCGCCATGAAGGCATGGCGCCCCCTGCTCGGCGAGACGCACCCGCGGATCTGGGAACTGGCGTACCACTACACCAACCTGCTGCGCGGCAGCGGCGACTACACCCGCAGCGAGTCGCTCAGCCGGGCCGCCGTCGACCACCTGCGCGAAGAGCGCGGGGAACAGGACCTGGAGTACCTGCGCGCCGCCTCCGGCCTCGCCGCCGACCTGCGCGGCCTCGCCCGCTACGACGAGGCGCTGGAGATGTCCCAGTGGGTGCTGGCCACCTACCGCGAACTCCTCGGCGAACAGGACTCGCGCACCCTCAACGCGCAGAACAACCTGGCCGTCTCCCTGCGGCTGCTCGGCTGGTACCGGGAGGCCCTGGACGTCGACAAGCAGACCATGGAGGCACGCCGGCAGTTCCTGCGGGCCCGGCACACCTTCACGCTCAACTCGGAGATCCAGTACGCCAACGACCTGCGGCTGCTCGGCCGCTACGGCGAGGCGGAGTCGATCCAGAGCAAGAACGTCCACGAGGCGCGGACCGTGCTCGGCCGTGACAACCAGCAGACCCTCAGGGCCGAGTACAACCTCGCCATGTGCCGGTACCGCATGGGCGACCGCGACCGCAGGCGGGACCGCGGCGAGGGCCCCCAGGAGCCCGGCGCGCTGTTCGCCAGCGTCCTGGAGCGGGGCGAGCGGGTGCTCGGCGAGACCCATCCGCTGACGCTGATCTTCGCCACCGGCCAGAGCTGCTACGCCCGTGAACACGGCGATATCGACCAGGCCCGCGAACTGAGTGAGGCCGTCGTCGCCCGGTACGAGGTGATGCACGCCGAAGGGCATCCGTTCACCGCCGGCGCCCGTGCCAACCAGGCGCTGATCCTGCGCAACGTCGGCGAACGGGAGCACAGCCACGCCCTCATCGAGCAGGCGCTGGCGGAGATGACCGAGGCCGTGGGCGAGCGTCACCCCTGGACCCTGGGGTGTGCCCTGAACGCCTCCGCGCTGCGCAACCTCATGGGCGACGTCGAGGGCGCTGCCGAACTGAGCCGGCAGACGGTGGCACGGGCCACCGAGTGGCTCGGGCGCACGCATCCGCTCACGCTGTCGACCCGGGTCGCCTACGCGGCGGACCTGCGAGGGCTGCGGGACCGCCGGCAGGCGGAGAAGGTCGAGCAGGAGGTCCTCTCCGACCTCGACGCCACCCTGGGCAGCAAGCACTCCCACACCGTCTCGGCCCGTTCCCGCAACCGGCCGTACTGGGACTTCGAACCGCAGCACACCTGATCGTCATCTGAACGCCCGGCCGGTGCGCATAACCCCCGGCGCACCGGGGAATGAACCGGGTCACTCAACACGCAGGCGGCACACGTGAGTTGCATCAGGGGGACGTGTGGTGATCTTAGTGGGGCCCGTTCCGGCGGGCACGGACGGGCCCATTCCGGTCGAGGTGGACGTGGAGCCCGGCACGTCTGTCGACGACGGGCTGGACCTCGTCTACGGCGGCGAGGAGACCCGGGACGGCGCCGGGCAGCGTGTCGTCCGGGTCGCCCGGGACGTTTACACCGACGGGCTCGATCTCGCCAGTCGGTGCGCCGCACAGGCCGTACGGCGCTTCGGGGAGCTGGAGGAGGCGCTGCGGCCGGACGAGATCGAGCTGCAGCTCGCCATCAAGATCGACGCCGGGGTCGCCGCCCTGGTCAAGAGCGGGGCCGAGGCACAGCTCCAGATCACCCTGCGCTGGCGGACCGCCCCGGACGGGGCCGCGTCGTGACCGGCGTCCCGCCGGGCGTGCGCATCCTGCCGTACTCCCGGGTCGTGGGCCAGGACGAACTGAAGCTGGCGCTGGAGCTGAACCACGTACTGCCCCGGATCGGCGGCGTGCTGATGGCGGGGCCGCGCGGTACCGCCAAGTCCACCCTGGTGCGGGCCTTCGCGCTGATGGCCCACGGCGAGCTGCCGGTCACCCTCCCCATCAACGCCACCGACGACCGCGTCCTCGGCGGCTGGGACCTGGACGCCCTCATCCGCGGCGAGGCGCGTCCGCAGCCCGGGCTCCTGGAGGACGCGGCGGACAAGGGCATGCTCTACATCGACGAGGTCAACCTGCTCGACGACCACCTCGTCGACATCATCCTGGACGTCGTCTCCACCGGCGTGCTGTCGGTGCAGCGCGAGGGACTCGCCGCCGCCCGGCACCTCTCCTTCGGTCTCGTCGGCACCATGAACCCCGAAGAGGGCGGCCTCAGACCGCAGTTGCTGGACCGCTTCGGGATGATGGTCACCGCCGGACAGCTGGACGCGGGCGACCGCTACCGGCTGATCCGCACCGTGCTGGACTTCGAGGAGGAGCTGGCGCGGCCGGACTCCGAGTGGCTCGCCGCCGCCCGGCGGGACGACGCCGCCCTCCGCGACCGGCTGGCCGCGGCCCGGCGCCGGGTGGCGGACGTCGCCGTGCCGGACGACGTGCTGCGGCTGTGCGGGGAGGCGGCCGACCGGACCGAGGCCGTGGGACAGCGCGGGGAGATCGTCGCCACGCTGGCGGCCCGCGCCCTCGCCGCCCTGGAGGGCGCCGACCGGGTCGGTCCCGGGCACGTGCTGCGGGTGCTGCCGATGGCCCTGCGGCACCGGCGGCCGGAGACCACCCACGGCGGCACCTTCGACTGGGGGCCGGAGGACCAGGCCCGCGTCAAGGACCTCTTCGAGGTCTGAACCGGTCATGGTCACCGAGCCACCCGCCCCCGCCGCCGACCCCGCCGCCGACGATGCCGCCGACCCCGTGCGGCGGCTCGTCCACGCCCTGGTCTGCGCGGCCGCCGAGCCCGCCCTGTCCGGCGTCCTCCTCCTCGACCTGGAACCCGGCCTCCTCGACCCGGTCCCCCGGCTGTTCACCGGCCTGCTCACCGGCACCGCCGAACCGGCCTGGACCGGTGCCGCCGCCGACCCGGCCCGCACCACCGCCGCCGACCCCGCCCCCACCGGCACCGCCGACCCCGCCCGCACCACCCCCGCCGACCCCGCCCCGCCCCCCGTCGTCGTGGGCGCCGCCGGCCGCGACGAGGACCTGTGGACCCGTACCCGGCTGCGGCGCGACACGCACGGCATCACCTTCCGTACCGAGCCAGGCCCCCTCGTCGACGCCGACGGCCGCCCCGGTCCGCCGCCGCTGGTCGTGGTCCCGCACCTGCCCCCGCCGAGGGTGGCCGGGATGCGCGCCGCCGTCC
>NZ_JAGGOO010000113.1 GCF_018614415.1 Streptomyces sp. ISL-12
TCCGGGTGTGCGGCGGGGGCGTGCGGGGGGCGGGCGTCCCATGGCCCGGTAAACGGGCGGTCGGCAAGGCAAAGCCCCGCGCCGCTCCGGACGGCCGTTCGGCAAAGGTCTGCCAAATCGCCGCCAACACTTGACATCCCTGGGGATTCCGGGCCGATCCGGGCATCCACTGGAGGAACGGGACGCGTCCACGCCCCACCTTCGCGGACCTAGGGAGTCGGTATGAGCGAGACCACGGTGCACGAGTCGTACTCCTTCGCCTGCATGCGCTGCGGCAGCGGCTGGGAGCAGTCCTACGAGATAGAGCACCACACGGACGCCCAGGGCCGGACGTCCGTGGTGTACCTGGCCGACGGGCGGATCGTGCCCTCCCCGCTCTCCCGGCCCACCTGCCACAACTGCGACGGGCACGTCGTACGGATCATGCGGCCGGGGCGGGTCGCCTCGGCGCGGAAGGCCGCGGCGCACGGGCCGTACGCCGCCGTGCCCCGGCAGGCCGGGCCGGTCGAGGCACCGGTGGCGGGCGGCGTGGACGAGCGGCGGCACTGGCACGTCGCCGACCTGCTGCACGCCCTGCACCTGCACCGCAAGGCGGGCTGACCGGCGTTTGTAGGATCGGGGCATGCCTTCCAACGCCCCGGCCGACAAGAACGCGGCGCCCCCGCCGCCCGAGCCCCTGCGGGTGCCGGTCGCCGACTCGCACACCCACCTCGACATGCAGTCCGGCACGGTCGAGGAGGGCCTCGCGAAGGCCGCGTCCGTGGGCGTGACCACGGTCGTCCAGGTCGGCTGCGACCTCGCCGGCTCCCGCTGGGCGGCCGAGACGGCGGCGGCGTACGAGAACGTCCACGCCGCCGTCGCCCTGCACCCCAACGAGGCTCCGCGCATCGTCCACGGCGATCCTGGGGGCACCTCCCAGCCCCCTGGGGCTGGGGGAGGCTGGTCCCGGCAGGGGGCGCGGGTGCCCGGCGGGGACGCCGCCCTCGACGACGCGCTCGCGGAGATCGACCGGCTGGCCGCGCTGGAGCAGGTCAAGGCCGTCGGGGAGACGGGACTGGACTACTTCCGCACCGGCGAGGAGGGCAAGGAGGCGCAGGAGCGCTCCTTCCGCGCCCACATCGAGATCGCCAAGCGGCACGGCAAGGCGCTGGTCATCCACGACCGCGACGCCCACGCCGACGTCCTGCGCGTGCTCAAGGAGGAGGGCGCCCCCGAGCGGACCGTCTTCCACTGCTACTCCGGCGACGCCGAGATGGCCGAGGTCTGCGCCGCGGCCGGCTACTTCATGTCCTTCGCCGGCAACGTCACCTTCAAGAACGCCCAGAACCTGCGCGACGCCCTCGCCGTCGCCCCGCTGGACCTGGTCCTGGTGGAGACCGACGCGCCCTTCCTGACCCCGGTGCCCTACCGGGGGCGGCCCAACGCGCCCTACCTGATCCCGGTCACCGTGCGCGCGATGGCCGCCGTACGGGGCATCGGCGAGGACGCGCTGGCGGGCGCGCTGGCGGCGAACACGGCGCGGGCCTTCGGCTACTGATCCCCGGCTACTCTTGCGGGGTGAGCAGCCCCACCCCGCCCGACGCCCTCCTGGGCCCCGCCGACGTCCGTGAACTGGCGGCCGTCCTCGGCGTCCGCCCCACCAAGCAGCGCGGCCAGAACTTCGTCATCGACGCCAACACGGTCCGCCGTATCGTGCGCACCGCCGAGGTCCGCCCCGACGACGTGGTGGTCGAGGTGGGCCCGGGTCTCGGCTCGCTCACCCTGGCCCTGCTGGAGGTGGCCGACCGGGTCACCGCCGTGGAGATCGACGACGTACTGGCCGCGGCGCTGCCCGCCACGGTCGCGGCCCGGATGCCCGACCGCGCCGACCGGTTCGCGCTGGTCCACTCCGACGCCATGCGGGTCACCGAACTGCCGGGCCCCGCCCCGACCGCGCTCGTCGCCAACCTGCCGTACAACGTGGCCGTCCCCGTCCTCCTGCACATGCTGGAGACCTTCCCGAGCGTGCAGCGCACCCTCGTCATGGTCCAGGCGGAGGTCGCCGACCGGCTGGCCGCCGGGCCGGGCTCCAAGGTGTACGGCGTGCCGTCCGTGAAGGCCAACTGGTACGCCGAGGTCAAGCGGGCCGGGTCCATCGGGCGGAACGTCTTCTGGCCGGCGCCCAACGTCGACAGCGGACTGGTGTCCCTGGTACGGCGCGCGGAGCCGCTGGGCACGACCGCGTCGCGGGCCGAGGTGTTCGCCGTCGTCGACGCCGCCTTCGCCCAGCGCCGCAAGACCCTGCGGGCCGCCCTGTCCGGGTGGGCCGGGTCGGCGGCGGCGGCCGAGGCGGCACTGGTCGCCGCGGGTGTGTCGCCGCAGGCGCGTGGGGAGTCCCTGACCGTGGAAGAGTTCGCGCGGATCGCCGAACACAAGCAGTGACGGAAGGCAGCGAGCACGTGAGCGTAACCGTACGGGTCCCCGCCAAGGTCAACGTCCAGCTCGCGGTGGGCCCGGTCCGCCCCGACGGCTTCCACGACCTGGCCAACGTCTTCCTCGCCGTCGGCCTGTACGACGAGGTCACGGCGGCCCCCGCCGACACGCTGCGCGTCACCTGCGAGGGGCCGGGCGCGGACCAGGTGCCCCTGGACCGCACCAACCTCGCCGCCCGCGCCGCGCTCGCCCTCGCCGAGCGCTACGGCCGCGCCCCCGACGTGCACCTCCACATCGACAAGGACATCCCCGTCGCCGGCGGCATGGCGGGCGGCAGCGCGGACGGCGCGGCGGCGCTGGTCGCCTGCGACGCGCTGTGGGGGACGGGCGCGTCCCGTGACGAGTTGCTGGACATCTGCGCCGAGCTGGGCAGCGACGTGCCGTTCAGCCTGGTCGGCGGGGCGGCGCTGGGCACCGGGCGGGGCGAGAAGCTGACCGAGCTGAAGGTGGGGGGCACCTTCCACTGGGTGTTCGCGATGGCGGAACGGGGGCTGTCGACGCCGGCGGTGTTCCGGGAGTTCGACCGGCTGGGCGAGGGGGCGGACGTCCCCGACCCGGTGGCCTCGCAGGCGGTGCTCGACGCCCTCGCGGGCGGCGACCCCGGTGCGCTGGCGGTGGCCGTCTCCAACGACCTCCAGCCGGCCGCGCTGTCGCTGTTCCCGGAACTGGCGGACACGCTGGCCGCGGGGCGCGCGGCGGGGGCGCTGGCGGCGATCGTCTCGGGCTCGGGCCCGACCACGGCGTTCCTGGCGGGGGACGCGGACGCGGCGACGGTCATCGCCGGGGTGCTGCGGGCCTCCGGCACGTGTGGGGCGGTGCGGGTGGCGGAGGCGCCGGCGGTGGGGGCGGTGGTGGTGTGAGTCTTCAGAGCTGGTCGATGGTGGTCAGGTCGACGTCGATGGGGTAGGGCTTGTCCACCTTGATGCGATCGCGGTGCATGCCCATGTGGACGTACGCGTTGGTCATCGGGTCGAGTTCATAGACGTGGACGACGGGCTTGCCCTCCGTGCCACCCTGCTCCACCCGCCAGAAGTTCGGGATGCCGGCGGCGGCGTACTTGTGGGGCTTGGTGGTGCGGTCGCGGGACTCGGAGTCGGGGGAGACGACTTCGACGGCGAGCAGGACGTCCTCGGCCTGGTAGCTGGTCCGGGCCGGACCGGTGACCGCCTCCGCGCGGATGACGCTCACATCGGGTTCGGGGCCGTTGCGCTGGTCGAGGACGATGGTCATCTCCCGTCGGATCCTCAGTTCGGCCGGCGCCGTGCCGCGCAGGCCGTTCACCAACAGGTCGATGACGATGCTGTGGAAATCCCGCTGCGGACTCACGAAAATCAAGCTCCCGTCGATCAGCTCGGTGTGCGGCGGGAGATCCGGCAGCGTGGACAGGTCGTCCACGGTGTATCCGTCCTGCGGCGGCACCGGCCAGCGCTGGGTGCTGCGGTGCTTCACGGACTCGGCGGTCATGGTTCCTCCCATGGACGGGATCCTGCTGCCTGCCCTCCACGGTAGCGGGACGATCTGACATGCGTCACTACAAAGAGTGACGACCTTTGTCCGTGTCACCCCGCCTCCCGAAGGGCCTACGCTTGAAAGCTGATCGTCCCCCAGTCAGGAGAGAAATGGCCGTCAACCTGGTCAATGTCGAGAACGTCAGCAAGGTGTACGGCACCCGTGCGCTGCTGGACGGGGTGTCCCTCGGTGTCTCCGAGGGGGACCGCATCGGCGTCGTGGGCCGCAACGGTGACGGCAAGACCACGCTGATCCGGATGCTCGCCAAGCTGGAGGAGGCCGACACCGGCCGGGTCACCCACTCCGGCGGGCTGCGGCTCGGGGTGCTGACCCAGCACGACTCCCTCGACCCCGCCGCCACGGTGCGGCACGAGGTCATCGGTGACCTCGCCGACCACGAGTGGGCGGGCAACGCCAAGATCCGGGACGTGCTGACGGGACTGTTCGGGGGGCTGGACCTGCCGGGGTTCCCGCAGGGGCTGGACACCGTCATCGGGCCGCTGTCGGGCGGGGAGCGGCGGCGGATCGCGCTGGCCAAGCTGCTCATCGACGAGCAGGACCTGATCGTCCTGGACGAGCCCACCAACCACCTCGACGTCGAGGGCATCTCCTGGCTCGCCCGGCACCTGAGCGCACGGCGCTCCGCGCTGGTCTGCGTCACCCACGACCGCTGGTTCCTCGACCAGGTCTGCACCCGCATGTGGGACGTGCAGCGCGGTGACGTCTACGAGTACGAGGGCGGCTACTCGGACTACGTCTTCGCCCGCGCGGAACGGGAGCGCATCGCCGCGACCGAGGAGGCCAAGCGGCAGAACCTGGTCCGCAAGGAGCTGGCGTGGCTGCGGCGCGGGGCGCCCGCGCGGACGTCGAAGCCGCGGTTCCGGGTGGAGGCGGCGAACGAGCTGATCGCGGACGTGCCGCCGCCGCGGGACAGCAGCGAGCTGATGAAGTTCGCGTCGTCGCGGCTGGGGAAGACGGTCTTCGACCTGGAGGACGTGACGGTCCAGGCCGGGCCGAAGGTGCTGCTGAAGCACCTGACCTGGCAGCTCGGGCCGGGGGACCGGATCGGTCTGGTCGGCGTCAACGGCGCGGGCAAGACGTCGCTGCTGCGGGCGCTCGCGGAGGCCGCCACCAGTGAGGGGGAGCGGCAGCCGGCGGGCGGGCAGATCAAGGTCGGCCGGACGGTCAAGCTGGCCTACCTGTCGCAGGAGGTCGCCGAGCTGGACCCGGACTGGCGGGTGCTGGAGGCCGTGCAGCAGGTGCGGGAGCGCGTCGACCTGGGCAAGGGGCGCGAGATGACCGCCGGGCAGCTGTGCGAGACGTTCGGCTTCGGCAAGGAGAAGCAGTGGACGCCGGTCGGGGATCTGTCGGGCGGTGAGCGGCGCCGGCTGCAGATCCTGCGGCTGCTGATGGACGAGCCGAACGTCCTCTTCCTGGACGAGCCCACGAACGACCTCGACATCGAGACGCTGACCCAGCTGGAGGATCTGCTCGACGGCTGGCCCGGGTCGATGATCGTCATCTCCCACGACCGGTTCTTCGTGGAGCGGACCACGGACTGGGTGTTCGCGCTGCTCGGCGACGGCGCGCTGCGGATGCTGCCGCGCGGCATCGACGAGTACCTGGAGCGGCGGCAGCGGATGGAGGAGGCCTCGGCGTCGGCGCCCGCGCCGGTGGTGGAGAAGGCCGCCGCCGAGCGGAGCGCGGCCGACCAGCGGGCCGCGAAGAAGGAACTGCAGAAGATCGAGCGGCAGTTGGACAAGATCTCCGAGAAGGAGAGCAAGCTGCACGCGCGGATCGCCGAGAACGCCACGGACTTCGCGAAGGTCGCCGAGCTGGACGCCGAACTGCGGGAACTGTCCGGTCAGCGTGACGAGTTGGAGCTGCGCTGGCTGGAACTGGCGGAGGACGCCTGACTCGGTCGTATTGCGAGGAATTTCGGTGATCCGGGGCAGTTCTCGCCGGTAGGGGGAGCGCGGCGTCGAACAAGCGTGTAGCTTCCGGGGGCAGGTCGGGGGACTGTGCCGGGGGACTGTGGGGCGGGACTGGGGGGTTGCAGTGGGAGTGCGGCTGATGGTGGTCGACGACCACCGATTGCTCGCCGAGGCGTTGGCCTCGGCGTTGAAGCTGCGGGGGCACCGGGTGCTGGCCGCGGCGGCTCCGGCCGCGGGGGCGGCGGAGCTGGTGATCAGCCGGGCGCCGGAGGTGTGCCTGATGGGGACGGCGACGCCGGCCGAACCGGGCATCTTCGATCCGGTGGTGCGGATCAAGCGGGACCGGCCGCAGGTGGCGGTGCTGGTGCTGGGTCCGGTGCCGAGCCCGCGCGGGATCGCGGCGGCGTTCGCGTCGGGGGCGTCCGGGTACGTCCGGCACGACGAGCGGATAGAGGGCGTCGAGCGGGCGATCATGAAGGCCCGGGCGGGGGAGGCGGCGGTGGCCCCCGCGTTGCTGCAGGGCGCGTTCGCCGAACTGCTCAACCCCGCCGCGCAGCCCGACGACGAGGGCCAGCGGCTGCTGCAGCTGCTGACGCCCCGGGAGCTGGAGGTCCTGGTGCGGGTCGCCGACGGCGAGGACACGCGGCTGATCGCGGCGGGGATGGGGATCGCGCCGTCCACCGCGCGGACCCATGTCCAGCGGGTGCTGATGAAACTGGGGGTCGGGTCCCGACTGGAGGCGGCTGCGCTGGCGGCCCGGACGGGGCTGCTGGACCGGGCGGGGGCCTCCGGCGGTTGAGCGGCGGACGCCTGCGGCGGCCTGTGCGGGTTGGGTGGGGGTGCGTGTAGCGCCCAGTCGTGTGCGGGTGGGTCGGGGCCGGGGTGGGGGGTGTCCGTCCTCGGAACGGCGCGGAATCGGTCACTGACGGGGGTGAAGCGTGCTGACGCGCCAACCGCTGTGGGCGGACACCCCCCACCCCGTCCCCTGCGCGCCGTACGTGAGCTGCGGGTGCGTCCGACGGCCGTAGAAGTGTCGGACAGGGGGCGGGCCGGTCAGTGGGGCCCGGAGAGCAGCGCGTCGAGTTCCGGATAAGCGATGCCTTCGGCGAGGGAGTCGTAGCCGCCGGTGCCGAAGAGGTCCTGTGCGGCGCGGCGGGCCGCAGCGTAGGCGGCCTGCGCCACGCCCGAGCCGAGGCTGACGCGGGCCACGCCGAGGGCACCGAGCTGGGCGACCGTCGGGGCGCCGGGGCCGGCCATGACGTTCAGCGGTACGGAGATGTCCCTGGCCAGCGCGGCGATGGTGGCGGTGTCGGTGACGCCGGGGACGAAGACGCCGTCCGCGCCCGCGTCGACGTACGAACGCGCCCGGGTCAGGGTGTCCCGCAACCGGGTGTCCGGGTCGCCGAGCCCGAACAGGAAGGTGTCGATACGGGCGTTGAGGAACAGGTCCGCGCCCGCCCGGTCGGCACACTGCCGGGCCGTGGCCAGCCTCGCCGCCAGCTCTGCCGGGGGCCGGGTGCCGTCCTCGATGTTGACGCCGACGGCGCCGGCCGCGAGCACACCGGCGACGGTCTCGGCGACCTCGGCGGCGTCCTTCCCGTACCCGCCCTCGATGTCGGCGGTGACCGGTACCGCGACGGCGGCGACGATCCGGGCGATCAGCTTCAGCGCCCGGTCGCGGGCCAGGACGTCACCGTCCGGGGACCCCAGCGACCAGGCGACACCGGCACTGGTGGTCGCGATCGCGGGGGCGCCCGCGGCCTCGATGACGCGGGCGCTCGCCACGTCCCAGGCGTTGGCGAGCGCGAGGGGTGCCGTCGGGGTGTGCAGGGAGCGGAAGAGACGGGCGGGGTCCGGCTGCGTCGTGGTCATGGACGCAGTCAAACACCGGTCTGCGCCCGTCTTCTGGCGAGAATCCGACGCATAGGTCGGCCTCGGAACCGGGGGCGGCTCCGACGTCAGCCCCCGAAGGGGGCGTCATCCACGGTCCGGGGTGAGCGGGCGCGACGGCACCCCGTCGCGCCCGCTCACCCCACGTCAGTCACAGCGCACGGTGTCTACTCCGCACCGTTCGCCGGCGGAGTGGGCGGCACCGTGGGCCGCAGCTTCAGCCAGGCCAGGAAGAACAGCCCCAGGACCAGCATCCCGAGCCCGGTCCACAGGTTGATGTTGACGCCCTCCGCCTTGTCGATGTCGGCGTCGGACGCGGTGAGGCCGGCGATCGTGACGATGACGCCGTAGAGGGCGAAGAGGCCGCCGATGATGCGGCGGATGTCGAACAGCCGGGCCGCCGTCGCCGACTTGGTCTCCAGTTCGGAGACCTCCTCCTGGACGTTCTTCTCGTGGAACTCAGACATGCTCTCTCAATCCTTCCGCGATCAGAACGAGAACGGGATGTAGCAGGCGGCCGCCAGCACGACCGCGCCCCAGCCCAGCAGCGCCGGCTTGCGGTACCACGCGTCGTCGCCCTCGCCGGGCGCCTCGGACATGCCGGGGGAACGCGTGCCGTAGACCAGGCCCTGGAGTTCGGCGGCCGGCTTCGGGGCCGTGAAGAGGGACACGGCGACCATGACCACCGCGCCGGCGACGAAGCCGACGATCGCGGAGACGAAGTTGGCGCCCTGGTCGGAGGGGATGTCGATGACGCCCTGCTTGTAGATCCAGAAGTAGTTGACCATCGCCGCGACCGTGCCCGCCAGCAGGCCCCAGAAGCCGGACTTGACCGACGCCCGCTTCCAGAACATGCCGATGATGAAGACGACGAACATCGGCACGTTGAAGAAGGAGAACAGCGTCTGGAGGTACGCCATGATGTTGGAGAAGGACTGGGCGAGGAAGGCCGTACCGATCGAGGCCAGTACGCCGATCACCGTGATGACGCGGCCGAACTTCAGGTAGTACTCGTCGGGCTGGTCCTTCTTGACGTACTTCGCCCAGATGTCGGTGGTGAACACCGTGTTGAAGGACGAGACGTTGGCCGCCATGCCGGCCATGAACGCCGCCAGCAGACCGGTGACCGCGATGCCGAGCACGCCGTTGGGCAGGAACTGCTCCATCAGGTACGGGATCGCGTCGTTGTACTGGAGGTCGGAGCCGGGCGTGCCGATCTTGGGGACCAGGGCGGCGGCGACCAGGCCGGGGATCATCACCAGGAAGACGATGAAGATCTTCGGGAACGCCGCGATGAGCGGGGTGCGCTTGGCGGCGGAGAGGTTCTTCGCGGACAGGGCGCGCTGCACCTCGGCGAAGTTGGTGGTCCAGTAGCCGAAGCCGAGGACGAAGCCGAGGCCGAGGACGATGGTCAGCCAGTTCGCGCCGAGCGGGTTGTCGCTGCCGATGCCCGTGCCGCCCCAGGACGTCATGAAGTCGCCGCCGTGCTGCGCGGAGAGGTTGTCGGTCAGGCCGTCCCAGCCGCCGACCTTCTTCAGGCCGAGGATGGTGATCGGGATCAGGGCCGCCAGGATCACGAAGAACTGGAGGACCTCGTTGTAGATCGCGGAGGAGAGGCCGCCCAGGGTGATGTAGGCGAGCACGAAGACGCCGGCCACGACGATGGAGACCCACAGGGGCCAGCCGAGGAGGGCCTCGACGACGATCGCCAGCGCGTAGAGATTGACGCCCGCGATCAGGATCGCGGCAATCGCGAACAGGATCGAGCTGAGCAGGTGCGCCGACCGGTCGAAGCGCAGGAGCAGGAACTCCGGGACCGAGCGGACCTTGCTGCCGTAGTAGAACGGCATCATCACCAGGCCCAGGAAGACCATCGCCGGGATCGCGCCGATCCAGTACCAGTGGGTCGTGTAGACGCCGTACTGGGCACTGTTGGCGGCCATGCCGAGGATCTCGGTGGCGCCCAGGTTGGCCGCGACGAAGGCGAGTCCGGTGACCCAGGCGGGCAGGGACCGGCCGGAAAGGAAGAAGTCGAGGCTGGTTCTGACCGAGCGGCGGGCGGCGAGGCCGATGCCCAGGACGACCACGAAGTAGATGGCGAGGATCGTGTAGTCGAGCCAGTTGGTGGGGAGCCGGAGCTCCGCCGCCAGGTATGTGGGGGTTTGCATGCGTACTCGCTTCGTTGCGTGAACTGATCCGAGCGGAACCTAACCCTCCGCCTTCAGAAAATGAACACTTTCGATGATGTTCTTTGATTGATTGTGATGATCGGCGGGGGTGGTGGGTTGTGAAGTGTTATGTTGGATTGTGTTGAGTGCTTGGGTGCGGGTAGTGGCGTGAGGAGTCCGGCAGTGAAGAAGACCTCGACCCGGCTGGCCGACGGGCGCGAGCTGATCTACTACGACTCGCGCGACGACGTCGTACGCGACGCGGTGGACCGCCGCCCGCTGGATCCGACCGTGACCTCGTCCGAGATCCGCCGCGACGTGCTGCTCGGCGACGCGGTCGCGATCGCGTCGCACCGCCAGGGACGGACCTACCACCCGCCGGCCGACCAGTGCCCCCTGTGCCCGACGCGGGGCGAGCGGCTGAGCGAGATCCCCGACTCGTCGTACGACGTGGTGGTCTTCGAGAACCGCTTCCCCTCGCTGGCCGGCGACTCCGGGCGGTGCGAGGTCGTCTGCTTCACCTCCGACCACGACTCCTCCTTCGCCGATCTGAACGAGGAGCAGGCGCGGCTCGTGCTGGACGCCTGGACGGACCGCACCTCCGAGCTGTCCCATCTGCCCTCCGTCGAACAGGTCTTCTGCTTCGAGAACCGCGGCGCCGAGATCGGTGTGACGCTGGGTCACCCCCACGGGCAGATCTACGCCTACCCCTTCACCACCCCCCGCACCGCCCTGATGCTCCGGTCCCTCGCGGCCCACAAGGAGGCGACCGGCGGGGAGAACCTCTTCGACACCGTGGTCGAGGACGAGCTGAGCGGCGAGCGGGTCGTCCTGGAGGGCGAGCACTGGGTCGCCTTCGTGCCGTACGCCGCCCACTGGCCCTACGAGGTGCACCTCTACCCGAAGCGGCGGGTTCCTGACCTGCTGGGTCTCGACGAGGCGGCGCGCACAGAGTTCCCCCAGGTCTATCTGGAACTGTTGCGGCGGTTCGACCGGATCTTCGGGGAGGGTGAGCCTCCGACGCCCTACATCGCGGCCTGGCACCAGGCGCCGTTCGGGCAGCTGGAGGAGTTCGAGGGCGTCACACGCGACGACTTCGCGCTGCACCTGGAGCTTTTCACCATCCGCCGTACGTCCGGCAAGCTGAAGTTCCTCGCGGGCTCCGAGTCCGGCATGAACGTCTTCATCAACGACGTGCCGCCGGAGCGCGCGGCCGAGCGACTGCGAGAGGTAGCGAGTTCATGAGCGGGAAGTACCTGGTCACGGGTGGCGCGGGGTATGTCGGCAGCGTCGTCGCCCAGCATCTGGTGGAGGCCGGGCACGAGGTCGTCGTCCTCGACAACCTCTCGACCGGCTTCCGGGAGGGCGTGCCGGCCGGGGCCGCGTTCGTGGAAGGGGACATCCGCGACGCCGGGAAGTGGCTGGACGGATCGTTCGACGGGGTGCTGCACTTCGCCGCCTTCTCGCAGGTCGGCGAGTCGGTCGTCAAGCCCGAGAAGTACTGGGACAACAACGTCGGCGGGACCATGGCCCTGCTCGGCGCCATGCGCGAGGCGGGCGTGCGGCGGCTCGTCTTCTCCTCCACGGCCGCCACCTACGGCGAGCCGGAGCAGGTGCCGATCGTCGAGACCGCGCCGACCGCACCCACCAACCCCTACGGCGCCTCCAAGCTCGCCGTCGACCACATGATCAGCGGGGAGGCCGCCGCCCACGGGCTGGGGGCCGTGTCGCTGCGGTACTTCAACGTCGCGGGGGCGTACGGGCAGTACGGCGAGCGGCACGACCCCGAGTCGCACCTGATCCCGCTGGTGCTCCAGGTGGCGCAGGGGCGGCGGGACGCCATCTCCGTCTTCGGCGACGACTACCCGACGCCGGACGGCACCTGCGTACGCGACTACATCCACGTCGCCGACCTCGCCGAGGCGCACCTGCTGGCGCTGGACGCGGCGACCGCCGGCGAGCACCTGATCTGCAACCTCGGCAACGGGAACGGCTTCTCGGTCCGCGAGGTCATCGAGACCGTGCGCCGGGTGACGGGGCATCCGATCCCCGAGGTCGTCGCACCGCGGCGCGGCGGTGACCCGGCGGTCCTGGTCGCCTCGGCCGCCGCCGCGCGCGAGAAGCTGGGCTGGCAGCCGTCGCGCGCCGACCTCGCGGGGATCGTCGCGGACGCCTGGGAGTTCGCGCAGCAGCGCGCCAACTGAAACGCAGGAAAGGTCAGGGATTCAGGGGATGAGCGTCGACACGGCGGCCGAGGTCGCCGAGCGGTTCACGCGGCTGTACGGGAGCGAGCCGGAGGGGGTGTGGGCGGCCCCCGGGCGCGTCAACCTCATCGGTGAGCACACCGACTACAACGACGGCTTCGTGATGCCGTTCGCGCTGCCGCACACGGCGGTGGCGGCCGTCTCGCCGCGCACCGACGGCGTACTGCGGCTGCACTCGGCGGACGTCGAGGGCGGCGTCGTCGAGCTGCGGGTGGCCGACCTGGCGCCGGAGAGCGACCGGAAATGGACGGCGTACCCGTCGGGTGTGGTGTGGGCGCTGCGCGAGGCCGGGCACGAGATCACCGGCGCCGACGTCCATCTGGCGTCGACGGTTCCGGCGGGCGCGGGGCTGTCGTCCTCGGCGGCGCTGGAGGTCGTGGTCGCGCTGGCGCTGAACGACCTGCTCGGGCTGGGGCTGCGCGGCTGGCAGCTGGCCCGGCTGTGCCAGCGGGCGGAGAACGTGTACGTCGGCGCCCCGGTCGGCATCATGGACCAGACGGCGTCGGCCTGTTGCGAGGCCGGGCACGCGCTGTTCCTGGACACCCGGGACCTGTCCCAGCGGCAGATCCCGTTCGACCTGGCGGCCGAGGGGCTGCGGCTCCTCGTCGTCGACACGCAGGTCAAGCACTCCCACAGCGAGGGCGAGTACGGCAAGCGCCGCGCCGGCTGCGAGAAGGGCGCCGCGCTGCTGGGCGTCGACGCCCTGCGGGACATCCCCTACGAGGAACTGGACGCCGCCCTGGAGCGGCTCGGGGACGAGGAGGAGGTGCGGCGGCTGGTCCGGCACGTGGTCACCGAGGACGAGCGGGTCGAGCGGGTCGTGTCCCTGCTGGAGTCGGGTGACCCGCGGGCCATCGGGCCGGTGCTGGTCGAGGGGCACGCCTCGCTGCGGGACGACTTCCGGATCTCCTGCCCGGAGCTGGACCTCGTCGTCGACACCGCCCTGGAGACCGGCGCCCTCGGGGCGCGGATGACGGGCGGCGGGTTCGGCGGCTCGGCGATCGTGCTGGTGGAGGCGGCCGACGTGGAGGCCGTCGGCAAGGCGGTCCAGGCCGCGTTCGCGGCGGCCGGGTTCACCGCGCCGCGGACGTTCGAGGCGGTGCCGTCGGCGGGGGCGCGCCGGCTGGTGTAGTCCGCGGCCCGTTTCAGGCCAACTGTTTGACCAAGGTGTACTCCGTGATCCCCGGCGGGTAGTCGGGGATCACGCACATCACGTCGTAGCCCCGGCGGCGGTAGAACTCCGGGGCCTGGAAGTCCCAGGTCTCCACCCGGGCCGCCCGGCAGGCCCGTTCGCGCACCGCGGTCCGCTCCGCCTCGGCGAGGAGACGGGAGCCCAGTCCGGCACCGCGGTGGCGGCCGTCCACCCACAGGTACGTCACGTGCAGCCAGGTCGCCCAGGTGTGGCCGACCAGACCGCCGGCCACCCGATCGTGCCCGTCCATGATCCAGACGTGCAGCGGGACTTCGCGATCGTGAGGGGTCGCGCGCAACGCGCGCAGGACGGGCGAGGCCGCCGTGTTCGTCTCCTTCAGACGAGTGTGCAGGATGTCGCGTCGTGCCTTGTCGACTTCTGTCTCAAGACGAAACATGCGGCTCACCATAAACGTGCCGGACCGCCAGTTCTGCAAATAACCTTCCGCTCCCGCCCCTCGCCCGTACCCTGATGAACAGCACCGGTGGGGGCCGGTGCCGATCAGGGGGCGAGACAGTCGGGTACGGCGTCCGGGGCGGGGTAGCGATCTGAGTGCGGCGGCGGCCGCGCGGCGATGGCGGCCGGTCCCGGGCCGTGGTGCCGGACGCCGCGCCGACCGGCACAGCCGCGTCGGCGGCACAGCGGCGTCAACCGGCACAGGCGGATACGGGAGCACGAGCGCTCCGGGTGTCGTACCCGCGCTGATGTCGTCCTTTGAGACTGGGAATCCCCCGCTCCGTGAGGAGCGCGGGGAAGGGGGTCACGTGGTTCGCATCCGAGTCCTGGTCGTCGACGACCATCGCATCTTCGCCGAGTCGCTCGCCGCGGCCCTGGCCGCCGAGCCGGACGTCGACGTGTCCGCGGCGGGCAGCGGCCCGGCCGCGATGCGCTGCCTGGAGCGGGCGGCGTCCGAGGGACGGCGGTTCGACGTGCTGCTCGTCGACGCCGACCTCGGCGGCAGGCCCGGGGCGCGGCCCGCCGTGCCCGTGCCCGACACCGACGAGGACCGTCTCGTCGACGGGATCTCCCTGGTCACGGGGGTGCGGTCGGCGCAGCCCGGCGTACGGACCGTCGTGCTCGCCGAGAAGGACGATCCGCGGCGCGCGGCGCTCGCCCTCCAGGCCGGGGCGTCCGGCTGGGTCGCGAAGGACTGCTCGCTGTCGCGGCTGCTCACCGTCATCCGCGGCGTGCTGCGCGACGAGACGCATCTGCCGCCCGCCCTGCTCACCGGCGTACTGCGCGAACTGACCGCCGCCCGCAAGCACCGCACCGAGAGCGAGCGGCTGGTGGAGTCGCTGACGCCGAGGGAACGGGAAGTACTGCGGTGCATGGTCGCCGGACTGGGCCGCAAGGCCGTCGCGGAACGGCTGTTCCTGTCCCCGCACACCGTGCGCACGCACATGCAGAACGTCCTCGGCAAACTCGGCGTGCACTCCACGCTGGCGGCCGTCGCGCTGGCCCGGCGGGCCGGTGTCGGCCCGGTCGACCTGGGACCCGGCGGGCGGGTCGGGGCGGAGGAGACGCACAGCGCCTGAGCCGCTCCCTCCGGTTCAGCCCGGGATGTTGTCGAACGGCGCGGTGAGCCGGCGCAGCAGCCCCGCCAGCTCCGCGCGCTGGGCGCCGGTCAGCTCCGCGAGGATGGCCCGCTCCTGGGCCAGCAGCCCGGCCAGGGCCTGGTCGGCGCGGTCCCGGCCCTCGTCCGTGAGCCGGACCAGCACACCACGCCGGTCGCTCGGATCGGGCAGCCGCTCCACCAGGCCCTTCTTCGCCAGCCGGTCGATACGGTTGGTCATCGTGCCCGAGGTGACCAGGGTCTGGGTGAGGAGCTGTCCGGGGGAGAGCTGGTAGGGGGTGCCCGCGCGGCGCAGCGCCGTGAGCACGTCGAACTCCCAGGGCTCCAGCTGGTGCTCGGAGAAGGCCAGGCGGCGCGCGCGGTCCAGGTGCCGGGCCAGCCTGCTCACCCGGCTGAGCACCTCAAGCGGTTCCACGTCGAGGTCCGGGCGCTCCCGGCGCCACGCTGCGACCAGTCGATCGACCTCGTCCTCCATGACGATCAGTGTAGTGGTTGTGTCGATGTGAAGTCTCTTGATGTTGACTATCTTGACGTGAAGACAGATGTCGGTCGAGGCTGGAAACCCGTTCACCGCGACCCGTCCACCGGCAGTCCTGCTCCGGGAGGCCCCCCATGCCCGCCACCGCCCCCACCTGGGACCCTGCCCAGTACCTGCGCCACGCCGGCCACCGCGCCCGCCCCTTCACCGACCTCCTCGCCCACGTCCCCGACCCGCCCCGCACCCCCGCCCGCATCGCCGACCTCGGCTGCGGCCCCGGCAACGCCACCGTGCTGCTCACCGAACGCTGGCCCACCGCCCGCGTCACCGGCTACGACAGCTCGCCCGACATGCTGGAACGGGCCCGCGAGCACGCCGGCCCCACCCCCGGCGGCGGACACCTCGGCTTCGCCCCCGCCGACGCCCGTACCTGGACCCCCGCCGCACCGCACGACCTGATCATCAGCAACGCCACCCTCCAGTGGGTCCCCGGCCACCGCGAGCGCTTCCCCGACTGGATCGCCGCCCTCGCCCCCGGCGGCACCCTCGCCTTCCAGGTCCCCGGCAACTTCGACGCCCCCAGCCACCGCCTGCTGCGCGAACTCGCCGCCGCCCCGCGCTGGCGCACCCGCCTCGCCGGCACCCTGCGCCACGGCGACGCCGTCCACACCCCCGAGGAGTACCTCGCCGCCCTCACCGCCCTCGGCTGCGCCGCCGACGTGTGGGAGACGACCTACGTCCACCTGCTGACCGGCGAGGACCCCGTGCTGGACTGGGTCCGCGGCACCGCGCTGCGTCCGGTGCTCGACGCCCTCGACGACGACCCCGAGGCCCGGGACGCGTTCGTCGCCGAGTACCGCACCGCCCTGCGCGCCGCCTATCCGCAGGGGGCGCGGGGCACGCCGTTCCCGTTCCGGCGGGTGTTCGCGGTGGCCCGGAAGACGGCCTGACGCCCGCCCCCGCTCACACCACCCCGTCCGCCACCAGACCCTCGACCTCCCCCGCCGTCAGGCCCAGCTCCATGAGGACGGCCCGGGTGTGCTCGCCCAGCGCCGGTACCGCCTCCATCCGGGGCGCACCGGCGGCGGGGCCGGGCGGTGCCAGGGCCGGGACCGGGCCGGCCGGGGTCGGCAGCGCGTGCCAGCGGCCCCGGGCCGCCAACTGGGGGTGGTCCCACACCTCGGCCAGGGTGTTCACCCGCGCGTTGGCCACCGGCACGGCACCGAGCAGCTCGACGGCCTCCGCGCCGGTCAGCTCCCCGAACCGGGCCGCGATCAGCCGGCCCAGCTCCTCCCGGCGCGCGTCCCGGTCCGCGTTGGTGGCGTAGCGCGGGTCGTCGGCCAGGTCCGGGCGGCCCAGGAAGCCCGTACAGAAGCCGCGCCACTCGCGGTCGTTCTGGACCGCCATCAGCACGACCTTGCCGTCCCCCGCCGCGAACGGGCCGTACGGACAGATCGTCGGGTGCGCGGCCCCCGCCCGGGGCGGCGGCGGGGCGCCGTCGAAGGCGTAGTAGAGGGGGAAGCCCATCCAGTCGACGGTCGCCTCCAGCATCGACACGTCCAGGTGCGTGCCCTCCCCGGTCCGTACGCGCTCCAGCAGCGCCGCCAGGACCGAGCCGTACGCGTGCGTCCCGGCCGCGATGTCCGACACCGCGATCCCCGCCTTGGCCATGGCGTCCGGCGTACCGGTCACCGACAGCAGCCCGGCCTCGCACTGCACCAGCAGGTCGTACGCCTTGCGGTCCGCGTAGGGGCCCGAGGAGCCGTACCCCGAGATGTCGCAGACGATCAGGCGGGGGTGGCGGGCCCGCAGCTCCGCCGCGCCGAGCCCGGCCCGCGCGGCGGCCCCCGGCGCCAGGTTCTGCAGGAAGACGTCCGCGCCGGCGATCAGCCGCCGCAGCACGTCCAGGCCGCGCGGGTCCTTGAAGTCGAGGGTCACCGACTCCTTGTTGCGGTTGGCCCACACGAAGTGCGAACTCAACCCGCGCACCCGGCCGTCGTAGGCCCGGGCGAAGTCACCCGACCCCGGCCGCTCCACCTTGATCACACGCGCGCCGAGATCGGCGAGCTGACGGCTGGCGTAGGGAGCGGCGACCGCCTGTTCGAGGGCGACGACGGTGACTCCGCGCAGCGGCTGCATCAGGCCCCCGGGGGTCAGCTCTTGCGGTGGCCGATCAGCCGCGGCTTCTGCTCCAGCCCGTCCAGCCCGTGCCAGGCCAGATTGACCAGGTGCGCGGCGACCTCCGCCTTCTTCGGCTTGCGCACGTCCAGCCACCACTGCCCGGTCAGCGCGACCATCCCGACCAGCGCCTGCGCGTACAGCGGGGCCAGCTTCGAGTCGAAGCCGCGGTTCTTGAACTCGCGGCCCAGGATGTCCTCCACCTGGGTGGCGATGTCCGAGATCAGGGAGGCGAAGGAACCCGTGGACTGGGGGATGGGGGAGTCACGGACCAGGATGCGGAAACCGTCCGTGTACTCCTCGATGTAGTCGAGGAGGGCGAACGCCGCCTGCTCGCACAGTTCCCGGGGGTGCCCGGCGGTCAGGGACGACGTCACCATGTCGAGCAGCCGCCGCATCTCGCGGTCCACCACCACCGCGTAGAGCCCCTCCTTGCCGCCGAAGTGCTCGTACACCACCGGCTTGGACACCCCCGCCTTCGCGGCGATCTCCTCCACCGACGTGCCCTCGAAACCCTTGGCGGCGAAGAGGGTGCGGCCGATCTCCAGCAGCTGTTGGCGGCGCTCGGCGCCGGTCATCCGGGTGCGGCGCACGCGCCGCGGCTTCTCAATGCCTGGGGTGCTGCTGGAGTCGGTCGCCACGGCTTCCATCATGCCGCCTCGACCGTCTCCTTCCGGCGGCGGGAACGGTCTTCGGCCGTGGTACGGCGCGAATCGATACGCGAGCGTGACGGCCAGCGCACGTCATAGGCCCAGCCGAGCAGCTCGAAGAAGCGGATGAACCGCGCCGAGGAGTCGATCTGCCCGCGCTCCACACCGTGCCGCGCGGAGGTCGGGTCGGCGTGGTGCAGGTTGTGCCAGGACTCGCCGCAGGACAGGATCGCCAGCCACCACACGTTGCCGGAGCGGTCCCGCGACTTGAACGGGCGCTTGCCGACCGCGTGACAGATCGAGTTGATCGACCAGGTGACGTGGTGCAGCAGCGCCACCCGGACGAGTGAACCCCAGAAGAACGCGGTGAACGCGCCCCACCAGGACATCGTCACCAGACCGCCGATCAGCGCCGGAAGCAGCAGCGAGGCCGCGGTCCACAGCACGAACTGGCGGGAGATCGCGCGCAGCGTACCGTCCTTGATCAGATCCGGAGCGTACTTGTCCTGCGGGGTCTGCTCCTCGTCGAACATCCAGGCGATGTGGGCCCACCACAGGCCCTTGATCAGGGCCGGCACCGTCTCCCCGTACCGCCACGGCGAATGCGGATCGCCCTCGGCGTCGGAGAACTTGTGGTGCTTGCGGTGATCGGCGACCCAGCGGACCAGCGGCCCCTCCACCGCCATCGACCCCGCGATCGCCAGCGCGATCTTCAAGGGCCGCTTCGCCTTGAAGGACCCGTGGGTGAAGTGACGGTGGAAACCGATGGTGATGCCGTGGCACCCGAGGAAGTAGAAGAAGACGAGGAGACCGAGGTCCAGCCAGCTCACACCCCACCCCCAGGCCAGCGGCACCGCCGCCACCAGCGCCAGGAACGGGACCGTGATGAAGAGCAGCAGGGTGATCTGCTCGATCGAACGCTTCTGCTCACCGCCCAGCGTCGCGGAGGCGGAGGCGGCGGCGGAGGCGGCAGAAGCGGCGGAAGATTCGTCGGGCACCTTCGGAGAGTCCGGGATCGCATCGGAACTCGTGGTCATGCGCGTCCCCTGGGGGGTCGAGGGTAGAGGTCAGGATGCCGGGCCGCGGAGACCTGCGGTCGTCCCTACGGTTCCGTAACCTACGGCAACGTAAGTATGGCAGTGCGTAACCGCTCGGCAAGAGCCCCAGAGCCTGCGCGTCCCGGTGGACACCTATCCTGGGAGTCGGTCGGACAGCGCGGTCCGCTCTGACTCTTTCCCGGACGTCCGGCCCCGTAAGCGGCACCCGCCGCGCGGAGACGCCGTCCGGGTTCCCTCCCAGACGAGCTTCAACACTGCAAGGAGCCGCACCTGTGAGCAGTGCCGACGACCAGACCACCACGGCGACCACCAGCAGCGAACTGCGCGCCGACATCCGCCGGCTGGGCGATCTCCTGGGCGAGACCCTCGTCCGCCAGGAGGGCCCCGAGCTGCTGGAGCTCGTCGAAAAGGTCCGCCGACTCACCCGAGAGGACGGCGAGGCCGCCGCGGAGCTGCTGCGCGGCACCGAACTGCAGACCGCGGCCAAGCTGGTCCGCGCCTTCTCCACCTACTTCCACCTCGCCAACGTCACCGAGCAGGTCCACCGCGGCCGCGAACTGCGCGCCAAGCGCGCCGCCGAAGGCGGCCTCCTCGCCCGTACCGCCGACCGGCTGAAGGACGCCGACCCCGACCACCTGCGGGACACGGTCGCCAACCTCAACGTGCGCCCCGTCTTCACCGCGCACCCCACCGAGGCCGCCCGCCGCTCCGTCCTCAACAAGCTCCGCCGCATCGCCGCCCTCCTCGACACCCCCGTCATCGAGTCCGACCGGCGCCGCCTGGACACCCGCCTCGCCGAGAACATCGACCTCGTCTGGCAGACCGACGAACTGCGCGTCGTCCGCCCCGAACCGGCCGACGAGGCCCGCAACGCCATCTACTACCTGGACGAGCTGCACGCGGGCGCCGTCGGCGACGTCCTGGAGGACCTGACCGCCGAGCTGGAGCGGGTCGGCGTCAAGCTCCCCGACGACACCCGCCCCCTCACCTTCGGCACCTGGATCGGCGGCGACCGCGACGGCAACCCCAACGTCACCCCCCAGGTCACCTGGGACGTCCTCATCCTCCAGCACGAACACGGCATCAACGACGCCCTGGAGATGATCGACGAGCTGCGCGGCTTCCTCTCCAACTCCATCCGCTACACCGGCGCCACCCAGGAACTCCTGGACTCCCTCACCGCCGACCTCGACCGCCTCCCCGAGATCAGCCCCCGCTACAAGCGCCTCAACGCCGAGGAGCCCTACCGGCTCAAGGCCACCGCCATCCGGCAGAAGCTGGAGAACACCAAGACCCGGCTGGCCACCAACACCCCGCACAAGCCGGGCCACGACTACCTCGGCACCGCCGAACTCCTCGACGACCTGCGCCTGCTCCAGACCTCCCTGCGCGAGCACCGCGGCGGCCTCTTCGCCGACGGCCGCCTCGCCCGCACCATCCGCACGCTGGCCGCCTTCGGCCTCCAGCTCGCCACCATGGACGTCCGCGAACACGCCGACGCCCACCACCACGCCCTCGGCCAGCTCTTCGACCGGCTCGGCGAGGAATCCTGGCGCTACGCCGACATGCCCCGCGAGTACCGCACCAAGCTCCTCGCCAAGGAACTGCGCAGCCGCAGGCCGCTCGCCCCCACCCCGGCCCCCGTCGACGCCGCCGGCGAGAAGACCCTCGGCGTCTTCCAGACCGTCAAGCGCGCCCTGGAGGTCTTCGGCCCCGAGGTCATCGAGTCCTACATCATCTCCATGTGCCAGGGCGCCGACGACGTCTTCGCCGCCGCCGTCCTCGCCCGCGAGGCCGGCCTCATCGACCTGCACGCCGGCTGGGCCAAGATCGGCATCGTGCCGCTCCTGGAGACCACGGACGAGCTGAAGGCCGCCGACACCATCCTGGAGGACCTGCTCTCCGACCCCTCCTACCGGCGCCTGGTCGCCCTGCGCGGCGACGTGCAGGAAGTCATGCTCGGCTACTCGGACTCGTCGAAGTTCGGCGGCATCACCACGTCGCAGTGGGAGATCCACCGCGCCCAGCGGCGACTGCGCGACGTCGCCCACCGCTACGGGGTGCGGCTGCGGTTGTTCCACGGCCGCGGCGGCACCGTCGGGCGCGGCGGCGGCCCCTCCCACGACGCCATCCTCGCCCAGCCCTGGGGCACCCTGGAGGGTGAGATCAAGGTGACGGAGCAGGGCGAGGTGATCTCCGACAAGTACCTCGTACCGTCCCTCGCGAGGGAGAACCTGGAACTGACGGTCGCCGCCACCCTCCAGGCATCCGCCCTGCACACCGCCCCCCGCCAGTCCGACGAGGCCCTCGCCCGCTGGGACGCCGCCATGGACGTCGTCTCCGACGCCGCCCACACCGCCTACCGGCGGCTGGTCGAGGACCCGGACCTGCCGTCCTACTTCCTCGCCTCCACGCCCGTCGACCAGCTCGCCGACCTGCACCTGGGCTCCCGGCCCTCCCGCCGCCCCGGCTCGGGCGTCTCGCTCGACGGACTGCGCGCCATCCCCTGGGTGTTCGGCTGGACCCAGTCCCGGCAGATCGTCCCCGGCTGGTTCGGCGTCGGCTCCGGACTGAAGGCCCTGCGCGAGGCCGGCCTCGACACCGTCCTGGACGAGATGCACCAGCAGTGGCACTTCTTCCAGAACTTCATCTCCAACGTCGAGATGACCCTCGCCAAGACCGACCTGCGCATCGCCCAGCACTACGTCGACACCCTCGTCCCCGACGAACTGAAGCACGTCTTCGACGTCATCAAGGCCGAACACGACCTCACCGTCGCCGAAGTCCTCAAGGTCACCGGCGAGACCGAACTCCTCGACGCCCAGCCCGTCCTCAAGCAGACCTTCAGCATCCGCGACGCCTACCTCGACCCGATCTCCTACCTCCAGGTCGCCCTGCTCAAGCGCCACCGCGACGCCGCCGCCGGCGGCACCGACCCCGACCCGCTGCTCGCCCGAGCCCTGCTGCTCACCGTCAACGGAGTCGCCGCCGGCCTGCGCAACACCGGCTGACCCCCGTACGCACGCATGCCCCCGCGCCGCACGCCCGGCGCGGGGGCATCGTCATACCGCCACGAACGCCGCCGTCAGCAACACCACACCCGACCCCGCCAGCACCCACCCCGCCCGCGTCCGCCGCAGCCCGCCCGCCACCACCACCGACGCCAGGAGCAGCGCGCCGCCCATCGGCACCCACGCGTACAGCACCCCGCCCGGCCCCGACCGCACCGCCACGTGCTCGTCGGCGGCCCCCGGCTTCAGCACGACCGCGTACGTCTCCCCCTTCGCCACGGCCGGCGAATCCTCCAGCACCACCCGGTCCCGGGCCACCGACCCCACCGACACCGGCGTGTACGGACCCCCGCACACCCCGTCGGCGCACCCCGTCACCTCGACCGTGCCGCGCTCCCGGCCCTTGGTCAGCATCACGTACTGCGCGGTGCCCCACGACGCCCACACCCCGGCGACGAGGATCAGCACGGTGACCGTGCCCATCGCCGCGACCCGCCCGAAAGAGACCACCGCAGAAGGCATGGCCGCGATCCTTGGCCATGCCCGCACACACGGTCAAGTTCTCAGGAGTTGTACGCCGACTGGGCCCGCTCCAGACCCTCCGACACCAGACACTCCACCGCGTCCGCCGCCCGGTCCACGAACCAGTCCAGCTCCTTGCGCTCCACCGACGAGAAGTCCCTCAGCACGAAGTCCGCCACCTGCATCCGCCCCGGCGGCCGCCCGATCCCGCACCGCACCCGGTGGTAGTCCGGCCCCATCGCCTTCGTCATCGACTTCAGACCGTTGTGCCCGTTGTCCCCGCCGCCCAGCTTCAGCCGCAGCACCCCGAAGTCGATGTCCAGCTCGTCGTGGACCGCCACCACCCGGTCGGCCGGCACCTTGTAGAAGTCCCGCAGCGCCGTCACCGGACCACCCGACAGGTTCATGTACGACATCGGCTTCGCCAGCACCACCCGCCGCGACCCCGGCCCCGGCGGCCCGACCCGGCCCTCCACGACCTGCGCCTGCGCCTTGCCGTGCCGCTTGAACCGCCCGCCCATCCGCTCCGCCAGCAGATCGGCCACCATGAAACCGACGTTGTGCCGGTTCCCCGCGTACTCCGGACCGGGATTGCCCAGCCCCGCGATCAGCCAGGGCGCACCGGAATCGGTCGTCACGTCCATGTCTCCCTTGATACGCGCCAGCCGCTGCCCCCCAGGAAAACAGGGGAACAGCGGCTGACGAAACGACGCCTACGAGACCGCACAGGTCACGAAGACCGCGGGGCTCAGGCCTCCGCGCCCTCGCCCTCGGCGCCCTCACCCTCGGACTCCTCGGCCTGCGCGGCCAGGACCTGCAGGACCACCGTGTCACCGTCGACACCCAGCTTGGTACCGGCCGGCAGCGGGATGTCCTTCGCCAGGATCGACGCACCGGCCTCCAGGCCCTGCACCGAAACGGTGACCGACTCGGGGATGTGCGTGGCCTCGGCCTCGACCGGCAGCGCGTTCAGCACGTGCTCCAGCAGGTTGCCGCCCGGCGCCAGCTCACCCTCGGTCTGCACGTAGATCTCGACGCTGACCGTCTCACCACGCTGCACCAGCTGCAGGTCGACGTGCTCCAGGAAACCCTTGATCGGGTCACGCTGCACCGACTTCGGGATCGCCAGCTCGTTCGTCTTGCCGTCGATGTCCAGCGCGATCAGCACGTTCGGCGTACGCAGCGCCAGCAGCAGCTCGTGACCCGGCAGCGTCAGGTGCAGCGGGTCCGAACCGTGCCCGTACAGCACACCCGGAACCTTGTCCTCACGACGGATACGGCGCGCGGCACCCTTGCCGAACTCGCTGCGCGTCTCGGCGGAGATCTTCACCTCGGACATAGTCACTCCTCGTAATAAGTACAGAACGGACGTGGTCACCCGGCCACGAACGGCCTGCTACGAAGAGCGCGTCGATAACGGACCGCCGCAAACCTGCACGAACAGGTGCGGCCTCCCTCGCCGAGCAACTTCAGCAGTCTACTCGGCGAGGGAGGCCGCACCCAAAACGATCTCTCGCGACGACTTACTGCTCGTCGAAGAGGCTCGTCACCGAACCGTCCTCGAACACCTCACGCACCGCACGCGCGATCGTCGGCGCGATCGACAACACCGTGATCTTGTCCAGCTCCAGCTCACCCGGCGTCGGCAGCGTGTTCGTCAGCACGAACTCGCTCACCTTCGAGTTCTTCAGCCGGTCCGCCGCCGGACCCGACAGCACACCGTGCGTCGCCGTCACGATGACGTCCTCCGCACCGTGCGCGAACAGCGCGTCCGCCGCCGCGCAGATCGTGCCACCCGTGTCGATCATGTCGTCGACCAGGACACAGATCCGGCCCTTCACATCACCCACGACCTCGTGCACGGTCACCTGATTCGCCACGTCCTTGTCACGCCGCTTGTGCACGATCGCCAGCGGCGCGCCCAGCCGGTCGCACCAGCGGTCCGCGACCCGCACCCGGCCCGCGTCCGGGGACACCACCGTCAGCTTGTCCGGGTCCACCTTCGCGCCCACGTAGTCCGCCAGCAGCGGCAGCGCGAAGAGATGGTCGACGGGCCCGTCGAAGAAGCCCTGGATCTGGTCCGTGTGCAGATCCACGGCCAGAATCCGGTCCGCGCCCGCCGTCTTCATCAGATCCGCGATCAGACGCGCCGAGATCGGTTCACGGCCCCGGTGCTTCTTGTCCTGCCGCGCGTAACCGTAGAACGGCACGATGACGGTGATGGAGCGGGCCGACGCGCGCTTCAGCGCGTCGATCATGATCAACTGCTCCATGACCCACTTGTTGATCGGAGCCGTGTGGCTCTGGATCAGAAAACAGTCCGCACCACGGGCCGACTCCTGATAACGCACATAGATCTCACCGTTGGCGAAATCGAAGGCCTTCGTCGGGACGACCCCGACACCCAGCTCATGGGCGATCTCCTCGGCAAGCTCGGGGTGGGCGCGGCCGGAGAAGAACATCATCTTCTTCTCGCCGGTCGTCTTGATCCCGGTCACAGCACTGTCTCCTCAGAGGTTTCGCAGCCGGAGCAGAGCGGACGTCCCGGCTGGTAAGGGTGCGGGTGTGCACTTATCACGGTACGACGACTTCGACGCACCGGTTTCCGGTCACTCTCCGGCGCCCGGCTCCCGGGACGCCTCCTCGGCCGCCCGCGCCGCCGCACTCCCCGGCCGCTTACGGGCCACCCAACCCTCGATATTCCGCTGCTGGCCCCGGGCGACAGCCAGCGAACCGGGCGGCACGTCCTTCGTGATCACGGACCCGGCGGCGGTGTAAGCGCCGTCCCCGACCGTGACAGGAGCCACAAACATGTTGTCCGACCCCGTACGGCAGTGAGAGCCCACGGTGGTGTGGTGTTTGTCCTGTCCGTCATAGTTCACGAACACACTCGCCGCACCGATGTTCGTGTACTCACCGATCGTCGCGTCCCCGACATACGACAGGTGCGGCACCTTCGTGCCCTCACCGATCGACGCGTTCTTCGTCTCGACGTACGTACCGATCTTGCCCTTCACGCCCAGCCGCGTCCCCGGACGCAGATACGCGAACGGCCCGACCGTCGCCTGGGCGCCCACCTCCGCGCCCTGCGCCACCGTGTTGTCCACCCGCGCGCCGGCCCCCACCCGGGTGTCCGTCAGCCGCGAGTTCGGCCCGACCTCCGCGCCCTCGCCGAGATGCGTGGCACCGTGCAGCTGCGTGTTCGGATGCACGGTGGCGTCCCGCTCGAAGGTCACGGTCACGTCCAGCCACGTCGACGCGGGGTCCACGACCGTCACCCCGGCCAGCATCGCCGCCGTCAGCAGCCGGTCGTTCAGAATCCGCCGCGCCTCGGCCAGCTGCACCCGGTTGTTGATCCCGGCGATCTCCCGGTGATCGGCCGCGACACACGCCCCGACCCGGTGACCGGCCTGCCGCAGGATCCCCAGCACATCCGTCAGGTACTCCTCACCCTGACTGTTGTCCGTCCGCACCTTGCCGAGCGCGTCCGAGAGCAACTGCCCGTCGAACGCGAACACCCCCGAGTTGATCTCCAGGATCGCCCGCTGCGCGTCGTCGGCGTCCTTGTGCTCCACGATCGCCGTGACGGCACCGGTGCTCTCGTCCCGCACGATCCGCCCGTACCCCGTCGCGTCCGGCACCTCGGCCGTCAGCACGGTCACGGCGTTGCCGTCGGCGGTGTGGGTGGCGGCGAGCGAGGCGAGCGTGCCGGCGGTGAGCAGCGGGGTGTCCCCGCACACGACCACGACCGTCCCCTCCACGGTGCCGCCCAGCTCCTCCAGCCCCATCCGCACGGCGTGCCCGGTGCCGTTCTGCTGCTCCTGGACGGCGGTACGGACGGCGGGGGCCACCTCGGCGAGGTGGGCGGTGACCTTCTCGCGGGCGTGCCCGACGACGACGACCAGGTTCTCGGGGTCCAGTTCGCCTGCGGCGGCGAGCACATGGCCCACGAGGGAGCGGCCGCAGATGTCGTGCAGGACCTTCGGCGTGGCCGACTTCATACGGGTGCCCTCACCCGCTGCGAGAACGACGACGGCTGCCGGGCGGTTGGCGCTCACGGGATGCCCTTCGGCTGTGGGTGGGGGTGGACATCCGCAGGATACCGGGGGGTTACGTGAGGAACATGAGTGTGGGCCCTGACTGTGCTGTCAAGGCCCAGAAGAGCAGCTCCGCCGCTAGGACTCGAACCTAGACCGAAACACCTCCAAAGGGTGCCGTGCTGCCAATTACACTACGGCGGATCGCTGCCTCAGACCTTACCGGAGGGCGGCGGGCTGCCAAGAACGATTCCGTTCCACCAGCCCTCGATCTGGCGGTGCAGCCCGGCGCTCTGGAGTACGGCCACACGGAGGCACCCGTGGTAACCCTCACCGACGTTGGTGCGGTTGGTCTTGGGGTTGTGTTTCTTCAGGCTGGTCTTGAGCAGGTCGTGCACCTCGATGCCGACCTGTCGCGCCCAGTAGGACTCGGCCGCGGGGACGTCGGCTGATTCGTGGATGTTGACGGAGAACCGCCAGCGCGCCCGCTCGACTCCGATCAAGTCGAGCCATGCGAGGAAGACGCGGATCATGCTCGCGTCGCTGTTCACGAAGATCACCCGCCGATGGGAGCCGCCCTTCGCCTTGGCTCCCTCGGACCAGTAGAGGCCAACTCCCATCAGAAACAGCTCGCGGTCGGTTAGCGAGCCGATCTCCTGTGTTGCTGTCGCCTGAGCATGCGCCCGTTCCTCGGTGCGCATCGCGTGCTGGTGCTCCCAGCGTTTCCGGGCCGCGAGCCGAGCCTGTTCTGAGGGGGGACGCCTGGCTGGCCGGGGGAGATCGCGCACCCACAGGGACACCGAGCTCCTGGAACAACCCAGCTCCACCTCGATCTGGTCGTACGTCCATCCTTGAAGTCGCAGCTCACGCGCTTTCGCCCTCAAGTCGTCCTTCGCGTTCGGGCGCTTCGTCCAGGCCGGCGGCGGTTCCCCCTTCACCAGCTGATTGAGGATGTCGTTGTTGAACACCTTCAACTCGTCCCTGATCTGCCGAAGGCTGTAACCCGCGCGGCGCAGCGCGACCGCCTTCTCCCTCAAGCCCTCGAAGTCGGCGTACTTGCCCTGTGGGTGTGTGGTCATGGGAACACCGTCCGGGCGGAATGCGGGGCTCCGGGGGTGGTCGGTGATCGGTTCACGCGTTCGAGGGATATCGCGTCGTATCGCTACCGTACTGTCACCCTCCGTGGTGTAGCCCAATCCATCAAAACTCCCCGGAAATGCGCTGCCGCGCGCCCGTAGGCTGGAGGCATGACCACGACGGGGGACATGCAGGTGACGGCCCGCGGTGGGCCTTGGTGGTGGGAGCGGCGGCGCGGTGCGGTGCTCGATGTGGGCCTCGCGGTGGTGTCGGCGCTGGAGTGCGCGGCGGAGGGGGTTCCGTTCGCGTGGGACGCGGGGATTCCGGTCGCGGCCGGGGTGCTGTTCGGTCTGCTGGCCGGCTCGGTGCTGCTGGTGCGGCGGAAGTGGCCGATCGCGGTGGTGCTGGTGGCGATCGCCGTCACGCCGGCGCAGATGGGCTTCCTGATGGGGATCGTCGGTCTGTACACGCTGGCGGCGTGTGAGCTGCCGCGCCGGATCATCGGGTCGCTGGCGGGGATGTCGCTGCTGGGGACGTTGATCGTGACGTTCGTGCGGGTGCGGCAGGACATGGCGCGGGGGGATCTGGGGATCGGCGACTGGTTCGTGCCGTTCGCCGCTGTCACGACGTCGTTGGGGCTGACGGCGCCTCCGGTGCTGCTGGGGCTGTACGTGGGGGCGCGGCGGCGGCTGATGGAGAGCTTGCGGGAGCGGGCGGACGATCTGGAGCGGGAGCTCCAGTTGCTCGCGGAGCGGGCGGAGGAGCGGGCCGAGTGGGCGCGCAATGAGGAGCGGACGCGGATCGCGCGGGAGATGCATGACGTGGTCGCGCATCGGGTGAGCCTGATGGTGGTGCATGCCGCCGCGCTTCAGGCGGTGGCGCGGAAGGATCCGGAGAAGGCGGTGAAGAACGCCGCGCTGGTGGGGGACATGGGGCGGCAGGCGCTGACCGAGTTGCGGGAGATGCTCGGGGTGTTGCGCAGCGGGGGGCAGGAGACGCCGCGGGAGCGGGCGTCGGTGCCGTTGGCGGCGGTGGGGGCGGCGGCCGCGGCGGCGGCTTCGCGGGCGGCCGAGGCGGACGGGGAGGGGCCGTCGTTGGCGGAGCTGGACGAGTTGGTGGGGCAGTCGGCGGCGGCGGGGATGGTGGTGGACCTGTCGGTGCAGGGGGAGTCGCGGTCGTATGCGCCGGTGGTGGAGCAGACGGCGTTCCGGGTGGTGCAGGAGGCGTTGACGAACGTGCACAAGCACGCGTCGGGTGCGAAGACGTACGTACGTCTGGCGCATCGGGCGTCGGAGATCGCGATGCAGGTGGAGAACGATCCGCCGCCGGAGCCGGCGTCGGCGTCGGCGGCGGGGCTGCCGTCGGGGGGCAATGGTCTGGTGGGGATGAAGGAGCGGGTCGCGGCGCTGGGTGGGGTGTTCGTGTCGGGGCCGACGGATGCGGGGGGTTTCCGGGTGTCGGCGGTGATTCCCGCTTCGTCTGTTTCGTGAGTCAGATGAGTCGATGAGTCAGATGAGTCAGACGGTGCTGAGGCGGGCGGGTTCGGTGCCGTTGACGAGGGCGCCGAGGGCGTGGTCGATGTCGGGTCCGAGGTACCAGTCGCCGGTGTGGTCGAGGGCGTAGACGCGGCCGTGGGTGTCGATGGCGAGGAGGGCCTGGGTGTCGGTCTCGGTGCCGAGGGGGCAGACCTCGGTGTCGAGGGCGCGGCCGAGGTCGCCGAGGGTGCGGGCGAGGTGGAGGCCGTGGAGGGGGTCGAGGTGGAGGGTGGCGGGGGCGATCTGCCGGCCGGGTCCGGTGGGGGTGAGGGTGAGGCCGCCGAATTCGGCCCAGGCTTCGACGGCTGCGGGGAAGACGGTGTGGCGGTGGCCGGCGGGTGAGGTGTGGCCGCGGAGGGTGTCGGCCCAGTATTCGGCTTGTTTGATGTCCCAGCGTCCGGGTTGCCAGCCGGCGTCGCGCAGGGCGGCGTCGACGGGGACGGGGAATCGGGTGGTGCCGGTCTTGGTGCGGTCGGGGTGCATCGGCCTTCGTTCGTCGTCCGTACGGGGGTTGCGGGTGGGGTCAGCCGGTGGTCGGCGTGGGGTCGACGATGCGGACGCCGAAGTGGGCGCTGAGGGCGGTGCAGGTGCGGCAGGGCGGGGCGAAGGTGCCGTGCAGGGGGTCGCCGTCCTCGCGGATGTGGCGGGTGGTGAGTTTGGCGTGTTTGAGGGCCTTGCGGGCTTCGCCGTTGGTCATGGGGCGGCGGGCGGCGCGTTTGCTGCGGGCGGCGTCGGCGGTGGTGAGGTGCCGGGAGATGAGGATGGTCTCGGCGCAGCGGCCGGTGAAGCGGTCGCGTTGTGAGCTGGTGAGGGTGTCGAGGAAGTCCTGTACGAGGGGGTGCAGGGCGGGGGGTGTGTCGCCGCGGGCGGCGGTGCCGGTGAGGGTGGTGCCGCGGACGGAGAGGGCGGCGGCGACGGTGGGGAGTATGCCGTCGCGGCGGTGGCGCAGGGTGGGCGCGTGGGGTGTTTCGGCGCTGCTCCAGCCGATGCGGGGGTCGCCGGTGCGGGGGTCGTCGGACCTGCCGGTCCGGTGTCCCGTCTGTGTCGCGCTCATGAACGTCATCCCCTCCTGAACCTCCCCCGGAGGTCACAGACTGCCAAATGGCGTGGCGGGTGGGGAAGCTGGGGCGTGGCGACACGCCCGGTTATGGGCGGTCTGTCACCGGTACGTGACGGATGGTCACGGAAGCGGAGAGGTGTGTCGCCGGTACCGGTGACTGGTGCCGGTGACCGGTGTCGTCGTACCGCATAGGCTGTCGTCACCGCGTGTGGTGCGGGGTCCTGGCAGTTCCGGACGTGTCTTCGGACCGGCTGCGTACAACCCCGTACAACCCCATGCAACTCCTCACAGCTCCATACAGTTTCAGTCAGCTCCAGACAGTCAGACACAGCGTCCGTACGGACGGCTGACGGACATACGCCGCAGGGGGCAACCGCCATGACGACAGGTCGGCTCGGGCTGGGGGTTCCTCCCGGCCGCCAGGTTGAGGGACGGGCCGTGCCGCCGAACGCGGCCTACGCCGGGCAGGTCGTGCATTTTCCCGATCCGGTGCGGGCGGCGCGTCACCCGCGAGGGGTACGGGTGGACGGGAGCGGTTACCCGGATTTCTCGCCGTACGCGCGGGCGGCGGCGGAGGTCGCGGAGCCGCCGGGCGGGTTCGGTGTCGACGAGTTGCGGCTGACGGACTACGTGTCGGCGAACGCGGCGTTGTCCGCGTCGGGGCACGAGCTGTGGGACACGGTGCCGGCGGTGGCGACGCCGCACGGCTGGACGTGGCACCACGTGGTGGGGTCGCGGCGGCTGGAGCTGGTGCCGGTCGAGGTGAAGGCGTTGCTGCGGCATCACGGCGGGATCGCGACGGCGGCGGTGGACCAGGGCAAGCGGGGGACGCGGCCGTTGGAGGAGACGCGTCCGGCGCACTTCGGTCTGCCGAAGTCGGGGGTGGCGGTGTCGGAGCAGCAGGTGCTGGGGGTGGAGGAGGACCTCGGGTACCGGTTGCCGGGCGCGTACCGGTCGTTCCTGAAGGCGGCGGGGGGCTGTGCGCCGGTGGGGACGGCGCTGGACGCGGAGTTGGGGCTGCTGGTCGATCAGCCGTTCTTCACGGTGCGTGAGGAGGCGGCCGTCAATGACCTGGTCTACGTCAACAAGTGTCTGCGGGACCATCTGACCAAGGACTACCTGGGTGTCGCGTTCGTGCAGGGCGGGCTGCTGGCGGTGAAGGTGAAGGGCGAGCGGGCCGGTTCGGTGTGGTTCTGCGCGTACGACGACGCGCGGGACGTCGATCCGGGGTGGTCGCCGGCCGAGCGGTCGGAGCGGTTGCTGTTGCCGTGCGGTGAGGACTTCGACGCGTTTCTGTCGCGGCTGGCGGGGTCGCCGCCGGAGTTGGAGACGGTGGCGGATCTGATGGTGGACGGCGGGTTCGCGCGGGCGGTGCCGGTGTCGTCCGCGGCGGCTGCGGGAGAGTGAGCTGGCGATGGTGACGTTCGCGCAGGCGCAGGAGCGCGCCGAGGAATGGATCAACGGGGACGTTCCGGCGTACCAGCACCGTGAGGTGCGGGTGCGGGAGTTCGGGCTCGGGTTCGTGGTGTGGGGCGAGGACCGGGAGGGCGGGCCGCGTTCGGACGGCGGTGCGCAGCGGTTGGTGATCGCCCGGGACAGCGGGGACGCGACGCTGTGGCCGGGGCTGCCGGTGGGTGAGGTGATCCGCCGGTACGAGGAGGAGTACGGCCGCTCGGAGGTGGTCGCCGGGCCGGTGCCGGCGGCGCGGGCGGATCTGAACCAGACGTCGTTCCTGCTGAGTCCGCCGGAGTGGTTGCAGGAGGCGGCGGACAAGCTGGGGATTCCGGACCGGCGGCGCGGGGGCGGGACGGAGGCGGGTGCGGCGGGTTCCGGGGGGTCTGCGGGTTCCGGGGGGGCCGCGGGCTCGCCGGGGTCGGTGGGTTCGCCTGGCTCGTCGGTTGCTTCGGGGCCGGGGGTTTCGGGGGCTTCGCCGACTTCGGCTGCTCCGGGGGTTCCGGGGGCTTCGCCGGCTAGTGGGGCGGCGTGGCCGGTTGCCGGTGGGGGTGCGGACGGGGCCGACAGGACCGGCGGGACCGACGGGAGTGCGGGTGGCGAGGTGGCCGGAGGGCCGGCCGTGCCGCCCGGGGCCACGCCGTGGGCCGGGACGGACACCAACGGGGACGGGGGCGAGGACCGTTCCGTTCCGCTGCCCGAAACCGTGTTCGCGTCGCAGTTGAGCGATGACGACATCGCCGCCGATGCCGTCGACACCGGCGACGCCGAGCCGGCCGGGGCGATCGTGGACGCCGGCACGGCGCGGCTGACGCGGGGTGGCGGGCTGCCACCGACGAAGGAGACGGGTACGGGGACAGGTACGGCTACGGCTACGGGGGAGGTGGCCGGGCCGGGTGCGCCGTCGTCCCCTTCGGTGCCGGGCGTGCCCCTGCCTCCGCAGGCGGCGCCTGACGCGCGGCCGGGGAGCCCGTCCGGGCCGTCGGTGCCGGGGACGCCGCCGGTGCCAGGGGCGCCGTCCCAGTCCTCCGGCGTGCCGCAGCCGCCCGCAGCGCCGCCGGTGCCGGGCGCTCCGCCCCATGCCTCCGGTGTGCCGCAGGCTCCTGGTGCGCCTGGCGTCACGCAGCCGCCCCCTCCGGTGCCGCCCGGTGTTCCGGGCACCCCCGCGGCACCTCCCGCCGCCCCCGGCGTACCCGGCGTGCCGGGTCCCGCAGGGGCGCAGGCCGGTGTTCACCACGCCCCCACCGTGCCAACCGCGCCCCCGCACGGCCCCGGCG
>NZ_JAGGOO010000114.1 GCF_018614415.1 Streptomyces sp. ISL-12
CCTCACGATGGTCGCGCCAGCGGCCACCCCGCCTCGGCGTCCGGTCCGGGAGCAACGGCTCGATCCGCGCCCACTGCACATCAGTCAACGGCACACCCGGACCAACGACCGACTGATCCAAACGAAATGGCCTAGGAGGGAACCGTCTCCCGACGCCTCCAGATCGAGTTCCGGCTCCGACGTGCGCCCGGCGGGGTTCCAGATCCGGACCGTCCGGTCCAACGATGCGGACACCACGAGAGGCATCCGCTGTCCCGTATCGACCGCGACCACGGCCTTGACCCTTCCCGTGTGGTCGGGCGGGGATGTGTACACCTCTTCCCCCGTGGCCGGATCCCAGAGGCTCACGGGCCCCCCTTCAGCTCCGCCGAGTGCCAGCAGTGCTCCGAAATCCGGATGGGGGTAGGGCCCGAGGGAGGCCGCCGACCGCGGGATGCGCGCTGCCTTGTTCTCCTTGCCGGTGAGCGCGTCGTAGGTGCGCACGCTGCGCGTCGTGCTCGAAGCCGCGGCGAGCCGGGGACGGCCCTGCTGGTCGAAGTACAGGGCGAGCGCGACCACTCCCCTGCCCTGCCCGTGCACCACGGTGACAACGTCGAGCGATTCGGCGTCGAAGACCTCGAACGTGCTGTTCCTGCCGCCCGCGGCGAGCAGCGTCCTGCCCGAGGGGAGCTGCAACGTCGCCAACGCCTTGACTGAGGGGCCCATCACACCGTCGAGGGGCCTGAGGGGCAGGACCGGTGTCTCCTCGTCGAAGGGATCACAGATGATCAGTCCCGTGTCGGTTCCGACGGCCAGCCGGACCCGTCCGGTCCTGGTCCTGAAGGCGGCGAGGGCGAACACGGCTCCTGTCACCGGGAGCCGGGCCGCATCGCCGCTCTGCGGGTCGTAGATCCAGACGCCGCGGGCGGTGCCCACCGCGAGCAAAGGGCTCTCCGCGGGGGCGGTCAGCACGGCCAGGGCGCGCACGTACGGCGCCGGCCGGAAGGGCAGGCCGAACTCCGTTCCCGTGCGCGGGTCCCACACGCGCACCTCACCACCCTGGTCGCCCGCCGCGACGAGCGGGCTGCCGTCCGGAAGGGTGAAGGACACCAGCGAGGCGAGAGGGGTCGACATACGTGCCAAGAGGTTGTCGGGCAACCGCAGTTGGCTCCACCGCGGTGTGATGCCGGAGCGGTAGAGGGGTAGGGGCCGTGTCGCGACCATGTTCCCGGCGGCACCACGCCCGACAGCCGTGCCCAGGAGGGACAGGCGGAGGCTGTCGGCCCGGGCCGCCGCTCCTGCATCGCCCAGAAACGCTTCGATACGGGCCCACGCGGCGAGGCACGCGGCACCGGTGTGGAAGTCGGCGGGGAGTCCGAGGGCTGCCCGGACCGTGCCGCTCGTCTCCCATGGCAGGAAACGCCAGGGGACGTGCAGGTCGTCGACCAGCTCGGCGGCGGCGACGTGCGCGATGAGGTGGCGTCGTAGGTACGGGTGTGGGGGCTGGTCCGGTGCCGGAGGGAGCAGCTCTCCGAAAGCCCATACGAGTTGCGCGTGCGTGGCGGTGATCGAGATCTCGGGGAAACGCTCCGCCGGGTCCGTGTCCGGGAGACCGAGTAGGAACTGCGGTGAGTACCGGAGGGTTTCGCTGATCCGTTCGTGGATCGGCCGGTACACGGTCCGCTCGTCTTCGACCGCGGTGGTCAGGTAGCCGTTGAGACGACTGGCCATCACTTGGCGGATGACCGCGTCCGGGTCGGCCACGGGGGTCAGGCACAGCGCCCGCACCGCGGCGGGCCAGATGTCGGCCCAGGGCAGTCCCGCCCCCTGCCCGAAGGCGGACGTCCGCAACACGGTCATCAGGTGTTCGGCCGGGGTGTCGTGCCAGCGGGCCACCTCACCGAGGTCCTCGCGAAGGAGCGCCTCGGTCCCCTTGCGCAGGGTCCGGCGCCACGGAGGGTCGTCGGGGCTCGGCAGAATACGCATCGAGCGAAGTCGCTCGGCGGCGATCCGGGCGTCCAGGAAGGAAGGGGACACCTCTTCGGCGACTGCTGCGGCCAGCGAGCGGTGCTGGTACCGGAGCTGGGGCTGGGCGGGGTCCAACCCCAGGAGCTCGGCCGCCCTTCCTCGGCGCCGCCTTGGCCTTCGTACGGGGCCTGGAGCAGCGCGCGGACGTACGCGGCGATGTCGCCCATGGTCGCCTCGACGTCGTCCGTGCGAATCAGGTTCCCGGAGTGAGTGGCCCGGATGAGAAGCCCGAGCAGGTCGGTGGAAGGGGCTGTGGGGGTTGAGGTGGAGGGGCGCCGCGCTTCGCTCTCGGCGACCGTCGTGTACTTCCTGGGGCTGCGGACGCCCAGAAGCAGCCGGACCGCGGGACGTCCGTCCGTTTCCATGCGAAGTTGGGTGAGGGGGCGGAGCAGGTCGGTGATGACGCGCGTCGGGTTTCTGGCCTCGTCGATGCCGTCGACCACGAGGGTCAGGGGCCGTCCCCGCAGCAGGGCGAGCTCCTCTACGAGCTTGCACAGGGCCACCACTGGACCCTCGTCCAGGGGCTTCGCCGGCCCGCTGGATGCCGTCCGGGGGCGTGCCGTACGCGCCGTGCCGAAGACGCTCGGGGAGCCGCCGAGCGCCTCGTACAGGGTCTGGGCGAGTTCGTCCGGATCGGAGTTGCGAGCGAGGAGGGCCGCGTCCACCGACCCCACCGGGACGTCGAGTTCCTCGGGGATGTCGGCGATGAGCGGACCGTAGTGCGGGTCCGCGCGGAAACGGGCGTCGCTGAGGGTCACCATGCGGGCCAGGAGGGCGGACTTCCCCGAGCCGGCCTCGCCAGTGACGATGAGTACGTTCTCGGTGCCGACCAGGAACGCGAGCACCCGCTTGACCAGCTCGGTGCGCCCGGTGAAGTACCAGCCGGGGGCGCCGGCTCCCGGCTGACCGGCGGCGCGTGAGATCCAGTACGTGTCCAGCTCGGTCCGGGTCCACCCGACCTGGCTGAGGGAGGCACCGAGTACGGGTTCGACGGCCGTGTAGCTGGGGTTCGGAAGGCAGGGGCTCGGCTGTTGGTGCGCCCTCTGGACTGCGGCGGACGGGGTCGGCCAGATCTCGTGGACGTCGGCCATGGTGTTCGCATCGAACACCGCGCCGACGATGCCCTTCCAGTCCTGCCAGCTGAGGTGGGACCCGGCGTAGCCGTTGGCCTGGTCGGAGCAGTGTTCGTGGGCGGCCCGGAGCAGGTTGGTGAACTGACCGAGCCGGGGTCTGCTCTCGTCGTTCCCGGCCGCGAGTACGACGAGCGAGCCGAGCGAGCGGCGCCCCTCTCGGAGAGCCTTCAGGTTGGCCTTGAGCTCGGTTTCGAGCCTGCCGGAGAAGCAGGAGTCGACCATCACTCGGACGTGCGTGGCCCGGGAGTCGAGCACGGTCGCGATCAGTTCGGCGGTTGGGAAGGCAGTGCTGAGCGGCCGGTCCTCGTAGGAGTCGGGCAAGCGCAGGAAGTGCTGTGGGGAGTTGGCGGGGGCCAGACCGTGGCCGGTGATGTAGACGACGAGGGCTTCGTCGTCGTCTACCTCGGCGAGTTCCTCGTCCAGGAGGAACTCGCGCAGGTCCCTCAGGTTATGGAGCTGTTTGGGCCGGGGGGGGGGGGAGAAGCGGCGCCCGTCGTCGAGGCCGGGATCGGCCCACCAGCCCTCTACGACGGTCACCTGCGCCGAGACGCCCGTGCTGAACTCCTGTTGCTGTGCCGGCGTCCCGTCGTCGTACTCGGTGACGGCTATGACGAGGAGACGACGGGCGTACGTGCCGGTGACCGGGTCGCGCGTCATGGCCGGCCGCCCGCCACTGCGCGGGCCACCGGCTCGCTGCGGAGGTAGCGCACGGCACTGTGGGGGTCGCCCGCGCCGTTGCGGACCGCGGCATCGACCAGCCCCGGCGCCACCCGGCGCAGCCCGGCGCCGCCGGTGACAACGTCGTCTGGGTCGTAGACGTTGATCCACCGGACGTGCTCGGGCAGACGCAGGTGGTCGCCGTCCTCGATCTTCATGAGCCGCCGCACCGAGGGGATACCCAGTGGGGAACCACAGGTGATGAGGGTGTGGACGGCGGGCCCGGGGACATCTCCGGGCGTCCGGCCCCCGGCGTCGCCCTCGTGGCGGAACAGGTCGTAGGCGATGACGCTGCCGAGCGAATGGCCGATGACCACGGAGGTGGTCGGGGTGACGTGGTCCCGGACGAGTGCGCGGACCTTGACGGCCAGGTTCGGCTCCGTCAGATAGGAGCGAACTTCCCGCATCCGCTGGACGAAGAACCGCCCGCCGCCGCCGGGGAAGCGGTGGTCATAGGCCATCAGCAGTCGGGTGATCCGGGGCGGCCAGAGCTTCGGCGCGCCCAGTACGGCCAGCGGCTGTTCCTCGGCGTAGGCCAGGTCCTGCGGCCCGACGACGTCACCGAGAGCCTCCGCTACGAACTGTTCCTCCGCCGGTGTCATCGACGCGCCGTAGAGGTCGTCCTGCGGCCCCAACCGATCCGTGCCCTTGGCGAGCAGGGAAGTCCAGTGTGGCATGCGGAGCGTGGCCGGGCGGTCGGGCTGGTCTGTGAACTCCTTGATGCCGCGCCCGAGCGCCTTCCCCCAGTCCCGGGTCAACTGCTCCCCTGAGGTCCTGGACTGCCCGATCCCGTGCACCCCGACGATCTCCGCTGCCCGCATCGTTCCCCACTCCGCCCGGCCCGTTGCGTGCCGGCATCCGTCGACCATCGGCACACGGTCCGGGTTTCCGGGTCGTCGGCCGGATCATGATTGTGCTGTATCTGGACAGGACTTGTCGCCCTTTTCGGCTTGGCCCAGGACCCCGACGCCGGCCCCGCCTATCTGCTGGCCTCGCTGCCCTCTGACAAATCCGTTGCTGATCACTAGAGGCCGTGACGTGGTTCGGTGGATGGGTTTGTGCTGGTCATGGGGCTGGCAGGATCGTGCCGCAGCGGCCGCTTCGGCGCCGTGGTGACGGCGGGACTGCGTCGGCTCATGAGACTGCCGCGCAAAAGCGAGCGGGATCGCGGCCTTCGCTCATAGCCCCCGCCCGCATGACCCGGGCCGGGGAGAAGCTCGGGCCCGCCAACTTCATCGCCTCCGAGATGCGCAGCGCTGACAGCCGTGATCGCGGCGAGCGGGCCGATGTCTACTCCCTCGCCAAGACCCTCTTTGTCCTTGCCCATCCGAGGCGAGGCCCCTACCCGCCGGATGGGACGCATCGTGTCGACGCCGGGAAGTTCAGCCTGTGGGCCCTCACCGCAGGCGAGCTTGTGGTGCGCGCTGTCCGCGGACGGGCTGTCCGTCTGTCCAGCGGTCGGGGCTGCTGGCGAGCGCACAGGCGTAGCACGTCACGGCGTCCTTCAGCTTCTTGAACAAGGCCGGGGTGACGACACGCATGCCCGGCACTGCGATGGCCCTGGCGTCGCTGAACTGGCTGGGGTGCAGCATGACCGGCAGGGCTTCCACTTCCGCGTTGTGGTCGCCCGGCTCCGGCAGGCGTCAGGCCTGTCTGCCCGCACCGCACCAGCACAAGGGCGCCCGCGGACGCGGTCTCGTCCCGCCCGCACCTCCTCGTTTCCTTGCTGTGGCCGCGCCGGTCGGCTTGCCGAGCGCGAGGAGACGCGTTTCGGCCCAGGCCGGGGCCCCGGGGCGGCGCAGGGTTGGGATGACAGCTGCGGAATGTGCGGGCCCGGGGGACCGGGCGGCGTACGCAACAAGCACAGCTGCCCGCGCGATCGGTCTCCTGCGTGCGCCGGGCACGAGGCCATGGGTCCCTCGAAGCGGCGTCCGGACTACTGGGATGCACCTTGCGGAACCCGTTTCAACAGCCCGTTTTCGGTATGGGACTTGGCCCGATGACTGCAACGATGACGACACGTGCCGGTCGGTCGGCTTGGCCCCGCGATCCGGCGCCGCTTCCCCCAACCTCGTCGGGCCCCGCTGCCGGAGCCCCTGTCATCCAGGAGCCAGTTGTGATGTCCCCCGAGGACAATCCCGTGCCCCCTTCCCTGCGTGCGGTTGCCGCCGCCGACGTGCCCCCGGCCAGCCCGGTCTCCTCGTCCGGAGGCGAGGGGAGCAAGCGGCTCAACGGCGCCGAGGCCGCCATGATGACCGTCGTCTTCGCCACGGCAGTGGTCCTGTATCTCACCGGGTCGACCTTCGGCGAGGTCATGCGGATGGTCGCCGCTGTGGGTGGACTGGCAGCAGTGATCCTGGCGTCGGCGACGGGCCGGATCCCCGTACGGGCCTGGATCCGGAAGCTCGGCAGACTCGCCGGGGAGGAGTGAACGGCCGTGGGACGCAAGGAGAACCCAGTCGTCCGGAAGGTGCCCGCCGTCGGCCGGCTCGCCGACTTCCAGCGCACATGGCGCGCGACGGCGGGTCTGACGTACGAGGATCTCGCGCACGCCACCGGCTGGTCCGCCGCCACCCTGCGCAATGCCGCTTCCGGCCGCCGCCCGCCGCGCCGGGACGTCGTGCGGGACGCCGTCACCCACTGCGGCGGACCCGAGCAGGAGGCCATCGACCTGTGGAGGCAGGCTCGTTACCACCAGCGGCTGGCCGACCGCCCCCGCCCCCAGGCTCCCGCCGCGCATCTGGTGCGCACCGTCGTCGACCTGGCCGCGCTCGTCGAGGAGCTGTACGAGAAGAACGGCGCCCCGTCGATGAGCGAGATGGAGCATCGTACGGACGGCCGGCTCGGGCACTCCACGGCGCACCGCCTCGTCACCAAGAGGACGATCCCGGCCGACCGGGACCAGTTCGGTGCCTTCCTCGACGCCGTCGAAGTCCACGAACCCCTGCGCTCCCAGTGCGTACAGGCATGGGACCGGGTGATCACCCTGAACGGCCCCGTACGGATCCAGCGCAAGGTGCCGCACCTGTGGCGACTGCGCCAGGAGTTGGACGCGCTGCGCACGGTTGACGATCTGGTGGCCGCGCTGGGCGCCCTGCGCTTGGCTGCCGGGTCTCCGACCGACCAGCAGATCTCAGAGCACTCCGCCCGTATCGGGTTGTGGGCTCCTGGCACCGCTGTCGAGCGCATTATGGCCGGGCTGCAGCCGGGCGACCTCTTCTTCGGTCCCGTGCTCGGCGCGCTCGGCGTGCCGTCGGACGAGCAGATCCTGTGGCGGCAGGCACGGCAGAGGGTGCTGAGCGAGGACAGGGCACGGCGTGAGCCGCCCCCGCCCCGCCGCACCGTTACCGGCCCCGAGGAGATGCTCGGATAAGTCGCTCCCCGACGAGGGAGCGTCTGTGCATTCTTCGAAGCCGCATCAAACCGACCGTGCCGCCCGCCACGCAGCCCTAGAGTCCTCGGTGTGACGACCCTTGCGAACGACCAGGAGTCCGCCGACCGCGCCCGGTCGACGGCCGCCAGCCTCCTCAAGGGCGCCGACGCGGCCATCGCCAACGGCGTGCGGGTGCCTGCCGACAAGGTGCGGGTGTTCGGCCCGGTCTACAGCTGGTGGCGTCTGGTCTGCCGTACCTCCGAGGCCGTCCTGCTGCTCACCGAGCGCGGCTTCACCCTCGAAGCGGCACCGATGGTCCGCAACATCCTCAACCACGCGTACGCCATCAACTGGCTCGTCGACAACGGAGATGCCGCCGTCGATGCCCTCGTCGCCCGCGGCGACGAGGAGCGCGAGAAGCTGTGTAGGAAACTGGAGGAGACCGGCTGGCCCAACGCGGACGAGTTCCGTGCCGTGATCGACCAGGCCGCCGCCCAGCAGCAGGCCCCGCCTGTCCGCACCCTGGCCGAACAGACCCTCCACGACAAGCTCAAGCACGAGCTGACGAACTTCTACGACATGCTGGACCGCTACGACGTCGCCGACGTCTACCCCGTTTACTCGCACCTCTCCTCGCTCTCGCACACAACCATCTCCACCGCGAGCGCATACGTCGAGCAGATGATCGACGGCTCCCTGCAAATCCGACAGGAAGCCGCCGACCTTGGCCACGCCGACATCATCCAGCTGGCCCTGGCGCTCCTGCAGACCGCCACCGTGATGAGCCCTCTGATCGACGGCGATCCCCTGCGCGCCAGCATTGACGAGGCCACTACCGAGTTGGGCCTGGAGAACACCCAACTCCTGCCAGCCCGCGTCAGATAACGGGCCGGACCACGCACGCCCCCGCCCTCCATCTGATCGGGACCCCTCTGGGGTTGCGGCCGCAGCCCAATGACCGTCGCCGCTATCGCCCGGTCATCCTTCAAGATCGCTGACGCTGAGGGCCGCGGGCGCTGACTTCACGTAGGCGGCTGATCCAGGCCTGCATGAACGCGTCGGCGCCGGGCAGCCGCAGCAGCCCCTGTCCGGTGCCGTCCGGTTCGGCGAGAGGCGCCTCCAGCCAGGCGGCGAGCGCGGCCATTTCAGGGGACAGACACATCACGACTGTGTGGGGGACACCAGACGGGTTGATCATCTGGGGCACGAGCTGGGAGGCAACCAGGCTGAAGCCAAAGGCGTCGATGTGGGCCCTCAGACGGGCGAGGGCGGGGTTGTCGGGCATCAGTAATCCGTGAATCACGTACAGAGCCCCGCAGCCGGCTGGCGGGGCGGGGTGGATTGGCATCTGCTGCGTTGGCGGATGCCGTAGCCGCAGGTCGGGTCAGCGACCGTCGGCGGATGCGCATACGTGATTCAGGATCGGCTGACCACGAGATCACTCAAGGTGAGCTTGACGCGGCGCCGGTTGGCGTCGAAGCCGTACATGACAGTGGGCCGGTTCAAGGGGTCGGATTTCGAGTAGTAGCGGAACTGCAGTACCTGGCCACACATCGGCCCCACGTCCGCCATCAGGCCGTCCTGGCAGGTGGCCAACACGGTGATGCCGTGTTCCAGCGCAGCGTCACGCAGTGCGGCGATCACTTCACGACGGTGCTCCGCGCCGAGTGAGTCACCGAGTTCGTCGAGGATGAGGACGCGGCCCCGCGCGTCGGGTGCGGCCAGCAGGGCGGCCAGGACGAGATGGATGGAGAACAGCTTCTCCTGGGCGGTGTTGGTGGGCGCATCGTAGGCCAGCAAGGAGCCGCCGGGGTTGCGCTGCCACCGGGGCACGACATGACAGATCCACTGGTCCTCGGCGCTGTCCGGCGCGCTTACGCTGTAGACCAGGTCGGCTGCGTACCCCTCTTTCCTGTGCAGCATGTTGAGCTGGTTGCTGATGCGCTCCAGCGCACTGTGCACGCGTTCCTTGATGGACTCCTGGGTTTCTTCAAGGGCCTGGCGTGACTCCTCGACGAGGTCGTGGAGGTAGCTCTGTTCGTCCTCCCGCTCCCGTCGTTTCACCTCCACCTGCTCCCGAGCTCCTGCGTCCCGCTCCTCGTACTCATCCAGCCACGTCTTCAGAGCGGTCAGCGAGCCACGGAAGATGGTGTCGTGCGGATCGTGGGTGTGCGCCTCGTGATGATGCAGGGCGTCGGCGATCTCCACGGTGGCCACACCGGTGGTTGCCGTGTCTGCGGCGAGCCTCGTCAGCGCCGCCGCCAGCCGGGACCGGCTCTCGCTGCGAAGGTCCGCACAGGTGCGGACCTCGGGCGGGCGCTCGGTGTCCCGTGGTACGACGGCATAGGAGTTGATGCCGTCGGCCGGCTCCGCGCCGGGCTCATCCTCGGGCAGGCAACTCCAGTTGAGCTCCTCCAGAGCCTCTTCCTCAGAGCCCGTCCAGGCCATCCGTGCCCGGCCGGCGCTTGACCCCCTGCGGAGCTCCTCCAGCTTCTCCTTCCTCCGCGTCGCCTGCGCCCTGTCGTCCTTCAGCTTCCGCAGTTCGCCCTCGAGCTTGTCTGCGCGCTCCTTCGCGGTGAGGAACGCCGTCTGGGCCTCATGCGCTGTCTCGCTTGCCTCTTTGGCCAACGTGCGCAGCTCGGGCAGCGCGGCAACGCACTGGGCGTGTGTGTCCTCGAGGTCGCGGATCTTGGGAACGAGCTGCTGTGCGAGCTCTTGGGCCTCGGCCCGTTTGATGTCCCGGCGCAGTTCGGCGATCCGGCGACGGTGCAGGTCGGCTGCGGTCTCCAGTGCAGCGCACTGGGCCCGGGCCTGGTCCCGCTGCCCTTCAAGGTGGGCGCAGATGTCTTCTTGGCCGGCGATCGGCTTCTCGAAGCCTCCGATGACGCGGACCCCCAGCCCGGACAGCCAGGCATGCGGAGGAACCGTCACCTCGGTGGCATCGGCCAGGGCATGCAGGAACGGCACCGCCAGGGGATCGGCGTCCAGGATGCCCTCAGGTAAGCCATCCGGGGCGCCGGAACCTGCCGCTTCTGGTTCGCTCGACGGGCCGCAGATGAGGATGGTCCCGGGCAGAGTGCTCACCGCACGGCTGGCATCCTCCAGGGCATCGGAGGCGATACACACCGCCTCCCTCCACGGCGCCAGGCGGGCCTCCCACTGGGACCGCGCCTCAGGACGGACGCGAGTGGTGGCCATCAGCCCCACCCTCCGGTGGGACGTTGCCCCCTCCAGGGCCCGCAACGCCGCCCCTGCCTGGCCGGTGCGCCCCTCCCGGGCTTCGGCGAGCTCTCCCTCCAGAGCCCTGACACGTTCCTCGGCCAGCAGGAGTTCGGCCTTTACCTCGAGCTGACGTGCCTCCTGGTCGCTGACGTGCTGGGCGAGCTCGGTGGGGGAGGGGCCAGCGTAGTCCTCGGCCTGCTGCCGCGCCCGGCGGTGATCCTGCTGCGCCCGTTTCAAGTCGCCTCGAAGCAGTCCCACCTTCTCGTTGGCCTCCTCCACCTCCCGTTGATGCTGGTCGCTGAGCAACTGTGCGGAACGGGCCGATTGCCGGAGCTGGCCGATGTCGCGGGCTTTGGTGAGCTGGCCCTGCACTGCATCATGCCGCGCAGCCAGAGCTGCCAGATCATCCTCGACACGGGCGAGGCTGCTGCCGATCCGGCGCTCGTAGACGACGGCATCAAGGGCGGCGCGTGCCGATGCCAGGCGCCAGAAGCGGTGAGCCCGGCCGGCCTCCACCCGGGCCCGCTGCCGGGTTTCGACAGAGTGAAGGATGATTTCCTCTTCGTGCCAGGACTTCTCGGCATCGGCCAGCTTGTCGGCCAGGTTCTTCTGCGTCCTAGCCAGATCCTTGCGGGCCTGTACGTCAGTGGCGAGCATGCCGGCCTTGCCGGTGAGATCGAGCAGCGCCTCCCCGATCTGCACGGGCGTGAAGGTGCCCGCATCCAGCTTCAGCAAAGAGGGCCGCGACCGCATACCGCCGCGGCTGATGATGTAGGCCAGCAGACGCGGGGCGCGGCCGTAGAGGACCTCCGCGTAGTCCGTGGCCCCCAGGGGTTTACCACCAAGCGCGCGGAAGAACCCCGGAGCCAGCTCGTGCTGGGTGCGATCGTCTCCGCTGAGTAGAAGGTGCACCCCTTCCTTGTGTCGTACCTCGATGTGCGGTGACTTGGCCGATACCTGCAGCCACACGGTGTGCGCGCTGCCCCATGGATCCTCGGGTTCGGCGAAGACGCCCACCACATAGCCGATCGAGGCGGCCTCGTTCACCTCTGGCGATGCGCCGGCGGTGACGGGCTCGAACAGCAGCTTGGGTGCGTGCACGGAGCCACCGCCCGTCATGCGCCATTCCGGGTCTCCCAGCAAGAGGGCCAGGGCAGACAGAAAGCTGGTCTTTCCCGACTCATTGGAGTCCTTCGGCCCCCGCCCGGTCACCGCGACGAATGTGCCGGGGACGATCGCCACCGGGTGGGAGGTCAGACGGGCAATGGAGAATGTCTGGACAGCGACCAGCTGACGGGTGCCGATCACTCCCCGCTTGCCACGTGCACTATGGATCTGCTGACTCACATGCGGTCCGTCTCTGTCGGGATCTCAGATAACTCGCTGCGAGGCGCCGGGACTTCGAGGCCACGCTGCCGGCGGATGGCGGCGGCCAGCTGCCCGCCGGGCCGACCGACCAGGATCAGGTCCTCCCAGAGCAGGTTGCTGCGGGCCTCGCTCATGCGCTCCAGCGCGGGGCCGGGCAGGTAACGGCCCGTGGTGGTCTCCGCGACCATGCCCGCTGCCCGCAGCCTGCGCAGCGCCGTCCTCATCGCGGCCTTGGAGATCCGTCTGTTGGAGGCGAGCTCCGCCAGGGTGACGGTGTGGGCTTCCCCCGTCCAACGGCTGTGCCGGTGCCGCCCCCGAGCTCTTGGAATCGCCACCGTGTGCAGGAGGACCAGGGCCAGCACGGCCCGGTCCACCGCGGCGAGGGTCCCGACCTCCTCGGCCACCAGGGCATCGGCGAGCGGGTCGCAAAACCCGGTGACCCAGTTGCCCTCCGCCGTCTGCAGCAGTTGCCGCCCGCACGGCAGCAAGGCCTGATCCACGGCGGCCCGTATCGCCGGATCAGCCAGCATCGGCAGCTCACCCCGGGGCACCGGCCGACGAGCCGTCTCCAGTGTGGCGATCACTGACCGCACTACATATCCGTCGGACATCTCAAGCGCCGTTTCGGTATCGGCCCGGACTTCATGCGGTGGCACCGCCGAATCCGGCTCCCCGCTCGCCTGCTCATCCGCCCCGGGAGCCGGCAGCAGATGGTGTCCGCGACGCAGGCCCTCCACCACCACAGCAGGAAACGCCGCAACGGCTGCCCCCAGCCGCAGTTCGTCCCCGTCCACGGAGATCAGGCCGGCCTCCGGCAAGGTCCGCTCGAGTGCCCGCTCCACCGCTTCGCGGTCCGCGCCCAGTTGAGAACACAACGCGACAATGGCGGCACGCCTAAACGGCCCGCCCGGAAACGGCGCGCGCTCAGGCCGCGGCCACGCCGCGCGCAGGCACGCCGCCCACACCAGGGTCGGCACCGGCGACAAACCAATCCGAAACGCCGGCGACAGGCCGGCAGCCGGTGCTGTCTCACCGTCCCACCCCAAGACCAGCACATCGGCCAGCCGGCCCACCCCGTGCACGCGGATCACCCGGCGTCCGATCCGGGCGGCCGCTGCCGCAGCGGCAAACGCCACGGGACCGATCGTCTCGGCCGACGTCACTCCAGCGGCCCGCAACCGCCCCAGAAGCAACGCTGCTTGAAACGCTCTGTCCTCATCCGCCTCACGGATAGCGTCCTGTTCAGAAGCCATCCGAACCCCCATCGGATTTCTGAGTCACCTTCTGGCGCCGAAGACGCAGAGGATGCAGATAGGTGACGGAGGCCTCCGGATCGGCTAGCAAACCGTCCTCCACCACGACCGTATAGGGCTCGCCAGGATCGTCACTCAGCGCCAGCACATCGGTGATGATCGACGCAGCCGCAGGCCATCCCGCTTCGTACAGCGCCTGCGTGAGATCGACTTCCTCGTCTGCCGCCAACAACTCATCGGCCCGCAGCCGACGCCGCTCCCGTAGATGCGCGTGTGCATCCTCAACCCACTGCAAAGAATCGTTGTCATCCTCGTCGTCGCCCTCGACAACGAGAGGCCGCACGCGTGCCCGCGAGCGCGGGGCGAACCCCTCCACTGTCTCCAGAAGCTGAGCCGGCTCGATCCACACTGCCGGCACGTCGGCGACCAGTGCCGTACCCACCTGCGACAGCAGCTCGACGTCACCCTGGACCGCGGCGTCGTCGTACTCCTTCACGGTCAGCACGTCAAAGTTCAGACTGCCGCCGCCCTGCTCAAGCACTTTGTCCGCGGCAGCCATGACCTGCAGACGGTAGAACTGCTCCGCCTCGATCAGAGCCGAACCAGCTTCCTCCAGAGCCCAGTCACCACTGAACCGGTCCGTGACCAGTTTGTTCAGTTCCTTCACCTGGCGCGTGAACCCCTGATGATCATGCTGTCGATGGGACTCCATCAACTCGGCCGTCGTGCCGGTAGCGACCTGCCGCTGCAAATCCAGAGCAAAAACCCGCAGCGCGTTCCGACACGACACCAGATAGTCCAGAGCCGCCTCGGGGTCGGGATTGCTGCGATCGAACACCGCCCTCGCCCGATCCAACAGCAAGATCAACTCATCGACACCCCCGTGCTCCGCCAGCCGTTCAGCCGCCAAAGCACCCGCCAGCCCTGCAGGCCGCACGACATACCGGTCCTGATGGGACTTCAGAAGATAAGGCTCAAGGAACCCCAGCCGGATCAGGACAGCCAAACGGCGATCGATCAGCTCCTCCGGCCACCCCGAAGGATTGCCCCTCAATGCCTGCACAACCTCAGCCTTCGACAGCCCGTGCGCCCCGGCATGCTCGGCAAACACTTTTAGGATCGCAAGCGCCACCCGCGCCACCTCCGGGTGCTGCGCCACAGCACCAGCATCCTCAGCGACGGGAGCCATGAACGCCCGCCAGTTGGCCAACTGAACAGCCGCCGCCAGATCCTCCCGATCGCCGTCCCCGAACGCGAGCTGTTCACCCACCGGCCGGCACCGCCTCCAACAGCCCAACCAAGCGAGGCAGCACCATCCGGTGCAACGGCTCCTGCTCACACGATTCGCCCGAGACCGCGATCTCCGCCGCCAGGGCGCGCAGTTCCACCGGCCCCTCCGCCGCCATCCTCTCCGCCAGCGCACGTGCCTTCGGATACTGCTCCGGCTCCTGATCCCGGTAGGGGCCGGCACGCCACATCTCCACTTCCATCCCCACCGGATGCACCTTGCGGTCCAAGCGCCGGGACAGATCATCGATAATGGCAATCCCATCCGCATCCAGGTCTCCCCAGATGGCCATCCGCTCCGGACGCATCCACTCCAGCAGGGCAACCAGCTTGTTCGTGACGTACCCCTTGCCCCAGATGCACAGCCACTGCGACGTAACCTCCGGGATCGCACACACGCGTTCAAACGTGTCCGAGTTCTCAACCAAGAAGACGCCCCGCCCGCCGTGCTCGACTTCCCCCACCAGCCGCAGAGCCCCAGCAGGCAGAGCGATCCACGGCTTGGCCACCGCAGCGTCGGCAGCCACCGACCCCACCCGCCACCTCAAAGGCCCCCGCACCCGAATATCGACATCAGCCTCATCGAGCGCCAAGTCAAAACTCATCCCGACCAGGTTCTCGAAAGCCGCCTGCCGCGGAGGGGTCCACTTCTTCGACCCGCTCAACGCAAGCCCAGCCAACTCCTTGGCCGACAACCGCTCCCCGTCCCGGTACGCCGGCCACCACACAGACGCCGCGCGCACCGCCGCCTCATAGGCAGTCCACGCCTCGGTCGCGACCGCACTGTCCGGCGGCACCCTCAGCGGCGAACCCGCCGGACAGGCACCCAGCAGCACCTGCTCCCGCTCCAACTCCGATACCGGCGCCATCAACGCAAGCAATTCCTTGCGTACCTCATCGGGATCCCGCCACCCGCGCAGCTCCTGCAACAACTCATCCGCCTGCAATGCCCACGAATGAGACAGACGCCATGCCAACGGACCGGCGAGCTCAAGATCGTCATCAACCACGCAACGCAGAACCACACCTCCGCACCGCACCAGCGCCAGAGCTACATCCCACGCCCTGTCTCCGAAACGGGACTCCACCGTGGCCCAAGAGCGCCTCTGCGTCGAGAGCACCCACACCAGATGCCGGCTATCCAAATTCTCCGGAGGTTCATAGGCCGGCTGCTCCCGCGCAGTCACCAGGTCGACTTCCCGAATGCGCAGCAAGCCCCGGCGATTACGCGGTGCGCGGTTCATCCCCTCACGACGTACCGGCACGGACAGAGCATGTGTGCCCTCCGGCACTTCAGCCAGCGATACCCGGATGCGGCCTTCCGCTTCACTGAACAACAGAGCCATAGCGCCCGCCCCGGCACTCACATGCCCTCCCCAGAGACACATTGGACCTTGGACCCAGGCAGATCCACTCTGTCAGGAAGGCATACACAAAGCACCTTGCGCCCCACAAAATGACAAAGTGAGTCCAATTCAACACTGGCCCAAAGCTGGCACGGTGACGCACCGTCATCTGCTACGCCCCCCATGCTGGAGTCGCCGTGGGAGCGAAGTCGTCCTGAGCCTGCCCGACACCGTAGAGGCTGACCACGTGGACGATGACCAGGAGATCGACTGGCACAGCCGCCCGCCACCTTTGGAGAGATCAGGACCATGCCTATCTCGGGCCTGATCCCGCCCATGCGGCCACAGATCTACATGCCGGAGACCGTCCACCACCCCGAGATCGGGCGCGAGGACGGGTGCACGATCATTCGCTACCCACCGGTGGACCTGCGGCCGAATGAGACAGTCCGTCTTGACTTGGTCGCGCTCCTCACCGCCCGGGAAGAACGGGAGGCGACCGCCTGTGAGTGGCGCGCAACCGCCACGAACGTAAGCGGCGCGGCCAGCGCACCATGTCCCTCCCGGCGCAGGCACTGGAGAGTGACTTTCACGTGCCGGAGAACGCCGTCATGGACCACGAGTTCTGAGCTGGCGGCCAGGTGATGCCGCGCACGCTGATACCTGGCCTTCGCCGACTGCACCTCCCGAAGGAGATGCTCTTCCTGATGGAGCGGAAATCGCCGGTGTACCGAACGTCAGAACAGGTCGCGGACGGGGTCGTGTGTGCCGAAGGCGCGGGCGCTGGCGTCCTCGATGAGGCTGCAGAAGGCTTCTTCGTGGTCTTCCAGAGTGCCGGGGGGATGGTTGTTGTCTCTGTTCCAGCGGGGCAGGCCTGAGCCGTCGATGGCGGGCCGGGGGATCGGGGTGAGCCAGTAGTCGCTGGTGATGACGCGGGCGGTGCCGTCGTCGCGGTCATGTGTGAGGGCCTGAGGGCAGTCTTCGCTGCTGTCTCCCGCGCCAAGCAGCACGGTGGGGGACTGCAGCGCATCGGCGATCGAGCGAACCTTGCCCACCTCGCCCTCGGTCAGCTGGCGGCCGTGCCGTTTCACCTCGGCGGGAATGATGGTGCCATCCGCCATGAGCAGGGCGATGTCGGCCTCGCCGATCTGCTGCTTCCCGCGGAAGAACTCGACTCCGGGGTGCGCGCCCACCAGGAAGCCGGGCCGGTTCGCCAGGGCCGCGATTAGCCAGCGCATGATCAAGGCGTGGTAGACGGAATCATCGTCGATCGACCGTCGCAGCGGCTCGGCCAGGCGGTAACGGAACGTCAGCGACGTCAGGGCGAACGGGTCCACCATCGTGCGGCCGCATCGTGGACAGCCGGCGTTGCCGGTCTGCTCCACCGGTCGCAGGACTTTGAAGCCGCAGTGATCACAGATGAGCTGGACGACACGCAGGACGAGGCGCCGCTGCAGTGCCCACCGCAGCCAGGCTTCCGCGACCGAGCGTTTCCCGCCCAGCGCCTTGCTGAGGGAGCTGAGATCGAATGCGCCCGAAGTCTCGGCATCATGGCTGACGTTGACGTCCGCGAGCAGTTCGGAGAACTGCGCCATCGCGGCGTCGGGATCTTCCTGAGCTGCGGCTACCTGCCTGGCCAGACGATCCGCCCGCGCTTTGAACCAGCTCATGGACGTGCTTGCCGCAGTGGAGTACAGCAGTGAGAGCAGACCGCGATGAGCCAGCCAGCGACCCCGTGCGCGCCGCCGGCGAGTTCGGCCAGCGCGACGGCATGCTGGCCGGGAACGGACTCCCGCACCGTCAGACCGTGTTCACGCGCGGCCGCCTCCAACAGGGTCCACGTCTGCGGCCACTGCACTTCGGCAACGCCCGTCGCTGACGCACTAACGATCGCGCCGCCCCCACCGTACGCCGGGTACATCGACCAGCGCCCACCGCGTAGCGGTACCAACGAAGGCAGCGGCTGCCGGTCGACCTCGACCGTGACACGGACCGACTGGTCCGTGTTCACCAGCGCCAATACCTCTCGGTCGTCCTCGGCCAGTGTCGGCGCCAGCGCGCGACCGGCGGCGAAGGTCAGCGGCATGCTGGAACTCCGGGCCAGGGGCGCGGGAGTGGGGACCAGTACGTCGGAAGGGCTGAGGGCGTACACCGGACGGTGGGGCAAACGACCCCCTACAGCCTCAAGGTCCTCGTGCGGCAGTGTGGTCGAGGTGAGCACCATCATGGGCGCGGCGCCGGTCATCCAGAACGGCTGACGAGCGACGGTTTCGATCCTTGCTTCCGCCTCGGCGACGTCCAGTTCCCCAGCCGAGGTACGCGACACCGGCAGGCCGATCGGCACGATGTGGGACCAGCCGTGCAGGGCCCGCAGGTTCCACAACAGGGCGGCGTCCGCGACGCTCTTGTGCTTGCAGAGGACGTAGACGTTGCGGCCCAGATCGCGTGCTGCAGCACCGGCTTCCTGCAGCCAGTCGTCAACACCGTTGGTGCCCACCCGCACGGGACGGGGTGTCAGGGACATCCGGCTCAGTCCCACAGGCGTGACCTGCCGGCACCGCGTCAGCAGGTCATCCACCCCCAAGCTCTCGGGTGTCTGCCGCTCAAGGGTCAAGACATCGGAGAACTGCAGATCATCACGGGCTCTCGAGTACGCCAACAGGTCCTCGTCAGGCCGGTGCGGCAAGCGCCCCAGCATGACGCTGTACACCAGCTCCCAGGGATCGCCCGCCGGTGTGCCGGTCACGGTCACCGTACGGAGATTCCCGGCGTCCCGCGCTCCGGCAATCATGAGAACTGGTATCTCTTCACCCCGCCCCGTCGGCAGCCGCACCGCCTCGCCCAGTTCGCGGCATCGCTGCTGCCAGGCCTGTGACTCGGTATCAGGGACGACGACCGTCAGGTAGTCGAGCTCGCTGCGCAGCAACAACGTCCGGTACAAGTCGCTGACGCTGCCGTCGGCAGCCACCGGAACAATGAGGTCGCCGACCCCGCCCCACACCTGGCAGGCACGCTCGATCACCCGCAGCACGCCTGCGTAGTCGTCGTCGCGAACCAGATAGGCACGTTTGAAGGGACGCACATGGCGGCGTGCCAGGACCGTTCCCTCCGTGGCAATCCGGCTCAGAACATTGCGCATGCCGAGATCCCCCTTGCCGCCGACTCCCGCCCCCGCGACAGTCGGCCCGAGCCGTCCGCAGCTTCCTCAACAGATCATCCCGCGCCCGCGACCGTCGTGATGCCGGGATGGGGCAGAAGCCGGTGCGCAGACCGCCATGCGTGAGGGCTGGAACAGTCCATGGGCCGACGGTGACCGCCGCGACAGCGCGCTTGAGCCGGGTCATGCACGACGTGGAGACGCCGCTGCTCGTGGACATGCACGGCCAGAGCCGCCTACGTGGCTCGGTGGATTGGTTTGTGCTGGTCAGCGATTCAGCGCACCTTCGGTGGGCACCGGGCGGCCCGGCTGCGCTGTGCGCTGACGGATCCGGTGGGCTGGCTGATCGGGCGGGGGCTGTCGCGCCAGGCCTACTGCGGGTGTCTGCGGTGAGACGAAGGCCTGCGAATGGATACCGGCGGCCCCTGCGGGACCTGCGGCTCCCTGGTTGCCGATCGCTGCGGCCTGCGCCTCAGGTGGCCGCGAAGGGAGATACCGCCCCGCCTCACGCTATGGCGGAAGGGCCGCGGGTGGCGTACGGGCAGCAGTTGCGTGAGACGGTCTGCGAGCAACTGGTGCACGATCAGGCCCGGAAAGAGGGTGCCGTCTTCGAGCGCGAACAGCGTCGGAGGCCCTCGCGTGGCCCGCGCCGAAGCCGAGGCAGCTGGACAGGCCCGGCGCGCGGCCGTGCTCTGGTTGCGGCAAGCAGGATGCGGCCGGGGGTTGTGAGGCTTATCCGAACCTCAGCGCAGCCGAGGACCTGAGCGTCGAGACGGCGCTGACAGCGGCCGCCACGCGGGCGGACGTCAACGATCGCACCGACGTCGATGGCGTCCTGGCGCACGGGAGTCGACCATCCGCACCGAGCTGGACCAGGTGCTGGCCTACGCGGCCGCGGAGTACTGGTGTTCCGCTCTGTCGGCGCTGGCCCGCAGCGAACCGGCCGAGGTGGAGGCCCGGTTGGCGTACAGGGCGAAGATGCGCTCAACGGCGCACCGTCGACAACTCGCGCCGCGGCCAAGGGAGCCGCCGCCGAAGTCGCCCAGCAGGCCCGTGAGCGCACCGCCCGGCATCTGCCGCCCACTCGTACGGCCGCGATGCGCGCCGGGAAGTATGCCGACGCCGCCGTACCGGCCGCCGGCGGTGAGCTGGACCCGTACGCGGCGGGTGCTGCCCGGGGCGTGATGCGGTGCGCGGCCGAGCGCGGCGGTGAGGGCCACAGGGAGGCGGGTTCCGGTGGAGCGGGAGCCGCGGAAGCGTGGCGATGGCCCGTACTGCCTGTCGACGGCATGGTTCCCGGTCACTAGATTTAGAACGAAAGTTCGAACATTGAGGCGAGTAGAGCAGTCGGCAACCGCAGCAATACCGAGCAACGGGCCCCGGTACTTGCCGGATGCGGGCATCGTTGGGCAGCACGCCGCGCTTGTCCCTGGTGACGGTGTGAAGACGCGCATGGCAGGAGGAAACCGGTGAGTGATCGCAGCGCCATCGAGTGGACTGAGGCGACGTGGAACCCGACGACCGGGTGCGATCGTGTGTCGGCCGGCTGCGACAACTGCTACGCGCTCACCCTGGCGAAACGCCTCAAGGCGATGGGGTCGGCGAAGTACCAGAGGGATGGCGATCCGCGGACCTCCGGGCCGGGGTTCGGCCTGACCGTGCATCCGGATGCTCTCCAGATCCCTTACGGCTGGAAGAGTCCGCGGACGGTGTTCGTCAACTCGATGTCGGACCTGTTCCACGCTCGCGTACCGCTGGACTTCGTTCGCCAGGTTTTTGAGGTGATCGCCGACACACCGCAGCACACCTATCAGGTGCTGACCAAGCGGGCGCGGCGGCTACGGCAGGTCGCCGACCGGCTTGAGTGGCCGGCGAACCTGTGGATGGGGGTGTCGGTGGAGGGCGAGAAGGAACTCGCTCGCGTCGACGACCTGCGCCAGGTGCCGGCTGCGGTGCGGTTCCTGTCGTGCGAACCGCTGCTGGGGCCGCTGAAGGGCCTGGACGTTTCCGGCATCGACTGGGTGATCGCCGGCGGGGAGTCCGGCCCGCGCTTCAGGCCGCTGGAGCCGGAGTGGGTGACCGGTATCCGCGACGTCTGCCAGGAGGCCGATGTGCCGTTCTTCTTCAAGCAGTGGGGCGGCCGGACCCCGAAGGCGGGAGGCCGTCTGCTGGAGGGACAGCAGTGGGACCAGCTTCCGCTGGCCGGAGCGGTCAGTTCAGGCTGACCCGGCTCTTGCGGGTGAGCTTGCCACTGCTCAGCACCCTCACGACGCCGTCGTTGCGCAGCTCCTGGACAGCGGCGAGCGCATGCTTGGGCAGCCAGCGTGAGGTCTCGGTCAGCAGCCACTGACCGATGTCCTCCACCGTCGCGACTCCCTGGGACAGACGTTGGTGGACCAGTTCCAGCAGCTCGGGGTCGACCACGTCCGCGCCGGCGAACAGCGTGGACTGTCCGGGAAGGACCCCGCCGCGAGTGCGGGGGTCCTTGAAGCTCATGCCGTCGCTGACGTCGACCTTCCACATGGCCTCTTTCATCGCCTCCAGGCCCTTGGGGTGGCCGGTGCCGAAGACGAGGTACAGAGGCTGGCCGGTGCGGGGCACGAGCCGGAACTGCAGCTGGGAGCGGAACCCCGCCCGGCGCAGTGCGTCACGGTAGGTCGACAGCCACACACGCCACCGCTCGTCAGGCCGGAGTTCTGCATCAGCGGGCGACCAGAACTCGCGGCCGCCGAAGACCATGTCGAGGAGCTCTGGGTTGAACTCCTCACTGGCCATCTGCCGCCCCTGCTCGCGGCTGAACCAGTTGGGACCGAAGGTGGTGATGACCTCGCTGGAGGGGTTGTGGGCAATGCGGCGCATGAGGGACAACGGCACGTTGATGTTGCCCCAGCTGTCAAAGATCCCCAGGACCGGGTGGCCCCAGGCGTCCAGCTTGGTCAGCAGTTCGCCACTGTCCTGTCCGGCCTCGCCGTGATGCACTTCGACGTGTACGGGCAGGTCCTCCAGCGGCCCGAAGCAGCGGACGAGCTCCGCACGCAGATGCTCGTAACGTGGCCGCTCCTTCTCGATGAAGATCAGACGGACACGCTGCCGGCTGAGGTTCATGCGGTCGACCGCAGTGTGGTTCAGCAGCTTTCTCAGGATGAAGACGGGCGAACCCTCTTCTCCGCCCAGGTAGCGGCCAGGGCCGGCGAAGGCGTCCAGCAGTGTGACGCGAGGACGGGAGTATCCGGTGCGGGCGGAAGTCTGCAGAAAGATCGGCCACCAGGCGTCCAGGTACTGCTTGTACAACCGGTGCTTCGCCTCGGTCGCTGGCTCTAGCTTCCACAAGACGCCCATTCCGACCCCCTGCACGCGTTGTCCCCCACGCCGTCGGCAGCCCCCGACTGACCCAGACCCTGATCACCGATGGTGAGTGCATATGCTCTGCGGGTAAAGACCGCGTACCAGCCGCACTCGTGAGCAGGGGTGCTGGGGTCAGTCCAGCGGGGAGGGGGCAGCGATGCCCAGGACCTTCCAGTCCTGAGTGCCGGTGTCGCGTTCTACCCGCAGGCCTCCCCGGCGCAGGGCGTCGAGCAGTCCGCGTTCCAGGGCGTCGATGGCGCCACGCAGATGCTCCGCCCTGCCGTCGCTGCCCTGTGTCTCCGCGATGTCGAACAGCTTGTCGCTGACATTCCAGCTGACGGTGACGTGGTCGGCCGGCTCTCCCGGCTTCCACACCTCTTCACGCCCCAGCGCCACACCCGGCATGCCGTGGCGTTCGGCCACCGGCAGGTGCAGAAGGGAGCAGACCAGTCTGATCCTCTCCACCAGTTCGGTCGGCAGGTCCATCTCTTCGGGCGTGTAGCCCGGCCAGTCGTCGGTGTCGGTGTCATCGGCCACGACGTACAGCTTCCCCGACCGGCTCGCGGCCGCGCTACGGCATCACCACGTCCTTCATTGCCGGGTGCTTCGGCGAACTCTTCTCGCCGTTCATCGGTCTGTTGGCGCACAGGACGAACACCTTTGTGCCGGCGACCCGGAGCCAGCCCCGGCACCCGCACGTCACGTCCGTGGCCGCCGACAGCACACCAACCGGTGCGGCCTCACTCCTCACCTGAGCAGGTGATCACCGCAAGTCGTCCTCGGGCCCGTCCATGAGTCCGCGTTCCGCGTCGGTGAAGGGCTCACCCAGGTCGGGCATCGCGAAGAGACGGTTGTTGCCGTGCAGGGGCCCAGACTGCCTGGAGCCGGGAGCGGAAGGCGGTGTCGCCGTAGCGGGTCGGGACGGAGTTCACGGACGGCCCGGGGCTGTCGGGAGGGATACCCAACCGGGCTCCTGTCCTGGACATGCGGGTGTGCCGGTTATGTCAGATACCCGGCCCAGCTAGACGGGGGACCCCGTCGGGGCGGGTCTTGACCATCCGGCAGCCGAGCCAGTGAGGGTCGGCCCGGCTTCACCGCTCGCCTGCGGCTGGTTGCCAGGGGCCGAGCTGGGCTGTCGCGGCTTTGAGCTCTTTCTCGGTGATGTTCTCGCTGCCGCTGTGGATCGCGATGACGGCGGCGGTGGAGATGACGTAGGAGAGGGCTTTGAAGTAGCCGCCGGTGAGCTGGTGCAGTTGGGCGGCGTGCTTGCTGAGGGCGTTTTCCTCGAGCCGGTACAGGCTCAAGTCGGCCTCGAAGCTAGCCAGTACGCGCCGGAACATTTCCTGTTCCTCGGCCTTGGGGCCCAGGGGCAGGGGGTGCAGCCAGGTCACGGGCAGCAGCGCGGTGGGGGAGGGCGAGACGGGATCCGCAGGGCGGCCCGCCTGTTCGAGCCGTACCCGGTTCTCCGCGCTGACCCGGGTCAGGTCCTGGGCCAGGATGCGGGCCTGGTGCAGGAGGTGGCTGGCGCCGGTGCCGCAGAAGATGAGCGAGATGCCCAGCTTGTCGCGCAGGTAGTCGAAGTAGGGCAGCACGTTGGCCAGTTGCTGTGGCGAGGACCGGTCGATGTCGTCGACGAGCAGCAGACGGGTCTGCGCCGTCTCCAGGACGTAGTTGACCGACAGGGTCACATCCTGGTGCCTGCGCATCTCCAGGACTTCCGTGAGGCTCTTCGGCTCGGGGTTGAGACCCAGGTAGGAGCCGATCTCCCAGATCCAGTTCACCCTCGGCTCCGGGTCTGCGGGGGTGGTGATGTGCACCACCGGGATCGTGTTGGGCTGTCGGCCGTTCGTGGCGACTTCGATCTCCTGCTGGGCGGTGCGTCCGATCGCTCGCAGCAGGCAGGTCTTGCCGGTGCCCGCGGGCCCGTCGATGACATGGTCCATCAGGCCCTCACGGCTCCCGCTGTTGCGGTGGACCGCCTCGACGACCGTCTTCTGCATGTGCGTCATCGCGTCGGTGGGCACCATCCGCAGGTGCCGGTGGTAGGCGATGGCCTGTTCGTCCGTCTTCCTGCCCTCGGTGGGACTGTTGCCTGCCGCCAGGGCGGGCGGGTTCACCTCCTCGTCGACGAAGTGGGTCCAGCCGGTGAGCTGGAACAGCGGCAGAGGCCGCATCGGGGTGTCCCTCAGCTGCTGGCGCAGGCGGGCTTCACGCTTATCACGCAGTTCGACGGATGCCTTCATCACGCTTCTCCCTCATCGCGGTTCCTGCCTCGACACCGGCAGACCGGCCCCGGGCCGGAGGACGCGTCCGGCCCCCGCGGGGGCCGGACTGCGGCTGCGTCGTTCACGGCCCCTGCCCCAGGTCGCCTACACATCCCATACGTCGTTCTCGGCCTCGTCATCGTCCGGATCGGGGTCGTCGAGGAGCTCTGCGTCGACGACCTCGTCTACAGATGCCGGTGCTTCGGCCGTGAGGGCCTGCGGCCTGCTGCCGTCGCCGTCGTCGGGGAAGAGCGCTGCGAGCGGATGCGGAGCCCGCCCGCTGTCCGAAGTCCGCCCCACGTCGTCGCTGCCCACGGGCAGCGCCGGCGGGGCGGGTGCAGAGGGGGGTGCCATGGGGGAGATGGGCAGCGCCGGGTAGGGCCGCAGGGTCGACAGGTCGAATTCCTCCAGATCCGCGTATGGGTCCTGGGACGGTTGTTCGGTCTCCAACTCCAGACCCTGGAAGGGCGGTTCGGCCCCGGTGCGCTTCGGTGGCGGTCTGCGACTGCGCCGTCGCCGGTCGCGCTGCGCCAGGGACAGGGCGATCGCCTCCTCGTCCTGCTTGCTGCCGCCGGCCGCCTGGTGCTGCTCGGCGTGTTCCTGCCACATGTCCGCGGTCCACGGGTCGTGCAGCAGGTGCCGGAGCCGGAAATCGCAGGTCACCCAGGTGTCGGCCGTGTGGTCGTACAACCACACCCGCTCGGGACGGTAGGGGTTGAAGCGGCATTCCCTCTGCTTCTCCCGGCCGGGCAGCTTCGAGCCGCCGCGTAGGAGGATCTCCCGGTAGTGCCCGGCGTCCTGCGCGGTGGGCTGATAGGTCCGATAGTCGATCATGAAGCCGCCCTTGCCGGGGATGACCCACTGCCGCAGCAGGAAGAAGCGGTTCTGGGCGGGGGAGAGCGGCACCGCCCGGTAGCCGCTGCGGGCCACCTGGACCGCGTACATCTCGTTGGGCGACAGCGCGACGCCTGGCCGGAACGGGTCGCGCAGCCCCGCGTCGGGGGTCTGCTGGTACTCCAGTGCCACCCACTCCTGGGCCATCTGCTGGAGCTCGGCGATCGTGTACAGCGGCATCCGGTCGATGCCGCGGCCGCGTTTCTTGTGGCTGCGGCCCTGCCAGCCGTGCGTGACGTGCTGACTGAAGCGGTGCGCGAGGGTGACGAAGAAGTGCTCGGGCAGCGGCTTGTCGGTCGGGGTCTTCTTGCGCGCCGGGCGGCGGGCGATGCGAAGCCGGTCGCAGACCTCGGTGAAGTGCTCGCTCACATAGGGGCTGCCCTGGTCGTAGATGATCAGCTCGGGGCGGATGACAGGGCGGGCGGCGGTGGCCTCGGTGAACCGCTCGTCCGCCGCCCGCAGCGCTCCGAACGGCAGACTGGAGGCGGCGGCCCCACTGAGCGGGTCCCAGCCGGGCATCACTGGCCAGGGCGCGAAGGCCTGAGCCAGCATCAGGGTCAGGTCGATTGCCCGGGTCGCCTGGCCCAGCTGCCCGTTCTCGGCGTCCCGGGGGCGGCTGGGCGTGATCATCAGCGCGCACACGTTGTGGTTGGCCACATCGATGAGCGTGGACAGCTCCGTTGCGGTGGGCCGGCCGTCGTCGCCGCGGGCCAGGATCCGCAGCGGCGTGGTGTCGGTCTGGGTCACCTGTCCCGGCCGCAGCACGACCTCGCGCCCGCCATGGGGCAGCGGCGGGGTGGAGGCCAGGGCGGCCCGGGCCCGTGTCGGCTGGCCCAGCGCATCGGCCAGGCCGGACTCCTTCATCCGCAGGTAGAAGGTGGAGCGGGAGGGCAGCAGGGCCGCCACGGCCGCCGAGCCGAGTTCCTCGGCGTACCGCGAGTGCAGCAGGTCCTCGACTTCCTCGCGGATCACGTCGATGGTCACGTCCGACGCATGTGCACGCCGGGTCACCACCTCCTGCATGGCGGCCAGGCACCGCGGATCAGTGAAGCCCCCCGGCCGCCCCTCCCGGGGCTGAGGCAGCAGGACGACCGGGTTCTCCCCGGCCGCTTTCCACTTGCGCCGCTTGTCGGCGAGGGTGTGGGCGGAGCAGCGGATGCCGTCGGCGGCCAGCCGCGCCGACATCGCGGCGCACCGCTGGGCCAGCGTCGTGTCCGGCCCGAATCCCCGCGCATGCTCGCTTCGGCCCGGCGCCAGACCGGTGTCGATCTCCACCATGCGTGCCTGCCACAGCGCGGCCTCCTCCTCCCGCCCCTCCGGCCGGCCCCACCCGCCGAGAGCCGCCCCACCCGCGGCCGGTGCCGCACCGCCACTGAGGACAGCGAAGTCCTCCGCGCCCACCAGCCACCGGAACGACACCGCCCGGGGCGCCTCGGCGCCGTCCCGAGGCACCAGCGTGACCAGCGGTCCCTGCCACTCCGCCACCTCCCATTCGCGCCTGTGCCAGCGCACCAGCGCCCCGATGGACAGCGACCCCGCAGACCGGCCCTCGTCTGCTCCCGCCATGTGCCCCCTCCTGGTCGTTCAGGCTGTCCAGGCCACGGCGTCGGGCAGTAGCGGATACGCGGCATCGAACAGCAGCCGCCGCTGCCAAAGCATCCGGTAGGCGAGGTCCAGCCCGGTCAGCTCGTCCAGCCCGCTGGCCGCCACCCCCGCCCGCAGACCGGTCGGCGCCCTGAATGCCTCCAGCAGCGCCCGCCCCAGGCCCTCCTCGTCGCCCACGGCAAACCGGTAACCGGCCAGCCAGCCCAGGTTCCGCGCGCGCAGCCCCGATGGTTCACGCACCTGCCGCACCCGCCACCCGGCCGCCTGCGCCACCTCCTGAAGCACCTCGAGTCTCACCGCGGGCAGGCTCTCCTGTCGGGGCGGCTTCAGCACCAGCACCTCACGCTCGCCCTCGGCCGTGCACGCCACGAAGTCGGGGCGCCAGCGGCGAAGGCGTCCTCCGGCCCGCCACCGCAGTTCCACCGGGCCGGCGCTGAACGCCGCCCAGGCCGGCTCGAAGTCCAGCTCTATCGCCAGCCGCCACTGCCGCAGGCTGCCGCACACCACGGTCTGCTCCCGGGTCGCCACCGGCCAGTAGGTGATGATGCCCTTGCGGCCCCGGTAGGGCACCGGTTCGCTCACCGGCCCGAGCTCCTCCAGTGCCACGCCCCGAAGCCCGGCCGCGCTGCACAGGCGCACCGGCCCGTACGGCTCGCGGTACAGAGCCACGACACCCTGCCCCGCCTTCGGCACGGCCTCGCCTTCCAGCAGTCCGCCGGGGCTCTCCGCCGCGTTCACGCCGCACACCCCTTGCCGTGCCGACGCAGAGTCCCGCATACCTGGCCGGTCGGCAGCCCCTTTGGGTCCAGCCCCTGACCGTGCACCGGCCGACCCACGAAACCGCCCGCCGTCGGCTGCCCCCGCACCGGCAGCGGTTGGCGGGGGCCGGACAGCCAAGTCCCCGTCACCTGTTCACCCGCCCCTGCCTCTTTCGGAGATGGCTGCTTCCGCAGCCCGGCATGCCCATGCTGCTCCGCGCCGCGCCGCGAGAACTTTCCCGCCTGCCGGATACACCTGAAAGGGTGAACAAGTCGGCGACGACGAAGGGACGCTGGACGGTGGCCGGCCAGCCTCCCGCGTGGCGGCTCGGCTGCTGAACTCGCCTGCCAGAAGCCGACTTCGGCCCGCTGGATGGCTTCTGCCCGATCAGGAGTGCCCGGGCAGCTCCCACCGCACCTCGTCACCGTCGTGATGGAGGCGCCAGCCGGTCACGACACGGGCGCGGACCAACTGGTCGAGGAGGTCCTCCAACTGCTGAGGCGGCTGCCCGCACTGGCGGGCGAGAGCATCGAGCTCACCCCCGCCCGCCCCAGCGGTGCTGTGGGCGGCCAGTGCCAGTGCGGCCAGCCGCAGAGCGGAGGGCAGGGCGGGCGAGAGGACCAGCGGGGCGGGGCACAGCGCCCATTGGGCGGCGCGGACGCGCGCGGTGCGTCCGGGATCCTGGTGGAGGACGGCGGCATCGAGCAACTGCGCCTGGATGGGAGAGCATCTGCGTCTGAAGCGGTGCAGCCAGCCGGCATGTTCCAGCTCCAGCCACAGCTCTGCGCGGCCGTGCAGCCGCATGCCGCGCAGGAAGCCGTGGGGCAGGCGGATCTGCCCCTGGCGGTCAGCGCGCAGTGCGCACTGCAGGGCGAGCAGCCGGGCCGCGGGGGAGGAGAAACGCGGCAGTGCTGTGGCGAGGTAGGTGAGCATTTCGCATACGCGTTGCTGCTCTGCCGGGCCGAATGGCGGTGCGATGCCCGCAGAGCGCGACGTACTGGAGTGCGTCTGGGCGCGGTCGGCGCGGAGCAGGGTGGGCGGCACGACGGCGGTGCGGCTCATCGCCGCCGCGCAGGCGGCGCAGGCATCGGCCAGTCGCCAGGTACGGCCGCCGCGGTCGCAGGTCAGGGCGAGCAGAACGGGCCCCGCACAGCCGCGGTGGCGGGGGTGCCAGCGGCAGCCCAGCGCCCGGCACTGGCAGGTGCGCAGATGCCCGGGCAACGCGTCGGCGCGGGCATGGCGGGCCAGATGAGTGAGGGCGGCCGAGCGGGCGGAGACGGCCTGCAGGACGGGGCTGTGCGTGCAGCGGGGGCAGGCCAGGGCCGGTCCGCCCGTCTGCGGGCGCAGGCGCACTGTCCAGATGCGCTGCACCGTGGCGTGTGTGCTGGCAAGCCGCATCGGCTCGTTGTCCCTCCGCTCTGGTCTGCGCCGGCGTCGCGCGGTGGTCTCCCGGTGCGCACGCGGGAGCCGCCCGCACCGTAGTGCAGATTCCTGCACTCGCGCAGAAGTGGGGTAACGCTCGGAGGGGGGTTTG
>NZ_JAGGOO010000115.1 GCF_018614415.1 Streptomyces sp. ISL-12
GCGCTGCCGTCCGCGCCGACGACGGCCCGGGCCAGCACGGTCTCGCCGCCCTGCAGCACGACGGCGGCCGTACGCCGGTCGGGGACCGCCGACCCGTGCTGCTCGACCCGCGACACCGTCACGCCCGTACGCAGTTCGGCGCCCGCCTTCTGCGCGTGCTCGACGAGCTGCTGGTCGAACTCGGGCCGGTTGATCAGCCCGAACAGCATCTGCTTGGAGCGGCGGGTACGGGTGAAGCGCCCGTTGTTGGAGAAGGTCACCGCGTGCACGCGGTCCTTGAAGGGCAGTTCGAAGCCCGGGGGGAGCGAGTCGCGCGAGGGTCCGATGATGCCGCCGCCACAGGTCTTGTAGCGGGGCAGTTCCGCCTTCTCCAGCAACAGCACGCGCCGTCCCGCGACCGCCGCCGCGTAGGCGGCCGAGGCCCCCGCGGGTCCCGCGCCCACCACGACGACGTCCCACACCTGACGCGCGTCGTCCGCCGAAGAGTTCTCGCTGCTCACGATGGTCTACTGCTCCGATCAAACCGCATGCCGCACCTGTCCTTCCGCATCCTACGGTGGGCATCGCCGCAGGCCACTGTGGGAGGATCGGCAATGTATGCGCCCCGCACACACCAGGGCGCGCGCACACCGCACGATCACTCTCAAACACCGCATAAAGCGGAACAGTCAGCGGAGTGGTCATCAGTACAACGTCGCACCTACAAGGAGCGTGCCCATGTCGTCGAATCCGGTCGCCGAGACCGTCGCCTCCCTGATGCCGAGGGCGAGGGCCGAACTCGCCGAACTGGTGGCCTTCCGGTCGGTGGCCGACTTCGAGCAGTTCCCGAGGAGCGAGAGCGAGGCCGCGGCGGAGTGGATAGCCGGCGCGCTGCGCGCCGAGGGCTTCGAGGACGTGGCCCCGCTCGACACCCCGGACGGCACCCAGTCGGTGTACGGCTACCTGCCCGGGCCCGAGGGCGCGAAGACGGTCCTGCTCTACGCCCACTACGACGTGCAGCCCCCACTGGACGAGGCCGGCTGGACCACTCCGCCGTTCGAGCTGACCGAGCGCGACGGCCGCTGGTACGGACGCGGGAGCGCCGACTGCAAGGGCGGCGTCATCATGCACCTGCTGGCGCTGCGCGCGCTGAAGGCGAACGGCGGTGTGCCGGTGCACGTCAAGGTGATCGCCGAGGGCTCGGAGGAGCAGGGCACGGGCGGCCTGGAGCGGTACGCCGAGCAGCACCCGGACCTGCTGACCGCGGACACCGTCGTCATCGGCGACGCGGGCAACTTCCGGGCCGGACTGCCGACGGTCACCACGACCCTGCGCGGCATGACCCTCGTACGCGTCGCGGTCGACACCCTCGAAGGCAACCTGCACTCGGGGCAGTTCGGCGGCGCGGCCCCCGACGCGCTGGCGGCGCTGATCCGCACGCTGGACTCGCTGCGCGCCGAGGACGGTTCGACGACGGTCGACGGGCTGGCCGGCGACGGCACGTGGGACGGGCTCCAGTACGCGGAGGAGCAGTTCCGCGCGGACGCCAAGGTGCTCGACGGCGTGGAGCTGATCGGTTCCGGCACGGTCGCCGACCGCATCTGGGCGCGTCCGGCCGTCACGGTGCTCGGCATCGACTGCCCGCCGGTGGTGGGCGCCACGCCCTCGGTGCAGGCGGGCGCGCGGGCGCTGGTGAGCCTGAGGGTGCCGCCGGGCACGGACGCCGCCGAGGCCGTCAAGCTGCTCGGGGCCCACCTGGAGGCGCACACGCCGTGGGGCGCGCGGGTCACCGTGGAACAGGTGGGCCAGGGCCAGCCGTTCCGCGCCGACGCGACCAGCCCGGCGTACCAGGCCATGGCGGAGGCGATGGCGGTGGCCTACCCGGGCCAGGAGATGCAGTACGCCGGCCAGGGCGGCTCCATCCCGCTGTGCAACACCCTCGCCGCCCTCTACCCGGACGCGGAGATCCTCCTCATCGGCCTGAGCGAGCCGGAGGCCCGCATCCACGCCGTCGACGAGAGCGTGTCCCCGGAGGAACTGGAGCGGCTGTCGGTGGCGGAGGCGCTGTTCCTGCGGAACTACGCGGGCAACTGACGGCTGCCGGGCAGGGCAACGCCCTTCTGGGGGCGCGGAGGACTACCCGCACCCGGCATGCGACAGCTCCACCACCCCCGTAGCCGCGAAGGTCACCCGACCGGCACCCCCGCCTCCAGGTACAGCGCAGCACCCCGCTCCCGCGCCCGAAGGGCCCACCGCAGCCGCGCGTACCGCACCGGAGGCAGCAGCCCCGCCGCCTCCTCCTCGCTGACGAACCGCCAGCCCCGCAGCTCGGGCCCGGGCAGCAGCAGCCGCCCGGCGTCCGCGGAGGCGAGCCGTCCGCCGTCGAAGAGCAGCCGCAGACCGCCGTACCCGGGCGGCTGCGGCGGCTCCCAGTCGACGACCAGCAGGGACGGTACGTCGTCGAGGTGTACGCCGGTCTCCTCGGCGACCTCGCGGACGCCCGCACGGGCGGGGGCCTCGCCGGGTTCGACGACACCGCCCGGGAACTCCCAGCCCGCCTTGTAGGTGGGGTCGACGAGCAGCACCCGGTCGTGTTCGTCGAAGAGCAGGACACCGGCGGCGATCGTCTCGGCGGTGGGTTCCGGGGTCTGCACGATCTCGCAGACGGGCGCTGCGCCGGTACCGACCGCGTCGGCTATGCGGGCGGCGGTCTCGAACGGGGTGAGACCGCCGTTGTCGACCGGGTGGGCGTCGGCCATCAGCCAGGCGCCGAGCGCGGCCCGGTACGGCTCTATCCGGTCGTACGACCACTGCCGCACCCGCATCTCGCCGTCGGGCAGGTCCGGGGGGACCTCGCGGTGGGCTATTCGTTCCCGCAGTATCGTTTCGGCCGGTGTGAGCAGTATGTGCCGTACGGCGATCCGGCGGGCGGCGAGACCGCCGAAGATCTCGTCCCGGTACTCCTGGCGCAGCAGGGTCATGGGGACCACCAGCGTCCCGCCGAGTTCGGCGAGCATGGCGGCCGCCGTGTCGATGACGAGACGCCGCCAGATCGGGAGGTCCTGGTAGTCCCCGGCCTCGGCAAGGCGTTTGGGCGGCAGCAGGTGTGCCAGCGCTCCGCCGATGATCTCCGGGTCGAAGAGCGTGCTGTTCGGGATCAGGTCGATCAGTTCCCGTGCGGTGGTCGTCTTCCCCGCACCGAACGCGCCGTTGATCCAGACGACGGTCACAGGTCCCCCTCTTCTGTTGGCCCCCTGTGGCTTGCCCGCTCCACCCTGCCACGGAAACCAGTCTCGGTTGAGGAGCTGCGAAAGCGGCGCCGACGCCCCTGGCCGGGGTGTCGGCGCCGCGTGGTCCGCTTCCGCGCCGGTCAGTCCTTCGGCGTGTCCTCGTGCGGGGCCAGGACGTCCTTGCCGATGTCGACGTGGCTGAGGGCGTCCGTGGCGGTGTGCGGGTCGACGGGGAGGTCGGTCACGCCGTGCGAGGGGGTGACGGCCGCGACCACGAAGCCGGTGGCGAGGGAGGCGATGGCGAGCATGCTGCGCTTCTTCATGCCGGGTTCAACTGCTCCGGCGGCCGGAGGTCACCCGCCGGTTCCCTCCCGGCCGCGGCCGGGCGCCGAGCCTCCGTCGCGCGCCCCCTGCGAACGCCCGCCGCGTCACGCCCGCCCGCGTCACGCCCGCCGCTTCCCAGAGCGCCGACCGCCGTCACACCCCGGAACACCCCCTGCCGTCACACCCACCACGCCCCAGAACGCCGACCACCGTCACACCCGCCGCTCCGCAGAACGCCCACCGCCGTCACTCCCCGGAACACCCCTGCCGCCACACCCACCACGCCCCAGAAGCCCCGCCGTCACCGCCGCCGCGCGCCTCACACACCCGCCGCCGACACGCCGGCCGTCCTGGTGAGGGCCGCCGCGGCCGCTCCCACCAGTCCCGCGTCCGTGCCCATCTGCGCGGGCGTGACCGTCAGGTGCCGTACGAAGGAGAGGGTCGCGTACTCGGCCAGGGCCCGGCGCAGCGGCGCGAAGAGGACCTCGCCCGCCTTGCCCACGCCGCCGCCGATCACGGCGATGTCGATCTCGACGAGGGTCGCGGTGGCCGCGATGCCGGCGGCCAGCGCGCGCGCCGCCCGCTCGAAGGAGGCGACGGCCACCGGGTCGCCGTCGCGGGCGGCGGCGGCCACCGCGGCGGCGGAGGCGTCGCCGTCGGCTCCGGGACGCCAGCCGCCCTCCAGGGCACGCCGCGCGATGTTGGGGCCGCTCGCGATGCGCTCCACACAGCCGCGCGCACCGCATGGGCACGGGTCACCGTCGAGATCCACGCTGATGTGGCCGATGTGGCCGGCGTTGCCGGTGGGACCGGGATGCAGCCGCCCGTTCAGGACCAGACCGCCGCCGACGCCCGTCGACACCACCATGCACAGCGCGTTGTCATGGCCGCGGGCGGCGCCCTGCCAGTGCTCGGCCGCGGTGATCGCCACCCCGTCGCCGATCAGCTCGACCGGCAGGCCGCCCGCGGCGGCGCGGACCCGGGCCACCAGCGGGTACTCGCGCCAGCCGGGGACGTTGACCGGGCTCACGGTGCCGGCCGACGCGTCCACCGGCCCGGCGCTGCCGATGCCGACCGCCGTGGCCCGCGCCCACAGCGGCGCCGCCGTCAGCTCTCCGAGCACCTCCTCGACGGCCCCCATCACGGTGTCGCCGTTCTCCCGCGCGGGGGTGGCGCGCTGGGCGCGCACCAGAATCCGGCCGTCACCGTCCACCAGCGCGCCGGCGATCTTGGTGCCGCCGATGTCCAGTGCGGCCACGAGGTCGGTGTCCATCAGAGTCGGTTCTCCCCGTCAGCCCTCGACAACACGAGCGCGTCGCGCTCTCCGCGATGGACAGTGTCCACCCGATCTGACAACGTTGTCCAGGCTCTATGCTCGACGCCACATCCTCATACAACCCCATGGGCGCACCGCCCCCGTGGACGACAGGAGCCGTCGCTTCCCGTGGACGACAGGACAGGATCCCCCATCGTGCCCGACATGGCCCGCCCCGCGCACCGCAGCAGCGGGAACCGTTACGGCAACCGTCCGACCATGAAGGACGTCGCCGCCCGCGCCGGCGTCGGTCTGAAGACCGTCTCCCGTGTGGTCAACGGGGAGCCGGGGGTGACCCCGGAGACCGAGCGCCGCGTCCAGGAGGCCATCGACGCGCTCGGCTTCCGGCGCAACGACAGCGCGCGGGTGCTCCGCAAGGGCCGCACGGCCAGCGTCGGCCTGGTGCTGGAGGACCTCGCGGACCCGTTCTACGGACCACTCAGCCGAGCCGTGGAGGAGGTGGCCCGCTCGCACGGCGCCCTGCTCATCAACGGGTCCAGCGCGGAGGACCCGGAGCGGGAGCAGGAGTTGGTACTGGCCCTGTGCGCGCGGCGGGTGGACGGGCTGGTGGTGATCCCGGCCGGGGACGACCACCGGTATCTGGAGCCGGAGCTGAAGGCGGGGGTCGCCACGGTCTTCGTTGACCGGCCGGCCGGGCATGTCGACGCGGACGTGGTGCTGTGCGACAACTTCGGCGGCGCGCGGGACGGTGTCGCCCACCTCATCGCGCACGGCCACCGCAGGATCGGCTTCATCGGCGACATGCCCCGCATCCACACCGCCGCGGAGCGGCTGCGCGGCTACCGGGCGGCGATGGAGGACGCGGGCATACCCGTGAAGGACTCCTGGATGTCCCTGGGCGTCACCGACCCGGAGCGGGTGCGCCGGGCGGCCGAGGCGATGCTCGCGGACCCGCATCCGGTCACCGCCATCTTCACGGGCAACAACCGGGTGACGGTCACCGTGATCCGGGTCCTGGCCGAGCACACCCGCGGCGTCGCCCTCGTCGGCTTCGACGACATCGAACTCGCCGACCTGCTGCGGCCGGGGCTCACCGTGGTCGCCCAGGACGCGGCGGCCCTGGGCCGGACCGCCGCGGAGCGCCTCTTCGGCCAGTTGGACGGAGGCCTGCTGGTACCCGAACGCATCGAACTGCCGACCCGGCTGATAGCGCGCGGCTCGGGCGAACTGCCTCCGGCGGACTGACGGCGGACGTCCACGCGTCACCGAGCCCGGCCTGACTGCCGGTGACCCCGCCCGTCCCGCCGGCCGTCCACCGGCTGACGACTGTGACACCGGCGACTGGTGAGGCGTCCGGGCCGCGGGTACCCACGGGCCATGACAGAGGTGGTGCAGGCGGGTCTGTGGGGTCTGGTGGCGGGTTCGGCGCTGCTGCTCGGCGCGGTGGTGGGATACGGGCTGCGGGTGCCGCAGATAGTGATCGCGACGGTGATGGCCTTCGGAGCCGGGGTGCTGTTGTCGGCGGTCAGTTTCGAGCTGGTCGGGGAGGCGTACGAGCAGGCGGGGCTGGCCCCCGCGGGGATCGGCACCCTGGCCGGTGCCGTGGCCTACACCGCGGGCAACATGTGGCTGGCCCGCCGCGGTGCCCGGCACCGCAAACGCTCCGGGCACCGGCGGAGCCAGGCGCAGCCCTCCGAGCAGCAGCAGCCCGGCTCGGGACTGGCGCTGGCCTTCGGGGCACTGCTCGACGGTGTCCCGGAGTCGGCGGTCATCGGCGTGAGTCTGCTCGACGGCGGAGCGGTGAGCCTGGTGACCGTGGCGGCGGTGTTCATCAGCAACGTTCCCGAGGGCCTGTCCAGTTCGGCGGGGATGAAGAAGGAGGGCCGCGGCAAGGCGTACGTCTTCGGGGTGTGGGGCGCCATCGCCGCGGCGAGCACCGTGTCGGCGGTCCTCGGCTACACCGTGGTCGGCGGGTTCTCCCCCGCGGTGATCGCCGCGGTGACCGCGGTGGCCGCCGGAGCGATCCTCGCGATGGTCGCCGACACGATGATCCCCGAGGCGTTCGAGGACGCGCACCTGGCCATCGGGCTGGTCACGGTGAGCGGCTTCCTGGTCTCCTTCGCCCTCTCCCACACCTGACGTCTCACCTGCTGTCGGACCGGCCGCCGCCGGAAGCGGCGGCCTCGCCGACCGGGAGGCCGGGAGCGCGCAAGTCGCCGCGCCTCGGGGCCGAGAAGCCCTCCAGGTCGGCGCGGGTCAGCCCGGTCAGGCGGGCGACCTCGCCCGTGTCGAGGGCGCCGCAGTCCAGGCCGCGCAGCAGATAGCCGCTGAGGGCCTTGGCGGTGGCGGGCTCGTCCATGACGTCGCCGCCGCTGCGGCCGACGTAGCGGGCGAGGCGGTCGGCGGCCTGTTCGAAGCCTTCCCGGTAGAAGGCGAAGACGGCCGCGTACCGGGTCGGGAGGTGGCCGGGGTGCATGTCCCAGCCCTGGTAGTAGGCGCGGGCCAGGGCACGGCGGGTGAGCCCGTAGTGCAGGCGCCAGGCGTCGTGCACCCGGGCGGTGGGACCGACGGGCAGCACGTTGGTGGAACCGTCGGACACCCGTACGCCGGTGCCCGCGGCGGCGACCTGCATGACCGCCTTGGCGTGGTCGGCGGCCGGGTGGTCGCTGGCCTGGTGGGCGGCGGAGACGCCGAGGCAGGCGCTGTAGTCGAAGGTGCCGTAGTGCAGGCCGGTGGCGCGGCCCTCGGCGGCCCGGATCATGCGGGCGACCGTCGCGGTGCCGTCGGCGGCGAGGATCGCCTGGCTGGTCTCGATCTGGATCTCGAAGCCGATCCGGCCGGGCGCGAGGCCGTGCGCCTCCTCGAACGCCGTCAGGAGCCGCACCATGGCGGTGACCTGCTCGGCGTACGTCACCTTGGGCAGGGTCAGGACCAGCCCCTCGGGCAGGCCGCCGGCCTCCAGCAGGCCGGTGAGGAAGATGTCCAGCGTGCGGATGCCCCGGTCGCGGACGGCGGCCTCCAGGCACTTCATGCGGATGCCCGTGTACGGAGCTGCCGTACCGTCCTGGTGGGCCTCGGCGATCAGCCGGGCGGCGCGGGCGGCGTCCTGGTCCTCGTCGTCGCCCTGGTAGCCGTCCTCGAAGTCGACGCGGAGGTCTTCCACCGGCTCGCGCTCCAGTTTGGCGCGCACCCGCGTGTACACCGGTTCGGCGAGGTCGTCCGGCAGGCCGAGGACGGCCGCGAAGGAGGCGGCGTCCGGGGCGTGTTCGTCGAGCGCGGCCAGCGCCCGGTCGCCCCAGGAGCGGACGGTGCCGGCGGTGAAGGCGTCACCGGGGACGTAGACGGTGTGGACGGGCTGGCGCGTCCCGGGGTCCCCGGGGTAGCGGCGTGCCAGCTCCGCGTCGACCGGCGCGAGGGAGGCGCTGATCTCCTCGCCGACGGCGCCCGCGAGGCTCGTCGCCACCTTCTCCAGCTGCCCCATGCCACACCCTCCTCATGTCCGCCGCGGAACCCCCACCAGCGGAAATTCCGCTTTACGGAATCAACAATCCGTAGAGTGAAGCTATCCGGCGATCTTCCCGCCGGTCAACACCCTCTTGCCCACCGGTCCATCCGCCCCTCTCGGCATGTTCACGTCCATCTGGCACGGTCGTCGTGCCCACCAGCGCAGCCCTTCGGAAGGAGCTCCCGTGCCGAACCCCGGCCGGTTCACCCGCCGTCTGAGCCTGAAGACCGCCCTGGCCGGCGCCGCCGCCCTGCCGCTCGCCGCTACCGCGCCAGCCGCCGCCGCGCCGCCGGAGCGCGATGCCGGCCCCCTGGAGGTCATGTCGTTCAACCTGCGCTTCGCCAGCACCACCGAACCCAACAGCTGGGCCGTCCGCAGACCCGTGACCCGCGCGCTGCTGCGCCACGAGCGCCCGCACGTCATCGGCACCCAGGAGGGCCTCTACCAGCAGGTCCGGGACATCGAGGCCGACCTCGGCGCGTCCTACGACTGGATCGGCACCGGCCGCGCGGGCGGCAGCCGCGACGAGTTCATGGCCGTGTACTACGACACCCGCCGGCTCGCCCCGCTGGAGTACGACCACTTCTGGCTGTCGGACACGCCGGACGTGATCGGCTCCAACACCTGGGGCGGCGGCTCCATCCGCATGGTCACCTGGGTCCGCTTCCGCGATCTGCGTGACAACGGCCGGGAGTTCTACTTCCTCGACACCCACCTGGACAACGCGAGCCAGAACGCACGCGCGCGTGCCGCCGCGCTCATCGCACAGCGGATCGGCGGCCTCGACGCGTCGCTGCCGCTGGTGGTGACCGGTGACTTCAACGTGGCCGCGCACGGCAATCCGGTCTACGACACGATGCTGGGCGCCGGTCTCCTCGACTCCTGGGACGCGGCGGCCGAGCGCAGCACGCTCTACGCGACGTTCCACGGGTACCGGCCGCTGACTCCGGGCGGCGACCGGATCGACTGGATCCTGGTCACCCCGGGCGTCACGGTGCACCGCGCGGAGATCAACACGTACGCGCGGAACGGACAGTTCCCGAGCGACCACCTGCCGGTGCAGGCGTCGCTGACGCTGGGCTGAGGACGGGGACGGCCGAGGCCCCCGCGACCGGTGACGGTGGCGGGGGCCTCGGTACGGGCTCCTGGGGAGACTCAGCCCTTGCGGGCCTTGATCTCCTCGGTGAGCTGCGGGACGACGTCGAACAGGTCGCCGACGACGCCGTAGTCGACCAGGTCGAAGATCGGGGCCTCGGCGTCCTTGTTGACCGCCACGATCGTCTTCGAGGTCTGCATGCCCGCGCGGTGCTGGATCGCGCCGGAGATGCCGGAGGCGATGTACAGCTGCGGCGAGACGGACTTGCCGGTCTGGCCGACCTGGTTGGTGTGCGGGTACCAGCCCGCGTCCACCGCGGCACGCGAGGCGCCGACGGCCGCGCCGAGGGAGTCGGCGAGCGCCTCGATGATCGCGAAGTTCTCCGCGCCGTTGACACCACGGCCGCCGGAGACCACGATCGCGGCCTCGGTCAGCTCCGGACGCCCCGTCGACTCGCGCGGCGTGCGCGCGGTGACCTTGGTACCGGTCGCGGCATCGGAGAAGGTCACCGACAGGGCCTCGACGGCACCAGCGGCCGGGGCGGCCTCGACGGCGGCGCTGTTGGGCTTGACCGTGATGACCGGGGTGCCCTTGGAGACGCGGGACTTGGTGGAGTACGCGGCGGCGAACACCGACTGGGTCGCCACCGGGCCCTCGTCGCCGGCCTCCAGGTCGACGGCGTCGGTGATGATGCCGGAGCCGATGCGCAGCGCCAGACGGGCGGCGATCTCCTTGCCCTCCGCGGAGGACGGCACCAGCACGGCGGCCGGGGAGACGGCCTCGACGGCGGCCTGGAGGGCGTCGACCTTCGGGACGACCAGGTAGTCGGCGTACTCGGCGGCGTCGTGCGTCAGCACACGAGCGGCGCCGTGCTCGGCGAGGGCGGCGGCGGTGTCGGCGGCGCCGTTGCCGAGGGCGACGGCGACGGGCTCGCCGACGCGGCGGGCCAGGGTGAGCAGCTCCAGGGTCGGCTTGCGGACGGCACCGTCCACGTGGTCGACGTAGACGAGAACTTCAGCCATGGGACTTCTTCTCTCCTGCTTGCGAAAGACGATGGGCGGTCAGCGGAACGCGGGGGCTCAGATGAACTTCTGGCCCGCGAGGAACTCGGCGAGCTGCTTGCCGCCCTCGCCCTCGTCCTTGACGATCGTGCCCGCGGTGCGCGCCGGGCGCTCGGCCGCCGACTCCACGACCGTGTAGGCGTTCTCCAGGCCGACCTCGTCCTCGTCGATGTCGAGGTCGGACAGGTCCCAGGACTGAACCGGCTTCTTCTTGGCCGCCATGATGCCCTTGAAGGACGGGTAACGGGCCTCGCCCGACTGGTCGGTCACCGAGACGACCGCCGGGAGGGAGGCCTCCAGCTGTTCGGAGGCGGCGTCGCCGTCGCGGCGGCCGGTCACCTTGCCGTCCTCGACGGAGACCTCGGACAGCAGGGTGACCTGCGGCACGCCCAGGCGCTCGGCGAGCAGCGCGGGGACGACGCCCATGGTGCCGTCGGTGGAGGCCATGCCGGAGATGACCAGGTCGTAGCCGGCCTTCTCGACGGCCTTGGCCAGCACCAGGGAGGTGCCGATGGCGTCGGTGCCGTGCAGGTCGTCGTCCTCGACGTGGATCGCCTTGTCCGCGCCCATGGACAGCGCCTTGCGCAGCGCGTCCTTGGCGTCCTCGGGGCCCACCGTCAGGACGGTGATCTCCACGTCGTCGTCGGAGTTCTCCGAGATCTGGAGCGCCTGCTCGACCGCGTACTCGTCCAGCTCGGAGAGCAGACCGTCCACGTCGTCCCGGTCGACGGTCAGGTCATCGGCGAAGTGCCGGTCGCCGGTGGCGTCGGGCACGTACTTCACAGTGACAACGATCCTCAAGCTCACGCCGGCTCTCCTACTGCGTCGACATTTCCGTTGCTGCCTCTTGCAGGCAGCATAGGCGCCCCAAGCGGCCGATCCCGGCCGGGGCGACCTGCGCTCCGGTCGAAATATTACTCGTCAGTACACTCAGTTCGTTCCCGCTGAGCAAGCGCTTTGAACTGTGACCTTCGCAACGCAGCGTAACCGGAGTCCGACGGCTCCGCGCAGGCGCCCCCGCGCTGGTCAGCCGCGCAGGCCGTCGAAACGCCCCTGGTGGTACACGAGGGGCCGGCCGTCGCCGGTGGGGTCGCCGAGCAGCACCTCGGCGAGCACGATGCGGTGGTCGCCCGCGGGGACGCGGCCGGCGACGCGGCAGACCAGCCAGGCGAGGACGCCGTCCAGGACGGGCGCCCCCTCGGGGCCCGTGCGCCAGGCGGTGGCCGGTCCGAAGCGGTCGGCGCCGCTGCGGGCGAAGGTGGCCGCCAGGTCCTGTTGGTGCTCGCCGAGTATGTGCACGCCGACATGTCCGGCCTCGGCGATCACCGGCCAGCTGGAGGACCCGGTGCCGACGCCGAAGGAGACCAGCGGCGGCTCGGCGGAGACCGAGGTGAGGGAGGTGGCGGTGAAGCCGACGGGGCCCGCGTCACCGCACGCGGTGATCACGGCGACGCCCGCCGCGTACCGCCGGAAGACGGACCGCAGCAGGGCGGGGGTGTCGGATCGGAGGCGGGCCAGGTCGGGTGTGACCGTCATGCGTGAGTCCTTCTGCGCCGCGCCCCGGCCGGGGAAGGGGTGGCCGGAGGCTCAAGTGTCAGGCTGACGACAGGTGCCGTGCACCGTCAAGCGGGTGTTCCGGAATGCGGAACCCATGCCGCCGGGGAGGTGCCGTCACACGGCCTCCCCGAGCGCGGCGATCACGTCCGCCTTGCGCGGCTGCCCGGCGGCCCGCCGCACCACGCGGCCCTCGGCGTCCAGGACCAGCACGGTCGGCGTACTGACGATGTCCAGGGCGCGGACCAGCTCCAGGCGGGCCTCGGCGTCGATCTCGACATGCGCGATCCCCGGGACCAGTCCGGCGACCTCGTGGAGAACCCGGCGGGTGGCCCGGCAAGGGGCGCAGAAGGCACTGGAGAACTGGACGAGCGTGGCCCGCTCCCCCAGTTCCGCGCCCAGCTCGGCCGCGCCCAGCCGCTCACCCTCGTCCCGCCCGCCCACACGCACGCTCCCGTCTCGATCCGGTCCCCGCCCGTGCAGCGCCCACGGAACGGTGAAAGATTCCCGCCTGGCCGCCGCACGAGGGGGACGTGACGAGAATCTCGCCCTCTCCGGGCACCAGGGCTGGTACACCGGTCGTTCTTCGGGCACGATCTGCGACAAGCCGTAAACCTACGGCTGCGTAAGTTTCTTCTGGGAGTCCCCTTCCCAGGCGAAGAAGGAAGGGTCCGCGCCGCCCATGGCAGAACTCGTCTACCGTCCGGCCATCGGTCTCGCCCGCACCCTGTTCAAGGTGTGGGACCTCAAGATCGACTGCCAGGGTTCGGAGAACATCCCGCGCTCGGGCGGCGCCGTGCTGGTGAGCAACCACATCAGCTACCTGGACTTCATCTTCGACGGCCTGGCGGCGCTGCCGCAGAAGCGGCTCGTTCGCTTCATGGCGAAGGAATCGGTCTTCCGGCACCGGATCTCCGGCCCGCTGATGCGCTCGATGAAGCACATCCCGGTCGACCGCAAGCAGGGCGAGGCGGCGTACGCGCACGCGCTGGACTCGCTGCGGTCCGGTGAGATCGTCGGGGTCTTCCCGGAGGCGACGATCTCCGAGTCGTTCACGCTCAAGAGCTTCAAGTCGGGTGCGGCGCGGCTGGCGCAGGAGGCGGGCGTCCCGCTGGTGCCGATGGCGCTGTGGGGCACCCAGCGGCTGTGGACCAAGGGCCACCCGCGCAACTTCAAGCGCAGCCACACCCCGATCACCATCCGGGTCGGCGAGGCGATGGAGGCCCCGCGCGAGCAGTACGCGGGCGCGATCACGCGCCGTCTGCGCGGACGCGTGCACGAACTGCTGGAGGCCGCTCAGCGCGCCTACCCGGTGCGGCCGAAGGGCCCGGAGGACACCTGGTGGATGCCGGCCCACCTGGGCGGCACCGCCCCGACGCCGGAGCAGGTCCGCGCGGCCGAGGCGCACTGACCCCGGGCCACTACAGGGCGGTCGGCAGAATCCGCCACAGGTGCGGCCGGTCGGTGGCGGTGCGCAGGGCGTGCAGTACGGCCGGGTGCGGTGCGGCGTGCAGGAGCGGGTGGTCCGCCTCGCCGGCTTCGGCGTCCGGGGTGAAGGCCAGCCGTTCCCCGTCCAGGGAGAACCGGGCGTCGACGCCGGGCTTGTTCCCGCGCGGGTCCTGCCGGTGCCAGGCGCCGTTGAACCGTACGGCGATCAGTCCGTGCACCACGTGACCGCTGCCGTCGTCGTGCAGCAGTCGCTGGTAGCAGAGCGCGGTGGGGATGTCCTCGGCCCGCAGCAGCGCGGCCAGGGCGTGGGCCTTGGCGTAGCAGATGCCGGTGCGCTGCTCCAGGACGTCGGAGGCCCGCCAGGTGACGCGCAGGTCGCCCGAGTCCTGCGAGTGCGGCACGCCGTCCCGGACGAACTCGAACGCGAGCCGCGCACAGGCATACGAGTCCTCCGCCTCCTTGGCGAGGCGCGCGGCCGTCTCGCGGACCAGCGGGTGCTCATGGTCGATCACCTCGTCGGCGGCGAGATAGGCGGACAGGTCAGGGGTTTCCTGGATCAGCTCCATGTCCGCAGAGCATAGGAAAGCGATCACCCCAGGTCAATAGATTTCCGGATGACCGCATACCTATGCATCGCTGTCCATCTGTCGCGCTACCGGGCCATCTCCTCCTTGAGCGCGGCCACAAACGCGTCCACGTCGTCCTCGGTGGTGTCGAAGGCGCACATCCAGCGGACGTCGCCGGCCGCCTCGTCCCAGAAGTAGAAGCGGAACCGCTTCTGCAGGCGTTCACTCACGTCGTGCGGCAGCCGGGCGAAGACGGCGTTGGCCTGCACCGGGTGCAGGATCTCCACGCCGTGCACGGCGCGCACGCCCTCGGCCAGGCGCTGGGCCATCTCGTTGGCGTGCCGGGCGTTGCGCAGCCACAGGTCCTTGGCGAGCAGCGCCTCCAGCTGCACCGAGATGAACCGCATCTTGGAGGCGAGCTGCATGGACAGCTTGCGCAGGTGCGGCATGTGGCGCACGGCGTCCTGGTTGATGACGACCACCGCCTCGCCGAACAGGGCGCCGTTCTTGGTGCCGCCCAGCGAGAGGATGTCGACGCCGACCGCGTTGGTGAAGGTCCGCATGGGGACGTCGAGACAGGCGGCGGCGTTGGCGATCCGGGAACCGTCGAGGTGCACGGTCATGCCGTGCGCGTGGGCGTGGTCGCAGATCGCGCGGATCTCGTCGGGTGTGTAGAGGGTGCCGAGTTCGGTGCTCTGGGTGATCGAGACGACCTGGGGCATGGCCCGGTGCTCGTCGTCCCAGCCGTACGCCTGCCGGTCGATCAGCTCGGGGGTGAGCTTGCCGTCGGGGGTGGGAACGGTGAGCAGCTTGAGGCCGCCCATGCGTTCGGGGGCGCCGCCCTCGTCGACGTTGATGTGCGCGCTCTCGGCGCAGATGACCGCGCCCCAGCGGTCGGTGACCGCCTGGAGCGCGACGACGTTGGCGCCGGTGCCGTTGAAGACCGGGAACGCCTCGGCCGTGGGGCCGAAGTGGCCGCGGATCACCCGCTGGAGGTTCTCCGTGTACGCGTCCTCGCCGTACGCGACCTGGTGGCCGCCGTTGGCCAGGGCCAGGGCGGCGAGCACCTCCGGGTGGGCCCCGGCGTAGTTGTCACTGGCGAAACCGCGTTCCTCGGGGTCGTGATGGCGACGCGCGTCGGTCTTCGGGGGGTTCACGGCTTCTCGGTCAGCCACAGACGGTTTCCGTTCACTTCCGCGGCGGGCTTCTCCCAGACTCCGGCGACCGCCTCGGCCAGGTCCTTGACGTCCGTGAAGCCCGCGAACTTCGCGTTCGGGCGCTCGGCGCGCATCGCGTCGTGCACCAACGCCTTCACCACCAGGATCGCAGCCGCCGAGGTCGGCCCCTGCTCGCCCCCCGCTTTGCGGAAGTAGTCGGCCATGGCGAGCGTCCACGCCTCGGCGGCGGCCTTGGCGGCGGAGTACGCGGCGTTGCCCGCGGTCGGCTGCGACGCGCCGGCCGCGCTGATCAGGACGTACCGGCCGCGGTCACTGCGCTGGAGGGCCTCGTGGAAGGCGAGGGAGGTGTGCTGGACGGTGCGGATCAGGAGTTTCTCCAGCAGGTCCCAGTCGCCGAGGTCCGTCTTGGTGAAGGTCTGGCTGCCGCGCCAGCCGCCCACCAGGTGGACCAGGCCGTCGACGCGGCCGTACTCCTGCTCGATCCCGTCGGCCCAGGCGCGCGCGGCGTCCAGATCGAGCAGGTCGACGGTCTCGCCGGTGACGGTGGCGCCGCCGTGCGCGTAGCGCGCCGCGTCCACCGCCTCCGCCAGCTTCTGCGGGTCGTTGTCCGAGCCGACGACCGTCGCCCCGGCCTCGGCGAGCCGCAGCAGCGCGGCCCGTCCCGCGGGACCGCCCGCGCCGGCCACCGCGATCACCGCGCCGTCGAGCGTCCCGTTGCCCTTGGACCCCATGGTCCTCGCCTCCCGAGCCTTGTTCCCGTTGCCGGTGCCGTCGCTCACGCGGCGGCCCGCTCGGCGCTGCCCGCCGTGATGCCCCGGGTCGACGCGATCACGTTCTTGAGTTTCTTGGACAGGGCCTCGTAGAACATGCTCAGCGGAAACTCGTCCGGAAGCACGTCGTCCACGAGTTTGCGCGGCGGCAGGGTCAGGTCGAGGGCGTCGGGGCCCTTGGCCCACTTGGAGCCCGGGTGCGGGGCGAGGTAGGTGGAGACCAGTTCGTAGCCGGCGAACCAGTGGACGAGTTTGGGGCGGTCGATGCCGTCGCGGTAGAGGGTCTCGATCTCCGCGCACAGCTGGTTGGTGACCTGGGGTGCGTGCTCCCAGTCGATGGAGAGGCGGTTGTCGGTCCAGCGGACGACGTCGTACTTGTGCAGGTAGGCGAAGAGGAGCTGGCCGCCGAGCCCGTCGTAGTTGCGGACGCGCTCACCGGTGACCGGGAAGCGGAACATGCGGTCGAAGAGGACCGCGACCTGCACGTCCCGGGCCTGCGGTACGCCTTCGCCCGCGAGTTTCACGGCCTCCTTGAAGGCGGTGAGGTCGCAGCGCAGCTCCTCCAGGCCGTACATCCAGAACGGCTGGCGCTGCTTGATCATGAACGGGTCGAAGGGCAGGTCGCCGTGGCTGTGGGTGCGGTCGTGGACCATGTCCCAGAGCACGAACGCCTCCTGGCAGCGCTGCTGGTCGTGGACCATCGCGGCGACGTCCTCGGGCAGTTCCAGGCCCAGCACGTCGACGGCGGCGGCGGTGACGCGGCGGAAGCGGGCGGCCTCGCGATCGCAGAAGATGCCGCCCCAGGTGAAGCGCTCCGGGGCCTCGCGCACGGCGATGGTCTCCGGGAAGAGGACGGCGGAGTTGGTGTCGTAGCCCGAGGTGAAGTCCTCGAAGGTGATGCCGCAGAACAGCGGGTTGTCGTAGCGGGTGCGCTCCAGTTCGGCCAGCCAGTGGGGCCAGACCATGCGCAGCACGACCGCTTCGAGGTTGCGGTCCGGGTTGCCGTTCTGCGTGTACATCGGGAAGACGACCAGGTGCTGGAGGCCGTCGGCGCGGTGCGCGGCGGGCTGGAAGGCCAGCAGCGAGTCCAGGAAGTCGGGCACCTGGAAGCCGCCCTCGGCCCAGCGTCCGAGGTCCGTCACCAGGGCCTCGTGGTAGGCGCGGTCGTGCGGCAGCAGCGGCGACAGCTCCCGTACGGCGTCGGCGACCCGGCGTACGGCGTCCTCGGCGGCGCCGCGCTCGGGGGCGCCCTCGGCGGTGAAGTCGATCGACCCGTCCTTGGACTGCCAGGGGCGGATGCGCTCCACGGCATCCTTGAGCACGGGCCACGCCGGGTGCTCCACCACCCTGTCCGCCGGAGGAAGCCGCTCCTCCGTACCCGCCTGCACAAGAATTTCCGTCATGTTCCATCCTCCACGGGAGAACCTCGCGTAAGGACACCGTATGCATACAAGGTTTCCCTCATCAAGGGGAACCTCAGGAAATTATCCTGCCGCACCCCGGGCTTCACCGCACTTTTTCCTGCGGGTCACCGGGGAGGGGATGCTCCCCGCCGGGCGGTTAGGCTGCGGGTCCTGTCACCGTCCGACGTCCGACGGAAGCGAGTCGCGTCTTGAACTTCCTCACCATCGGTCACCGGGGCGTCATGGGCGTCGAGCCCGAGAACACCCTGCGGTCCTTCATCGCCGCCGAGCAGGCGGGGCTCGACGTGATCGAACTGGATCTGCACCTGAGCAAGGACGGCGCCCTCGTCGTCATGCACGACACGGACGTGGACCGCACGACCGACGGCACCGGTCCGATCGCCGGGAAGACCCTCGCCGAGCTGCGCACGCTCGACGCGGGGCACGCGGAGCGCGTCCCGGTGTTCGAGGAGGTGCTGGACGCCGTGTCGCTGCCGTTGCAGGCGGAGATCAAGGACGTGGCGGCGGCCCGGGCCCTGGCCGAGGTGATCGACGAGCGGGGGCTGGCCGGGCGGGTGGAGGTGTCCTCGTTCCACGACGAGGCGGTCGCCGAGACGGGCCGGCTGGTGCCGGGCGTACGGACCGCCCTCATCGCCAGCCGGTACGGCACCGACATCGTGGAACGCGCCGTCGAGGCCGGTGCCGCGACCGTCTGCCTCAACATCCGCCGGCTCACCCTGGAGACCGTGGAACTGGCCCGCGAGGCGGAACTGAGGATCATCGGCTGGGTGGTCAACACCCAGGAGCACCTGCGCCTGGCGCGGGCCTTCGGCCTGGACGGCGTGACGACCGACTACCCGGAGATCAAGCGCACCGGCCGCTTCACCGCCTGAACCCTCAGGACAGTTCCTTGACCAGCAGCTCGAAGGCGAGGTCCGCGCGCCGCGGTATGCCGAAGCGCTCGTCGCCGTACGGGAACGGGCTGGTGCGGCCCGTACGGCGGTAGCCGCGCCGCTCGTACCAGGCGATGAGGTCCTCGCGCGCCGTTATCACCGTCATGTGCATCTCGGTCACGCCCCAGTCCGTACGGGCCCGCCGCTCCGCCTCGGCGAGGACCGCCTTGCCGAGGCCGGCGCCCTGGAGGCCGGGGCGGACGGCGAACATCCCGAAGTAGGCGTGCCCGTCCCGGCGCTCCAGCTGGCAGCAGGCGACGATCCGTCCCTCCCGCTCGACCGTCAGCAGCGTGCCCCCGGGTGTCTCGATGACCTCCCGCACGCCTTCGGGATCCGTCCGCTGCCCTTCGAGGAGGTCCGCCTCGGTGGTCCACCCGGCCCGGCTGCTGTCGCCCCGGTACGCCGACTCGATCAGCGCGACGAGCGCGTCGATGTCGGCGGCGGTGGCGTCGCGGAAGGTCAGGTCGGCGGTGAGGGCGTCGGCGGTGAGGGCGTCGGCGGTGTCCATGGAGCACGTCTCCCTTGGGTGCGGTGCGATGCGATGGCGGCGCGGCGCGGCGCGGGCAGCGTCGAGCGTAACGCTGCCGTTAGGCTCCGGACGCATGGTGCATGTACTCAGCAGCCGTATCCTGCTCCGCCCCGTCGACCCGGACCGCTCCCGCGCCTTCTACGGTGAGCGGCTCGGCCTCGCCGTCCACCGGGAGTTCGGCACCGGTCCGGAACGCGGCACCGTCTACTTCCTCGGCGGCGGCTTCCTGGAGGTCTCCGGCCGGGCCGAGGCCCCGGCCGCGCCGGGGCTCCGTATCTGGATGCAGGTGGCGGACGCGGCGGCGGCCCGCGACGAGCTGCGGGCCAAGGGCGTGCCGATCGTGCGGGAGCCGGTGCGCGAGCCGTGGGGCCTGGTGGAGATGTGGATCGAGGACCCGGACGGGACGCGGATCGTCCTGGTGGAGATCCCCGGCGACCATCCGCTGCGCTACCGGCCGGGTATCTGAGCCGGTCGGCGCGGGGCGGGGCGCCGGGAAGTTCCGGATGGTACGGGCGGGCGGTCGGGCTTAGCGTGCTGGAGGGGGACGCCGGCCGCCGTGGAAGGGACGCCCCACGCCATGCCCGATGCGATCGAGACGGACGCGCCCGTGCCCGGCGGGCCCTGCTGGGCCGAGCTGGGGACCAGTGACGTCGGGGCCGCCCGGCGCTTCTACACGGGGCTGTTCGGCTGGCGGCCCGAGACGGTGCCGGGCCGGGCGACCGGCGGCTACACGCTGGCGCGCCTCGCGGGCACGCCGGTCGCCGGGCTGGCCCCGCTGTACCGGCCGGAGCAGCCGGTCGGCTGGGACGTGGCCTTCGCCGTGGCCGACGCGGACGCCGCGGCGCGGCGGGTGACGGCGTCCGGTGGCGCGGTCCTGTCCGGTCCGGTGGACGTGACCGACGCGGGCCGTCTGGTGGTGGCGGTGGACCCGGGCGGCGCGGTGTTCCAGCTGTGGCAGGCCGGTGCCTTCGCGGGCGTCGCCCCGCCGGGGGTGCCCGGTTCGCTGGGCTGGGTGGAACTGCTCACCCGGGCGCCGGAGCGGGCCGCGGACTTCTACGCGACGGTCCTCGGCTGGCGGCTGGGCGGCTCGGGTACCTCCAGCGCATCGGGCGGCTCGGCGCGGTGGAGCGTCGGCGGTGCGGAGTTCGGCTCGCTGGTGACCATGGACGACAAGTTCCCGCACGAGGTGCCCGCGCACTGGCTGCCGTACTTCGCCGTGGCGGACGTCGACCGCGCCGCCGCCGACGCCACCGGCGGGCACGGCACCGTCCTGATGCTGCCCACCTCGCCGCCCGACGGCCCGCGCATCGCGGTGCTGCGGGACCCGCAGGGGGCGATGTTCGGGGTGTACGGGGCGGGCGGCGGCCGGGGCTGACGCGCCGCTGGTCCCGACGGCCCCGGGGTCAGGCCCGCGGTACCCCGAGGCGTCCTTCCAGCTGGACGAGGAGTTCGCCGAGCAGTCCGGCCAGCGCGCCGCGCTCGGGGGTGCCCAGGCCGGACAGGGCGACGGTCTCGTAGGCGAGCTGCTCGGGGAGGATGCCGTCCACCGTGTCGCGCCCGGCGTCGGTGAGGCGGACGTGGGCGACCCGGCGGTCCCGGGTGTCGCCGCGGCGTTCGACCAGTCCGCGCTCGGAGAGCTGCTTGAGCCGCTTGGTGACGGCGGCGCCGGAGGAGAAGGTCTCGCGGGCCAGTTCCCCGGGGGTCAGCTCGTGTCCCGTGCGGCGCAGCGCGCCGAGGAGGTCGAACTCGGGCCGGGTGAGACCGGCCCGGCGCAGCGGCGCGTCCTCCGCCTGCTGGAGGAGGGCGGCGCAGCGGTTGATGCGGCCGATGATCTCCATCGGGCCGGTGTCCAGGTCGGGGTGGACGGCCTGCCACTGCCGGACGACGCCCGCGACGGTGTCGCCCTGCGCCGGCCCGGTCACCTCACCCGTCCCCGGCCCCGTCACGTCGCCCGTCCTGGGCCCCGTCAGGTCGCCCGTCCCCGACCCGGTCACGTCGCCCGCCCCCGCCCCGGTCGAGTCAGTCTTCGCCGGCCCGGTCGTGCCGTCCTTGGTCGCCGAGGGCCGGTCGGTTGCCGTCATGGCTTCGCGTCCTCCGTTGTCGTGCCCGAGTCCTGGTCCGCGCCGGCCGTCCGGCGGCGCACCGTAGCGGCGAGGGTACGGTGTCCGGCCTGTTCGGCGAGCACGACCCTCTCCTGGGGCAGGGCCCGCTGCCACCACTCGCCGGCGGCGGCGTCGGCGGTGGCCCGCAGGTCGGTCAGGGCGGCGGCCAGGGCACGCCGGGCGGTCTCCAGGGCGGCGGGGTCCGGGTGGGGTCCGGCCAGCAGCCGGGCGGCGTGCTCGCGGGCGCGGTCGGCGGCGGTCACGGCTTCCTCGACCCGGGAGGCCGCGCGCCGGTTGGTGACGGCCATCGCCGCCAGGAGACCGACCACGGCGCCGACCACGGTGTCCAGTACGCGTTCGGTGATCAGCTCCCCGGGGTCCTGGTAGCGGGCGAACTCGCTGATGAGCAGCGCCATGGGGGTGACGCAAACGGTGCCGAGCCAGTAGTTGCGGCTGATGAACGCCTCCGCGCCGAAGGCGCAGGCGAGGCAGAACACCACGAGGAACGCCTGGTGGAGGTGGGCGACCGGGGCGACGACGGCGAACAGCAGCACCCCGGCGAAGTTGCCGACGACGCGCTGGACGGTCCTGCTCCAGGTGAGGGTCAGGTTCGCCTGGTAGAGCGCCGCGGCGGTGACCAGGGCCCAGTAGGGGCGGCCGACACCGATCGCGAGGGAGGCCCAGCCCGCCAGGGCGCAGCCGAGGGCGGTGCGCACCGCGATGGGGGCGAGCGGGCCGGCCCGGTGCCACAGGGAGCGGGGGCCGGCGGTCAGTTCGGCCTCGACGCCGAGCAGTTCCTCGGTGTCGGCGGCGCTGTCCCCGGTGCGCGGGACGCGGCCGGTGCCGCGCAGGTCTCGGGCCCAGCCGCGCAGCCGTTCCGGGTCGGTGTCGGCGGGCGCGGCGAGCGCGACCTCGGCGCGGACGACGAGGCGTTCCAGGGCGCGGCGGGTGGCCGCGCGGGCACCGGACGCCGGTACGGCGAGCAGGGCCTGCCAGGCGGCCTGGACGGCGGCGTACCCGGCGGCGCGGGCCCCGGCGTGGCCGTCGCCGGTGCCGCGGGTGTCGGCGTACGCGGCGGCGGCGTACAGGGCCGCCGCGGTGGCGCGGCGCTCCGGGCCGTGCGGGCGGACCAGGCCGGGGGCCATGCCGACGATCCAGGCCCAGGCGCCCGCGGCGAGGGCGAGGCCCAGGTGACCGGGGATCTGGCCGAGGGTCTGCGGGACGAACAGGGCGGCCGAGCTGATGAAGGTGAGGACGACGTTGCCCGGCGGGCCGACGCGGGTGGCGTCGCACAGCGTCTTCTGCGCGGCGGCCAGCAGGGCGCCGACGGCCACCAGCACGACGGCGTCGTCGGTGAGCGACGCGGTGACCAGGGCGACGGCGAGGCCGCCGACCATGCCGAGGATCACCCACACCAGGACGCGGGCGCGGGCGGCGTAGGGGCGGTTGTGGGCGTACAGCGCGCACATGGACCCGGCCATCGTGTACATGGCCAGGTCGAGCCGGCCGAGCGCCAGCAGGGTGAGGGTGGGCGGGGCGAGCGAGGCGACGGAACTGAGCGCGGGCTTGAACCAGATGTCGGAGGGGCGGCGCGGACGCAGCGCGGCGGCCAGGGGGAGGCGGCGGGTGCGGGTGGGGCCGGAGGTGGGGGTCGCACTGCTCATACAAATACTTTAGCAGGTGTTTTATCTGTAAAAGATTCTGCCCGGGGTGAGCACCTCTCCCGTGCCGCGCTCCCGTGAATGCCCCTCCGATGCCTCCTTGCGCTCGCGTGCGCGCCGCGCGCTCCGGGCATCCCTTGACCGACGGCCGAGCGAGGGAGGGGCGCGTGCACGGACCGGTGTCCTCCGGCTGGCTGCTGGTCGCGCTGTGCGCGGCGACCGGCGCCTACTGCCTGCTGCGGATGCGCAGCGATGTCGAGGAGCAGCGCCGCGCCGCGGGCGGCGAGGCGTTGATGGGGTTCGGCATGGCCGCCATGGCCGTGCCGGCGGCCGTGGTCACCCAGCCGGCGTGGGCCTGGCCGGTCTACGCGGCGGTGTTCGGCGCGGCCGGGCTGCGCGCCCTGTGGGCCGCCCGGAGCGGCCGCCACCATCTCCACCACCTGGTCGGCGCCGGGGCAATGGTCTACATGTCGCTGGTGATGGCCGCCTCCCCCGGGCACGGTCACGGCCACGGCGGTTCCGGCGTGCCCCTGCTCACCGGCGCCCTGCTGCTCTACTTCACCGGGTACGTCCTGCTGGCCGGGGTTCGTCTGGTGCCGGTGCCCGCGGTGGCCGGCACCGCGGGCGGCGGGTGGGGCGACCGGCCGGAGCTGGCCCGCGCGTGCCGGCTGTCGATGGGGATCGCGATGCTGGCGATGCTGGCGATGCTCTGAACGCGCGCCGCGGGTACGGCGGACAGCCCTCCGGGGGCCGCGAGCACCGGAATTGGCCCACCGGCCTCCGGTTCGGCGAGGATCTCGGCATGCAGACGCCGCACCTGAACTCCCCGCCCCGTCCACCGCGGCCCCGCACCGCGCTCCGTACCGCCTCCCGCGCCGCCTGGGTCCTGGCGGTGTGTTCGGCGCTGCTGCTCGTCCTGGTCGCCGCCGAGTGGCGCCCGCTGATCGACCTGGACACCGGCATCTCCCGCACCACGCACCGCTGGGCGGTCGAGGAGACCGGCGTCACGCAGACCTTCCGCGTCCTGACCGACTGGGTCTGGGACCCGTGGACGATGCGCCTGCTGTGCGCGGTGGCCGCGCTGTGGCTGGGGCTGCGGCGCGACGCCTGGTGGACGGCGCTGTGGCTGGCGGCGACGTGCGCGCTGGCCGCGCTGGTGCAGCAGGTACTGAAGGCCGCGGTGGGCCGGGCGCGTCCGGTCTGGCCCGACCCCGTGGACAGCGCCCACTACGCGGCCTTCCCGTCGGGCCACGCCATGACCGCCACCGTGGTGTGCGGCCTGCTGCTGTGGCTGCTGCACCACTACGATGCCGCCCGCGCCGCGCGCCTGGCCGCGACGGCCGTGGCCGTGGTCTCGGTGGCCGGCGTCGGCCTGACCCGGGTCTGGCTGGGCGTCCACTGGACCACGGACGTCGTCGCCGGCTGGCTCATGGGCGCCCTGACGGTGTGTCTGGCGGTGTCGGTCCACCGTCGCCGGCGGCCCGGGCCGGCAGCGCGCCGGACCGCCCCCTCGCCCCGGGAGAGTCCCGCCTCGTAGGATTCCGGCATGACAGCGGTGCTCTTCGACTTCTCCGGCACCCTCTTCCGCGTCGAGTCCTGCGAGGCGTGGCTGCGCGCGGTGCTCGCCGAGGCCCGGGTCCATCTGCCCGAGGCGGAGGTGGCGCGCATCGCGCGGGCGCTGGAGGAGGCGGGCGCGCTGCCGGGCGGGGCGCCGCCCGCACGGGTGCCGGACGAGCTGGCCACCGTGTGGGAGACCCGGGACGAGACGCCGGAACTGCACCGCGCGGCGTACACCGGGCTGTCCCGCCGGGTACCGCTGCCCGACCCCGCGCTGCACGAGGCGCTGTACGAGCGGCACATGACGCCGGCCGCGTGGCGCCCCTACCCCGACGCCGCCGAGGTGCTGCGCACGCTGCGGGAGCGCGGAATCCCGGTCGGCGTGGTCAGCAACATCGGCTGGGACCCGCGCCCGGTCTTCCGCGCGCACGGGCTCGACCCTTACGTGGACACCTACGTGCTGTCCTACGAACACGGCCTCCGCAAGCCGGACCCCGCCCTCTTCGCCACGGCCTGCGCGGCTCTGGGCGCCGACCCCGCGCGCACCCTGATGGTCGGGGACGACCGCCGCGCGGACGGCGGCGCGGCGGCCCTCGGCTGCGGGGTGCACTTCGTCGACCACCTGCCGGTGCGCGAACGGCCCGACGGACTGCGTCCGGTGCTCGACCTCGTTCCCTGACGGGCCGCGCCGTCCTGAACGTACCGAACGCACCGTGGCCGCCGCAGCAACCGGTCTCCGGCCGTCAGGCCGTGGTGATTCGCCACTCGGTGGGCTCGTGACCGTCGGGTTGGTGGACCGACCGCTCGGACGTCTCGGCACGCACCGCCACCTTGGACGATCCCCCGCGTCGCCCAAGGTGGCGGTGGCCGGACGCGCCCGTGGCGGCGCGGGTCCGGTAGCGCTGAGTATAGTTGGCTGGCAGCCAGTCAACGCAGGAGTTACAGCATGTCCCCGCGGAGCGCCTCGGTCAACGAAGAGTTACGCCGGCGCTCGCAGGAGCGGTTGCTCCAGGCGGCGGTGGAGCTGGTCGGCGAACGCGGTTACGACGCCACCACCTTGGGCGACATCGCCGACCGGGCGGGTGCGGCGCGGGGGCTGATCTCGTACTACTTCCCCGGCAAGCGCCGGCTCGTGCAGTCCGCCGTGCACCGGCTGATGCACCGCACACTGGAGGAGGCGCTGGAACGGGAGCCGCGCTCCGGCGACGGGCGGGAGCGGATGGCGCGGGCCATCGACGCGGTCCTGGGCCTGGCCCGGGACCGGCCGGTGCTGATGCGCCAGCACATGGCGGGGCTGCTGCACGCCGAGGGGTTCGTGCCGTGCCCGGAGCAGCGGCGGCTGGCCGAACTGCTGCGGGACACCGTCGCCCGGCACGGCTCGTGCGACGTGGACCGGGACTACCCGATGCTGCGGGCCCTGCTCATGGGCGCCGTGTACGCCGCCCTGATGCCGGGCGCGCCGATGCCGGTGCCGGTGCTGCGCGCCGAACTGTTCGCGCGCTACCGGCTGGAGTGGGCCATGGGTGTCCCGCCGGACACCGGAGCGTCCGGCGGGAGACGCGACACGGACACGGACCTGTCGCGGTTCTTCGCCACCGCGCCGGCCCCCGAGGACCGGCCGGAGGGTCAGTCGAAGTAGTCCGGCTGCGTCTGGACGTTCAGCTCGTCCAGGCGGACGCGCTTGGCCGCGTCCGTGCGCCGGTCGCTGAGCTTGAGCACGTCGAAGCCCTTGGCGATGTCGTTCGAGTAGATGTAGCCGTTGTAGTAGTACGCCGACCAGGAGCCGCCGGTGACCATCGTGTCGGTGGACAGCGGGCCGCGCTCGAACCAGGCGATCTCCTTCGGCTTCGAGGAGTCGGTGAAGTCCCAGACGGAGACGCCGCCCTGGTACCACGCCTGGACCATGAGGTCCTTGCCCTTGACCGGGATCAGCGAGCCGTTGTGGGCCACGCAGTTCTCCGTGTCGGCCTGGTGACGCGGGATCTTGAAGTAGCTGCGGAAGACGAGCTTGCTCTTCTCGCCCTTGCCGACGATGTCGTAGATGCCGTCGGCGCCGCGGTTCGGGCCGATCTCCGCGTTGCAGGTGGCCGCGCCGCCGCCGCCCAGCTCGTCGGTGAAGACGACCTTCTTCGCGGTCTGGTTGAAGGTCGCCGAGTGCCAGAACGCGAAGTTGACGTTGTCCTGGACGCGGTCGATGACCTTCGGGTGCTCCGGGTCCTCGATGGAGAACAGGATGCCGTCGCCCATGCAGGCGCCCGCCGCCAGGTCCTTGGAGGGCAGCACGGTGATGTCGTGGCAGCCGGTGGTCTTGGAGACGCCGGGGTTGGTGGGCGCGCCCGGGTTGCCGCCGCCGTCGGGGCCCTCACCGGGGAACAGCACCGGGAAGCCGACGACCGCCGCCTTCTCGGGGGCGCTGCGCGGCACCTTGATGACCGAGATGCCGTCGTGCGGCGGCTGGCAGTCGGGGTACGACGCGCTCGGCGAGTACGAGGAGACGTAGATGTAGACGTTGCGGCGCTCGGGCACGATCGTGTGGGTGTGCGAGCCGCAGGCGGTCTCGACGGCGGCGACGTACTTCGGGTCGCGCACGTCGCTGATGTCGAAGACCTTCATGCCCTCCCAGGAGGACTTCTCGGTCACCGGCTGGGTGGTGCTGTTGCAACTGTCGTCGCTGCGCGAGGAGTCGGTCGACAGGAACAGCAGGTCACCGGAGACGGAGATGTCGTTCTGCGAGCCGGGGCAGAGCACCTGGGAGACGGTCTTCGGCTTCTTCGGGTTGCTGATGTCGAAGACGCGGAAGCCGTCGTAGTTGCCGGCGAAGGCGTACTTGCCCTGGAAGGCCAGGTCCGAGTTGGTGCCCGGCAGCACGTCCTTGGGGATGTTGACGAGGTGCTCGATGTTGTCCGAGTGGACGATCTCGTCCTGGGCGGGTATCTCACCGCTCGCGATCGCCTCGGTCGCCTCGGCCCGCGCGCTCTTGGACACCTCCTTCGACGCGGCCGGACCGTCCCCGGGGTCGGGGGTCGCCGCCGCCGGCGAGGCGGTGAGCAGCGCGGCCAGCAGCCCGGCGGCAGCCGTGGCGACTCCCAGACGTCTGCGCCGTGTTCTCGGGTCGTTCAACAGGATCACTGCTTCCTCCCTGGTTCCGTTCGCGTTCGAACGGTGCGTCCATCCCGCAGTATCGTCTTCGGCATGCTCATACCAACAGGGGGCAACAGACTCGTAATGAAGTTTTCCGATCAGCGGTGTGCGGAAGCGTGCTAGGACGGTCAGGACACTCACGAGGTGTCCCCCGCCCCGGCTGCCCCAGGAGGTCGTTGTGCCCTTCCGTCCCGTGTCCCGTGCCTCGCTCGTCGCGGTGTCGCTGACCGCCCTGGCCGTGCTGGGGCTCGGGGCCTGCGACTCCGGCGACTCCGGCGGGGACACCGGCTCGGCCGCCTCCGCCGGTCCCTCGGTGATCGCGCCCGGCGGACCGGGCGAGGCCAATCGCACGCTGTCCGCCCAGGACGCCGAGGAGCAGCGCGCCGACGACGACTCGCCCAACTCGGCCGATGTCGACTACGCCCGGATGATGATCCAGCACCACGCCCAGGCGCTGGTGATGACCGAGCTGGTGCCCGAGCGCGCCGAGTCGGAGAAGGTGACGCGCCTCGCCGAGCGGATCGCCGCGTCGCAGGAGCCGGAGATCGGCGCCATGCGGGGCTGGCTGACGGAGCACGGCGAGGAGGAGACGGAGACGGGCGGCGCGCACGACCACGCCGCGATGCCGGGCATGGCGACCGACGCGCAGCTGAAGCAGTTGCGCGCGGCGCGCGGGAAGGCGTTCGACCAGCTCTTCCTGACGCTGATGATCACCCATCACCAGGGGGCGATCACCATGGCGACGGACGTGAAGGCGCAGGGCAACAACGTCCGGATCGAGGAGATGGCCGACGACGTGGTCGCCCAGCAGACGAGCGAGATCTCCCGGATGCGGGACATGCTGTGACGCGTACGAGAGCGATCGGGGCGGCGGGACCGGCGGGTGACGGCTGCGGGGCGCGGGCCGGTCAGCGGCGGACCCGGCGCGGTGCCAGCAGGCCCGCGTCCCGGGCCTGGCCGATCAGCCGCAGCGATCCGCGCCTGCTCAGTCCGGTAGCGGCCATCACCGCCAGGACGGGGTCGCCGCCCCGCTCCTGAGCGGCCCGGTACTCCCGTGCCGCCAACCGCCGCCCCTCCTGGCCCCGCGGACAGCCGGGCCGGGCGTGCCGTACGGCGGACGGGGTGCCGTCCGCGCGGACGGCGCCGCACGCCTCGGCGAGGGGTTCCTCCAGCCACTCGCCGAGCGCCGTCAGGTCGTCGAGGCAGAGCGCCGGCCGGGCCTGCACGTCCTCCAGGCAGACACCGTCCGGGGACACCACCGCCAGGGCCTCGATCCGGGCGCCGTCGGCGAACACCAGCAGGACGTCGTACCAGGAGGCGGTGGCGCCGTCCTCGCACACGTTCCACGCGTGCCGTACGGAGATCTCGCCGTCGTCCGGGCAGCGGTCGGAGAGCCGGAGGGAACGATGAACGCGCGATGCTTCGGGCACCTGCGGAACGTAACCGCGTAGCACGTCCGGGACGTGCCGGACACGCGTCGAGCGCCCCGCGCAGCACCCTGTCAGCGGACCGCGAGCGGTGCGCGTGCGGACTGGCTTCGCCAGGGCACCCTCACGCCATGGGCGCCAGCAGGCCCAGGTCGCGCAGGCTCTCGGCGGCCTCCACGATCGTCGTCTCGGCGGGGCGCGGGGTCCAGCCCAGTTCCTTGCGCGCCCGGTCGTTGTGGATGACCGGGCGCCGCGGCTCCTCCCCCGGGGCCTCCCGGGTGGGGACGCGCGCGGCCCACCCGCCGAGCCGCCGGCGCAGCGTCTCGGCCACGTCCCGGAAGCTCATCGTGGGGCCGTCGGCCAGCGCGAGGAAGCGCCGCCCCGCGGCGTCGGGCGCGGCCATCGCGCGCAGATGCAGATCGGCGACGTCACGGACGTCGGCGACACCGAAGTACTGGCGGGGCAGGACGCTCAGCGTCCCGTCGAGCATCGACTTGACGAGCTGGGCCGACATGCGCAGGTCGGTGGTGAGGGTGGGCCCGAGGATGAACGTCGGGTTGACGACGACGAGTTCGAGGCCGCCGCCCTCGCGCTCCATCAGGTCCCAGGCGGCCCGCTCGGCGATCGCCTTGGAGCGCGGGTAGGGCGCGAGGCCGGGGGTGTCGGGGTCGGTCCAGTCGTCCTCGGTGTAGTCGGCGTCCGGCTTGGGGGTGTAGCCGATCGCCGCGAAGGACGAGGTGAGGACGGTGCGCCGGGCGCCGGCGTCACGCGCGGCGCGCAGGACCCGCAGGACGCCCTCGCGAGCGGGGACGATCAGTTCGTCGGGGTCCTCGGGCCGGGTGGCCGGGATGGGCGAGGCGACGTGGTGGACCTCGTCGCAGCCGGCCAGCGCCGCGGGCCAGCCGTCGTCGGCCATCAGGTCCGCGGCGACGACCTCCAGGCCGGCGTCGTCGGCGCCGCCGCGGCGCACCGCCGCGCGCAGGCCGGCCTCGCGGGCGGCCGTCGAGCGGACCGTGGCCCGCACCTCCCGGCCCTCCCGCAGCAACGCGGCGATCAGCTGCGTCGCCAGATAGCCGGACCCGCCGGTGACCAGTACCTTGCTCATCGCTCCACCTCCAGGCGGCCTGCCGCCGCCCTCACTCGTCGGGTCGCCTCGGCCTCGGCGGCGGCGTCGCCGCGCTCCCGGGCGTCCCACATCGCCGCCTTCTCCCGCAGGTAGGTGAGGCGGACCTGCTGTGCGGCCAGCTCGCGCTCGACCCGTTCCGCGTGCCGCAGCAGCAGATCGCGCTGCTCGGCCGCCGCCGCCCGGCCGCGGGCCCGGTTGGCCATGTACGCCCGCATGTCCTCGATGCCGACGCCGACGGCCCGCAGGCAGGCCAGCATGTCCAGCACGTCGAGGTCCTCGGGGCGGTAGCGCCGGTGTCCGCTGCTCTCGTCCCGGTCCACCGGACCGATCAGACCCACGTCCTCGTAGTAGCGCAGCGTCGGCTCACTCAGTCCGCTGCGTCGGGATACGTCCCGAATGGTGAAGGTTGTTGCCATGCAATGAGCAGAACACACTTCAAGCGCTTGAGGTCAAGCGTGACCCCGCGGCGGCCCGGCGGGGCGGACACACGGCGGCAACAGACCGGAAATCAACAAACTGTTCAAGGCGCTTACGGTCTCTGGCTGTTGACGTGTTTCCACCCGCAGCCCAGGAGCGCCCATGGCCCCGCCCACCCCTGTACACCCGGTCGACGAGGTTCCGCCCGTACGGCAGTTGGCCGCCTTCGGTCTCCAGCACGTGCTCGCCATGTACGCGGGCGCGGTGGCCGTCCCGCTGATCGTGGGCGGGGCGATGAAGCTGCCGGCGGCGGATCTGGCGTACCTGATCACCGCCGATCTGCTGGTGTGCGGCATCGCCACCCTCATCCAGTGTGTCGGCTTCTGGCGGTTCGGCGTGCGGCTGCCGATCATGCAGGGCTGTACGTTCGCCGCGGTCTCCCCGATGGTGATGATCGGGACGACGGGTGGCGGTCTGCCCGCGATCTACGGGTCGGTGATCGTCGCGGGGCTCGCGATCATGCTGCTGGCGCCGGTCTTCGGGCGGCTGCTGCGGTTCTTCCCGCCGCTGGTGACGGGCACGGTGATCCTGATCATCGGTGTCTCCCTGATGCCGGTGGCGGGCAACTGGGCCGCGGGCGGCTCCGGCGCGGCGGACTTCGGTGATCCGGGGAACATAGGGCTCGCGGCCTTCGTGCTCGTGGTGGTGCTCGCCGTGCAGCGGTTCGCACCGGTGTTCCTCAGCCGGATCGCGGTGCTGATCGGCATCGCGGCCGGGCTCGCGGTCGCGGTGCCGCTGGGCTTCACCGACTTCGGCGGGGTGGCGGACGCCGGCTGGGTCGGGATCAGCACGCCGTTCCACTTCGGCGCCCCGGCCTTCGAGGCGTCGGCGATCGTGTCGATGCTGGTGGTGGCACTCGTCTGCATGACCGAGACGACCGGTGACTTCATCGCGGTCGGTGAGCTGACCGGCCGGAAGGCCGAGCCGCGCTCGCTGGCGGACGGACTGCGGGCCGACGGTCTCTCCACGGTCCTCGGCGGCGTCTTCAACACCTTCCCCTACACGGCGTTCGCGCAGAACGTGGGTCTGGTCGGCATGACCCGGGTGCGCAGCCGCTGGGTGGTGGCCGCGGCGGGCGGCATGCTGGTGCTGCTCGGCCTGCTGCCCAAGCTGGGCGCGGTGGTGGCGGCGGTACCGGCGCCGGTGCTCGGCGGGGCCGGCCTGGTGATGTTCGGGACGGTGGCCGCGAGCGGCCTGCGCACGCTCGCCGAGGTCGACTTCAAGGGCAACCACAACCTCACGGTGGTGGCGGTGTCCCTGGCGGTGGGCCTGCTGCCGGTCGGTGTGCCGACCGTGTACGACCGGTTCCCGGACTGGTTCCAGACCGTGATGCACAGCGGCATCAGCGCGGGGTGCCTGACGGCGATCGTGCTGAACCTGCTCTTCAACCACCTTCCGGCGCGGGCCGGGTCGACAGCGGGGGAACCGGCCGGGGAACCGGCGCGGAGCGGCACCACGCCGGTCACGCCCGGAGAGGCCGTCTAGGGCCTGTCGTTTGGATCACGCCGCAGACGCGGGGTCTGGCACGCGCATCTGCGGCGTTGTCGTCACTCGCCGAC
>NZ_JAGGOO010000116.1 GCF_018614415.1 Streptomyces sp. ISL-12
CCGACGGCTTGGCGGCCCCGCGCCGCGGGTCCGTTCTCCGTGGGTGGCTCGCCTCGCGCCGCAGCCCCCTGCCGGGCGTCTCCGCCCGAGGGCCCCGCCACCGGGAGGCGGCCCCGCCCCGCGCCGCAGCCCTCTGCGGAGCGGCCCGCCCCCGCGGCTCCGCCCACCGCCGACCGCCCGGCCCCGCGCCACACCCCCCGCCGCCCGCCCGGCCCCCCGCCGCCCGACCCCGCCCGCCCCTCACCAGGCGGCCGGGTCCCGCCCGTCCACCGCGAAGACCGTCCCGTCGGGGGCACCGGCGTAGACCCGGCCCCCGACGGCCACGGGCGCGGGCAGCGCGGCGGCCACCCGGTCCGACCCACCGCCCAGCCGCGGGGCCGTCTGGCCGAGAAGCCGCCCGGTACGGGCGTCCACGCCGAGCAGCCGCCCGTCCGGGGCGGTGACGTACACATGCCGCCCGTCGGCGACGGGCGCCGAACCGCGGCTCACGCCCGTCTCCAGGCTCCACCGCTGCTCACCCGCCGCCAGATCGACGGCCGCCAGCGTGCCGCCCGCGCCCATCACGTACACGGCGTCCCCGCGCACGGCCCCCTGCGCCCGGGCCACCGGCACCGGCAGCGACACCCGCCGCACGACCCCGTCCTCCGTCCCGGCGCCCGCCCCGGCCTCCGCCCCAGGGGTGTACCGCACGACGGCCCGCGTCTCGCCGTAGACCGCGTCGGCGTCGAGGAAGACGACGGAACCGTCCGCCACCCCCACCGCCTCCAACTCCCCCGCCAGCTCCGCGTCCCACCGCACGTCACCCGTCCCGGGGTCCACGGCCGTGACCCGGGTACGCGTCCCGTCGTCCGACACGCTCGTCGCGTACGCGGTCCCGCCCGCCGTCCCGTCATCGCTGAACGAAGAAAAGTACGGCACCGCCTGCCCGGGAATCCGCCGCGACCACACCGTCTCACCGGTGGCCCCGTCCACCCCGGTCACCTTCCCGTCCGTGCCGGTGAGCAGCAGCATCCCGCCGACCGGGCGCAGGCCCTGGTACGCGGGCACCTCCCGGCGCCACGCGGGCTCGCCCGTGACCGGGTCGAACGCCGTCAGCGCGTCGCCCTCGTTCAGGGCGGGCTGCACGAGGCCGCCGGCGACGGCCGGCGGCCCGCTCCGGGAACGGCCCGCGACGGAGCGCCGCCACAGCCGCGTCCCGTCGTCGGGGTCGAGGGCGAGCACCGCCCCGTCCCGCGCGCACAGCAACCGCCCCGCCCCGTACGCGCACACGGAACCCCCCGCCCCGGACACCGCGGCGCTCTCCCACCCGGCGAACGACGCCGACGCGCTCGCCCGCCCCCCGGACGACTCCGCGTCCGCACCCCCGAGCAACCGCAGCGGGACGAGCGTGCCGACCGCCGCCAGACAGACCGCGCCCGCCACCAGCAGCAGCCGCTTGCGCAGCCCCCGGCGATCCGGGACCGCCCCGGCGGACTCCTTGACGTGGGTCGACACGTCCGCCTCCACGGCGGGAGCGGAGTCCGGAGCCCGCTGCGCCGGAATGAACGCCTGCGTGTCGTACGACGCCGCCACCGACCGCAGCTGCCGCATCACCTCGTCCGGCGTGGGCCGGTCCTCCGGCTCCTTCGCCAGACACCGCAGCACCAGCGCGGCCAGCGACTCGGGCACCCCCGTCAGATCCGGCTCGTCGTGCACCACCTGATAGGCGACGACATACGGACTGTCCGAGTCGAACGGCCCCCGCCCGGTCGCCGCGTGCACGATCACCGAGCCCAGCGCGAACACATCGGCGGCCGGCCCCACCTCCCGGGGCCGCCGGAACTGCTCGGGCGCCATGAACGGCGGCGTCCCGATCAACTTCCCCGTCTCCGTACGCAGTTCACTGTCGGTCGGCCGGGAGATCCCGAAGTCGATGACCTTCGGCCCGTCCTCGTCCAGCAGGACGTTGCTCGGCTTGAGATCCCGGTGCACGACCCCGACCCGGTGGATGTCCCGCAGCGCCTCCGCCAGCCCCGCCATCAGCCGGCGCAGCCGGTCGGCGTCCAGCGGCCCGTTCCGCTTCACCTGCTCGGCGAGGGTCGGCGCGTCGATGAACAGCGTGGCCATCCACGGCCGCCCGGCATCCGGATCGGCGTCGACGACCGGCGCCGTGAACGCCCCGCTCACCCGCCGCGCCGCGGCCACCTCCTGCCGGAACCGCCCCCTGAACTCCGGGTCCCTGGCGAACTCGGCGTGCACGACCTTCACCGCGAGCCGCATCCCCGACGTACTGCGCGCCAGGTGTACGACGCCCATGCCGCCCGACCCGAGACAGGACTCCAGACGGTAGTGACCGGCGTACTCGGGAAGTTCCGCTTCCGCATCCGTACCGGTGCTCCGCTGCGGCGCCATGGGACCCCCCGTACTGTTCGTCCACGCGCGCGACGCACGGAGCCTAGTCGATGACTCGTACGAGACCGAGGCGGCTTGCTAGCCTCCGCGTTCGAATCACTGTGACCCCACGACAGCCGTGGGGCGCAAGGGACGATCTGGGGGGAGTTCTCATGTCGGTCGAACAGACCACGGAAGCCGCGGGCGGGAACGAGGGCGAGGCCGTCACCACGGCGGCGGCGGACCTCACCTACTTCGCGGTGGCGCCGGGCGTGCGCCTCAACGTCCGCACCGGCCCCGGCACCCAGTACGCACTGGTGAAGCAGCTGCCGCTGGGCGCCAAGGTCCCGATCTTCTGCCAGTCTCCGGGCACCCGGGTCACCGGCACCTACGGCACCACCAACATCTGGGACAACATCGACAACGGCCAGTTCGTCTCGGACGCCTACGTCCGGACCGGCAGCGACGGCTACATCCGCCCGCGCTGCTCCTGAGCCACGGCCCGCGGCGGGGCGGCAGGACGACCGGAGGCGATAATCGACCCGTGAGCGAAGAGAACGGCAGCCCCGAGACCACCGGTACCGCCGCGGGCACCCCGGGGAACCCCACCACGGGCCCCCGCCCGGAACCCATCCGCTTCTTCGGCACGACCTGGCTGCACCACGACGGCGCCTACACCGCCCGCCGCCTCGCCCTCGCCGCCGGCGCACTGGTCCTCGCGGCCGCCGCCTGCCTGGTCCTGCGCCTCGCCTACCAGGGCCTCCAGATCGCCGAGATCGGCAGCTTCGTCACCGTCCTGGTCATCGTGATGTTCGCGGTGTGCAGCGCCCTGGCCTTCGGCCACACCTGGGGCGCCTTCACCACCCGCCCCGCCCCCGACCGCCAGGCGTCCCTGCGCGGCCTGCTCACCGTCGGCTTCCTCGGCTCCCTCCTCGCCTACGCCCTGCGCTGCCTCATCGAGGCCCCCGGCGAGAAACTCCACCGCGCCGAGTACGAAACAGCCGTAGCCCAGCACAAGAAGCGCACGACCCGCCGCTCGGGCAACCCGAAAAAGCGCCGCCGCTAGAACCCCCGCCCGGCCACCACGGCCGTATGACCACACCCGCGCACTCCGCCCGCGCCCGCTCCTCCAACGCCGCCGCCCAGCACGCCCCCGCCCGCCCTCTTCGACGCCCTCGAAGACCTCACCGGCCGCCCCCTCACCGGCGCCCGCGTCGCGGACATCGGCGCCGGCACCGGCACAGCCACCGCCCTGCTGCCCGCCTGCGGCGCCGACGTCATCGCCGTCGAACCCGGCGAAGGGATGGCCACCCAGTCCCGCCGCACCCGCCCCGCCATCCCCCTGATCCGCGGCACCGGCGACACCCTCCCCCTCGCCGACACCTCCCTCGACCCAAGGGGTGTCCGCAACGCCGCGAGGCCCGCCCCCCGGGCGGACGACGCGACTTTGCGGACACCCCTGCACTGTGGTGGAACACCGACGCCGCCGACGTGCCCCCGACGGCATCGTCGAAGAGGTCCACGACGTGATCCTCCAGTCCGCCACGGCCCCCTGACGCCCGGCCGGGGCAACCCACGTCCCGCCCACTGGACGCACCGCCCCCGCCCGCCCCCGGGATGCGAGGATGACGACGGACGACGCACCCCCGGAGGCACCCGCAGCCATGACCCAGAAAGTCGCAGTCCTCGGCACCGGCAAGATCGGCGAAGCCCTGCTCAGCGGAATGATCCGCGCCGGCTGGGTCCCCGCCGACCTGCTGGTCACCACCCGCCGCCAGGAACGGGCCGACGAGCTCCACGCCCGCCACGGCGTCACCCCGGTCACCAACGCCGAGGCCGCCAAGACCGCCGACACCCTGATCCTCACGGTCAAACCGCAGGACATGGGCACCCTCCTCGACGAGCTGGCCCCCCACGTCCCCGCCGACCGCCTGGTCATCAGCGGCGCCGCGGGCATCCCGACCGCCTACTTCGAGGACCGCCTCGCCACCGGCACCCCGGTCGTCCGCGTCATGACGAACACCCCCGCCCTCGTCGACGAGGCCATGTCCGTCATCTCCGCCGGCACCCACGCCACCGCCGCCCACCTCGCCCACGCCGAGGAGATCTTCGGCGCCGTCGGCAAGACCCTCCGCGTCCCCGAGTCCCAGCAGGACGCCTGCACGGCCCTCTCCGGCTCCGGCCCGGCGTACTTCTTCTACCTGGTCGAAGCCATGACCGACGCCGGCATCCTGCTCGGCCTGCCCCGCGACAAGGCCCACGACCTGATCGTCCAGTCCGCGATCGGCGCCGCGACCATGCTCCGCGACAGCGGCGAACACCCGGTCAAGCTCCGCGAGAACGTCACCTCCCCCGCGGGCACGACGATCAGCGCCATCCGCGAACTGGAGAACCACGGCGTACGGGCCGCCCTCATCGCCGCCCTGGAGGCCGCCCGCGACCGCAGCCGCGAGCTGGCCTCCGGCAACAACGGCTGACGCCGGCCCGCGGCCTACGGGGCGAGCAACCCGATCGCCCGGTAGGCGGCGTCCACGGTGGGCCGCGCCACGCCGCGAGCCCGCGCGGCCCCCTGCCGTAGCACTCCCTCCACATACCCGGGATCGGCACACAGCTCCCGATGCCGCTCCCGCAGCGGCCGCAACACCTCCACGACCGCCTCGGCGACATCCTTCTTCAACGCCCCGTACGAGTCGTAGCTCCCCGCCAGCGCCTCCGGCTCCCCACCCGCACACGCGGCGAGAATCTCCAGCAGATTCGCGACACCGGGCCGCCCTTCCCGGTCGTACACGACCCCTTCCCCACTGTCGGTGACGGCCCGCATCACCTTCTTCCGCACGACATCCGGCTCATCGAGCAGATAGACGATCCCCGGCCCGGTGTCATCGCTCTTGCCCATCTTGGACGTGGGCTCCTGGAGATTCATCACCCGGGCCGCCACACCCGGCCGGGTCGCCCGCGGCACCACGAACGTGTGTCCGTACCGCTGGTTGAACCGCACGGCGAGATCCCGCGCCAGCTCCACATGCTGCGTCTGGTCGTCCCCCACCGGCACCGCGTCGGCGTTGTACGCCAGGATGTCCGCCGCCATCAGCGCGGGATACGTCAGCAACGACAGCCGCACACTCCCGCCCCGCACCCGCTCCCGCGCCGCCTTCTCCTTGTACTGGATCATCCGCCGCATCTCCCCGTCGGTCGCGACGCACTCCATCAGGTACGACAGCCGAGCGTGCTCGTCCACATGACTCTGTACGAACACGGTGCACAGCTCCGGATCCAGCCCCGCCGCCAGCAACAGCGACGCCGTCTGCCGGCTCAGCCGCCGCACCCGCGCCGGATCGTGCTCCACGGTCAGCGCGTGCAGATCGACGACGCAGAACAGCGCCTCGCCCCGATGCTGATCGACGGCGGCCCACTGCCGCATGGCTCCCAGATAGTTCCCCAGCGTCAGATGCCCGGTCGGCTTGACCCCACTGAAGACCCGTGCCATCTCTCTTCTCTCCTCCTGGTCAGGACCGCCGCTGCCCGCCGGCCGCCCCTCCTGGAGGGAGATACGAGAACGGCCGCCGAAGCGGCGGCCGTCTACCTGCGTACGTGAGCGCGGCCGCCGTCAGGCGGCCCACCAGCACTGGGTGCACGTACGCGTCATCACGCCCCCGAGACTACGCCCCGAGCGGCCACGACACACCTGAGTTGACACGCCGGTCCCCCCTCCGTAAGGTACTCCGAGTTGTCCGACGTGAGCGCCGACTCCGGTCGGTCCCCGGACAGCCATTCCGCACGTAACCAGCCACCTCAGGTGTCACTGGCATGCGTATTTACGGAATGAGGAATCCACGTTCGAAAGAGCGCGGCCCCCGATTAGGTCGGGAGCCGGGAATCCGCTAAAGTCTCACCACGTCGGAACGGCCCAACAGCCGCGAAGACAACCCACTCTGA
>NZ_JAGGOO010000117.1 GCF_018614415.1 Streptomyces sp. ISL-12
GCCCCTGCCCCTGCCCCTGCCGACCCTCCCACCCCGGACTGCCCGATGACTCTCCCCGACACCGCCGCGAACGCGGCCGGCGCCGATCACACCTTCCAGGTGGACCTGCGCGGCCTCGTCGACCTCCTCTCCCACCACCTCTACTCCAGCCCCCGCGTCTACCTCCGCGAACTCCTCCAGAACGCGGTGGACGCGCTGACCGCCCGGCACGCACTCCGACCCGCCGTCGACGCGGACGCCTTCGGCATCCGCCTGTACGCCGACGGCTCCGTGGTCCGCGTCGAGGACGACGGTGTCGGCCTCACCGATGCCGACGTGCACGCCTTCCTCGCCACCATCGGCCGCAGCAGCAAGCGGGCCGAGGGGATCGCCGAGCAACGCGGCGACTTCATCGGTCAGTTCGGCATCGGTCTGCTCTCCTGCTTCCTGGTCGCCGACGAGATCCACGTCCTGAGCCGCTCCGCCCGCACCCCCGACGCGCCCGCCGTGGAGTGGCGCGGACGCGGCGACGGCAGCTACACCGTCCGCACCCTGCCCGCCTCCGCCCGCCCCCGGCCCGGCACCACCGTCACCCTGACGCCCCGCGCCGACGCGGGGGAGTGGACCCGCCCCGCCCAAGTCCACGCCCTGGCCCGGCACTTCGGCTCCCTGCTGCGCCACCCGGTGACCTTCGACGACGGCACGGCGGGCCCCGACGGCCCCGGCGTGCCCGTCAATCCCGAACCCGCCCCCTGGGAGCGCGCCCACCCCACCCCAGGAGCCCGCTCCCGCGCGCTCGCCGCGTACGGCGAGGAGGTCTTCGGGTTCGCCCCGCTGGACACCATCGAACTGGACCTGCCCGCCGTGGGCCTCAAGGGCATCGCCTGCGTGCTGCCCGAGACGGTGCCGGCCGGCCGCCGCCACGGCCACCGCGTGCACGTCAAGGGCATGCTGCTGTCCGAGCAGGCCGAGGAGATCCTGCCCGAGTGGGCGTTCTTCGTCCGCTGCGTCGTCGACGCCGAGGGCCTGCGCCCCACCGCCTCCCGCGAGTCCCTGTACGAGGACGAGACCCTCGCCGCCGTCCGCGAGGCCCTCGCCGAACGGCTGCGGGAGTGGATCGCCCGCGCCGCCGCCAGCGACCCCGACCTGCTCGGCCGCTTCCTCCGGATCCACCACCTGGCCGTGAAGTCCCTCGCCGTGCACGACGACGAGATCCTGCGGATGCTGCTGCCCTGGCTGCCGTTCGAGACCACCGACGGACACACCACCCTCGACGAGTTCGCCCGCACCCACCGCACCGTCCTCGTCACCTCCAGCGTGGAGGAGTTCCGGCAGATCGCCGCGATCGCCTCGGCCGCCGGACTCGGCGTCGTCAACGGCGGCTACACCTACGACCGCGAACTCGTCCACCGGCTCCCCGAGATCCGCCCCGAGGCCACCGTCGCCGACCTCGACCCGGCCACCCTCACCGCCCACCTCGACCCCGTCGACCGGGAGACCGAACTCGCCGCCGCGGCCTACCTCGCCCTCGCCCGCGACGCCCTGGCCGTCTTCGACTGCGACGTCGCCCTGCGCACCTTCCAGCCCGCCTCCGCGCCCGCCCTCCTCATGGACAGCCGCGAGGCCCGGCACGAGCGCACCCGCTCCCGGCTCGCCCGCGAGCAGGAAGGCGGCCTGTGGGGCGACATCCTCGGCGCGCTGCGCCAGGAGGCCCCGCGCGCCCAGCTCATCCTCAACCAGCTCAACCCGCTGGTCCGCGCCGCCGTCGCCATCGACGAACCGGAACTGGCCCGCACCAGCGCCGAAGCCCTTTACGGGCAGGCCGCGATGCTGTCCCGGCGCCCGCTCAGGCCCGCCGAGTCGAGCCTCATCAACCGCTCCTTCCTCGACCTTCTCGCCCACGCCCTCCGCAAGGACAGCTGACGATGCCCACCACATCCCCACCCCGGAACACGGACGAGCTGTATCAGGCGCTCCAGGAGAACGACCGGCGCCCCTACGGCCGCGCCCGCACCGTCACCGCCGAGGAACTCGCCGACGCGGCCGAGCGGTTCGAGGAGCCCGTACCCCTGGTCCACGCGCTGTTCGAACTCCAGGAGGCGTACACCTACGGCTCCGAACCCCGTAAGTCGCCCGTCGTCTTCGCCCGGCTGCTCACCCTCTTCGACGAGCAGCCCGACCTCTTCGACGAGCGGCTGCGCCACCTGCTGTTCTGGCGGTTCAAGTGGGTGGCCCACGCCCTGCGCCAGCTGCCCGAGATCCCCCTGACCAGCCTGCGCCAGTGGCTCACCGAGATGCGCGACCGCTACGAGAAGGCGGGCCTCGGCCTCCAGCCGTACTACGGCCAGGCCTACCAGCTCGCCGCCCACCTCGGCGAGGACACCGACCTCGCCTACGAGCTGTGGGCGGGCCGCGTCCGCACCCAGCTCAGCGACTGCGAGGCCTGCGAGATCTGCCAGCGCGCCCGCCACCACCTCGCGGCCGGCGACGACGAGCGGGCGCTGCGCGTCTGGGAGCCCGTCCTGGCCGGCCAGGAGTCCTGCCAGGAGGAACCGGCCCGCTCCGTCTCGTACGCGCTGCTGCCCCTGCTGCGCACCGGCCGCGCCGACCGGGCCCGCGCCCTGCACCTGGCCGGCTACCGCGGCTGCCGCCGCAACCCCTCGATGTCCGGGGAGGTCGGCCGGCACCTGGAGTTCTGCGCGCTGACCGGCAACGAGGCCCGCGGCCTGGAACTCCTCGCCGAGAACCGCACCCTGTTCGACGAGGTCGACTCCCCGCTGGACCAGCTCGACTTCCTCACCGGCGTCGAGGTCCTCCTCCAGCGCGTCGAGTCCCTCGGCCACGGCGGCCTGCCCGCCGCCGGCCCGTCGGGCCGCACCTGGACGGTGGCCGCCCTGCGCACCGAGATCCACGCCCGCGCCGACGACCTCGCCGCCCGTTTCGACACCCGGGGCGGCACCACGGTCCACACCGACCGCCGCGGGGACCGCCTCGCGAGGCAACCGCTCCTGGACACGCTGGAGCTCACCCTGCGCCCCCGCGCCCTCGACGATGTCGCCCCGGCCGCCCCCGCGGCCCCGCCCGCCGCCCGCCCGGCCTCCTCCGACGAGCCGGAGTCACTCCCCGAACTCATAGTCCAGGCACGGGCGTCGGAGCAGGAGGGGCATCCGGACGCACGGGCCCGCTGGGCGCGGCTGCGCACCCTCGCCGCCGCCCGCGACTACACCCACCCCGACGACCCGGCCGTGGGCCCGCTGGTCCGGCTGCGCGCCGACCTGCTGTCCGACGAGGCGGGCCTGGCGTCCGAGAAGGACGAGCACGCCCTCGCCGCCTCCCTCCACGAAGAGGCCGCGGGGCTGTACGAGGACGCCGGCCGGCCCGGGGACGCGGCGGTCTCGCGCGGCTGCGCCCTGCTCGCCGCCACCCAGCTCCAGGTGGAGGGCACCGACGCGGACGAGGCGAAGACCTCCGCGCTGACCGCCGCCCACGAGGCGGTCGTCCGCCTGCACGAGCAGACGCCCGGCCTCGCCCCGTACCAGGAGGCCCGGCTGCTGCGGCTGCGGGCGACCGCGCTCGGCCTGCGCCTGCAGACCTCGCGCGGCGAGCAGCACATCGCGCCGGTCTTCGCCGAGGTGGACCTGCTGGAGACGTTCGCCACCCGGCACGACCTCGCCGGGCAGCTCTCCGGCGCCCTGCTGCTGCGGGCCAGCACCCACGCCCTCTCCGGCGACCTGCCCGCCGCCGTCACCGGCATCGACGCCCTCCTCGACCGGCTGCGGACCCACGGCCCCGCCTGGCACCTGCCCCGCACGCTCGGCCTGCGCGGCCGGCTCCAGCTCGGCCTGCGCGACGCCGAGACCGCCCACGCGAACCTGACCGAGGCCCTGCGCCTGGCCGCGGACTGGCCGGCCGGCACGAGCGACACCGCCCGCCTGCACGGCGACCTGGCCGAGACCTGCATGCACCTGGGCCGCCCCGACGAGGCCCTGCGCCACCTGACCCGCTCGGCCGAACTCGACCTGCGCACCGGCAGCCGTACCGACGCGTTCTGCGCCTACGCCAACGCCGCGCAGCTCAGCCTCGACCTGGGCCGCGTCGAGGACTGCATCGCCCTGCTGGACTCCCTGCTCGCCGAACCCGACGTCACCGCCGGAGAGCTGGACGACCGGCTGGTGGCCCAGCTGCGCCTGACCCGCGCCCGCGCGCTGCACGCGGGGGAGGACCTCAAGGCCGCCACGGCGGAACTCGTCGCCCTCGCGGCCGAGTCGGCCGACTGGGACGACGACCCGGGCAGCCATGCCATGATCGCCGCGGAGACGGCCGTACTCCTCGGTGAGTCCGGCGAGTTCGACCGGGCCCGGCAGGCCGCCGGCCAGGCGCTCGCCGCCCACGCCCGCGCCCCGCGCTACGAGCAGCTCAGCAGTTGCCTGCGGGAACTCGCCCGGCTCCAGGCCCAGCGGCAGGGCCCCGAGGGCCTCGCCGACGCCCGGGCCCACCTCGCCGACGCCGCCCGGGTCGCCGACGAGGCCCGCGCCGCCGGACACGTGCCCCAGGGCCGCTCCCTGGACACCGCCCTGGCCTACGAGCACGGCAGGGTCAACGCCTACGCCGGTGCGTACGAGGACGCCCTCGCCGCCCTGGAGAAGGCCCTCGCCCTGCTCGGCGAACCGGGACCGGAGACCGACGGGGCCGGCGAGTGGGCCGAGTGCGTCCGGCTCGCGGGCGCCGTCGAGGGTATCTACCTGGAACGCCCCGTCCCGGCCCTGACCCGCCTCGACGCGGCCGTCGCCCGCCTCACCGCCCTGGGCCGTACCGAGGAGACCGAACCCCTGACCGCCCTGGCGGCCCGCCTGCGCGACGAGGAGTGACCCGGCACCGGGCGGTCCCCTCGGGGGGCCGCCCTCAGGGGCGTGCGGGCAGCCCGGAGCCGTCCACCGTGACCGAGCGCAGCAGCCGGTCGAGATAGGTGTGCAGCCGGCCCGCCATGTCGTACGTGTCCGGGGCGAGCGCCCACTGCAGCTGAAGTCCGTCCATGACGGCCGCCGCCTCCGCGGCGACGCCCTCGCAGTCGGTGTCCGCCCGGAGTTCGCCCCGTTCGACGGCTGCGCGCAGGGGCCGGGCGGAATGGCCGATGACCGTGCGGTAGCGGCGGGTGAAGAACTCGTGCGCGGGGTGGCCCCGTTCGCCCGCCTCGGCGGCCAGGACGTTGAACATCCTGGTACGGCCGGGCCGCGCCGCGTTGTACGCGGCGAGGGCGACCAGTGTCTCGAACGCCTCGACGGCGGACCGCGCCTCCGTCGCGAAGAACCGGGCGATGTCCTGCTCGTCGCTGTGCCGCAGGACCGAGACGAGCAGATCCTCCTTGCTGCGGAAGTGGTGCAGCAGACCGCCCTGGGTGATGCCGACGTCCTTCGCGATCCGCGCGAGCGAGGAGGCGTGGAAACCCCACTGCGCGAAGTGCTCGACGGCCACGTCGAGGATGCGGGCGCGGCGCTCGTCGCCCACCGCGTAACTGCCGCGAGCCGCGGATCTACGGGCCCTGGGGTCCTGAGTTCGGTCCATTCCTTCACCCTAGTCCGCGTCCCGGCAAGCCCTCCGAGGGTGTGATTCAAGCCACTTGTGAAAACATAGTACCTACTCGGTTTGTGCGCTTACCGTGTGGGCGTCGGACGGCGACGAAGCCGTCCCCCTCCCCACTGGAGAGCCGCCATGGCTGTCATCCCCGACGCCGCGCCGGACGCCGAGTCCCCCGCTCCGGCCCTGTCCGCGCCGCCCCAGCCCGTTCCCGGAACGCTTGTTTTCGGCCTCGCCTTCGCCCAGTTCGGCGTCATGCTCTCGCTGCTGACGCCGGTGATGGTCACCCTCGCGCTGCGGGTCGCGCAGATCGTCCCGGCGGACGACCGGGGCGCCGCCCTCGGCCAGGTCCTCTCCCTCGGCGCGATCCTCGCGATGATCGGCAACCCGGTCTTCGGCTCCCTGTCCGACCGCACCCGCGGCCGCTTCGGACGCCGCCGTCCCTGGCTGGTCGGCGGCATGGCGGCCGCGTTCCTCGGGCTGCTCGTGGTCGCCCTCGGCGGCAGCGTCCCGGTCCTCATGCTGGGCTGGGCACTGGCCCAGCTCGGCGGCAACGCGGCCCTGTCCGCGGTCGTCGCCGGCGTCCCCGACCTGGTGCCCGAGCAGCAGCGCGGCAAGGTCTCCGGCATCATCGGCATGATGACCTCGCTGGCGATGGTCGCCGGCACCGTGCTGGCCAACGTCTTCGACGACAGCCTCGCGCTGGCCTTCGTCGTGCCGGCCGTCGTCGGTCTCGCCGGGGTGAGCTACCTCGCCTCCGTGATGAAGGACCGCCCCGCCACCCCGGGCGCCTTCGCGCCGTACGGTCTCCGCGAGTTCCTGCGCTCCTTCTGGGTCAACCCGAAGCGGCACCCGGACTTCGCCTGGAACTTCGCCGGCCGCTTCCTGGTCTTCGTCGGCACCTCCTGCGTCACCAGCTACCAGGTGTACTTCCTGATGGACCGCCTCGGGTACGGCGAGGACGAGGTCTCCGGCAAGGTCCTGATCGGCACGGTCGCCATGGTCGCGGCGGTCGTCGCCGGCTCGCTCCTCGGCGGCGCCCTCTCCGACCGCTCGGGCCGCCGCAAGCCGTACGTCCTCGGCTCCTCGCTCATCCTCGCGCTCGGCCTGTTCCTCGTCGCGACGGCGTACTCCTTCCCGCTCTTCGTCCTCGCGATGGTCGTCTTCGGCTTCGGCGAGGGCCTCTACCTCTCGGTCGACGTCGCCCTCGCGGCGGCCGTCCTGCCCGACCCCGAGGAAGCCGCCAAGGACATGGGCGTCCTCAACATCGGCAACGCCCTCCCGCAGTCCCTCGTGCCGATCATGGCCCCGGCCCTGCTCGCCCTCGGCGGCGGCGGGAACTACGGCGCCCTCTTCCTCTTCGGCGGCGTCGCGTGCGTGCTCGGCGCGCTCGCCGTCCAGTTCATCCGCAGCGTCAAGTGAGGCAGCCCGCCATGAAGCCCCAGGTCCGCGACGAAGGCCACCCCTACCAGAACCCCGAACTCCCCGTGGAACAGCGGGTCGACGACCTCGTCGCCCGGATGACGGTGGCCGAGAAGGCGGGTCAGCTCTTCCACACCATGCTCGCCATGAAGCCCGACGGCTCGACCGTCGAGAAGGGCGACGCGGGCATGGTGGAGCTGGACACCACCCGCATGCTGCACACCCAGTACCTCACCCACTTCAACCTCCTGGGCACGTACGAGCCCGGCGCCATGGCGCGCTGGCACAACACCCTCCAGGCGATGGCCGCCGACACCCGCCTCGGCATCCCCGTCACCCTCTCCACCGACCCCCGCCACGCCTTCACCGACAACGTGGGCGCCTCCTTCGGCGCCGGCGCGTTCTCCGCCTGGCCCGAGCCGCTGGGGCTGGCCGCCCTGCGCGACCCGGACCTGGTGCACGCGTTCGCGGACACCGTCCGGCGCGAGTACCTGGCGGTCGGCTTCCGTGTCGCCCTGCACCCGCAGATCGACCTGGCCACCGAGCCCCGCTGGTCCCGGCAGAGCGGCACGTTCGGCTCCGACGCCGCCCTCACCGCACGGCTCGTCCGCGCCTACGTCCGCGGACTCCAGGGGGAGAAGCCGGGCCGGCACTCGGTCTCGGCGATGGTCAAGCACTTCCCGGGCGGCGGCCCGCAGAAGGACGGCGAGGACCCGCACTTCCCGCACGGCAAGGAGCAGGTCTACCCCGGCGGCATGCGCGACCTGCACCTGGAGCCCTTCAAGGCGGCGATCGCCGCCGGGTGCGCGCAGATGATGCCGTACTACGGGCAGCCCGTCGGCACCGACTGGGAGGAGGTCGGCTTCGGCTTCAACAAGGACGTCGTCCAGGGCCTGCTGCGGGACCGCCTCGGCTTCGACGGCATCGTCTGCACCGACTGGGGTCTGATCAGCGACGCGGAGATCTTCGGCGAGCGGCACGAGGCGCGCGCCTGGGGCCTGGAGTCGCTGTCGGAGGCGGACCGGGCGGCCCGGGTGCTGGAGGCGGGCTGCGACCAGTTCGGCGGCGAGGCCCGCCCCGAACTCGTCGAGGAACTCGTCGCCTCGGGCCGCGTCCCCGAGTACCGCCTGGACGCGTCCCTGCGCCGCGTCCTGCGGGAGAAGTTCGTCCTCGGCCTCTTCGACGACCCGTACGTCGACGCCGACCGGGCCGCCGAGACCGTCGGCCGCGCCGACTTCACCGAGGCGGGCGCCCGCGCCCAGCGCCGCTCCCTGACCCTCCTCACCAACCGGGAGCACACCCTCCCGGTGACCGGACGCCCCAGGCTGTACGTGGAGAACGTGGCGACCGGGACGGCGGCCGGGTACGGCGAGGTGGTGGCGGACCCGGCGCGGGCGGACCTCGCCGTCCTGCGGCTGCGCACCCCCTACGAGCCCCGCCCGAACAAGTTCGAGTCGATGTTCCACTCCGGTCGGCTCGACTTCACCGAGGAGGAACTGAAGCCGGTCCTCGACCTGCTGGACACGGTACCGACGGTCGTCTGCGTCAACCTGGAGCGGGCCGCGGTCATCCCGGAGATCGCGGAACGGGCCGCCGCGCTGATCGCCGACTACGGCGCCGACGACGCGGCGGTACTGGACGTGGTGTTCGGCCGGGCCGAGCCCGAGGGCAGGCTGCCGTTCGAACTGCCCCGTTCCATGGCGGCCGTCGAGGCGTCCCGCCCGGATGTCCCCGACGACACCGCCGACCCGCTCTTCCCCCGCGGGGCCGGCCTGCGGCTGTGACCAGCGCGGACCCGGCGGGGGTCACGTCTCAGGGGCCCGTCAGGTCCCCTGCCCACACCGCGGGCGTCCGGGCCGACCACGGGCTCGCCTGCTCCAGCTGGCCGGCGAGACGGAAGAGGCTGTCCTCGCGGCCGTGACCGGCGGCGAACTGCATCCCGACCGGGAGCCCCGTCCCGGGGTCCGCCGTCACCGGGACGGACATGGCGGGCGTGCCCGCCACGTTGAACACCGCGGTGAACGGCGCGCGGGACAGGACCCGGTCGAGCCACCCGTGGCCGTCCAGTGTCTCCTCCCCCTCGGCGAACGTGCCGAGGGGGACGGGGAGTTCGGGCAGGGTCGGGGTGAGCAGCACGTCGTACGCGTCGAAGGACCGGGCCAGGCTCCGGGCGACCCGGTTGCGCATCCCGAGGGCGGCGACGAACTGCGGGCCGGTGACCCGCCGTCCGTAGTGGTAGCTCGCCAGGACGGGCGGCTCCAGGGTCGAGGAGTCGACGGGCCGGCCGAGCGCGGCGGCCAGCTCGTCGACCTGGGCGGCCAGATTCGCCGCCCACTGCCGGGCGTTGGCCAGCACGAACTCCTCCCAGCCGGCCCCGAGGTCCACCTCCGCCTCCACCACCCGGTGGCCGAGGGATGCGAGCAGGGCGACGGTGCGCGCGAGGGCGTCGGCCACGGCAGCGGTGGTGCGGCGTCCGCCCCACGCCTGGGTGAGCACCCCGATCCGCAGCGAGCCCGGGTCACGGGTGACCTCCTGCGCGTACGGCCGGGACGGCGGCGCGGCGTAGTAGGGGTCGCCCGGTTCCGGGCCGCTGATCAGGTCGAGCAGGACCGCGCTGTCGCGCACGGAGCGGCTGACAGCGCCGTGCACGGCCAGGCCGTTGAAGACCTCGTCCACGCCGGGACCCATGGAGACCCGGCCGCGGGTGGGCTTCAGCCCGAACAGGCCGTTGCAGGCGGCGGGTATCCGCAGGGATCCGGCCGCGTCGGTGGCGTGCGCCATCGGCACCACCCCGGCGGCGACCGCGGCGCCCGCGCCCCCGCTGGAGCCGCCCGCGCTGCGCGCCACGTCCCACGGGTTGCGGGTCGCGCCGTACAGCACCGGTTCCGTCGTGACGCTGTACGCCATCTCCGGGGTCGCGGTCCGCCCGAACGTCACGAGGCCGGCCCGCCGGAAGCGGGTCATCAGGAAGGAGTCGGCGCCGGCGACGAGACCGGCCGCGAGCCGGCTGCCCAGCTCCGTGCGCCGCCCGGCCATGGTGACCCCGAGATCCTTGATCAGGAAGGGGACACCGGCCAGCGGCGCGCTGCCGGGAGCGGGCCGGTCGTCGGTGTCCCAGGTCTCCACGACGGCGTTGACCCGCGGACCGACCGCCCGCGCCGCCGCCCGTGCGGCGGCTTCCACCTCGGCGGGCGTCACCTCGCCCCCGGCCACCAGCTCCGCCAGTCCGACCCCGTCGAACCTCACGTACTCGGCAACTTCCACTGCCACTCCCGATGCGAAAAGAAAACACGAAAAGAAGATGAGAAAAGAACGCGAACGATACCGATGGGTCCCTGACGATACCGCTCGGTATCGCGTGGGACGGACTGGTACCGTACCAGGGGCCGAAAGGCCGGGGCCGAGGGGCCGAAACCGACCGGATGTCACGGAGCAGCCATGGAACCGACCGCCGCGAGGCCGTCCAGAAGACCGGACCGGGTGGCGAAACTGCCGCCCCGTGAGCGCATCCTCGACGCGGCGGAGGAGCTGTTCCAGAGCGAGGGGATCCGGCGGGTGGGCGTCCAGGCGATCGCCGAGCGGGCCGAAACCACCAAAATGGCGATCTACCGGCACTTCGAGACCAAGGACGCGCTGGTCGCGGAGTGGCTGCGGATCGTCGCCGCCGACTACCAGGCGGCCTTCGACCGGGCCGAGGCGGAACACCCCGGGCGGCCCAGGGAGCAGATCCTGGGCCTGGCCCGTTTCATCGCCGAGGGGCTGCCGGCGGTCTCGCACCGGGGCTGCCCGTTCATCAACTCCCTCGCCGAACTGCCCGACCGCGACCACCCCGCCCGGCAGGTGATCGAGGAACACAAGGCCCGCCAGACCCGCAGGCTGGCCGGCATGTGCGCCGAGGCCGGGCTGCCCGACCCCGACCAGGCCGCCGCCGAGATCACCTTCGTACTCGAAGGCGCGCAGGTCAGCACCCAGAACGGCAGCATCGACCGGGCGGGGGAGAGGCTGATGCGCATCGTCGAGGGGATCGTGGACCGGCACGACGCGCTCCGGGACCGCTGACCCTCCCCGGCCCGGCGCGCACCGCGCCGGGGATCAGCTGCCGCCCCTGCGGGCCGCCGTCCGGATCGCCAGTTCCGCCTCCGCCAGCCGGGTCAGCGGCGCCCGGTCCGCGAGCCCCGGCACACACACCGTCTCGCCGGTGTCCAGCGCCGCCAGCGAGGCGTCGACCACCTGGTCCACCGGCATGCCGCCGTCCTCGTGCACGGACTGCTCGCGCCCCGGCACCGGCTCCTGCCCCCGGGACCGGTGGAACTCGGTGGCGGTCAGACCGGGGCACAGCACCTGGATCCGCAACGGCGTACCGGCCAGTTCGGCAGCGAGCGTGCGGGTGAAGGTGACCACGTAGCCCTTCGTGCCGCCGTACACCGCGCGCTCGGGCAGCGGACGCGGCGGCAGCCCGCCCGCGAACGCCAGTTGCGAGGCGACGTTGACCACCGTGCCCCGCCCGCGTTCCAGCATGGCCGGGACCGCCGCCCGGGTGAGCGCGGTGACGGCGAGGACATTGATGCCGAGGACCTTCGTCATCAACTCCGGTTCGAGCCGGGCGAACGGGCCGTAGCCGTTGATCCCCGCATTGTTGAGCAGGAACCCGATGTCGTCGCCCGCCGCGCGCCGCGCCACCCGGGCCAGGTCGTCCGGCTCGGACAGGTCGGCCACGAGCGTCACCACCGTCGTGTCCGTCTCCGTACGCAGCCGCGTCGCGAGGTCGTCGAGCCGCTGCGCCCGCCGGGCCACCAGGACGGTGTCCCAGCCCTGTCCGGCCAGACGTCGCGCGTAGGCCGCGCCGATGCCCGAGGAAGCTCCCGTCACGAGGGCCGTGCCACGTTCCGTACTCATCCGCATGCCGCCTTTCGTGCTGCCGGCCGGTGTCGCCGCGACCGGTGCCGGACGCCCCGGCGGGCCTCCCCTGCAGGATCGCCCGTGTCCGCCCCGGAGGCGCTGCCGGGCGGGCACCGGAGGGAGAGCGGATAATCACGACATATGGGCCTGTGGGGCAAACGGAACGACATGGTGGTGCACGAACGGGAGCCGTTCAACGCCGAACCACCGCCCGCCGCGCTGACCGGCGGCGGCATCACACCCCTGGACGCCTTCTACAGCCGTAACCACGGTCCCGTCCCCGACGTCGACCCGGCCGGGTGGCGGCTGGAGGTGGACGGCCTGGTCGAGCGGCGGCTGAGCCTGTCGGCGGCCGAGCTGCGGGCCCGGTTCGAGGAGACGGAGGTCACGGCCACCCTCCAGTGCGCGGGCAACCGGCGGACGGAACTGACCGGCGTACGCGACATCCCCGGCGAGACACCGTGGGGTCCGTGCGCCCTGTCCACCGCCCGCTTCCGCGGCGTCCGGCTGGCCGACGTCCTCGCGTGCGCCGGTCTGGCCCCGCGTACGGCGCACATCGCGTTCACCGCCCCCGACGTCTCCCCGCTCGCCGATCCGCCGCAGCCCTACGGCGTCTCGATCCCGCTCGGCAAGGCGCTCGGGCCGGAGGTGCTCCTCGCCTGGACCATGAACGACCGCCCGCTGCCCCGTGTGCACGGAGCGCCGCTGCGCGCGGTGGTGCCGGGCTGGATCGGCGCCCGCAGCGTCAAGTGGCTGCACCGGGTCACCGCCCGGACCACACCGTCCGACGGCTACTTCCAGACCACCGCCTACCGCCTGCTCCCGGCCGGCCCCGGCCGCACCGGCCCCGGGGACGGCGTCCCGCTCGGACCGCTCACCCTGAACTGCGCCGTCCTGAGCCCCGCCGACGGCTCCCGCCCGCCCGCCGGCCCGACGGTGATCACCGGCTACGCCCTGGCCGGCGAGGGCCGCACCGTCGCCCGGGTCGACGTGTCACCGGACGGCGGCCGCTCCTGGACGCGGGCCGACCTGGACGAGGCCGCCGGCCCGTGGGTGTGGCAGCACTGGCGCACCGTACTGGACCTGCCCGCCGGCGCGTCGGAGGTCGTCGCCCGGGCCTGGGACTGCGCCGGTGCCACCACCCCCGAGTCACCCGCCACCGTGTGGAACCCCAAGGGCTACGCCAACACCTCCTGGCCACGCGTCCGCCTGTACTGCGGCTGACCCGGGCCCACCGGGCGTTTCCGCCCCGCTCCCCGGGGGACTCACCGCTCATGAACAGAAAGCCAGGTCACCGACGGATGGGGCAGAACCGCGTCCTGTGGCTGCTGGACGCCCTGGAACGCACCCCCAAGGCGGACACGGTCATCGACGTCCTGGGCAGGAGGGTGCGGGCGCTGCCGCTGGGGTCCGCGCGGGACCTGCTGCACGGCCGGTGGCTCGGGCACCCGGTCCACCCGCTGCTGGTGCAGGTGCCGATCGGCAGCTGGCTCTCGGCCGCCGTGCTCGACCTGTGCCCCGGCCGCTCCCGGGAGGCGGGCCTGCTCGTCGGCGTCGGGCTCGCGGCCGCCGCACCCGCCGCCGTGACGGGCGCCGTCGACTGGGCGGAACTCCACCCGCAGCAGCAGCGCGTCGGCCTGGTGCACGCCCTGGCCAACACGACGGCCCTGGGCCTCTACGGCGCCTCACTGCTCTGCCGCCTCACGGGCCGTCCGGCGGCCGGGCGGGCGTACGGCTTCCTCGGTCTGACGGCGGTCGGCGCGGGCGGCATGCTGGGCGGCCATCTGGCCTACCGTCAGGCATCCGGCGCCAACCACGCCGAGGAGGTACCGCACGTCGTCACGCCGGGCTGGCACCGGGTCGGCGACGTGGCGGAGTTCCCCGCCGGCGAGCCCGTACGGCGGACCGTGGACGACGTGCCGGTCCTGGTCGTGCGTGAAACCGGCGGCACCGTCCACGCGCTGGCCGAGCGGTGCAGCCACCTCGCCGGACCCCTGTCCGAGGGCGCGGTCGCCGACGGATGCGTCACCTGCCCCTGGCACGGCAGCGTCTTCCGGCTCTCCGACGGCTGGAACGTCCGCGGCCCCGCCACCGCGCCCCAGCCCGCCTTCGACACCCGCGTCGTCGACGGCCACGTCGAGGTGCGGCTGCGCGGGCAGGACGGCCCGGAGCCGGAAGCCGGCGGGGCCGGCGAGCGGACCCACGAGCACAGCGGCTGACGGACGCTCCCCCCTCCCAGCGGCATCCGGACATGTCATACGCCGGGCCCGCTGTCGCCCTGACTGGGCCACCAGGGGGAACCCTCCGGCCCATGGACGTGAGCGGTGGCCCGGAACCGCCCCCGGCGGAAAGACTGCGAGTGCACGTCCGCGCCGACCGCCGGAAACGGGGTACCCCGGCGGCGCGCGAGTCCCCCCTTGTCCTCAGGAGGCAGGCGTATGACGTTCAATCCGCTGGAGCAGCGGGGTATCCCGCTCGACCGCCAGCTGCGCAGCTGGCGCGAGCTGAACGTGGAGCCCATCGACCCGGACCGGTGCGACCCCTACACCCGCTGCCGGATCATCACCATGAACGGGATCGAGGTGGAGGCGATCCTCTTCAGCCACCAGCTCGCCCGGCACTGTCCCGACCCCGAGATCAAGCGGCAGCTGGCCCGCACCCGGTACATCGAGGCGCAGCAGCAGAAGGTCGTGAACTGGCTGCTTCCGGGGCTGTCCTCGGTGCTGGAGACGACGATCGCCTACGAGCAGGTCGCGGTGGACCTGACGGCGTGGGTGGCACGGATGGAGCCGGACCCGTACCTGAAGCAGGCGTACCAGTTCGGGGTGCTGGAGGACTTCGACCACCTGTACCGGTACGCGAACCTGTACGAGATGATCGAGCACCGCAAGGCGGAGTCGATCGTCGACAACCTCACCGAGGTCATGCCCGGCCGGCCCACCCGGTTCCATCACCGCGACCCGGTCGACAACGTCCGCGACCCGTACGACAAGGACACGACGAACCCGCTGTCCAAGCTGCACGCGCTGACCATCATGTCGGCGGAGCAGCAGACCATGAACTTCTACATGAACACCGGCCCCACCTACATGGAGCCGATCGCCCGCCAGCTCTACCAGGAGATCGGGCTGATCGAGGAGGAGCACGTCACCCACTACGAGTCCCTGGTGGACCCGGGGGAGACGTGGTGGGAGCAGCTCGTCAACCACGAGTACAACGAGTGCTACCTGTACTACTCCTTCATGGAGCAGGAGAGCGACCCCAGGGTCAAGGCGATCTGGGAGCTGCACCTGAACATGGAGCTGGAGCACCTGCACACCGCCTGCGACCTGATGCGCCGCCACGACGGCCGGGACCCCGCCTCGGTGCTGGCGCCCGAGCTGCCGAACGTGCTCACCTTCGAGCCGAACAAGGGCTATCTGCGGGAGCTGCTGGACACCCAGATGGATCTGACCACACTCGGGGCGGGCTACGTCCGCGAGGCGCACGAGCGGTTCGAGGCGATGCAGGAGCAGATCCACGGCGGCGAGGCCCCGCCGAGCGACCGCGTCATGGCCGAGCACGACGCCATGTTCGGCCGCGAGTACCGGGTCCAGTCCGAGGGCGAGCACCCCGACCCCGCCATGCGCGAGAAGTGAGGGGGCACGACATGTCCGAGCTGCACACCCCGCAGGCCGGGGACGACCACGCCGAGGACGACGACGTCGTGGCGCTGCTGATGCGCCAGCACGGCGACATCCGCAACCTCTTCGACGAGGTGGAGGCGTGCACCGGTGAGGAACGCCGGGACGCCTTCCGTCGGCTGGTGCGGCTGCTGGCGGTGCACGAGACCGCCGAGGAGGAGGTGATCCACCCCTTCGCGCGGCGCGCGTTCGACGGCGGCGAGGAGGTCGTCGCCGACCGGCTCGCCGAGGAGAAGGCCGCCAAGGAGACCCTCGCGGCCCTCGACGACATGGACACCGACGACCCGAAGTTCCTGTCCCGGCTGATGCGGCTGCGCACGGACGTGCAGGAACACGCCCGGGCCGAGGAGCGGTACGAGTTCACGCACATCCGGCGCAGCACCGACGCCGCGAGCCTGGCGGCCATGGCGCGGGCGATCAAGGCCGCCGAGGCGATGGCACCCACCCGCCCGCACCCGGGGGTGGAGTCGGGGGCCAAGAACATGGCCCTGGGCCCCGTCGCCGCCCTCATGGACCGCACCAAGGACGCCGCCCGCAGGGCCATGGGCAAGGGCTGAACGCCGGCTCGGGGCGGACGCCGGGCCCGGACGGTGAGTACGGGGGACCACCAGGGATCCGGCCCGGCGGTCAGGCCCCGACGGCTCCGTCGCGGTTCAACGGCCCCCAGGGGCCGCGCTGCCGGCGGATGATGTCACCGGCCTCGGCGATCACCCGCGCGTCGATCCAGCCCAGCGGCTCCACGTCCGTGACCAGCGGCTCGTTGTCCGGCCCACGGGCCACCTCCCGGCCGGCCAGCACCCAGGGGCGGGTGCCGGAGTGCTTCACCCGCGGCAGGTGGGAGTAGTCGTACAGCCGCCGGGCGACCCAGACGCCCGGCGGCCGGTCGCCCCACCAGCCCTCGACGTCCAGCGGGCTGGCCGACAGACCCGGCATCGCCACGCCGGTCAGATCGTCCGTGCTGGAGATCGCCGACAGATCCTTGCCGGGGCCCAGCGACCAGCGCACGTAGAGCCCGTGGCGGGCGGTCACCAGGGCGGTCAGGCCGCGCAGGGTGGTGAAGGTGGTCATGTGGGGGGTGTCCGTCATGGTCGTGCCGTTCTGCCGCTCGGATGAGGCCGCTCGGATGAGGCCGCTCGGATGAGGCCGCTGGGATGAAGCCGCTGGGACGAGGCCGCTGGGACGAGGGGCGTCCTTCCGCCGGTCCCGGGCCGGGTCATCGCCCCCGCGCCTGAGCGCGGGGCACGGGTCCCGCGTCCGCGTGGCGGCCGGGACGCGCCGCGGCGTGCTGCTGTCCGGGCCCCGGGCCCGAGCGGGCGGCCAGGGCGTCGGCGACGGCACCGGTCACGAAGGCGTACACCGTCTTGTGGAGCAGGTCGACCACCAGCTCCCGGCGGGGCCAGGTGGGCGGCGGGGCGCCCACGCCGGTGGCGTTCTCCAGGATCTGGTCGCTGGTGAACCGTACGACGGCGAACTGCGCCGACGACCAGGGCCCGCGCAGCCCGGCGTGTGCCATCACCGACCGCAGCACGCCCAGGGCAGCGCCCTGCCCGACGTGCATGGCGAGGTTCACCGGCGCGGGCTGACGGCCGCCCGGGTGTTCCGGCAGGCCGGTCAGCCGCTGCAAGGTCCGGGCGGGCACATGGGAATCGGGGCGGCCGGTCAGCCGCTGCTCGGCCTTCTCGGCCAGCGTCATCACCACGACCCCGGCCGTGCCGGCCGCCAGCCCCTGCCACCACGCGTGTTTCCTCATGCCGTCGCGAGTACCCGCGCCCTCGCGTGTTCACCTCGTTCCGCCCCGGCGCCCGGCTGCCCGAGACGCCCCGCGCTACGTGACGACGGGCGGCCCGCCGTCCGGGCCCAGGACCGCCCGCTGACCCCGGCGGCAGTGCACGATCCGGTCGGCGAGCCCCGCGCGGCCGGCCTCGGCCAGGAAGGCGTCGAGCGGTGAGCGGAAGACCGTGTAGTCGTCGTAGTGCACCGGCAGGATCAGCCGTGGACCGAGCCGCCGCGCCAGTTCCGCGCCCTGGCGTCCGTCCATGGTCACCACGAAGCCGCCCGGCAGCGTCGTACCGCCCAGGTGGAGCACGGCGAGGTCCAGTCCGGGGTGGCGCCGGGCGATCTCGTCCAGGCCGTCGAAGAGCAGGGTGTCGCCGGAGAGGTAGAGACGGTGCCGCGCGGGCCCGCCGAGCGGTCCGAACTCCAGCAGGCTCCCCATCACCGGTGGCAGCAGGCGCCGCAGCACCGGGTGGCCGGCGTGCCGGGCGGGCAGCGCGGTGACGCGCACCTGGGCGTCCCCGTGCCGCACGGTCTCCTCCTGCCAGGTGCGCAGCCCGACGGCCCGGTGGAAGCCGTGCACGGCCTGGAGCCGGCGGGACGCGTGCGGGGTGGTGACGATCGGCAGGGACCGGGACAGGTGCCGCCTGGCCCGGCGGTCCCAGTGGTCGCCGTGCAGGTGGGACAGCACCACGGCGTCGAGGGCCGGCAGGTGGCGCGGGTCCAGGTCGGGCTCGGTCAGACGGCGGCTGACCAGCCCGTACCCGAGGTGGGCGAGCTGGCCGCGGTGCAGGAAGTTCGGGTCGGTGAGCAGACTCAGCCCGCGGTACCGGAGCAGCACGGTGGCGTTGCCGATGAAGTGGAGCCGCAGTGAGTCGTCGGGGGAGGACGGGTCCATGAGTGATCGATCCTGTCCAGGAGTGCTCGGCCGGGCCCGGGCGCCCGGGCCCTCGGGCACGGACGGAGTACCCTTCGGAGGAGGGCTCACCCGAACCCGCCGCCGGGTGCCCTCAGCGGTTCGGCTCGGCCGCGCTGATCCGCGCCAGGACGCACGTGGGGTCCTGATCGACGGCCACGTCTCCCAAGGTGACGATGCCGACCGGGCGGCCGTCGTCGACCACGGGCAGCCGGCGCAGGGCCTTGCCCCGCATCAGCTGCACCGCCCGGTCGACGTCGTCCTCGGGGGCGACGCACACCACGTCCCCGCTGCACGCCTCGGCGACCGTCCGGGCGGAGGCGTCCTGGGCGTCGGCGAGGATGCGCACCGTCAGGTCACGGTCGGTGACCAGCCCGCGCAGCCGCCCGTCGGCCACCACCAGTACCGCGCCGATGTCCTTGTCGCGCATGACACGGGCCACCTCCGGGACCGGGGTGTCCGGGGCCACGGTGACCGGGCCGAGGGTCATCACCTCGCGTACCTGCGGAGCCATTTCCTTCTCCTTGCCGGACAACGGACGTGAAGGAGAGGTACCACTCCCGGTGCGGATCGAACCGGCGACGTGCCAACGCGGGGGCGGAACACGGGCGTTGACCTGCCCGCCCCCGCGTCCCGGGCCGGGATCAGGCGTCGACCGCCGGGTAGGTCGGGTACTCCACGCCGGAGACGTGCTGGACGACCCGGACCACCTGGCAGGAGTAGCCGAACTCGTTGTCGTACCAGAGGTAGAGGATCGCGTTGTCGCCCTCGACCTTCAGCGCGCCGGCGTCGACGATCGAGGCGTGCCGGGAGCCGATGAAGTCGCTGGAGACCGCGTCCGGGGCGGTGATGAAGTCGATCTGGCGCTTCAGCGGCGACGTCAGCGACACCTCGCGCAGGTGGTCCAGGACCTCCTCGCGGGTGGTCTCGCGGGCGAGCTGGAGGTTGAGGATCGCTATCGACACGTCCGGCACCGGGACGCGGATCGAGGAGCCGGTGATCCGCGCCTTCAGGTCCGGGAGCGCCTTGGCGACGGCCGAGGCGGCGCCGGTCTCGGTGATCACCATGTTCAGCGGCGCCGAACGGCCCCGCCGGTCGGACTTGTGGTAATTGTCCAGCAGGTTCTGGTCGTTGGTGAACGAGTGGACCGTCTCGACGTGCCCGCGCAGCACACCGTACTCGTCGGCCATCGCCTTCAGCGGCGGCACGATCGCGTTGGTGGTGCAGGAGGCGCAGGAGATGATCCGCTCGTCCGGTTTGACCGTCTCGTGGTTGACGCCGTGCACGATGTTGGGGACGTCGCCCTTGCCGGGCGCGGTCAGCACCACCTTGTCGATGCCCGGGCGCAGGTGCTTCGACAGGCCCTCCCGGTCGCGCCAGCGGCCGGTGTTGTCGATGAGGATGGCGTTCTTGATCCCGTGCGCCGTGTAGTCCACCGCCGTCGGGTCGGCGGAGTAGATGACCTTGACGGCGTTGCCGTTGGCGACGATGGTGCTGTTCGCCTCGTCGACGGTGATCGTGCCCTGGAACTGGCCGTGGATGGAGTCCCGGCGCAGCAGCGAGGCGCGCTTGACGAGGTCGCCGCCCCCGCTGTCGCGGACGACGATGGCGCGCAGCCGCAGCCCGTTGCCGGAGCCGGCCTTCTCGATCAGCAGCCGGGCCAGCAGCCGGCCGATGCGGCCGAAGCCGTAGAGGACGACGTCCCGCGGCTCACGGCGGTCGATCTTGTTCGCGCCCGTGGCCCCGGCGACGGCCTCGGCGGTGAACTCGGCCACCGACAGCCCCCGGTCGTCGGCCTTGTAGGTCGCGGCGAGCATGCCGATGTCGATCTGGGACGGGCCGAGGTCGAGCGTGGTGAGCGCCTGGAGGAAGGGCAGCGTCTCGGTGACCGACAGCTCCGCGCCGGCGATCTGCCGGGCGAAGCGGTGCGTCTTCAGGATGCTGACCACCGACTTGTTCACCAGGGAGCGGCTGTGCAGCAGGACCGTCACGTCCCGCTCCCGGTGCAGCTTCCCGATCATCGGGATCATCGATTCCGCGATCTCCTCGCGGTTCTTCCAGTCGGTGAACGAGTCGTCGTTGACAGTCACGGTTCCATCTTTCGAGCTAGGCGGCGCTCATATGTTAACCACACCGCCCCGATGATCGATCAAGTGGGGGCAGGGGTGATCGAATGAGCGCCGCCCGGCCTCGGTGACAGGGCTCGCGCGGTCTCGGTGACCGGGCCCGCGCTACCCCGCCAGCCAGGCCAGCGCGCCCACCGTCAGCGCCCGCACACCGGTGTCGAGCGTGGGCTGCGGGACCGGGGCGAACCTCGGGCTGTGGTTGGAGGGCACGTCCTGCCGGAGGGTGCCCCGCCGCTCGGCCCGGGCATACGCCTGCGGCGCGATGCCGCCGATGCCCCAGTAGGTGTACGGGACGCCGAACGCCGCCGGGATCTCGCTCAGGTCCTCGCTGGCCGTCTGGAGTTCGACGGTGTGCAGACTGTCGCCGAAGTGGTCCGCGAACGCGTGGGTGACGGTCTCGGTCACGCCGGCGTCGTTGACCGTCGGCGGGAACGACCGCAGGTGCTCGATCTCCGGCTCCTTCGGCGCCCCGGACGCCTGCGCCTCCGCGCGCACGATCCGCTCGATCGCGGCCAGCACCTGCTCGCGCACGGTCTCGTCGTACGTGCGCACGTTGAGCTGGAGGACGGCGTGGTCGGGGATGATGTTCGGCCCGGTGCCGGCCTGGATGCTGCCCACGGTGACGACGACGGGCGTGGTCGCGCCGGTCTCGCGGGAGACCACCGTCTGGAGCCGGATCACGCACATCGCCGCCATGACGACGGGGTCGACCCCGGTCTGCGGGGCCGAGCCGTGCGCGCCCCGCCCGTGCAGGGTGATCCGCAGGTTGTCGGCGGCGGAGAGGAAGGAGCCGGGGCGCGTGCCGACGTATCCGGCCGGGTACGGCAGTACGTGCTGGGCGAGGACCACGTCCGGCCGCGGCACCTTCTCCGTCAGACCGTCGTCGAGCATGGCCCGGGCGCCGTCACCATTCTCCTCCGAGGGCTGGAACAGCACGACCAGGGTGCCCCGCCAGGCGCCCTCCGGCGCCGCCGCCATCAGCCGGGCGAACCCGGCCATGCAGGCCACGTGCACGTCGTGCCCGCAGGCGTGCATCACCGGCCGCTCCTGGCCCTCCGCGTCCTTCGCCGTGACCGTCGACGCGTACGGCAGACCGGTCGCCTCCCGCACCGGCAGGGCGTCCATGTCCGCGCGCAGCAGCACCGTGGGACCGGTGCCCCGCGTCAGCACGCCGGTCACGCCGGTCCCGCCCAGCCCCTCCGTCACCTCGTAACCGCAGCCGCGCAGCACCTCGGCCGCCTTCCCGGCGGTGCGGTGCTCCCGGAAGCCCAGCTCGGGGTGGGCGTGCAGGTCGCGGTACAGGTCCTCCACGTCGGACCGGATGTCGTTCAGGCCGGACAACACGGCCTGCGCTGCCGTCTCGACGGTCATGGCGATGCCTCCCACTCGGTTGATCTTCAGGCGTCAGCGAAACACCCCGGGGGCAGTGCCGCAATCGACCGCCGGGCGCTACCGGACCGGCGGCGGTCCGCTGCTGCGCCGCACCACCAGCTCGGCCGGGACCGGCGCGCCCGACGGCGGCGTCCCGGCGCCGTCGATCCGGTCGAGGAGCAGCCGCAGCGACCGGGTGCCGAGTTCGGCGAAGTCGGTGCGCACCGTGGTCAGCGGGGGCAGGAAGTGGGCCGCCTCCGGAATGTCGTCGTAGCCGACCACGCTGATCTCGCCGGGGACGGGCCGCCCGGCCTCGTGCAGGGCGTGCAGGACGCCCAGCGCCATCTGGTCGTTGGAGACGAACACCGCCGTCGTCCCCGCCCGCCGCGCCAGCCGCCGGCCCAGTTCGTACCCGGCGTCCGCGCTCCAGTCGCCGACGAGCGGCTCGGGCACCTCGGCCCCGGCCTCCTCCAGGGCACCCCGCCAGGCGGCCAGCCGCAGGTCGGCGGAGGTCCAGCCGGCCGGGCCCGCGATGTGGTGGACGGTGCGGTGGCCGAGGGACAGCAGGTGCCCGGTGGCCTTGCGGGCCCCGCTGCCGGAGTCACCGACGACCGCCGGGGTGTCGTCCAGCACCACCAGGGGCGCGGTCAGAGCGGTGTCCGCGAGGGCCCGGCCCACCCACCGCTGCGGCGCGATGGCGATCACCCCGTCCGCGCCCTCGGCCGACAGCCGGTCCACGGCCTCGACCACCGTGTCCCGGTCGGCCGTGTCCAGGGCGATGGAGCTGACCAGGTAACCGGCCTTCTGCGCCGCCGTGTCGATCGCGGCCAGGACGGCGGCAGGACCGTAGCGCGCGGCGTCGAACGAGATGACGCCCAGCATCCGGGTCCGTCCGCTGGCCAGGGACCGCGCGCTGCGGCTGGGGCGGTACCCGAGCGCCCGCATGGCCTCACGCACCGCCTCCCGGGTCTCCGGACGGACGGCGGGATGGTCGTTGAGCACCCGGGAGACGGTCTGTTTGGAGACGCCCGCGCGGCGTGCCACGTCGTCCATCACGGGACGCGCCCCGGCGAAGCCCCGCCGGCTGCGCCGCGTGGGGCCCTCGGGTGCGCTCGGGCTCATGACCGGTCCGTCCCTCCGCGTCGGCAGGCGGCGGTACGGCGGACCCGTCCCGCCCGGCAGAAGCACAGCATAGGCCGGGCGGGACGGGCGGTGACCCGGGCCAGACCCGGTCCCGGACCCCGGCCGGCCCCGGTTCCGGGCCGGAACCGGATCTGACCCGGTCGGACCCGGGTCAGACCTTGTCCGGCCCGAGGTCGGGGGCGTCCGTGAGCAGGGCACGTCCGGCGACACCGCCGTGCAGTTCCAGCAGGACAAGGTCGTTGGTCCCCGGACGCAGCACCGGCGCGGGCACGTACAGCGTGCGCTGCGGGCCCCGGTTCCAGTAGCGGCCGAGGGCGAAGCCGTTGACCCACGCCTGTCCCTTGGTCCAGCCGGGCAGCGCCAGGAAGGCGTCGGCGGGCTCCGTCACCTCGAACGTGCCGTGGTGGTAGGCCGGGGCGGCGGCCGGTCCGGTACCGGACGCCGTGAACGCCTCCGCGCCGGGCACACCGTGCGGCAGCGGACGGCATTCCCAGCCGTGCAGCACCGTCCTGTCGAAGGAGACCGGCCCGAGGAGGCCCTTGGGGTCCCCGATGTGCGGCCCGTAGTTGACCCCGCCCAGGTTCTCCACCAGGACGTCCAGCGTGGCGCCGGGGCGGGGCACGCGCACCGGCAGCGTCTCCTCGCCGCGCTCGCGCTCCAGCACGCCCGCCGGGGCACCGTCGACGAAGACCTGGGCCCGGTCGCCGACCCCGCCCTCGAAGCGCAGCAGTCCGTCACCGGCGGCGGGCACGGTGGTGCGGTACAGGGCCAGGCCGGACGCCTGTCCCAGCTCGTGCATCGCCAGCGGATCGTCACCGTACGCCGCCGCTCCCGACGCCACGGCGTACGGCAGCAGCGGCGCCCGCCGGTCCAGCTCCACCGGTGTGGACGGCAGTTTGGGGCCCGCGGCCGGGACGGGTTCGTCCGGCACCGGGGCGTGGCGGGCGATGACCTCGCGGAAGGCGTGGTACTTCGGCCCCGGGTCGCCGCACTCGGTGAGCGGGGCGTCGTAGTCGTACGAGGTGACGGTGGGGGCGTAGGCGTGGTGGTGGTTGGCGCCGTTGGTGAGGCCGAAGTTGGTGCCGCCGTGGAACATGTACAGGTTCACCGAGGCGCCCGCCGCCAGCAGCCGGTCCAGGTCGGCGGCGGCGTCGGCCGCGTCCCGCACGTGGTGCGGCCCGCCCCAGTGGTCGAACCAGCCGATCCAGAACTCGGCGCACATCAGCGGCCCTTCGCCCCGGTGGGCGCGGAGCGTGCCGAGCGACTCCTCGATCCGGCTGCCGAAGGTGCCGGTGGCGAGTACGCCCGGCAGGCTCCCGGCGGCCAGGTGGGCCGGGTCGGCCTGGTCGCAGGTGAACAGCAGTTCCTCGACGCCGCGCGCCCGCAGCCCCTCGGCGAGGTGCTTCAGGTACGCGGTGTCGTCGCCGTACGCTCCGTACTCGTTCTCCACCTGCACGGCGATGACGGGCCCGCCCGACGCGGCGAGGTGCGGCAGCAGCGGGGGCAGCAGCAGGTCGAGGTAGCGGTCGACGGCGGCGGTGAACCGGGGGTCGCCGCTGCGCAGCCGGATGTCCCGGTCCGCGGTGAGCCACGCGGGCAGCCCGCCCCCGTCCCACTCGGCGCAGATGTACGGACCGGGCCGCAGCAGCACCCGCAGCCCCTCCTCGCCGGCCAGCCGCAGGAAGCGCGGCAGGTCGAGGATGCCGTCGAGGTCGAGCGGGCCTTCCGGGTCCGGTTGGTGGAAATTCCACGGGACGTAGGTCTCCACCGTGTTGAGCCCCATCAGGCGGGCCTTGCGCAGTCGGTCGGCCCACTGCCGCGGATGGACCCGGAAGTAGTGCAGCGCACCGGAGATGATGCGGAACGGCTCGCCGTGGAGCAGGAATCCGTCGGACGTCGTCGTCAGGGCGGGCATACGGGGGTTCCCTTCGAGGGGGCGGGGCAGCGCGCGGGACCGAAATCGTGTTACCGGTAACATGACACCCGCCGACCGGGCTTGGGGTCAACCCCCGCGCTGGTTCCCCGGCGGCCGGCCCAACTCCTCGGCGGCCGGCGGACGGGGTGCGCCCCGGACAGGATTGCCGCCGCCCCGACCGGGTACGCGAGGCGGGACCGCGCCCGTGCCGATCACCACGAGGACGGGCGGCACACCGCCGCTACCAGGGAACCGCCATGGAGACTCCTGCGAACGACAACACCGCGACCCCCGCGCAGCGGGCGCTGGACACCCTCGCCGAGAACACCGCGGACACGGCGGCGCTCGACACGCTGGCGGGCAGCGAGGTGCTCGTACCGGTGCCGGACGACGCGAGCGACGAGGACGCCACCGGCGCGACCTCGCTGGCGCTGCCCGTGCTGGAACAGTCGGGCGGCGGGCAGGTGGTGCCCGTCTTCACTTCGGAGCTGGAGATGGCCGACCTGCTGCCGTTCGTCTCCCGGTACCGCCTGGTGCCGCTCGGCGCCCTCGCCGCGCAGTGGCCGGCCGACGACCTGTCCCTGTCCATCGACGCCGGCTCCGAGCACCGGCTCACCCTCACCTCGGACGGCGTCCGCACCCTGCTGGCGCGCCCCTGACCGAGCCCTACGGGCCGTCGTCGCCCAGCGTCCGGGCCAGCACCGCCCGCTGCAACGGCAGCGTCTCGGCGTGCAGGTCGCGGCCCTCGGGGGTCAGCGCCACCCACACGCCGCGGCGGTCCTCCAGGCAGACGGTGCGCCGCACCAGGCCGTCCCGCTCCAGCCGGGCGATCAGCCGGGACAGCGCGCTCTGGCTGAGATGGACCCGGCCGACGAGGTTCTGCACCCGGCAGTGGTCCCCCTCCTCGTGCGCGGTGGCGGCGAGGAGGTCGAGCACCTCGAAGTCGCTCGCACCGAGGCCGTAGGGGTGCAGGACCCGGTCGATCTCACAGGACGTGCGCGCGTGCACCGAGAGGATCTCCCGCCACCGGTCCTCCAGGCGCGCACCGACCGTCTTCGCTGCCATATCCGCATGGTAGTACCGGGCCGGGCCCGCACCCGCGGGACCGGAGCCGCCCACCGGCGGACCCGTCGCCGATATCATTCAAGTGTTCGATAAAGGGTGGTGGCGACCGGCCGGCCCGGCCCCGGCGCGGCCCGCGTTACGCTGGTCACCGGCCGCGCCCGCTCCCGCGCGGCGCGGCGGAGGGGCCCGCCGTACCCGAACCGCGGCACAGGCGCCGCCAACGGTCCCTGCTTGCGCACGAAGGCATCCATGCCGGCGAGTAGGAAGACGCACCACCTCATGACCAGCCCCTCATGACCGCACCCGAGACCGAGAGCGCCGCCGCGCCTCCCGCCGCCCCACCCCGGCCCGTCCGGAGCCAGCTGCCCGTGCTCGCCGCCGTGGCGCTCGGCGGGGGCACCGGAGCCGCCGCCCGTTACGCGGCCACCCTGGGCTGGCCGGCCGGGACCGGCGGCTTTCCCTGGACCGTCTTCTGGGTCAACGTGGCCGGCTGCGCCGTGATCGGCGTGTTCATGACCGTCACCGACGTGTGGCCCGTCCACCGCCTGCTGCGGCCCTTCTTCGGCACCGGGGTGCTCGGCGGCTTCACCACCTTCTCGACGTTCACCGTCGACTTCCGGCAGCTGGCCGGGACCGGGCACCTGCCCGTCGCCCTGGCCTACCTCGCCGCCACCCCGCTCGCGGCGCTCACCGCGGTCTGGCTCGCCGCCTCGGCGACCCGCCGGGTCCTGACGGTGACGGGCGGGCGGTCCTCGTGAACTGGCTGCTCGTCGTAGCGGGCGCCATGGTGGGCGCCCCGCTCCGCTACCTCACCGACCGCACGGTGCGCGCCCGGTACGGCTCGGCCCTGCCCTGGGGCACCTTCCTGGTCAACGTCGCCGGCTCGCTGATCCTCGGCCTGCTCACCGGCGCGGCCCTCACGGGCGCGGCGGGCCCCCGCCTCCAACTGCTGCTCGGCACCGGCCTGTGCGGCGCCCTCACCACGTACTCGACCTTCTCGTACGAGACGCTGCGGCTGGCGGAGGCCGGGGACGGCCGGCACGCCGTCGGCAATGTGCTGCTCAGCGTGGCGGCCGGCGTCGGCGCGGCGTTCGCGGGCGTCGCCCTGGGCCGGGCCCTCTGGGGCTGAGCCCCGCCCCCGCCGGTCACCGGGCGGCGCGCAGCGGCTCTCCGACGGCGCGCATGTGCCGCAGCGCCTCCCGGTGCGAGGCGAGCAGCCCCGTCTGGTGGTAGGGGACGCCCAGTTCGGCGCAGTACCGCTCGGTGATGTCCTGCGCCCGGGCCAGGGCGGGCGTCGGCATGCTGGGGAACAGGTGGTGCTCGATCTGGTAGTTGAGGCCGCCCATCAGCGCGTCGATGAACGCTCCGCCCCGGACGTTGCGGGAGGTGAGCACCTGACGGCGCAGGAAGTCCAGGCGCGTGCCCTCCTCGATCATCGGCATGCCCTTGTGGTTGGGCGCGAAGACCGAGCCCAGGTAGACCCCGAACAGGCCCTGGTGGACGGCGACGAAGACGAGCGCCTTGCCGGGGGAGAGGACCGTGAACAGCCCGCCGAAGTACAGCGCGAAGTGAGCGACCAGCAGCGTGCCCTCCAGCACCGGCCGCTTCATGGACGGACCGCGCAGCGCCTTGAAGCTGTTGAAACTCAGGTTGAGGCCTTCGAGGGTCAGCAGCGGGAAGAACAGCGCGGCCTGGTGCTTCCCGACGAACCGCGCGATCCCCTCGGCCTGCCGCGCCTGCCGCCGGCTCCAGACCAGGATGTCGGGGGAGACGTCCGGGTCCTTCTCCTCGTGGTTGGGATGGGCGTGATGGCGCGTGTGCTTGTTCATCCACCAGCCGTAACTCATGCCGAGCAGCAGGTCGGCGGTGAGCAGACCGCCGGCCTCGCTGGGGCGCCGGCGGGAGAACACCTGGCGGTGGGCGAGGTCGTGGGCGGCCAGTCCGAGCTGGCCGAAGACGACGGCCAGGGCGACGGCGACGAACATCTGCCCCCAGCTGTCACCCAGCGCCAGGAACGCCGCCACGCACCCCGCGAGCGCGGCTCCCACCGCACCGAAACGCACCGTGTAGTACAGCGGGCGCCGCCGCAGCAGTCCCGCATCGGTGATACGGCGGGAGAGTTCGGCGAAATCACTGCCCCGTTCCCGGTCCCGCGCGGGCCGGCGTATGGACGTGTTGTCTGTGCGCACCGTCGTGGGCGCCGTCGGATCGACCATGTACTTCAGTATGTGAACGGCCACGCGGCAGCAGAATGATGTTGGCCCCCGAGCCCGGACGGTGCTCACCCCCGGGCGGGGGTGGGGCTGCCCCCACCCCCGGCGGCACCGCGGCCACCGGGGCGGGATCGCCCGGCGGTCACCCGCAGTCCCCCGGGCGGAGGGCGGCGCGTCGATTCCCGGCCACCCGGCGCCGACATGCTGCCCGCGTGCTGCCCGTCGTCCTCTCCGCCGACCTCCGCCGCTGCCGGTTGCTCGGCCTGGCCGGTACCGCCGCCCTCGCGACGGGCGGTGAGACGGCCGGTGCCCTGCCCGTGCGGGAGCTGCTCGCCCCCGCCTCCGGTGGCGCCGCCCTCGGCCTGGTCGCCGTCTACTTCGGCATCGTCCTGCTGATCGCGGCCTGGGCCCTGCTCGGACGTCTGGTGAGCGGCCCCGAGCCGCCGGCGCCGCGCGCCCTGCTGCTGGTCCTGGCGCTCTGGTCGGCACCGCTGCTGCTCGCCCCGCCGCTGTTCAGCCGGGACGTCTACAGCTACCTCGCGCAGGGCGCCATGGCCGACGCGGGCATCGACGTGTACACCCACGGCCCGGCCCGCCTCGGCGGACCGCTCGCCGACGAGGTCGCGCCGCTGTGGCAGCACACCAGCGCCCCGTACGGGCCGGTGTTCATCGGCGTCTCCGCCCTCCTGTCCGCCCTGACCCGCGGCGAACTCCAGGCGGGCGTCGCCGGGATGCGGCTGGTCGCGCTGGCCGGCGTCGCGCTGATGGCGCTCGCCCTGGCCCGGCTCGCCCGGCACAGCGGCGCCGACCCGGCCGCCGCGCTGTGGCTCGGCGCGCTCAACCCGCTGGTCCTGCTCCACCTGGTGGCCGGCGCCCACAACGACGCCGTCATGCTCGGGCTGCTCGGCGCCGGCCTGGTCGCCGCGCTGGGCCGGTGGCCCGCCGCCGGGGCCGCGCTGGTCACTCTGGCCGCCCTGGTCAAGGCGCCCGCCGCGCTGGGGCTCGCCGCCGTCGTCGTCCTCCGGATCCGCGCGGGCCGCCGCCCGGCGCGCGCCCTGCTGACGACCGCCCTCACGGCCGCGGCCACCACCGTCGCCGCCACCGCCGTGACCGGCACCGGATACGGCTGGACCGCCGCCCTCGACACCCCCGTCTCGACCGGCAACTGGGCCCTGACGACCCTCCTCGGCAGCGCCACCCGCGACCTCCTGGAGGGCGTCGGCAGCGGCCTCGCCCACCTGGCCGTCCCCGCCTGGCACACCCTCGGCCTGGCGTGTGCCGCCGTCGCCGTACTCGTGGTCTGGCTCCGGCTGCGGCACCGCCCGGTGTACGCCGTGGGCCTCAGCCTCGCCGTCGTCGCCGCCCTCGGCCCGGCGATCCGCCCCTGGTACGCCCTGTGGGGCCTCTATCTGATCGCCGCCGCCGCGCCCGCCCCCGTACGGCACCGCGCGGCGGCCGTGGCCGGGGTGCTGGCCCTGGCCACCCTGCCCGGCGGCGGACCGGCGGACGCGGGCCAGCTGGCCCTGGCCGTGTGCGGCGGCGTCCTCGCCGCGGTCGTGCTGTGGCAGGCCCACCAGTTCCGGCAGGCCAGGCCGGCCCCGGCGCTGGACCCGGTCGGATGAGGCAGCCGTCCACCGACCGCGGCCGGCTGGTCCTGGTCCTGGCCCTGGCCGCCGCCGTGACCGTCTTCACCGCGACGGTGCCCCTGCTGCGCGACTGGTTCGACCTGCGCGTCTACCACGGCACCGTGGACAGCTGGATCCACCACGGCGGCCGGATCTACGACTACCGGGTGCCCGGCACGGCGTACGGCTTCACCTACCCGCCGTTCGCGGCCCTCGCCATGCTGCCGATGGCGCTGCTCGGCCTGTCCGCCGCGGTCGTCGTCTGTCTGCTGCTGGACCTGATCGCCCTCACGGCGGTGCTGCGCATCCTGGCGGACGGCGCCCGGCGGCGGCCGGGCGTCTACGGCTGGGCCCTGACCGTCTGCCTGCTCGCCCTGTTCGAGCCGCTGCGCGACACCGTCAGCTTCGGCCAGGTCAACCTGATCCTGCTGGCCCTCGTGCTCACCGACGGATGGCTGCTGGCCACCGGGCGCGGACGGTGGGCGGGTGTCGGCATCGGCCTCGCCGCGGCCGTCAAGCTCACCCCCGCGCTCTTCATCGGCCTGCTGCTGCTCGCCCGGCGCTGGCGGGCGGCCGGGGTCGCGACGGCCGTGGCCGCCGGGGCGACCGCGCTGGCCGCCTGGGCGGTGCCGGACGCCTCCCGCTTCTACTGGACCCACGCGATGTGGGACACCACCCGCGTCGGCCGCCTCGACTACGTCTCCAACCAGTCCCTCCAAGGGGTGCTGGCCAGACTCGGCGAATTGGACCGGGCGGTGTGGGCGGCGGCGGTGCTGCTGGTCCTCGGCGTGTGGGCCCGGCGGACCCGGCGGGCGCTGGCCGCGGCGGACTGGACGGCGGCCTTCGCCCTGACCGGACTGGCCGCGTGCCTGGTCAGCCCGGTCACCTGGGTGCACCACCTGGTGTGGCTGCTGCCGTCCTTCGCGGTGCTGCTGCGCACCGGACACCCGCGCGTCGCGGGCGCCCTGTACGCGGTGCTGTGCACCAGCGTGGTGTGGCTGTGGACCGACGACGCCTCGGGCGTGGCCGGCTTCCTCGGCGGCAACGCCTACGTCTGGATCACCCTCGGCCTGCTGCTGGCGCTGCCGGCCGGTCATTCCTCGCCCGGACGGCCCGCCACCCGCCGCAGCACCAGCGCCACCGCGCCCGCGCCGAACCCGGCCGCGGCCGTGACCGCCCCGGTCTCCGCCCAGCCCGGCCCGTCCTCGGCCGGCGCCGCCACCGCGACCGGTTCGGCCGACGGCTCCGGTCCCGGCCGCGACCGCGCGCGGGGGGCGTCCAGCGAGCCCACCGGATCGACCCGCCCGGCCGACGCGAACCCCCAGTCCAGCAGCGAGCGCGCCTCCTCGTACACGGCGAAGGCGCCGCCTTCCTGAGGGTTCATCACCGTCACCAGCAGGGTCCGTCCGTCGCGCCGGGCGGCGGCGACGAGGGTGTGCCCGGCGCCGCTGGTGTAGCCGTTCTTGACGCCGACCAGCCCCGGGTACGCGGCGACCCCGTCCGCGCCGGTCAGCAGCCGGTTGGTGTTCTCGATCGGGTACACGTCTCCGCCGCCGCCCGGGAAGAGGGCAGCGGCCCGGGCGCAGTACCGGGCGAACTCCGGGTTGCGCAGCCCCGCCCGGCCGAACAGCGTCAGGTCGAAGGCGGACGAGACCTGGCCCGGCGCGTCATAGCCGTCGGGCGAGCGCACCTCCGTGTCGCGGGCGCCCAGCGCGCGGGCCTTGGCCTGCATCCGGGCGGCCGCCTCGCGCCAGCCGCCGCTGAGCGCGGCCAGCACGTGCACGGCGTCGTTGCCGGAGTTGAGGAACACCCCGTTCCACAGGTCGGCGACCCGGTAGGTACGCCCCTCGGCGACCCCGACCAGGCTGCTGCCGGGGCCGACCCGGGCCAGTTCCTCGGGACGCACCTCGTGGCGGATGCCGCCCGGCAGCACGGGCAGCACCGTGAGGGCGAACAGCGTCTTCAGGGTGGAGGCGGGCGGCAGCCTGCGGTGCGCGTCGTGCGCGGCCAGCACATCGCCGCTGCCGGCGTCGGCCACCACCCAGGACAGACCGGAGACATCGGGGAGCCCCGGCGCCCCGGGGCGCGGGCGGACCTGGGTGCCGGAGCGGTACAGCAGGCCCGGCTGCGGTGCCACCGCCCGGGGTCCGGCGGCCGGGCCGGGGTCCGGCGGCCGGGTGCGGACCGCCGCCGCGGCGGGCGCCAGGGCCAGCAGCCCCAACGCGCAGAGTGCGCATCCGGACAGGGCCAGCCGGGATGAGAATCCGATAGTCATACCGCAAACGTAGGAATGGGTCGGCCCGGCGCCCCGCTGCCAGGGCCGAGTGGCCGGGGACTGGCACCCGGATGCCGCACGGGCGGCGAGGTGAGGAGCGGCGGACCGTCAGCCGGTGGCGGGCAGCGTCGGCTGGACGCGGCGCAGGAAGGCGGCGTTGTCCGGCGTCTCGCGCATGCGCTCGATGAGCGTCTCCAGGCCGCCGTGTCCGTCCCGCGAACGCAGCGCCCGCCGCAGCCCCGCCACGGCCGTCAACTCGGCCGGGGACAGCAGCAGTTCCTCCCGCCGGGTGCCGGAGCCGTCGATGTCCACGGCCGGGAAGAGGCGGCGGGAGGCCGGCTCACGGCTCAGCCGCAGTTCCATGTTGCCGGTGCTCTTGAGCTCCTCGAAGAAGAACTCGTCGGCCCGGGAACCGGTCTCCACCAGCGCGGTGGCGAGGATGGTGAGCGAGCCGCCCTCCTCGGCCTGCCGGGCGGCGCCGAAGAAGCGCTTGGGTCCGGTCAGCGAGCCCGCGTCGACACCGCCGCTGAGGGTGCGGCCGCCCGGACCGGCGGCGTTGTTGTGCGCCCGGCACAGCCGGGTCAGCGAGTCGAGCAGGACGACGACGTCCTCACCGGCCTCGACGAGCCGTTTGGCCCGTTCGATCACCAGCTCGGCCAGGGCGATGTGCTGCTTGGGCGTCCGGTCGAAGGTCGAGGCGTAGACCTCGCCACGCACCGAGCGCCGCATGTCGGTGACCTCCTCGGGCCGCTCGTCGAGCAGCAGGACCATCAGCCGGCACTCGGGGTGGTTGCCGGTCACGGCGGCCGCGATCTGCTGGAGGAGTACGGTCTTGCCGGTCTTCGGCGGGGCCACGAGCAGACCGCGCTGCCCCTTCCCGACCGGGGCCAGCAGGTCCAGGACGCGTCCGGCGAGACCCGCCGCCGGGTGTTCGAGGCGCAGCCGCTGGTGCGGGTGGAGCGGCGTCAGATCGGCGAAGTGCCGGCGCGCGGCCGGCCGTTGCGGGGTACGGCCGTTGATCCGGACGACGTCGGTCAGGGTGCGCCGGTCGCCGTGTACGCCTTCGACGAGATCGCCCTTGCGCAGTCCGTACCGGCGGATCAGCGCGGTGGGGAGCTGCACGTCCGCGGGGGTGGGCAGCAGACCGGCGGTGCGCAGGTGGCCCTTGCCGCCCGTGTCCAGGTCGAGGACGCCGCTGACGGTCTCGGCCGGGGCCTGCTGGACGGGAGGGTGTTCGATCGTGGTGGTCATGAGGGGTCCTTTCGAGGACGGTGAACGAGACGAGCGCGTGGGGAGGGGGGAGAGGCCGTGCGGGCCGGGCCCAGAGGGCATGCCTGCGGACGGCGGGAAACAGCACCTCGGCGACGACGGGAGGACCCGCTCGCGGGGTGGTGTGGAAAAGCCGACGCTCCGAACGGAACGGACGGGAGGTCTCGGCGAACCGAGAGAAGAACGGCACCGGCGCCTCGCAGGAAAGGGAGGCGTGCACGTGTGCTGAGTACATCGTACCACTACCGGCGAGGCACCGCTAGGCTGACCCGATGTCCCGCCCCGAGGCTCCCACCCTGCGTGAACTCGCCGTCCAGGCACTGTCGTCGGTCGAGCACGGCTACGACCTGCTGGCCCCGAAGTTCGACCACACCCCGTACCGCACCTCACAACGGGTGCTCGACGCCGTGGCCTCCGCGCTGCTGCCGCTGGGCCCCTTCGAGGCGGGCCTGGACCTGTGCTGCGGCACCGGCGCGGGCATGGACGTCCTGGCCCGCCTGTGCCGCGGGAGCGCCACGGGCGTCGACTTCAGCGCGGGCATGCTGGAGGTGGCCCGGCGGCCGGTCCGCCCCGCCGGGCCGACGGTCTCCTGGGTCCGCGCCGACGCCCGCGCCCTGCCGTTCACCGAGGCGTTCGACCTCGTGGTGAGCTTCGGCGCGTTCGGCCACTTCCTGCCCCGGGAACTGCCGGGACTGTTCGACCAGGTGTACTCCGCGCTGCGGCCGGGCGGCTGCTTCGCCTTCCCGCTCGGAGCACCGCCGCGGCCGGGCTCCCGGGCCTACTGGGCGCTGCTCGGCTTCGACGCGGCGATGCGGGTGCGCAACGCCGTGTGGCGACCGCCGTTCGTCATGTACTACCGGACCTTCCGGCTCGGCGACGTGCGCCGGGAACTGGTCCGGGCCGGGTTCCAGGTCGACCTGCGGCCCCTGCCGGGCTCCGGGCGGCGGCCCGACGGCGCTCCGCGCGCCCGCCTGGTCACCGCCCGCAGACCCTGACGGTCAGAGCCGGCCGCTCAGCCAGCGCACCTTGGCGGCCTCCTGGAAGGGACCGCCGCCCTCGTGGTCGTTGAACTCGTAGACCTCGATGTCCTTGTCCTCGTGGGCCCAGGCGTTGAAGGCCGCGAACACCGTCGAGGGCGGGCAGGTCATGTCCTCCAGCGCCGCCGAGAACAGCGCGGGGGCCCGGCCGCGGGCCGCGAAGTGCACCCCGTCGAAGTAGGACAGCGTCCGCCGGACGTCCTGGGCGCGGCCCCGGTGCGTCTTCAGGTACAGGCCGATCTCCCGGTAGGGGTGCCGGTCGGTGAGCGTGGTCGCGCGCGGGAAGTCGCACAGGAACGGCACGTCGGGCGCGACCGCCGTCAGGTCCGGCACCAGACCGCCCACGGCGACGGTGATGCCGCCGCCCTGGCTGGCGCCGAGGACGACGGTGCGCGCGGCGTCGGTCAGCGGGTGCGAGCGGGCCGCCTCGACGGCGCGCACCGCGTCCGTGTACACCCGGCGGTAGTAGTAGTTCTCCGGCGCGTCTATGCCCTTGGTCATGAACCCCGGGTACGCGGGGGCGCCGCCGACGGGATCGGCCGTACCGCCTCCGCCGCCCCAGCCGCTGCCCTGGCCGCGGGTGTCCATCACGAAGTGCGCCCGGCCGGTGGCGGCCCACAGCAGGTGCTCGTGCGGCAGGCCGCGTCCGCCGCCGTAGCCGATGTACTCGACGACCAGCGGCAGCGGCTCCTCGGCGTCGGCGGGCAGGTTCAGCCAGCCCTTCACCGGGTGGCCGCCGAACCCGGCGAACGTCACGTCGTACGTCCGTACCGTGGTCAGCCCCGTGTCGACCGGCTCGAAGCGGGCGTCCAGGTCGTGTTCGCGGGACTCCTGGAGCGTCTTGCTCCAGAACGCGTCGAAGTCCTCCGGCTCGGGCGCCGCGCTGCGGTAGTCGCGTAGTTCGTCGAGCGGAAGGTCGAACAGGGCCATCGAGAACCGCCTTTGGGTGAGGGACGGCGCCGGACCGTCCGGATGATCACACCGTACGTGAGTGATCGGAGGACTCGCCAGATCCTGGCCGAAAACTGCCCTCGCCGACGCCGCTGCAGGAGGACTGGCGTCAGGTATCTCCGCTGGTCACGCGCTTCCTGCGGGAATCCGACGTGCCGGGAGGGGGACCTCGATGGGGAAGGTGATCGGATCAGGCGTCGCGGTGCGACCACTGAGGTTCGGCGCGGGCCCAGGCGCGGTCCCACTCCGCCAGCCGGTGCCGCAGCGCCACCCGGCGTACCGCGCAGTGCCCCAGGAGGACCACCGCCGCCGAGCCCGCCGTGGCGCACGCGCCCATGGTGGCCGCGTGCCGCCAGACCGTGGCACCGTCGGCCGGCGGCGGCACGCCCCGGCCCCGCGTGTCGAGCCACACGGTCACGGTCTCGCCGCGCCGGGTCTCGGCCGGCAGCCGTGCAGAGGTGGTCCGCGGTGCCTCGCCCGGTTCGCTCCAGCGCACGGTGGCCCGGTAGGAGTGCTGCCCGCCGGACTGCACCGACGGCAGCGTCTCGGGGGTCGTGCCGACCACCTCGGCGCGTACCTGCCGGCGCTCGGCCCGCTGCTCGGCGGCGACCGCCCGCGCCTGGCCGTGCGCCCACCACGCCGTGGCCGCTCCCAGCGCCGGGGCTCCCACCAGCAGCAGTACGGCCACGACCAGGACCGTCCACGCCTCGATCACGTCCGACCGGCGCCGCAGCGGATTGCGCCGCCAGCGCCAGCCGCGCACCCGGGTTCGCATCTCGTCCTCCTCGCCGTCGCCGCGGCCGGAGGACCGGACGGCCGGCCGCACGGCTTCCCGGGCCGCCGGTCCCTCGGCGTCCCGCCCGCGTACGAGTACCCGTACGGTTCTGGTACCCCGTCCGGCCGGTCCCGCTCACCGCGCCGCCCGCCACGCCGGACGGCCGCTCCGCGCCGCCGCTCAGGTGCCCAGCCGCGGGACGGGAAAACGCGGCCGGAAAGCACAGGCGGCGTTCTTCGGGGTGCGGCTCAGCCGAAGCGCTCGATACGGATCCGGTCGACCGGCTGCCCGGACGCCACCAGCAGCCGCGAGGCGTGCTCGGCGAAGGAGTTGGACCCGCACACGTACGCCTCCCAGCCACCGGCCGGCCGCTCGGCCAGCAGCGGCGCCAGGTGCGCGGCCGTCAGCCGGCCCACGGGCGTCCCCTGCGGCGCGGACCGGGTGAACACCCGCGTCGTCTCCGCGCCGTACTCCCGCGCGTAGAGCAGGTCCTCGGGACTGCGCGCGGACACCACCAGCCGCAGCGGCACCGACAGGTTCCGCGCCCGGTGGTGCCGCACCATCGACATCAGCGGTACGACGCCGGAACCGGCGCCGATCAGCAGCGCGGGCCGGTCGCCCGGCCAGGCGAAGAACCCGCTCAGCGGTCCGCGCACCGCCACCTGGTCACCGGGCCGGGCCACCGTGTGGAACCAGCCGGAGACCTCGCCGTCCGCCACCCGGTCCAGGGTCAGCTCGATGTGCCCGGAGCCGTCCGGCGCCGAGGCCAGGGAGTAGTGGCGCTGGGCCGTGTACCCGTCCTCGGCGGTGAGCCGCAGCAGCAGGTGCTGACCGGGCAGATGACCGGCCCAGCCGGGCACCGCGAACCGGAACGTGGCCGCGCGCGGCGTCTCCCGGCGGATCTCGGTGAGCGTGGCGGTCTGCCAGCGGGCCGCGACCTGCTCGTCCACGGCGATCCGCCCGGGCACGGCGAACCGCGTGCGCGGCACGGGGGAGACGGCCTGCTCAGTCACCGGAGTACCTCTGTTCCTCCCACGGGTTGCCGCGCGCGTGGTAGCCGTTGCCCTCCCAGAAGCCCGGCTCCTCGTGGTCGAGCAGTTCCAGGCCCGCGACCCACTTCACGCTCTTCCAGAAGTACAGGTGGGGCACGATCAGCCGGGCCGGCCCGCCGTGCTCGGGGGCGAGCGGCCGGCCGTCGGACGACCAGACGATCCAGGCGCGCCCGCCCGTCAGGTCGGCGAGCGGCAGGTTCGCCGTGTAGCCGGTGTGCGCGTAGGCCACGGCGTGCGTGGCGGACGGCAGCGGACCGGCCGCCGCCAGGAAGGCGTCCAGGGACACGCCCTCGAACCGCATCCCGAACTTCGACCAGCCCGTCACACAGTGGATGTCACCCTCGTACGCCGCTTCGGGCAGCTCATGGGCCTGATCCCAGCTCCAGACGCGGGGCTCGGCCACCAGTCCGCCGACGCGGAAGGACCAGTCGGCGGCGGCCAGGTCGGGGGTGACCTCGGCGGACAGCACGGGCCAGTCGTCGCGCGCGTCGTACTGGCCGGGCGGCAGCCCCGGACGGACGGCGCGCGGGCGTCCGGTGAAGCCTCGGGTGATGTTCATGCGGTGGTGCCTTTCGGGCCGCCGGGGGCGGCGGCGTGCGAACCGTACGGAAGTCCTCCACAGTACGGGGCCGGGGCAGGGGACTACGTGTCCGGGCCGGGACGCCGGTGGGGCGCGGGCCACGCGTTGTACCGCGCCAGGTAGCGGGCGAACCGGACGAGGTCCTCCTCCGGCCAGTCCGCGAGACGTTCCCGGAACGCCGTACGGCGGCTCTCGGTGACCTGGGCCAGGATGCGCCGGCCCGCTTCCGTCAGGTGCAGGACCTGCACCCGGGCGTCGTCGGGGTCCGGGCGCCGCTCGACGAGGCCGGTCCGTTCCAGGGCGGCCACCTGGCGGCTGACGGTGGACTTGTCCAGCGCGTAGTGCGCGGCCAGGTCCGTGGCCCGGCAGCCGTCCCGCTCCTCCAGGTGCCCGAGCAGGGTGTACGACACCAGCGACAGCTCGGGATGCATACGGCCCGCCGAGGCGCGGGCCCGCCGGGCGAAGGCCGTCAGCTCCCGGTGGATGATCTCCTCGGCTTCGCCCGCCCCGGAAGCGGGGGTCGTCTCCTCGGGCCTGTCGGGTGCTGTCACGGGACCTCCTCCACTTACTTGGTTGCATCATACAACTTGATAAAGGGTGCCGGTGGGGTAGTGTGACCGACGGCCGCGGACCGTCCCGGCCGTCGTGGACCGAGGAGGTGGGACCCATCACCGCTGTGTCGGCGCGGGCGTTCTCATCTCTCGGCAGCCGGGTCACCCCCGGCAGGTGACCGCGAGAGCGCCCTTCGGTACCCGAAAGGCTTCTCGTCCTTCATGTCCTCACCGTCTTCTCCTTCCTCTCCCGCCCTTCCTCCCTCCCGTGACCGGATCGTGGCCGCGCTGCGCGCCGCGGGCTGTGTCTTCGCCGAGGACGAGGCGGAGCTGATCCTCTCCGCCGCCCGCACCCCTGACGAGATCAGCGCCCTGGTGGACCTCCGTGTCACCGGCCTTCCGCTCGAACTCGTCGTCGGCTGGGCCGAGTTCCGCGGTCTGCGGATAGCCGTGGAACCCGGTGTCTTCGTCCCCCGCCGCCGCACCGAGTTCCTCGTCGGCCAGGCCCTGGCGCACGCCCCGGACGCCTCCGTCGTCGTCGACCTGTGCTGCGGCTCGGGCGCGGTCGGCGCCGCCCTGGCCGCCGGGCTCGACGCCCCGGAGGTGCACGCCGCCGACATCGACCCGGCCGCGGTGCGCTGCGCCCGCCGCAACCTCGCCGCGGCCGGCGGCCGGGTGTACGCGGGGGACCTGTTCGAGGCGCTGCCCGCCGCGCTGCGGGGCCGCGTCGACCTCCTCGCGGCCAACGTGCCGTACGTCCCTACCGCGGAGGTTCCCCTGCTGCCCGCCGAGGCCCGCGACCACGAGCCCCCGCTCGCCCTGGACGGCGGTGCCGACGGGCTCGACGTGCTGCGCCGGGTCGCCGAGGGTGCCGGGCGCTGGCTCGCCCCCGGCGGCTGCCTCCTGGCCGAGACGAGCGAACGCCAGGCCCCCGCCGCCCTCGACGTCCTCACCCGCGCCGGTCTGACGGCCCGGCTGGCGGTGTCCGAGGAGCTGTACGCCCATGTGGTGATGGGGGTGCGGGGCTAGCCGCGCACCCGCTCACGGAGGCGGCAGGGCGGTGGTAGGGGGGGCGGTAGGGGTGGAGCAGGGGTGGCCGGGGCCGAGGTTGGTCTGTACATGAC
>NZ_JAGGOO010000118.1 GCF_018614415.1 Streptomyces sp. ISL-12
GTCGGCGAGTGACGACAACGCCGCAGATGCGCGTGCCAGACCCCGCGTCTGCGGCGTGATCCAAACGACAGGCCCTAGGTGCCCGTCGGCCGCCGGTCAGCCGGAGTCACGAGCGAGGCCGCGCTGCTTCAGGAGATCTGCGGCCTGGAGACCGTGCGCGGGCCAAATGCGGGACTCACCGGCCCATTGCCCACTCCGCCCCTTTCGCTTCGCGACCGACCCGACCGTCCTCTACACGGAGAGGTACGGCAGCGGACATCCGACCGCCAACCCGGACAGTGTCAGGGACTGTTCGCTCCGTTACGATCACCCCAACTTCGTACAGGTCGCCGAAGGACCCGCCCCGCGCCTGTCCCCCCGCCGTCTTCACCGCGTTTCTCGGCTGGACGGCCCGCCACTGACCTGCGTTTCGGCCGGACCCGGGTGGATACAGTGCGTTGATGCAGAACCTACGCAAGCAGATCGTGTCCGAACTCGGCGTCCAGCCGTCCGTCGTCCCCGCCGACGAGATCCGGCGGCGGGTCGGTTTCCTCAAGGACTACCTGCGGTCGACCCCGGCCAAGGGGTTCGTCCTCGGCATCAGCGGCGGTCAGGACAGCACGCTGACCGGGCGGCTGTGCCAGCTCGCCGCCGAGGAGCTGCGCGCCGAGGGGCACGACGCCACCTTCGTCGCCGTGCGGCTGCCGTACGGGGTCCAGGCCGACGAGGACGACGCCCGGATCGCGCTCGACTTCATCCGGCCCGACCGGTCGGTCACGGTGAACGTCAAGCCGGGCGCGGACGCCGTCGCCCACGAGTCGGCGCTCGGCCTGGCGGAGCTGACGGGCGAGTCCCGGCTGCGGGACTTCGTGCGCGGCAACATCAAGGCGCGGGAGCGCATGGTGATCCAGTACGCGATCGCCGGGCAGCTCGGCATGGTCGTCGTCGGCACCGACCACGCGGCCGAGGCGGTGACCGGCTTCTTCACCAAGTACGGCGACGGCGGCGTCGACCTCACCCCGCTCACCGGCCTCACCAAGCGCCAGGGCGCCGCCCTGCTGCGGGAGCTGGGCGCGCCGTCCAGCACCTGGCAGAAGGTGCCGACGGCCGACCTGGAGGACGACCGGCCCGCGCTGCCCGACGAGGAGGCGCTCGGCCTGACGTACGCCGAGATCGACGCGTACCTGGAGGGCGAGGAGGTCGCTCCCGAGGTGGCGGCGAAGGTCGAGTCGGTGTACCTCGCCACCCGGCACAAGCGGACCGTCCCGGTCACGCCGCTCGACGACTGGTGGCGCTAGGAGTAGGTACGTACCGGATCAGCTCGGTGCAGGGTCCTTCGCCTCCTTCGCCTCCTTCGCTTCCTTCGCGGGGGCGGGCGAAGGGCCGCCGCCGGCCCCGTCGGCGGTCGCCGCGGCCTTGACTGTACGGGCCCGCGGCCCCTGGAACAGGTACGTCAGGCCGAAACCGCCGGCCACGACCGCCGCGCCGCCCACCGCGTCCAGCACCCAGTGGTTGCCGGTCGCGACGATGGCGGAGACGGTGAACAGGGGGTGGAGGAGGCCGAGCGCCTTCATCCACCACTTCGGCGCGATGATCGCGATCGTCAGACCGCACCACAGCGACCAGCCGAAGTGCAGCGACGGCATCGCCGCGTACTGGTTGGTCAGGGCGGTGAGCGTGCCGTAGTCGGGCTTGGTGAAGTCCTGCACGCCGTTCACCGTGTCGATGATGCCGAGGTCCGGCATCAGGCGCGGCGGTGCCAGCGGGTAGAGCCAGAAGCCGACCAGGGCGAGCAGTGTGGCGAAGCCGATGGAGGCGCGGGCCCAGCGGTAGTCGACCGGGCGGCGCCAGTAGAGGACGCCGAGGACGGTCAGCGGGACGACGAAGTGGAACGACGTGTAGTAGAAGTCGAAGAAGTCCCGCAGCCAGTCGATCCTGACGACGGCGTGGTTGACGGCGTGCTCGATGTCGATGTGCAGGAAGCGTTCGATGCCGTGGATCTGGTGGCCGTGCTCCTCGGCACGGGCCCGGCCGCCCGAGATGGTGCCCCCGGTCGCCGCGAGGCGGACCTTGGAGTAGGCCGCGTAGGTGACCCGGATGAGCAGGAGCTCCAGGAGCAGGTTCGGGCGGGTGAGGACCCGGCGGAGGAACGGGAGGAGCGGGATGCGCCGGAAGCGGGCGGTGACGGGGGCCGCGTACTCGGTGGGGACGGGGGTGTCGAAGTACGGGGAGGTGCGGGAGAGGAACGGTACGGCGGTGGCGGCGGCGAGGGCGGCGAGCAGGACGACGTTGTCGCGGACCGGGTGCAGGGCCGCCATGTTCGGCAGCAGCATCTTCGCCGGGAGCGTCATGACGAGGACGACGGCGACCGGCCAGACGTAGCGGTCGGAGGCGCGTCTGCCGACCCGGCCGACGACCGCGAGGAGCACCCAGAGCAGCTGGTGCTGCCAGGTGGTGGGTGAGATGGCGACGGCCGCGCAGCCGGTGATCGCGACCGCGAGGAGGAGCTGGCCGTCGCGGGCGTAGCGCACGGCGCGGCGCAGGCCGAGGACGGCGACGGCGGCGCCGAGGACGACGAAGAGGGCGATCTCCAGCGGGCCGTTCAGGCCGAGCCGCAGCAGGGCGCCGTGCAGGGACTGGTTGGCGAGGTCGTCGGCGGCGCCGCCGAGGCCGACGCCGGCCATGTGGTGCACCCAGTAGGTGTACGAGTCCTGGGCCATCGCGGCCCAGGCGAGCGCGGTGCAGACGGCGAAGGCGGCGGCGGTGGTGCCGGCGGCGCGGCGGCGGCCGGTGAACCACAGCAGCGGTACGAAGAGCAGCACGGTCGGCTGGAAGGCGGCGGCGATGCCGATGAGCAGGCCGCCGGCGCGTTCGCCGCGGACGGCGAGGCAGCCGAGGAGGACGAGCAGGACCGGGACGATGCTGGTCTGGCCGAGCCAGAGGGTGTTGCGCACCGGCAGCGAGATCATCAGCAGGCTGACCGCGACCGGGGCGGCGAGGAGCGCGGTACGGCGGCCGACCGGGCGGGGCAGGGCGCGGGCGGCGACCAGGCCGAGGGCCACGACCAGCAGCAGGGTGCCGAAGGTCCAGCCCCAGCCGAGGGCCTGTTCGGCGGCGCGGGTGAACGGTTTGAGGACCAGTCCGGCGAAGGGGGTGCCGGTGAACCGGGTCGAGTCGTAGAGGGACCCTTCGACGTGCAGGACCCCTTGCGGTCCCACCCAGGTCTCCAGGTCCGTCAGCCGCTCGCCGCGCGGGGTGCTGAGCACCACCGCGAGCTGCCGTACGGCGAGGACGGCGGCGATCAGCCACAGTCCCGCTCGCGCCAGGTGCAGGCGTCCCCCGGCGGCTCCGACGGCTCTCGCCCCGAAGGCCTCCGCCGCCACCGTTCGCCCGCTGTGCTCCGCATTCGCCACGCCTCGTCGGCCTCCCGCCCCGCTCGTCCCACGCGTCCCGTGCGTGTGAGTTCCTTTGCGAACCTTATGAGGCTCGCACCACCCCCGGAGAGGGACGCAGGCAACCCCGTCTTCACCTGACGGCCGCTCTCCTTTTGTCCGGATGACGATAGTGCGGTCGCGGTTCGAGCGCCTCCCCGGAGAGCGACAAGGATCACAGCGGGGGCCGGTCAGGAACCGTTCGTGGCCGGAAGACGTCCCTGCGTGGACGCCCTTTTGATGCACTGTGCAACGAATTCGGCACGGGGTGTGAGCAGGGGATTGCCGCCTATGGTCGTTTTTCGGCCCGGCGACAGCGCCGCCGTGCGGGTCGCGTCCTTGTCCCCGTCGAAAGTAGGCGAGCGAAGTCTTGTCGGCTGCCACCGCTGCCCTTGTCTCCCCTCCGCCCTCCCGCACGCAGGCGCCGCCGCCCGGTGTGACCGTGACCGACCCCGCGCTCGTCCGGCGTGCCGTGAAGGCGGCGGCGCTGGGCAACGCGATGGAGTGGTTCGACTTCGGCGTCTACAGCTACATCGCGGTCACGCTGGGCAAGGTCTTCTTCCCGTCGGGGAATCCGACGGCCCAGTTGCTGTCGACGTTCGGCGCGTTCGCGGCGGCGTTCCTGGTCCGGCCGCTGGGCGGCATGGTCTTCGGCCCGCTCGGCGACCGGATCGGGCGGCAGAAGATCCTCGCGCTGACGATGATCCTGATGGCGGCGGGGACGTTCGCGATCGGGCTGATCCCGTCGTACGCGACGATCGGCGTGTGGGCGCCGGTGCTGTTGCTGGCGGCCCGGCTGGTGCAGGGGTTCTCGACCGGCGGTGAGTACGCGGGGGCGTCGACGTTCATCGCGGAGTACGCGCCGGACAAGCGGCGCGGGTTCCTGGGGAGCTGGCTGGAGTTCGGGACGCTGGCGGGATACATCGGCGGGGCCGGTCTGGTGACCCTGATGACCGCGCTGCTGTCCGACGGTGACCTGACGTCCTGGGGCTGGCGCGTCCCGTTCCTGATCGCGGGCCCGATGGGCATCATCGGCCTGTACCTGCGGATGCGGCTGGAGGAGACGCCGGCGTTCGCGGCGGAGGTCGAGAAGTCGGAGACGGCGCGGGTGAAGGTGCCGCTGCGGGACATGATCACCGGGCAGTGGAAGGCGCTGCTGCTGTGTGTCGGGCTGGTGCTGGTCTTCAACGTCACCGACTACATGCTGCTGTCGTACATGCCGAGCTACCTGACGAGCGAGCTGAAGTACGACGAGACGCACGGTCTGCTGGTCGTGCTCGCGGTGATGGCCCTGATGATGATCGTCCAGCCGTTCGCGGGGGCGCTGACCGACCGGGTCGGGCGGCGGCCGGTGATCGCGGCGGGGTGCGTCGGGTTCCTGGTGCTGTCGGTACCGGCGCTGCTGCTGATCCGCGAGGGCAGCCTGCTGGCGGTCGGCCTGGGCATGGCCGCGCTGGGGCTGCTGCTGGTGTGCTTCACGGCCGCGATGCCGTCCGCCCTGCCGGCGCTGTTCCCGACGCGGGTGCGGTACGGGTCGCTGTCGATCGGGTTCAACGTGTCGGTGTCCCTGTTCGGCGGGACGACGCCGCTGGTGGTGACGGCCCTGATCGGGGCGACCGGCAACCTGATGATGCCCGCGTACTACATGATGGCCGCGGCCGTGATCGGTGGCGTGGCGGTGTGGTTCATGACGGAGTCGGCGGGGCGTCCGCTGCCGGGGTCCGGGCCGTCCGTGGAGCGGTGACGATGCCTGCGGCGCCTGTGCGGGTCCGGTGGGGGTGCGCGTAGCGCCCACGGTGCGGTGCGGTGCGTGGTCGGGGCCGGGGTGGGGGTGTCCGTCCTCGGAACGGCGCAGAATCGGTCACTGACGGGGGTGCAGCGTGTCGACGCGCCGACCGCTGCGGGCGGACACCCCCCCACCCCGTCCCCTTCCCGCCGTACGCGAGTGCGGGTACGGCCCCATCCCGCCCGCGCGGCACCGGGGAACCGGCTCACTCGCGCGGGATGCGGCACCCGCTCACTCACGGGGTCAGTGCCGCTCACTCGCGCGGGCGGCGCAGGCCGCGTCACCGCGGGCGATCGTGCCTTCGCCCCAGTGCCTGAACAGTGCCTGAACCGCCTGGGAGGTACGCCCAGGGACGATGGGGGTCCCCCCGCTCGTCGAGCGAAGCCGAGAGTGAGGGAGGGCGGGCGCGGCGGCACCCTGTCAGCGCCGGGTCGCGCCACCCACCCCGCGTCAGCCACCACGCGCCCGTCTCCTGACACGGCGACCACCATGCCGCTACGCTCCGTCAGCACACCTGGTCAGGTAACTGGAGGGACGAATGAGCAACGCCCACACATGGGACGACGTGGACGACTACTTCACCACCCACCTCGCCCGGAACGACGACGCCCTCGACGCCGCCCTGCGGGACAGCGCGTCCGCCCGGCTGCCGCAGGCGAACGTCACCGCGCCCCAGGGCAAGCTGCTCCAGCTCCTCGCGCTGATCCAGGGCGCCCGCCGCATCCTGGAGATCGGCACCCTCGGCGGCTACAGCACCATCTGGCTGGCCCGCGCCCTGCCCGCCGACGGCCGTCTGATCAGCCTGGAGTACAGCGCCAGGCACGCCGAGACCGCCGTCCGCAACATCGCCCGCGCGGGGCTGGAGGGGGTCGTCGAGGTGCGGGTCGGGGCCGCGCTGGAGTCGCTGCCCGAGCTCGCCGACGAGAACCCGCCCCCCTTCGACCTGGTCTTCATCGACGCCGACAAGGCCAACAACGCCCGCTACCTGGAGTGGGCGCTGCGGCTGACCCGGACCGGGAGTCTGATCGTCGTGGACAACGTGGTCCGGGGCGGCCGGGTCGCGGACGCGAACAGCGCCGACGCCGACGTCCTCGGCACCCGCGCGGCGATCGAGCTGATCGGCGCCCACCCGAGGCTCGACGGCACGGCGCTGCAGACCGTCGGCAGCAAGGGGTGGGACGGCTTCGCGCTGGCCCGTGTGGTGGGCTGACGGTCCGGTTCAGACCTCGTGGTAGAAGCCCACGTTCACGCTGCGCGGCTCGGTGCGGTCCTGGACGACGATCTCGCCGGTGCCGCCCCTGGGCAACGAGACCGTACCGCCGTAGGCGACGGGCCGGGTGTGCCCGTCCACCGTCAGGCCGACCTCGGCGGACGGGTCGGGCTGGGAGCCGCGCAGCCAGGTGAGCTGCCAGGTGCCGTCGGGTCCGCACAGGAACTCCAGGTGGACCCGGGAGACGAACAGCCAGTCCTCCGGCGTCGCCAGCCGGCACACCGACGCGTCCCGGCCCACCCGCAGTACCGTGCCCGGCTCGCTGGGCGCGTCCGCCATCCGCATGCCGGCCGTGGCACCCGCGTCCGCCGCGGAGACGGCGGCCATGGTGAGTTCGAGCACGTGCGCTCCTCCTGATGACGTCCGGTCGCGATCGGTCTCCAGGCTAAGTCGCCCGGGGTGTGGTGTCCGGCACAATGGGGAGCATGACCGAGCGGAAGCCACCCGGCGTCGACTTCGAAAGCTGGGTCGACAAGCAGATTCGTGAGGCGCAGGAACGGGGCGCGTTCGACGGGCTGAAGGGCGCGGGGCAACCGCTGCCTGGCGATGACGGTGCCGCGTACGACGAACTGTGGTGGATCAAACGGAAGCTGGCCCGCGAGGGCGTGTCCGTGCTGCCGCCGGTGCTGGCGCTGCGCAAGGAGGCGGAGGACGTGCTGGCGGCGGTGGCGGAGGCTCCGTCGGAGCGGGCCGTGCGCCGGACGGTCGAGGAGCTGAACGGGAAGATCCGGGAGATGCTGCTCAAGCCGCCGCCCGGCCCCCCGCTGGGGCTGAAGCCCTACGACGTCGAAGAGGTCGTACGGCGGTGGCGGGAGGGCCGGGCGGAGCGGCTGTAGGCGTCCTGCCGTCCTGTCGTGTCCTGCCGTCCTGTCGTGTCCTGCCGTCCTGTCGTGTCTTGTCGTCCTACAGGCGCATGAGGTTCTCCGACAGCTCGCGGTAGTCCCGCAGGGCCAGGCGGAGCTGTTCGGTGTCGGCGGCCGTGGCCTGCCGTTCGGTGTCGGCGGACTGCCAGGACGCGCGCAGGGTGCGGCGGCGGCGCGTCACCGCGTCGGTGAAGCGGGAGGTGATCTCCTCCAGGACGCGGTCGGCCTCCTCCACCGCGGCCCGCGGGGCGTCGACGAAGCCGGAGACCGCGTGGTGCAGCCGCTGCTCCAGCTTGTCGCACTCCTCGTGCGGGAGGAGGGGAGTGCCGGGACCAGGGGTTCCGGTGGCGGGGGTTCCGGTGGCGGGTCGGGTGCCTTCGGTGCGCAGGCGCGGGGCGGCCTCGGCGCGGGCGCCGGCCGTGTGGTCCGCGGGGGCACCGGGCGGGGCGTCGGGGTCGAGCGCCGGGCCGGTGCCCGGAGCCTGGCCGGGGGTCTCGGTCGGGTGCCGGCCAGGGGTCCCGGTCGGGTGCTGGCCGTGCTCGGCGGGGGCGCCGCCGGTCGGCCGGGTCACATCGGACATGTGGCTCAACTCTCCTTCGGGTGACGGCGGTTCAGGGCGGCCCAGGGCTGGTGGTGCTCGCGGGCCGGTGTGCGGGTGGCGCGGTGGTCGCCGTGGTCGGTGCGGATCAGCCGCTCGAACAGGGCGCGGGCCTCGACCATGGCCTCCCGCAGCCGCTCGGTGCCGGTACCGGTGCCGTCGTCCGCCTGGCCGCCGTTGGCCGCGTGGTGCACGCGCCGGTAGCCGTCGACGTGGTGGGCGTGGTGCACGGACAGCGCAGCGAGCTGTTCCTCGTACCGGCCGCCGTCCGGGAAGCCCCGGGCGCCGGCCAGTTCGGAGAGCAGCCGGTCGGCCTCGGCGACCGCCTCGCGGGGGGAGTCGACGAACCGCTCCTGCGCGGCCGTCCAGCGCGCCTCGAACCGGTCCCGTTCGGCCGGCTCCAGGGGCTTGGCGCGCAGCGAGCCGTGCCGTTCCACACGCTCGGCCAGTTCGCGTTCGGCCGCCTTCGTGTCGCCGTCGTGCCGGGCGACGGTCCGGTCGTACTCGGGCCCGAAGCGCCGCTTCAGGCTCCCGCCGTGCCGGGAGCCCCGGGCGCGCAGGGTCAGGACGGCCGCGACGATCAGTACGGCCGCCACCAACACGATCAGAGCGATGATCACGCCTGTGGACATGGATGCCTTCCAGGTTCTCGGCCCAACCGGCTTTCCGTACGGGCCGGTTCGCGGTTCGGGTACCCCCTGAGGACCCGTCAAACGGTGGCGGCCGGAGCCCTGGGGGCGGGCGGGCGAATTCGGTTGCGCGCCGGGCGGGCGCCCGCCGACCATGCCGGGCATGACGTGGACCATCGCCCCGGAGCCGTACGACTCCCCCGCCGCGACCGCGCTCTGGCGGGCGTACTACACGGAGGTCAGCGACCGCTGGTACCTGCTGCGCGAGGGGCGGCGGACCGGCGCGGAGGAGCTGGAGCGGGAGATCGCCCGGGAGAGCGGCGCCGAACTCGCGCCGCCCCGGGGGGTGTTGCTGGTCGGCCGGTGGGGCGGGGAACCGGCCGGGACGGCGGGCGTGCGGCTGCTGGACGCCGGGACGGCCGAGCTGACGCGGGTGTACGTGGCGCGGGGGCTGCGCGGGCGGGGCGGGGCCGCGGCGCTGGTGGGGGCGGCGGAGGAGGCGGCCCGGGGGTTCGGGGCGGGGCGGATGGTGCTGGACACGCGCGGGGACCTGGTCGAGGCCCGTGCGCTGTACGCGCGGCTCGGTTACCGGGAGACGGAGGCGTACAACGACAGCCCGTACGCGGAGCACTGGTTCGCCAAGCCGCTCGGCGGCCGGGCCGGGCGGGCCGGGCGTGTGGAAGGGGTCAGCCCGACCGGGTGAGGACGCGTTCGTCGTCGTGCGGGCGCTCCCGTTCCGCGCCGCACAGCTCGTCGTTCAGCTCCTCGACCAGGCGGACCAGGTCCCTCGGGCGGTCGGGGCCCCACCAGTCGCCGAGGAGTTCGGCCAGCGACTCCTCGCGGGCGTGCGCGAGCCGTTCGGCCGCCTCGCGGCCGTGGTCGGTCAGGACCAGGCCCAGGCCCCGGCGGACGGCGAGGTGCCGTACCTCGGCCTGCCGGGCGGCCTCCAGGACGACGTTCAGCGGTACGGCGCTGCCCTCCGCGAGCCGGCCCGGCTCCACACAGCCGTACCGCCGGATGCGCAGCAGCAGCCAGCTCGTCGCGGGCAGCAGGTCGTACCCGGCGCGGGTGGTGATCTTCCGGTAGGCCGTGCGGCGGCCCTCCCGGGTGCCCAGGACCGACAGGGCGCGGCACACCTCGTCGTGGGAGGAGCGCTGGACCGGGTTGGTGGCGAAGGTCTGCGCGCCGTCGGGAGCGGTGACCGAGCCGCGCAGCCGGTCCTCCCTCAGGAACCAGGCGAGGACGAAGCCGAGGAGGGCGACCGGGGCGGCGTAGAGGAAGACGTCGGTGATGGAGACGGCGTAGGCGTGCACGGCGTCCGGGCGCAGCGGTGCGGGCAGGGCGGCGATGCCGCGCGGGTCGGACTTCAGGGTGTCGGCCGAGACGCCGGGCGGGAGCCGGTCGCCGCGGAAGGCGTCCGTGAGGTGGGTGCCGAGGCGGCTCGCGAAGACGGTGCCGAAGACGGACACGCCGAAGGCCGCGCCGATCGAGCGGAAGAAGGTGGCGCCGGAGGTGGCGACGCCCAGATCCTCGTACGGGACGGCGTTCTGGACGATGAGGACGAGGATCTGCATCACCAGGCCCAGGCCCGCTCCGAAGACGAAGAAGAAGGCGCTCATCTCGGCGGTGGGGCTGTTCTCGTCCAGTTGGTGGAGGAGGAGCAGGCCGAGGGCGGTGACGCCGGTGCCGGCGATCGGGAACACCTTCCAGCGGCCGGTGCGGCTGACGATCTGGCCGGAGACGGTGGACGCCAGCAGCAGGCCGATCACCATCGGCAGCATGTGCACCCCGGACATGGTCGGGCTGACGCCCTGCACGACCTGGAGGAAGGTCGGCAGGTACGTCATCGCGCCGAACAGCGCAAAGCCGACGACCAGGCTGATCACGGCCGACAGCACGAAGGTGCGGACGCGGAAGAGGCGGAGGGGCAGGACCGGTTCGGCGGCCCGGCGTTCGGCGGCCACGAACGCCGCGGCCAGCACCACGCCCAGCACCGCCAGGCCGATGATCCGCGGCGACGCCCAGGGCCAGGTGGTCCCGCCGAGGGAGGCGACCAGGACCAGGCAGGTGGCGACGGCGGCGATGAGGAAGGTGCCGAGGTAGTCGATGGCGTGGCGGTCGGCGCGGCGCGGGATGTGCAGGACGGTCGCGATCACGGCGAGGGCGATCACACCGACGGGCAGGTTGATGTAGAAGACCCAGCGCCAGCTGAGATGCTCGGTGAAGACGCCGCCCAGCAGCGGGCCGAGCACACTGGTGGCGCCGAACACCGCGCCGAACAGGCCCTGGTAGCGGCCCCGTTCCCGGGGTGGCACCAGGTCGCCGACGATCGCCATCGACAGCACCATCAGCCCGCCGCCGCCCAGTCCCTGCACCGCCCGGAAGGCGATCAGCTCGCCCATGCTCTGCGCGACCCCGCACAGCGCCGAACCGGCCAGGAAGAGGACGATCGCCGTCTGGAACAGCCGCTTGCGCCCGTACTGGTCACCCAGCTTGCCCCACAGCGGCGTCGCGGCGGTCGCGGCCAGCAGGTACGCCGTCACGACCCACGACAGGTGCTCCATGCCGCCGAGGTCGCTGACGATGGTGGGCAGCGCCGTCGAGACGATGGTCTGGTCGAGGGCGGCCAGCAGCATGCCGAGGAGCAGCGCCCCGATGGAGACCAGGACACGGCTCGGGACCTGCTCGTGGGGGGTGGTGCGGGCCACGCCCTGTGCGCTGCCGGTGTCCCCGGTCATGGCGGCCTCCTGAAAACTTGGTCACACCTTCCGCCCTGTTCGGTGTGACCGGTTATGGCCTGTTCAGTCGTGCGGAATGCCGGTATTCCGTCGGTCGGTGCCGGGCGGTGGGGGCTGTGGTTCGTGCGGCGGTTCGTGCGGCGCGGAGGGGCACGTGCGTGCGACGGTGGTTGAGATCTGCATAATCACTGGAGTTCGCGAGGGGACGCGAGCGCCGTAAGGGGAGGGGACTGACGCGTGGGACAGCCGGAGGGGCCGGAGAAGCCCGTGGGGCCCGCCGGGGCGGGGCAGCAGGGGGCCGGGCAGCCCCCGGTTCAGGAACATGAGCAGGTGCCTGCGGGGACGGAGAGGCCGGGCGCCCCGGAGGCCGCGGGCCCGGCCTGCCCCGAGTGCGGGGCGCCCCGGCAGGCGGACAACACGCCCTCCTGCGAGTGCGGCCCGCGCGCGGCCGACGCCCTGCTGGAGGCCCGTACGGCCGAGGCGGCCGCCGCGGAGGACTTCAATCCGCTGCGGATACGGCCGTACGTCGCGCTGGAGGAGACGGAGACCGCTGGGGGGACCGGGGCGGGGACGGACGCACAGACGGACGCGGGGACGGGCGGTGCGGGGGCGGCGGCCGAGGGGCCGGAGGGTCCCGGCGGAGCCGCTGCGGAAGCGGGCGGTCCGGCAGGGGGTGCCGGTCCGACCGGGCGGGCCGCCGACACCGGCACCCGCACCGACACCGGCACCGGCACCGGCACCGGCACCGGGCAGGAGGCCCTGCCGGACGCCGCCGAGACCACCATGCTGCTGCGCGCCCCCGGCGCCGCCCCGGCGCAGGGGACCGCGGACACGGCGGCGGTGACCTCCGTACTCCCCACCCCCCTGGCGCCCCCGGCGCACGCGCCCAACGCCACCGACCTGCGAATGTTCGAACCGGCGGGCGGCGAGCCCGCCGGACCGCGCACCCGCGCGTCCACGGACCCCGCTGAACGCCGCCGCCCCCGGCGGGCCGCGATGGTCGGCGCCGCGGTGGTCGCCGTCGTGGTCCTGGGCACCGCCGGGTACGCGAGCGGCCTGTTCTCCTACGAGTCACCGACACGGAACGGGGCCTCGGCGGACGAGGTGCGGGTCGGTGTGCCGGACCAGTCGACCGACCCGGCCTCGGCCCAGGAGGCCACCGCCGACGCCTCCGCGTCGTCCGAGCCCACGTCGGCGTCCCCGTCCTCCTCCGCGTCCGGCGACGAGGACGCGAGCCCGTCCTCCTCCGCCTCCCCGTCGGCGTCGGACGCCTCGCCCTCGGCGTCGCGCACCACCGAGCCGAGCCGGTCGGCGACCTCGTCGCAGACCAGCGCCCCGGCGACCGAGCCGCAGCCGGAGGAGGACGACACGGAGGACGGGGAGGCCACGGTGCTGCGGCTCGGCGACGACGGCCCGGAGGTCACCGAGCTCCAGCTGCGGCTGCGCCAGATACACCTCTACATGAACGACATCGACGGCAGCTACGACCGCCAGGTCGAGGAGGCCGTCAGCCGCTTCCAGTGGACCCGTGGCATCAACTCCGAGGAGACGGGCACGTACGGGCCGAAGACCCGGGAGCAGCTGGAGCGGGAGACTCAGGAGCCGTAGCCGTAAGGCGTGCGCGGGACGCCACGGGGGACGCCGCGGGGGGCTCCTCGGCGGGTGCCAGCCGATGTGCAGGCGCGGCGGGCGTCAGCCAACATGCAGGCGCGGCGGGCGTCAGCCAACATGCAGGCGCGGCGGGCGTCAGCCAACATGCAGGCGCGGCGGGCGTCAGCCAACATGCAGGCGCGGCGGGCGTCAGCCAACATGCAGGCGCGGCGGGCGTCAGCCGATGTGCAGGCGGACGGTGCCGCCCGCCGCGGCCTCCACCCGGACCTCGGTCAGGTCGCGGACCAGCGCGTCGGGTCCGTGCAGGGCCGCCCGGGGGCCCACGCCGACGACCCGCATGCCGGCGGCGCGCGCGGCGGTGATGCCGGCGCCGGAGTCCTCGAAGGCGACGCAGTCGGCGGGGGCCGTGCCCAGTTCGGCGGCGCCCTTGAGGAAGCCCTCGGGGTCGGGCTTGCTGGCGCCGACCGACTCGGCGGTGACGCGTACGTCGGGCAGGGCCAGCCCGGCGGCGCCCATGCGGGCGGTGGAGAGTGCCACGTCGGCGGAGGTGACGAGGGCGTGCGGCAGGCCGCGCAGGGCGGCGAGGAACTCCGGCGCCCCCGGGATCGGGACGACGCCGTCGGTGTCGGCGGTCTCCTCGGCCAGCATGCGCGCGTTGTCGGCGTGGTTCTGCTCCATGGGCCGGTCGGGCAGCAGCAGTGCCATCGAGGCGTAGCCCTGGCGGCCGTGGACGACCTTCATGACCTCGTCGCCGTCGAGTCCGTTGCGGTCGGCCCAGCGCCGCCAGACGCGCTCGACGGAGGCGTCGGAGTTGACGAGGGTGCCGTCCATGTCCAGCAGCAGGGCGCGGGCGGTGAGCACGGTGGTGGCCGTCATCGGCAGACTCCAGGGCGTGGGGAGGTACACAAGGCGGCCCCGCCCGCCGGTCAGGGAGAACGGGCGGGAGCCACTTTGTTCCACCACGGTACAAAACGTGCCGGGGGTCGCGCCAGCGGCAGCGGACATCGTTCATCCGCCGTTCAGGGCGCGGAGGGGCCGGGAAGGGGCCGGGGAGGGGGCCAGGGAGGGCCCAGGGAGGACCCGAAGAGGGTCCAAGGAGGGGCCGGGCGCAGGTGGGGCAGCCGGCGGCCGCAGGTCAGCCCGCCACCGCCTCCCACAGGCTCCACACGCCGAGGCCCAGCATCAGCAGCGCCGCGATCTGCGTGATCAGCTTCAGCGGGACCCGCTTCATCAGCGCCTTCCCGCCGACGATGCCGAGCCCGGCCACCGCCCACAGGGCCAGCACCGCACCCAGGCCGACGGAGACCGGGTCGTCGTAACGGGCGGCGAGGTTGGCCGTCATGATCTGCGTGAGGTCGCCGAACTCGGCGACCAGGATGAGCATGAAGCCCGCCCCGGCGACCTTCCAGAAGGACTGGTTCTCCGGCTTGCGGACCTCTTCCTCGTCCTCGTCCTTCTTGAAGAGCAGCACGGCCGCGCCGCCCAGGAACAGCACACCGGTGATCGCGTGCACGATCTGCTGCGGCAGCAGGGTCAGCACACTGCCCGCCGCGACGGCGAGCGCGACGTGCACCAGGAACGCGGCGGCGACGCCGGCGAAGACGTAGGAGGCGCGGTAGCGGGTGCCGAGGACGAGGCCGGCGAGCGCGGTCTTGTCCGGCAGTTCGGCGAGGAAGACGACGCCGAAGACGAGCGCCGTCACGGTGAAGCTGATCAAAAGGTCCTCAATCGGTCGGGGCCGCCCCACCGAGAGTGCTGATCCTGCGGGCGCAAGACACCTCGGCACGGCAGCACATCGTCACCCGGACCACGGGGCACGGGCGTGCACTGCTTGCCGAAGGTCTCGCTGGCGGGTCCCCTGCGGGTACCGCCTCCGGGCGCCGGCTCAGGCGTGCTGAGCAGTATGTCGACGGTCCGGCGAAGAGCTACTCCCCTTCTGCGCCGTCCATGGTACGCGACGGGACGCCCCGGAGTGCGTGGCATCAGGACGCCGGGGCCCTGGCGCGGAAGGCCGGTTCCAACCCTTGTCTTGTCATGCACGCGTCATTAACTTCTCACCGGGCGCTCATCCCCCCGCAACACGGCGCCGCGAGCATTCCCTCGCTCGCGCTCACCACCCCCACCACTCAAGGGAGTTCGCATGTCGAAGTTCTACGCGCGTCGACGGCTGAGCATACTCGCGGCGCTCACCGGAGTCATGGCCTCCGTCGCGCTGTTCAACGGCCCGAACGCCTCCGCCGCCCTCCCCACCCCGGTCAGCGCCTCCACCGCCCGCACCTACCTGGCCTCCCTCACCGTGGCCACCGAGAACCGCACCGGCTACGACCGCGACCTCTTCCCGCACTGGATCACGCAGTCCGGCACCTGCAACACCCGCGAGACCGTCCTCAAGCGCGACGGCTCCAACGTCGTCACCGACTCCGCCTGCGCGTCCACCAGCGGTTCCTGGTACTCCGTCTACGACGGCGCCACCTGGACCGCCGCCTCCGACGTCGACATCGACCACCTCGTGCCGCTGGCCGAGGCCTGGGACTCCGGCGCGAGCGGCTGGACCACCTCCCGGCGCCAGGCGTTCGCCAACGACCTGACCCGCCCCCAGCTCATCGCGGTCACCGACAACGTCAACCAGGCCAAGGGCGACCAGGACCCGGCCACCTGGATGCCCTCCCGGACCGCCTACCACTGCACCTACCTGCGCGCCTGGGTGCAGGTGAAGTACTACTACGGCCTCTCGGTCGACTCCGCCGAGAAGTCGGCGCTGACCAGCGGCCTCGCCGGCTGCTGAGCACCCCCGGTCAGCACCTGCCGACCGCCCACTGACCGCCCGCTGATCACCGCTGACCGGGCGACCGGGGGCCGACGCCCCGCCGTCTGCCCCCGGAACCACCCCGCCGGCCTCCGTCGTTCCGTACCGTACGGCCCGTACGGGGCGACGGAGAGGGGACTGACACCATGGGCGATCTGCGCCTGGGACCGCTGCTGAGGTATGCCGACGGCCCGTCCGCGACCGTGTGGGTCGAGGCGGGCGGCCCGTGCGAGGCCGAGGTGCGCTGCGCCGACGGCGCCGGCGGCACGGCCCGCACCTTCCAGGTGGCGGGCCACCACTACGCCCTCGTCGAGGTGAGCGGCCTGACCCCGGGCGCGGCGACGCCGTACGAGGTGTTCCTCGACGGCACGCGCGTGTGGCCGCTGCCGGACTCCCCGTTCCCGCCCTCCCTGATCCGCACGCCCGCGAAGGACGAGGAGACGGTACGGGTCGCCTTCGGTTCCTGCCGCTGGGCCGCGCCGGCCGCCGGGGAGCCGGACCCGGTGGGCCCGGACGCCCTGGACACGCTCTCCGCCCGGATCGCGGCCGACCCCGAGGGCGAGCGGCCCGACGTCCTGCTGCTCCTGGGTGACCAGGTGTACGCCGACGAGGTCTCCGACGCCACCCGCCGCTGGCTCGCCGGCCGCCGCGACCTCTCCGAGCCGCCCGGCGCCGAGGTCGCGGACTACGAGGAGTACACCCACCTCTACTACGAGTCCTGGCTCGACCCGGAGGTGCGCTGGCTGCTGTCCACCGTGCCCAGCTGCATGATCTTCGACGACCACGACGTCATCGACGACTGGAACACCTCCGCCGCCTGGCTCACCGACATGCGGGCCACCCCCTGGTGGCGTGAGCGGCTGCTGAGCGGCCTGATGTCGTACTGGGTCCACCAGCACCTCGGGAACCTGTCCCCGGCCGAACTGGCCGCCGACCCCGTCTACGCCGCCGTACGCGAGGGCGCCGACGGCACCGACGCGCTGCGCGCCTTCGCCGCCGGGGCCGACGCCGACGCGGCCTCCGTCCGCTGGAGCTACCGGCGCGACTTCGGCCGGGTACGGCTGCTGATGGTGGACAGCCGCGCGGCCCGGGTCCTCGACGAGCAGCGGCGTTCCATGCTCGACGCCGGGGAGGCCGCGTGGCTGCGCGCCCAGGCCCTGGACGACCGGGGCTCCTACGACCACCTCCTCCTCGGTACCTCGCTGCCCTGGCTGCTCCCGCACCTGGTGCACGACGTGGAGGGGTGGAACGCGGCGCTGTGCCGGGGCGAGCGGGGCGCGCGCTGGGCGCGGCTCGGGGAGAAGGTGCGGCGCGCGGCCGACCTGGAGCACTGGGCCGCCTTCCCGTCCTCCTTCGACGCGCTGGCGGCGGTGATAGCGGAGGCGGGTTCGGGGCCCGGGGCGCCGGCGACGGTGTGCGTGCTGTCGGGAGACGTGCACCACGCGTACATCGCCGAGCCGTCCTGGACCAGGCCGGGGGACGGTCCCTCGGCCCGGGTGGTCCAGCTGACCTGTTCGCCGGTGCACAACTCCGTGCCGCTCTCCATCCGCCTCGGCTTCCGCTTCGGCTGGAGCGCACCGGCCCGGGCGCTGGGCCGGGTGTTCGCCCGGCACGGGCGCCTGTCCCGGTCGGCGGTGCGCTGGCGCCGGGACGGCGGCCCCTGGTTCGGCAACCAGCTGATGACACTGACCCTGCGCGGGCGGTCGGCCCGGCTGCGGCTGGAGAAGGCGTCGGCGGCGGGGCCGGACCGGAAGGCGGCGCTGCGGACGATCACGGAGGCGAAGCTGTCGTGATGCTGTCAATGTCGGCGAGGCTGGATGTTGAGATTGCAAGCACTTGTTAGGTCTGCCTAACGTGGAGGCACTTCCGTCCCCCGAAGTGACCGGCTCCTCAGGACCGGTCCCACCGAAGGAGTGCCCCCCACATGACCGGACGCCTCAACAGCGCCCAGCCGTACGCCCTCGGCCTGTTCCGCATCGTCGTCGGCCTGCTCTTCGCCTGCCACGGCGCCGCCTCCCTCTTCGGGGTGCTCGGCGGCGCCGCGGGCACCGAGGGCGGCACCGTCGACGCCGGCACCTGGCCCAACTGGTACGCCGCCGTGATCCAGCTCGTCGGCGGCGCGCTGGTCCTGCTCGGCCTGGGCACCCGCGCGGCCGCGTTCATCTCCTCGGGCTCGATGGCCTACGCGTACTTCAAGATGCACCAGCCCGGCGCCCTGTGGCCGATGGAGAACGGCGGTGAGGCCTCCGCCATGTTCTGCTGGGCCTTCCTGCTGCTGGTCTTCACCGGCTCCGGCGCCTTCGGCCTGGACCGGCTGCTGACCCGGCGCACCGCGGACGAAGCGCCGGAGCGGACGGCCGAGCGGCAGACGCCGGTGTCGGTCTGATCCCGCGCCCGCCGACCGGGAACGGTGCCTTCCGCCTCGCGCGGAGGGCACCGTTCCTTTTTGCGGAGGGCACCGTTCCTTTTGCGGGGGCTATCGGTCAGCCGGTGGGCCGGAACGGCACCGTGAAGCAGGCGACGCGGGCACCGGAGTTGCCCGGCCGGTCGTGGATCACCACGGACGACGCCTCACCCGGCCGGAACCCCCAGTCGTGGCGGGCGTGGGCCCGCCCCTCACCGTGCGCGTCGGGGGTGAAGTCGAGCCACACCTCGTTGTGCGGGTTGGCGTCGGCCGGGTCGGTGGACGGCCGGTGCTGGTAGTGCCCGCCCGCGGCGGCCGGGTCGGCGCCGCACGGCTTCTGGTGCACATGGGCGCCGTACGCGTGCCCCGGGTCCAGGCCGCGCACCCGCAGCCGTACGGTGGTCGCGCCGCCGCGGTCGGTGTGCTGGCGCACCTCGATCCAGGAGCCGGGCGGGACCAGGTCCCGGTCGTACGTCAGTGCCTTCCGCGAGGCGCCGTCGCCGGGCGCCGCGAACCGGGCGTCCGTGCGCAGCGAGAGGTCGTCCGCCCCGCCGGGGGCGCCGGTCGCGAGTACGGCCGCGGCGACGGCGCCCGCGCATATTCCTGCCACCATGATGTGTTCCGTTCGTCGGGTTCGGGATGTCCGGACAGGGGCGAGGAGTCCCCCGGCGCCTCGCCCCACCGTCGTTGCTACGGGACACCGGCACCGGCCGCCCCCGGGAGGCGGCAGCCGGGTGAACCCGCGGTGCCGGGCGCGCGAGCCCCTGTGAACCCACTGTCGTACCCCAGGCGTACGCTGTGTGGCTGTCATCGGCCTCCCCTGCCGTCCCGCGCGGCGCGGCTGGTCAGGCCCACGGGGGAAGCCATGGGGAGTCACGGTGTTCGGAAGTATGGGTTCGCTGGTCAGCAGCCCTTGGATCTACGCCTTCGTGGCACTGTCCGTGCTCCTGGACGTGTTCCTGCCCGTGCTGCCGAGCGGCGTCCTGGTGATCGCGGCGGCCACCGCGGCGGCGGCCGGTTCGGGCGCCGCGACCGGCCAGGTCCCGCACGACGTCCCCGACATCCTGGTCCTGACCCTCTGCGCCACCACCGCGTCCGTCCTCGGTGACCTGGTGGCCTACCGCCTCGCCCGGCGCGGCGGGCCGCGGCTGGACCGCGCGATCGCCCGGTCCCGCCGGCTGACCAAGGCGCAGGAACGTCTCGGCGCCGCCCTGGCCCGCGGCGGCGGCGCGCTGGTGGTGCTGGCCCGGTTCGCCCCGGCCGGGCGTTCGATCGTCTCCCTCGGCGCCGGTGCCGCCCACCGCCGGGTGCGGGAGTTCCTGCCCTGGTCCGCCCTGGCCGGGCTGTCCTGGGCCGCCTACAGCGTGGCCCTGGGCTACTTCGGCGGCCAGTGGCTGGGCGCGACGTGGCTGGCGACGGGGGTCTCCCTCGTCGCCCTGTTCGGGGCGGGGGCGGGGGCGGCCCTGCTGGTGCGGCGCCCGCCGCGGGCGCCGGAGTCCTCGTCGGCGACGTGACGAGGCGTGCCGCCGGGTGCCGACGGGGGCGTCAGCCCGTTCGGCGCGGCTGAACCCCTCCCCGTACCTCCAGGCCGGCCAGCAGTTCGGCCGTCGCCTCGGCGACCGCGTCCACGGCGCGGTCGAACACCTCCTGGTTGTGCGCGGCCGGCGCCCGGAACCCGGACACCTTGCGCACGTACTGGAGGGCCGCGGCCCGGATCTCCCCGTCGGTGGCCTGCTCGGCCAGCACGGGCGGTCGTAGCGTCTTGATACTGCGGCACATACCTCCAGTCTCTCCCGCGCCCGCACACTCGTACGCGTGAACCGCCCGGAAGAACGCGCGACCCAAAATCGAACAGGAGTATCATTGCGGCGTGGCTACGACCTATGACTTTCCGAGTGACCTCCTCGCCGGCCAGGAGGAACTCCATCAGGTCAGGGCCGACCTGTCGGCCCTGTTGAAACGGCTCCCCTGGTCCGTGGAACCGGTGGACGGCTTCAGTGACGACAACGGCTGGCGCAAGGTGGAGCGCCCGGCCTCACCCGGCTGGTCCCAGGACGAACAAGCCGAGGTGGAGAAGTTGCGCCAACGCGAGCGCGAACTCGCGGTGTTCGTCACCACCCACCGCTACTGGGCCCAGTTCACCGGCTCCGACCAGGTCGCGGCCCGCTCCCGCCTCAAGCATGCCCACGAGACCCCGCCCGAGGACGAGGCATAGGCGGCGAGGCACAAGGGACGGCGGACGCCGGACGGCGCGCCCGGCACGCGAGAGGCCCCCGGAAGATCTCCGATCTCCGAGGGCCTCTCGCACCGGTGCCCGGCACCGGTCCTGGTGGGCGCGGACGGTTTCGAACCGCCGACATCCTGCTTGTAAGGCAGGCGCTCTACCCCTGAGCTACGCACCCAGACGAGTCGACAGCCTACATTGCCCGGACCACCGCCTCGCAAACCCGTACCGCCGGTCCCCGCCCTCCCCCTGCGGGGGTTAACCCCACCATCGATACGGGAGCGTTCCGGATCGCGGCGGCACGCCCCGGAAACCTACGGTCGTAGAGCCTCGCCGCACCGCGCCTCCCCCGGAGGCACCCGGCGCGGAGGCTCATCGTCCGTCCCAGGGGGAGACCGTCATGTCCCGTACCGTTCCCGTCCGTGCGCTCGCCGCCGCCGGGGCCGTCGTCCTCGCCGTCGCGGGTCTCGCGGCCTGCGCCTCGCCCGACGAGGACAAGGACCCCGACCAGCGGTCCTTCGCCCTTCAGGGCCGCACGCTCACCGTCGACTCCGACGACTCCGCCCTGGAGATCGTCGCCGCGGAGGGCAACGAGGCGGGCCGCGTCGGCGTCACCCGGTGGTTCAAGGGATCGGTGACCGTCGGGAAGGAACCCAAGGTGACCTGGAAGATGGACGGCGACCGCCTGGTGCTGCGGATGGACTGCACCGGATTCATCGCCGACTGCGCGGCCAGGCACCGCATCGAGGTGCCCCGAGGCGTGGCCGTCAAGGTCGAGGACGACGACGGCAGCGTACGGGCGCGGGGATTCCGGGACGCGCTGGACATCCGCACCCAGGACGGCTCCGTCCGCGTCACCGACTCCACCGGCCCGCTGGACCTGCGCAGCGACGACGGCTCGGTCCGCGCGGAGGTCTCCTCGCGACGGGTGACGGCACAGACGAAGGACGGCTCGGTGCGCCTCGAACTCGGTGCCGTGCCCGACGTGGTCGACGCCCGCAGCGACGACGGCTCGGTGACCGTCGGACTGCCCCGGGCCACGTACAAGGTGACGGCGGAGACCGACGACGGTTCCGTGGACGTGTCCGTGCCCCGCGACGACTCCAGCGCCCATGTGGTGAACGCCCGCACCGCCGACGGCAAAGTCACGGTCCGCACCGCGAACTGACCGGACCGTGTGTTCGTCCTCAACGGGTGGGAGAATGAACCCGGGCAGGGCGGACGACACGGGAGAGGGATGTGACGGCGACACCATCGCAGCCGTATACGCCGCCGATGGTGCCCTGCGCGCCACGTCCACGGCTTCTCCCGCACCGCCGGCCCCGCTCGCACCGCCGCGGTCCCGGCGCCCTGCGTGACACGCTCGTCCTGCTGGGGCTGCCGCTGCTCGCCGCGCCGGTCCTGGCCGGCGCGTTCGCCGGCGGCGGCACCCGGCGCTGGTTCGGCGGGCGGGCCGAGAACCAGCGGGCAGAGGCCCAGACCGCCAAGGACGACGCCGCCGCCGCGTTCTACGAGCTGGACACCGCCCAGCGTGACCTGCGGATCTCCATCGAGACGATCACGGCCGTCGACGACTCCCCCGCCGCCCGGCGCGCGGTCGACGGCTTCGAGGCCCTCGGCCGGCGCATCGACGAGGCCAGCCGGCAGTACATCGGCGCCGTCGACGCCCACGACCTCGACCGGGACGACCTGGAGGCGTCGGCCGCCGCCCGCGCCCGCGCCGAACTGACCGCCGCCAAGGAGGAACTGGGCCGGGTCAAGCAGGACCTGGACCGCTTCGCCGAGGGCCTCGGCCCACTGCTCGGCAAGGCCGAGACCCAGCTGGCCCGGCTCGCCCCCGCCGTGGAGCGGGCCCGGCAGTCCCTGCTCGCCGCCTCCGACGCCCTGGACGCCGTACGCGGCTCAGGGCTGACCGCGGACGACCTCGCCGCCCGGCTCGCCGCCCTCGCCCCGGAGCTGACCAAGCTCAACCAGGGCGCCGGCCGGCACGGTGTGCCCCAGACCCTGGACCGCGCCGAACGCGTCACCCGCGAGGCCGAGACGGTCCGGGCCGAGGCCGAACGGCTGCCCGAACGGGCTGCCGAGACCGACAAGCGGCTGGTCTCCCTGCGCACCCGCGCCCAGGCCCTCACCACCCGCGCCGAACAGGTCGAACCCGTCCTCAGCGAACTGCGGCGACGCTTCACCGCCGCCTGCTGGCAGGACCTCCAGCACGTACCCGACCAGGCCCGCGAGACCGTCCGGCAGGCCGAACGGAAGCTGGCCGAGGCCCGGTCCGCCCGCGACGAACAGCGCTGGCCCGACGCCACCGCACTGCTGTCGACGGTACGGGCCCTGCTGAACGAGACCGACGAGGCCGTGTCCGCCGCCGGCGACCGGCTCCGCCTGCTCAATGCCGTGCAGAAGGACCCCCGGGACGAGATCGAACGGACCCGGTTCGCCATCCGCGACGCCCAGCGGCTGGCCATGGCCGGCCGCACCACCCCCGACCCCCGGGACGCGCGCCCACTGGACGACGCCGTGGCCCGGCTGGAACGCGCGATCGGCACCCTGAAGGGCAGGCACCCCGACTACTGGCACTTCCTCACCGAGACGGACGCGGTCCGCCGCACGGTGGCCCACGTGGTCGGCCGGATACGGGAGGAACGCGGGGCCGGGCACTAGGGACTGCGACGTGCCGTGCCGGACCCCGAGTCCGCGACGTGGTCCGCCGGCCGGGTCGAGGCCGGGAGCGCCCTGACGTGGTGCTGATGTCGTCCTGACGTCGTCCTGGCCTGGTCCTGACGTACTCCTGCCGTGGTGCCGTGGGCGCCGGTTAACCTGTGCTCATGCCTCGCTACGAGTACCGCTGCCGCAGTTGCGGCGACACGTTCGAACTGAGCCGTCCCATGGCCGAGTCCTCCGCTCCCGCCGCCTGCCCGGCGGGCCACGACGACACGGTGAAGCTGCTGTCGACGGTCGCGGTCGGCGGCTCATCCTCCGCTCCGGCTCCGGCATCCGGGTCCGGCGGTGGTGGTGGGGGCGGTTGCTGCGGAGGGGGCTGCTGCGGCTGACACGGTCCGCGAACCCTGCGAGCACCGCCGCTTCACAGTCCGCGAACCCTGCGAGCACCGCCGCTTCACGGTCCGCGAACCCTGCGAGCACCGCCGCTTCTGCGGCCCGCATCCGCCACGGACCGGTTGGCGTCTGCCACAGACCGCCACCACCGTCGCGTCGGCCCCCGACGCCCGGGCCGCGACCTCCGAGACTGGCCTCATCTGACGGCTCGCCCCTCCGCCCCCGCTCCGGCCCTGTCACCCGGACCCGGCCCGGCGAGGACAGCTGCCGCGGGTGACGCGCACCGGGTGCCACGGCGGTCCGGCGCCTCAGCTCCCCAGATACCGCAGTACCGCCAGAACTCTGCGCGAATAGCCCTCACCTCCCGTCAGTTCGAGCTTGTCGAAGATGGCGTTGATGTGCTTCTCCACGCCGCTCAACGAGATGTGCAGTCGCCGGGCGATCGCCGCGTTGGTGTGCCCCTGTGCCATCTCGGCCAGCACGGCTCGCTCCCGCGCCGTGAGCCGGGCCAGCGGGTCGGTGTGTGTCGTGCGGCCCAGCAACTGCCGGACGACCTCGGGGTCGAAGGCGGCCCGGCCGGCGGCCACCCTCTCCAGCGCGTCGAGGAACTCGTCGACCTGGACCACCCTGTCCTTGAGCAGATACCCCACCCCTTCCGAGTCACCGGTGAGCAGCTCCGTCGCGTACCGCTTCTCCACGTACTGCGAGAGCACCAGGACCCCGACGGCCGGCCGGCTCGCCCGGATCTCCAGGGCCGCGCGCAGCCCCTCGTCCGTGTGGGTCGGCGGCATCCGGACGTCGGCGACCACCACGTCCGGCGGGTCCTGGGCGACCGCCGCCAGCAGCGCCTCCGCGTTGCCGACGGCCGCGACGACCTCGTGCCCCTCCTCCGCCAGCAGGCGCACCAGGCCCTCCCGCAGCAGGGTCGAGTCCTCGGCGAGCATCACCCGCATGGCAGCTCCGCCGCCACCAGAGTGGGGCCGCCCGGCGGGCTGACCACGCTCAGGCTGCCGTCGAGAGCGGCGACCCGCCGGGCGAGCCCGAACAGTCCGCTGCCCGTGGCGTTCGCCCCGCCGCAGCCGTCGTCCCGGACCTCCACGTACACCATCCCCTCCTCTTCCGCGACCACGACGGTTATCCGCGTGGGCGCCGCGTGCTTGACCGCGTTGGTGACCGCCTCGCACACCACGAAGTACGCGACGGTCGCGAGCGCCCGCTCCGGTTCCTCCACGAGGCCGTACTCCACCCGCACGGGCACGGACGCCCGCTCGGCCACCGTCTCCAGCGCCGCTCGCAGGCCGGCCTCGTCCAGCGTGGTCGGATAGATCCGCCACGCCACCTCGCGCAGCTCCTCCAGGGCCTGTCTGCTCTCCTGGTGGGCCTGGCCCAGCAGGTGGTCCCTGTGCTCGGCGTCCTGGCTGCGCCGGGCGCGGCCGAGCAGCATCCCGAGGGCGACGAGCCGCTGCTGCACCCCGTCGTGCAGGTCACGCTCGATGCGGCGGCGTTCGTCGTGCACCGCGTCGACCACGGCGGCGCGGCTCGCGGACAGCTCGGCGATGCGCTGCTCCAGCTCCTCCTGGTGCCGGGGACCGTAGAAGCGCCGGGCCAGCCGGCCCTCCAGCCCGGCGACGCCGAATATCCCCTGGACGGCGAGGAACAGCAGGAAGAAGCCGCCGAAGCTGCTGAGGACGACCGAGCCCGGGTCGCGTATGCCGTCCAGCCACAGCCAGCCGTACGCCCAGAACATGCCGTACCCGAGGCCCGCCGCCGCCGACAGCATCACCACCCCGCCCAGGGCTCCCAGCGTCCACCGGCAGGACACGTACCGCAGGGCCCGCATGTCCTCGTACGCGGGCGGGACGCGGATGCCGAGCCAGGTCCGGAGCCGGGTCCGCTCCCACTCCGCCAGTCTCCGCGCGCACGCGAGGACCGGTCGGAGCGCGGCACGGCGCCCGGCCGGCCAGGCCGCCACCGGCAGCAGGGCCGCACCGGCCACAACGGTGAAGAGCAGCTCGACGACGGCCGCGGCGGCTCCCGTGATCAGGCCCACCCCGCACCGCACTCCGCGTCGCGCCATGTCTCGCATGATCGTGAGGCTAGTCGTGGGCGGGATGCCCGCACACTGCGGAAAACCGCAATTCGTCACTGCGGTGGACCGCAGCCGATCGTGCGGTCTTCCTCAGGGTCCCTTCAGCCACGATTTCCTAGCGTGGTCGTCATGACAGCCATCGCAGCGCAGACGGCCGCGGACAGCGGTGCCGCTCCGCAGTGGATCAACGACCTCATGGACGCCCTGGGCGCCCCGGGGGCCGGTATCGCCATCGCTCTGGAGAATCTCTTCCCTCCCTTGCCGAGCGAGGTGATCCTGCCGCTCGCGGGATTCGCGGCCGCCTCCGGCCGGATGGACCTGCTCGCCGTCCTGCTGTGGACCACGGCGGGCTCGGTGATCGGTGCGCTCGCCCTGTACGGGATAGGGGCGCTCCTCGGCCGCGACCGCACCGTGGCGATAGCGGGGCGGCTGCCGCTGGTGAAGGTGGCGGACATAGAGAAGACGGAGGCGTGGTTCCTCCGGCACGGCACCAAGGCGGTGTTCTTCGGCCGGATGATCCCCATCTTCCGCAGTCTGATCTCCGTGCCGGCGGGCGTCGAGCGGATGCGGCTCCCCGTCTTCCTCGGCCTGACCACGCTGGGCAGTGCGCTGTGGAACACCGCGTTCGTGCTCGCCGGTTACGCCCTGGGTGACAACTGGTCTCAGGTCACGAGCGTCGCCTCCGCGTACTCGAAGGTGATCCTCGTCGGCGCTGCGGTCGCGGTGCTGGGCTTCGTGGTCCTGCGGATGCTGCGGCCCGGAGGCGGCCGCCGCAGGCGCGGCGAACCCGGGCACGGCGAGGAGCGGCCCTCCTCCGCGTCCGCCTCGTCCACCGCCCGGTCCGCCGGGGGACCCTCGGACCGGACGGAGGTCACCGGGCCGGGCGCGCCGACCGCAGGAACTACCGGGCCGGGTTCGCAGACCGCAGGAACTCCTGAAGGATCCGCTCCCCCGCGAATACCCCCCGCTCGGGCAGGGCACTGACCGTCGGTGCCGTCCAGCCGGAGTCGGCCAACTCGCCGTGGCCCGGGCGCCAACCCCGGTCGGCGGCGAGCAGCAGGTCGGCGTCCAAGAGGGAGTCCCCTGCGGCCAGGGTGAGACCTGCGCCGGTGCGGCGGGCGACCTCGTGCACGGCCGCGCTCTTGGTGAGCGGCGCCGGGACGGCGTAGAGCTTGCGGCCCTGGAGGGACACGGTCCAGCCGCGGTCGCCGGCCCACACGGCGAGTTCCTTGACCCATCCCTCGGGCAGCAGGTCGCGTTCGAGGACGAGGTAGGCGAAGAGGTCCTCGGCGGTGCGGTGCTTGCGCACCCACTGCGGGTCGGCGGTGGCCGTCAGACGCTCGCGCACCTCTGCCAGCGGGGCGCACTCGTCGGCCAGCCGCGCGGTGACCCGTGCGTGCCAGTCGGGGTCGGTGACGCCGTCCACCAGCAGGTGGCCGCCGTTGGCGCAGATCGCGTACTTCGGCGGGGGGCCGGGCAGGTTGATGCGCTGGTACTGGGCGCGGGTCCGCGTCGTGGTCGGCACGAAGACGGCACCCTCGCCGAGGCCGCCGAGGTCGCCGAGAAGCCGGGCGGCGGTCTCCGTCATGTACGACAGGGGCTTGCTGTCGTAGACCTCCACACACAGCAGCCGGGGGGCCTCCTGGTCCGGCACGGTCAGGTTCAGGGCGGCGGCGGAGTAGATCAGCGTGCGGTCGAGGTCGCTCGCGACGAGTACGGGCTGTACGGGCTGAGCAGGCATCAGACCGTCACCGCCCTGCCGTCGGCGCCCGTCGCGCCGCGGGTGTACCGGGGGTGGATCAGCCCGACGCAGGTGTAGGGCAGGTCGGCGACCTCCTCCACGGGCACGCCCCGCTGTGCGGCGAGCAGCCGGACGTGGTCCAGGTCGCTGCCGGCGCCGGCCCGGGCCAGCACCTTCCAGGGCACCCGGCGCAGCATCACGCGGGTGGTCTCGCCGACGCCGGGCTTGACGAGGTTGACGTCGTGGATGCCGTACTCCTCGCTGATCCGCTCGACCGCCGCCCAGCCCTCCCAGGTGGGGGTCCGGTCGGCGGCGTGCAGGTCCTTGGCCAGGACGTCGACGGCGCTCGCGACCTCCGGGAAGCGGGCGGAGACGGCGTCGAGGAAGGCCGGTGAGAGGTCGGCGCCGGCGAGTTCGCGGTAGAACTTCGCGCCGTGGAAGTCGTGGGCGCCGACCAGGTCGGCCCGGAGCACGGTGCGGGAGATCAGGCCGGAGACGGTGGAGTTGAGGCAGGCGGAGGGGATGAGGAAGTCGTCGCGGGTTCCGTAGGTGCGGACACAGGAACCGGGGTCGGCCAGGACGGCGATCTCCGGGTCGAAGCCGGTGATGCCGTCGGACACCTCGAAGTCACGCAGGGCGGCGGCGAGTTCGCGGGTGATGGCGCCCTTGCCGGTCCAGCCGTCGACGAAGACGACATCAGCGGGGTCGTGGTGGTCGGCCAGCCAGCGCAGCGCGTTGGCGTCGATGCCCCGGCCCCGGACGATCGACACGGCGTAATGGGGGAGGTCGAGACCATGGCGGAACTGCGCCCAGCGGCGCATCAGGATCCCGACGGGCGTGCCCGCGCGGGCGAGGGACACGAGGACGGGTCCGGGGGACCGTTCCAGGAGGACGAGTTCGGTGACGGCGCCGACGGCCTGCGCCAGCCGGGCCGCCGAGGCGCGCAGCGCCGCGTGGAACAGGTCCTGGTACTGCTCGCTGGGCTGATACTCGACGGGCAGCGACTCGGCGTAGTGCGCGCCGCCCTTCTGGATCGCCTCCTCGCGCTCCTCGGTGGGCGCCTCCAGCGTCGTGTCCGAGAGGTCCTGGAGCAGCCAGCCGACCTCGTCGGGGGCATAGGAGGAGAAGGCGGGGCCGCGCAGCGGCTCGGGCAGCATGGCGGGCCTTTCGGAGGAAGTGCCGGGGACGTACGAGGGGACGACCGCGAGCAGGATGTGCGGCACGTGGGCGGCGAGCCGGGCCAGCAGGCCGTCGGGCGCGTGCAGCGCCGGGGTGTCGGCGGGCGAGTCGACGACGGCGACGACGGCGTCGAAGCCGGCGCCGGCGACGTTGTAGGCGTAGCGCTCGCCGGGGCCGTCGGCAGGGTCGTCGTGGGCGGGGAAGACCAGGCGGGTGCGTATGGCGTAGCCGGGATCGTCGACGGCGAGGACGGGCGAGCGGGTGGTGGTGGAGTAGCGCACCTCTGCGGGTACGACCTGCTCCAGTTCGCGGGCCAGGCGCAGCGGGGCGTACATCAGTTCCTCGCAGCCGAGGACCAGGACGCGGCGGGTGCCGGCGGGCAGGGCCTCGGCGAGCCGGGCGGCCATGGCGGGCAGCGCGCTCTCCAGCCGGGTCCGGTGGGCGGCGGTGAACCCGTGCCGCCCGCCGTCGGGCAGTCCGCGGGGCCAGCGCAGGTCGACGCGGCGGACGGGGCCCGTGCCGGTCCGGGCGGGCTCCGGCTCGGCGGCTGCCGCCGCCTCGTGCCGGGCCACCAGTCGCTGTCCCTTCTCCAGTACGTCGTCGGGCAGCAGGACGGTGCCCGAGGCGGCCGCCACCAGGTCCACTCGGGCGCCGATCTCCCGGGCGAACTCCTCCAGGCGGCCCGCGTCGGCCGGCGAGCGCATGTCCACCAGGGCGACCACGACGTACCGGCGGCGGGGGTAGCGCTCGTGCAGGGCCCTGACGGTGTTGAGCACCGTGTTGCCGGTGGAGAACTCGTCGTCGACGAGGACGAGCGGTCCGTCGCCGGCCAGCAGCGCGGGATCGGCGGGCAGCAGCAGGTGGGAGGTGGCGTGCGAGTGGGACTCCTCGAAGCCGCCTGCCTGGGCGACGCCGTCGACCGGGCGGCGGGTGGAGTGCAGGTAGGTGGCGGGGCCGAGGCCGTCGGCGACCGAGTGACCGAGGCCGGTGGCGGTCTCCGCGTAGCCGAGGACGACCGCGGCGGCGGACTCCTCGGCGCCCAGCAGGTCGCGTACGCGGCGGCCGAGGGTGAAGCCGTGGCCGTAGACCACGGAAGGCGACTGGGGTACGTGCTTGCCGAGCACGTTGGAGACGAGGAGGTGCGCCCGCTTGGGGTTGCGGCGCAGGGCGAGGCCCAGCAGGCCGGTCAGGTCGTCGTCGCCCGTGAGGCCGACGCCGAGCCGCTCGGCGACCCAGCTGCCGGTCCATATCCCGGTCGGCTCTCCGGCCCGCGGCCGCTCCGTCATGCGCGTACGCCTCCCGTTGTCCACTGCGTGGTCCATGATCCCTTGTGTTCGGCCGGCCGGTCGGGCCGGACAGGTTCAGTCGGACAGGCCGGCGGCGAGCAGTTCGACGAAGCCGATGTCCTCGTTGGCCACGCCGAAGACCTCGGCGCGCAGCAGAGTGCGCTCGGCCCAGGCCCGGTGCGGCTTCACCTCGTTCATCTTGTTCGTGTACGACGACCTCAGCACGCCTCCTCCGCCGCGCTCCGGGCGGAGGATGTCCTGGGCGTCGCTGAACTCCTCGTGGCTGACCACGGACAGCGCGTGCACCGGGAGCACGTGGGAGGGGTGGATGCAGGTCTTCCCCAGCAGGCCGTTGGCCTGGTCCAGGGAGATCTCCCGCAGCAGGCCGTCCATGGCGTGCTCGATCAGCCGGGCCCGCAGGTCCGCGGCCTGCACCTCCAGGAAGGGGCTCTGCCGCAGCTGCGGTTTGAACATCCTCTCCTGGACCCGGAAGTACTCCCACACCGGCCCGGTCACGGTGAACCCGGTGCCGTCGGCCCGCCCGAGCATGTTCACCACGTCGGCGATCACGGAGGCGACGATCTGGATGTCGTACGCCGTCATGTCGGGGCCGCGGCGCAGCCCGTAGGAGGAGCAGAAGTCGGTCACGCCGAGCCGGAGGGCCAGGACGCGGCCGCGGTACTTGTCGACCGCGCGGAAGATGCCCTCCAGGGTGTGCACCCGCGATTCCCGGTACAGCAGCTCCGGGGACTCCAGGACCGGCATGGCGAACAGGCGTCGGCCCGTGGCGGCCTCCGCGCCGGAGAGTGCCTCCAGGAAGGGCATGCCACGTTCCTCGGTGAACTTCGGCAGGACGAATCCGGAGAGCGTCTCCACGGCGGGGCCGAGGCGCCGCACCAGGTCGGGTATCTGCTCGGGGGTGCGTACGCGGACGAACAGCAGCGGAACGTTTCCGCCGACGTGTCCGGGGCGTCCGGAGAGGTCGGTGAGGTGCCGTACGAGGTTCTCCTCGCCGGCCGCCACATCGGCGTCGTCGATGGAGTCCTCCAGGCAGAGCACCATCGAGACCACGCCGTTGGCGGCCTGCTTGAGGATGTCGTCGGCGAGACGCGGCCGGGTGGCGGGGCTGTAGAGCGTGGCCCCCAGAGCCGCGGAGAGCAGCCGCGCCGGGGAGTCGGCGCTGAACGCACCCGGCTCCTGATGGAAGAGACGCTTCCGCACCTCAGGGGCTATATGCCCGAAATGACGCATGTGAACTCCCCCGTGGTGACTGGGCGACCTGTAAAACGTTCGAAGGTGGCCGGTAATAGTACGTAGAAACCCATGTCAGAAGTTCCCGTCGGGCATGAATTCCAGGTAACCCGGCCGTGTCGGCGCCGCGGGGCAGGACGCCTGGCCCATCCCGGGTACCCGCCCCCGCATTGTCGTGACCAGGACCGAGAAGGCAGGATGACGGCATGACGCACGCGATGCTGAAAGGGTCGAACGTCCCACTGGAGGCCACCACGGTCCGGGCCGTGCTGCGCTGGACCCCCGGGCAAGGAATCCCGGACGTCGATGTCTCCGCGCTGCTCCTGGGCCCCGACGACCGTGTGCGATCCGACGAGGACTTCGTCTTCTACAACCAGCCCCGGCACCCGTCGGGCCAGGTCTGGCGGCTGGGCAAGAAGCGGGGCGCCGACGGTCTGACCGACGCGATCCAGACGGATCTGTCCGGAGTCGAGGCCCGGGTCGGCCGTATCCTGCTGGTCGCCTCGGCGGACGGCGTCGCCTTCGAACAGGTACGGGACCTGCGGGTCCTGCTCTACGACGCGACGGCCGACGACGCCGAGCCGCTGGCGTACTTCGACGTCAAGCCGGAGACGGGCGAGGAGACCGCGCTCATCTGCGGGGAGTTGTACCGGCGCGGTGAGAGCTGGAAGTTCCGGGCGCTGGGCGAGGGCTACTCGAACGGGCTGGAGGGCCTGGCGACCGAATTCGGCATCTCGGTGGACGAGGACGCGGAGGCGGAGGCGCAGAACGACGCCCAGACGGCACCCGGGACGACGGGAACGGCACCCGAGGCGTCCGGAGCAACGCCCGAGAGCGGCCCGTCCAACGCGCCCGAGCCCTCCTCACCCACCGCCCCCACCCAGGCCGCACCTGTCCAGACCGCCCCCGCCCAGGCCGCACCCGCCCAGTCGCCACCCACCCAGCCTCCGCCGGTCCAGCCCCCGCCGGTCCACTCCACGTCGGCCAGGACCGCGCCCGCCCAGCCGCTGCCGCCGGAGCAGCCGCCCGGGGTGCCGACCCAGCCCGCGTACGGCTATCCCCAGCAGACTCCGGCGACCCAGCCGGCCTACGGGTACCCGCAGCCCGCCGGTGCCGGACAGACCGCGTACGGCTACCCACAGGCACCCGCTGCACCCGCCACACCCGCCCCGGCGACCGCCGCCGGCGCGGCGGCCGGCTACGGCTACCCGCCGCCGGCGGCCGTGATCCCCGACCCGGACTTCCGGCTGCCGCCCCAGGGGCCGCAGTTCCTCGGACGGTAGGCGGGAGGGCCGCCGCTCGGGCGCCGTCGGCCCTCCCTCAGCACGCGCCCCGGACGCCAGGCGGCCGGGGCCAAGTCGCCGTTCGGATCACCGTTCGGCTTTCGCCTTGTAACCCCGTCCCCACTGCAGGCCCCACCCGTACAGCCGGTCCAGTTCGCCCTGGAAGCCGTAGACGAACTTGACCTCGCGGCGGACGAACATCTCGCCCTTGATGTTCTCGATCATGACCACGGCACAGGACCGGGCCTGCGGGTGGCGTTCGTCGAGGCTTATCTCGATCCGGGGGCCGTTGCTCGGGTAGAGGGTGACGATGGCGTGCGCGCGGTCGAAGGCGGGCGTCTGGTCGTATATGTAGGCGAAGACCAGAAGCCGCTTGATGGCGTCCCGGTGGTCGAGGTTGACGTAGATCGTCTCACCGGAGCCGGAGCCGAACCGGTCGTCGCCGCTGAGTTTGACGTAGGGCGCGGCGTTGACGTCCCCGTAGAAGCCGCCCAGTGGCTGTACGACGCCCTTGGCGCCGTCCTGCATCTCGTAGAGGCAGCCGAGGTCGAGGTCGACGTTGACCATGCTCTGGCTGTGGCCGAGGACCTCGGGGGGCTTGAGTGCCTTGAAGGGGTGCCGGAGCAGGCTCTCCCGCTGCGGGCCGGAGATGTCGGAAGTCCGCATCCGCCAGGCCAGGTTGATGCGCAGGTTGCCGGTGGCCGCGCCCTGTTTCGTCAGGGAGACCTGGCTGTGCCGTTTGGTCAGCTCGATGGCGTTGGTCGCCGCGTTGCCCGAGTCGAAGTCGGTCTCACGGCCGCGCCACAGTCGTCCGTCCAAGATGCCCATTCCCGCCCCCACGCATGTCCGTCTCACGCCGCCACCGCACCGAAGGGCCGCGGCTGCCTCGTCGCACCCGCGGTCCGGGACGCCGACGGGGCGGCGTCGAGGAGTCGTCCTCGACGCCGCCCCGCTCAGAGCGTTCCTCGCCCGGGCCGGGTTCACACCCACGGTGCCGGAGCACCGGAGGCGAACAGGCCCGGAACAGCGGGCTCCTCACACTCCCGGAGGAGCCCCGTACTCCCGAAGGGAACCCGCGCTCCCGAAGGGAACCCGGGCTCCCGCCTGAGACTCACACTCCGGAGGAGACTTCCGCCTTCTCGCTGTTTCCTGGCCCCTCGGCCTCGGCGAGCCGCTTGTTGCGGCGTACGGAGGACCAGAAGGAGGCGCCGATCAGGACCACGCCGATGAGGCCGGTGATCAGCTCGCTGATCTGGTACTGGATGGTGATCAGCAGGATCACGGCGAGGGCGCCGATCGCGTAGTGGGCGCCGTGCTCCAGGTAGACGTAGTCGTCCAGGGTGCCCTGGCGGACCAGGTAGACGGTCAGGGAACGCACGTACATGGCGCCGATGCCCAGGCCGAGGGCCATCAGGACGATGTCGTTGGTGACGGCGAAGGCGCCGATCACCCCGTCGAAGGAGAAGGAGGCGTCCAGGACTTCCAGGTAGAGGAACATGAAGAACGCCGCCTTGCCGGCGATGGCGACCGCCGACTTGGGCCTGCCCGAGCGGGCGGCGGCTTCCTCGGCCTCGTGCTCGCGTTCCTCCTCCTCTTCGAGCTTGTCCTCGAAGAAGCCGGAGAGTCCGCCGACGATCAGGTAGGTGATCAGGCCCGCGATGCCGGCCAGCAGCACGGTCTCGGCCTTGTCGACGTGGGTGCCGCCGTGCTGGTGGGCGTGGGTGGCGAAGGTCATCGCGGAGATCAGCAGCACGATCAGGGCGATGCAGACCGACAGCATGTCGACCTTGCCCAGCTTGGCCAGCGGGCGCTCCAGCCAGCCCAGCCACTTGATGTCCCGGTCCTCGAAGAGGAAGTCCAGGAAGATCATCAGCAGGAACATACCGCCGAACGCGGCGATCGCCGGGTGGGCGTCGGTGACGAGTTCCTGGTAGCGGTCCTTGTCGGTGAGCGCGAGGTCGACGGCCTCGATCGGGCCGAGCTGGGCGCTGACGGCGACGATGACGACCGGGAAGACCAGCCGCATGCCGAAAACGGCGATCAGGACACCGATCGTGAGGAAGATCTTCTGCCAGAAGGCACTCATCTTCTTCAGGATTCCGGCGTTGATCACCGCGTTGTCGAAGGACAGCGAGATTTCCAGGATGGAGAGGATCGCCACGACACCGAAGGCGGTCCACCCCCCGTAGAAGACCGCCGCGACCAGGCCGAGCGCGGTGACCGCGAACGACCAGCCGAAGGTTTTCAGAAGCACTGGCTACCCAATCCTTGTGTACGGGGCTCCCCCGCGCCGTACTCGGCTTTACGAAACGTTGACTCCGAAGTCTAGAGCGATGCCCCGGAGCCCCGACGCGTACCCCTGTCCGACTGCTCGGAACTTCCACTCGCCCTGGTAGCGGTAGACCTCGCCGAAGATCATCGCGGTCTCGTTGGAGGCGTCCTCGCTCAGGTCGTAGCGGGCGAGTTCCTGGCCGTCGGCCTGGTTGACGACCCGGATGAAGGCGTTGCTGACCTGGCCGAAGGTCTGGCCGCGCTCGTCGGCCTGGTGGATGGAGACCGGAAAGACGATCTTGTCGCACCGCTCGGGCACCTTGGAGAGGTCGATCAGGAGCGACTCGTCGTCGCCGTCGCCCTCGCCGGTGAGGTTGTCACCGGTGTGCTCGACCGAGCCGTCGGGGCTCTTCAGCTGGTTGTAGAAGACGAACCACTCGTCACCGAGCACCCGGCCGCCGCCGCACACCAGGGCGCTGGCGTCGAGGTCGAAGGGTGCTCCGGTGGTGGAACGCGCGTCCCAGCCGAGCCCGACCATCACCTGTGTGAGGTTCGGTGCGGCCTTGGACAGGGAGACGTTGCCCCCCTTGGCGAGCGTGACGCCCATAGTGCTGGTCCCTCCCCGGGTGATGGTTCCGCAGCGCTCCGCCGCTGTACGCGAGGCTGCTGTACGCGAGGCGCTCGTGTGCGAGGCGCTCGTGTGCGCGTCCGGCGCCGCACGCGGACCGTGCGGCGCCGGACGACGGAGGGTCGGCTCAGACGTTCACGCCGAAGTCCTGCGCGATGCCGCGCAGACCCGACGCGTACCCCTGGCCGATGGCGCGGAACTTCCACTCCGCGCCGTGCCGGTACAGCTCGCCGAAGACCATGGCGGTCTCGGTGGAGGCGTCCTCGCTCAGGTCGTAGCGGGCGATCTCGGCGCCGCCGGCCTGGTTGACGACCCGGATGAAGGCGTTGCGGACCTGGCCGAAGGACTGCTGGCGGTTCTCCGCGTCGTAGATCGACACCGGGAAGACGATCTTCTCGACGTCGGCGGGGACGGTCGCGAGGTCGACCTTGATCTGCTCGTCGTCGCCCTCGCCCTCACCGGTGAGGTTGTCACCGGTGTGCTCGACCGAGCCGTCCGGGGTCTTCAGGTTGTTGAAGAAGATGAAGTGCTGGTCGTTGCCGACCTTGCCGGAGCTGTTCAGCAGCAGCGCGCTGGCGTCGAGGTCGAAGTCGGTGCCGGTCGTGGTCCGCACGTCCCACCCCAGACCGACGATGACCGCGGTCAGGCCGGGGGCCTCCTTGGTCAGCGATACGTTGCCGCCCTTGCTGAGGCTGACTCCCACGAGTCCTCCATTGGTGTCCGGGGGCGGGAAGCCCCGAAGTGCGTCGGATGTCGGATCAACGATTCGATCCTAGTGACGGGTTCCCGCACCCCGCAGGCCCTGACGCGGAAGAATCACCGCGTCGCGATCACAGGGTGTCGAGCGCCTTCACGTACTCGGACAAGTCCCGGGCGTCCGGCAGTCCGTTGACGACGGTCCAGCGCACCACGCCCTCCTTGTCGATGACGAAGGTGCCGCGCACCGCGCAGCCCTTGTCCTCGTCGAAGACGCCGTAGGCGCGCGAGACGTTGCCGTGCGGCCAGAAGTCGGACAGCAGGGGGTACTCCAGGCCCTCCTGCTCGGCGAAGACGCGCAGGGTGTGGATGGAGTCGTTGGAGACGGCGAGCACCTGGGTGTCGCGGTCGGAGAACTGCGGCAGGTTGTCGCGCACCTCGCACAGCTCGCCGGTGCACACGCCCGTGAAGGCGAAGGGGTAGAAGAGCAGCACCACGTTCTTGCCGCCCCGGAAGTCGGACAGCTTCACGGTCGCCCCGTGGTTGTCCTTGAGTTCGAAGTCGGGGGCCTTGTCGCCGACCTGGATCGCCATCGTCCTGTTGGTCCCTTCGTAGGGGTCGCTCTCGGAGCACACCCTACGCAGGGACCACGACGGAACCCCGGACGGGCCGACCGGAGCCGGCCCGTCCGGGGTCCGTGAAGGGGGGAAGCCCGGCTACGGGGCTACCGCTTCGACTTGGCGGCCTTCGGCGTCGCCAGCCGGCTGCCGCTCCAGTCCTTGCCGACGCTGACGCTCTTGGCCGCCGTCAGACCGGCCGTCGTCGCGGCTTCCGAGATGTCACTGGGCTCGACGTAACCGTCACGTCCGGTCTTCGGCGTGAGGAGCAGGATCGCCCCGCCCTCCTCGATGTACGTGGTGGCATCCACCAGCGCATCCGTCAGGTCGCCGTCGTCGTCACGGAACCACAGCACGACGGCGTCGGCCACGTCCTCGTAGTCCTCGTCCACCAGGTCGCCCTCGATGGCACCTTCGATGGCCTCGCGGAGCTCCTGATCGACGTCGTCGTCGTAGCCGATCTCCTGGACCACCTGCCCGGGCTGGAACCCCAGCCTGGCGGCAGGGTTCGTCCGCTCCTCCGCGTGGTCCGCGGTCGCGCTCACGGGTTGCCTCCTGATCATGTCTTTAGGGAATGTCTCAGCCACGCGCGTGCGCGAAGCATTGGCCGTAGTCCACACGGGCGGGACGGATCGCGCAAGTACCCGGCCACTGGGACCGCCGAAACGGTGACGATCCCGACCGTGTCACCGCAACTCCAGGCACGCCACCCAGGATCGAAGGTGACGTACACCACACCTTTCTGCCCCGTTTGCGTAATTGGGAACCATACAGGGGTACGAGATCCGCAAGAACTTGCCCTGGTTATCGACGGAGAACTGGTTACCTCACAGTAGAGATGACGTTTCCCCCCGGCAGGTACACGATGGGAGACGGTTCCGGCACTCTCCGATACGCCCTGCGACAGCGAAGGAACAGCGTGGCTTCCGCATCCGATCGCAACCCGATCATCATTGGCGGCCTTCCGAGTCAGGTTCCTGACTTCGACCCCGAGGAGACCCAGGAGTGGCTCGACTCCCTGGACGCCGCCGTCGACGCACGCGGCCGGGAGCGGGCCCGCTACCTCATGCTGCGGCTGATCGAACGGGCCCGTGAGAAGCGCGTCGCCGTGCCCGAGATGCGCAGCACGGACTACGTCAACACGATCCCGACCAAGAGCGAGCCGTTCTTCCCGGGCAACGAGGAGATCGAGCGCAGGATCCTGAACGCCACCCGCTGGAACGCGGCCGTGATGGTCTCCCGCGCCCAGCGGCCCGGCATCGGCGTGGGCGGCCACATCGCCACGTTCGCCTCCTCCGCCTCCCTCTACGACGTCGGGTTCAACCACTTCTTCCGCGGCAAGGACGAGGGCGACGGCGGCGACCAGGTCTTCTTCCAGGGCCACGCCTCGCCGGGCATCTACGCCCGCGCCTACCTCCTGGACCGTTTCGACGAGCGGCACCTGGACGGCTTCCGCCAGGAGAAGTCCAAGGCGCCGTACACGCTCTCGTCCTACCCCCACCCGCGCTCGATGCCGGACTTCTGGGAGTTCCCGACCGTCTCCATGGGCCTCGGCCCGATCGGCGCGATCTACCAGGCCCGGATGAACCGCTACATGCACGCGCGCGGGATCGCCGACACCTCGCGCTCGCACGTCTGGGCGTTCCTCGGCGACGGCGAGATGGACGAGCCCGAGTCCCTCGGCCAGCTCACCATCGCCGCCCGCGAGGGCCTGGACAACCTCACCTTCGTCGTCAACTGCAACCTCCAGCGCCTCGACGGCCCGGTGCGCGGCAACGGAAAGATCATCCAGGAACTGGAGTCGGTCTTCCGGGGCGCCGGCTGGAACGTCATCAAGCTCGTCTGGGACCGCACCTGGGACCTGCTGCTCGCCCAGGACCGCGACGGCGTCCTGGTCAACAAGATGAACACGACGCCGGACGGCCAGTTCCAGACCTACGCCACCGAGTCCGGCGCCTACATCCGCGACCACTTCTTCGGCGACGACCACCGGCTGCGCGCCATGGTCGAGAACATGACCGACGACCAGATCCTGCACCTGGGCCGCGGCGGCCACGACCACCGCAAGATCTACGCGGCGTACAAGGCGGCCCTGGAACACAAGGGCCAGCCGACCGTCATCCTCGCCAAGACCGTCAAGGGCTGGACGCTGGGCCCGAACTTCGAGGGCCGCAACGCCACGCACCAGATGAAGAAGCTGACGGTCGACGACCTCAAGCGCTTCCGCGACCGGCTGCACCTGCCGATCTCCGACCAGGAACTGGAGTCCGGCCCGCCGCCGTACTACCACCCCGGCCGGGAGACCGAGGAGATGCAGTACATGCACGACCGCCGCAAGGCGCTCGGCGGCTACGTCCCCACCCGCGTCGTCCGCGCGAAGCCGCTGCCACTGCCGGGCGAGCAGACGTACGCGACCGTGAAGAGGGGTTCCGGTCAGCAGTCCATCGCGACGACCATGGCCTTCGTCCGGCTCCTCAAGGACCTCATGCGGGACAAGGAGATCGGCAAGCGCTTCGTGCTGATCGCGCCGGACGAGTACCGCACGTTCGGCATGGACTCGTTCTTCCCGAGCGCGAAGATCTACAACCCGCTCGGCCAGCAGTACGAGTCGGTCGACCGGGACCTGCTGCTCGCGTACAAGGAGTCGCCGAACGGCCAGATGCTGCACGACGGCATCTCCGAGGCGGGCTGCACGGCATCCCTCATCGCCGCCGGCTCGGCGTACGCGACGCACGGCGAACCCCTCATCCCGGTCTACGTCTTCTACTCGATGTTCGGTTTTCAGCGCACCGGCGACCAGTTCTGGCAGATGGGCGACCAGCTCGCACGCGGTTTCGTACTGGGCGCGACCGCCGGCCGCACGACCCTGACCGGCGAGGGACTGCAGCACGCGGACGGCCAGTCCCAGCTGCTGGCCTCGACCAACCCGGCGTGCGTGGCGTACGACCCCGCCTTCGGCTTCGAGATCGCCCACATCGTCAAGGACGGGCTGCGCCGGATGTACGGCCCGGACAGCGAGGACGTCTTCTACTACCTCACCGTCTACAACGAGCCGATCCAGCACCCCGCCGAGCCCGAGAACGTCGACGTCGAGGGCATCCTCAAGGGCGTCTACCGCTTCAGCGAGGGCACGGGCGGCTCGATCCCGGCGCAGATCCTGGCGTCCGGCGTGGCGTTGCCGTGGGCGGTCGAGGCGCAGCGGATCCTCGCCGAGGAGTGGAACGTACGGGCCGACGTGTGGTCGGCGACCTCCTGGAACGAGCTGCGGCGCGAAGCGGTCGCCTGTGAGGAGCACAACCTGCTGCATCCGGAGGAGGAGCAGCGGGTGCCGTACGTGACACGGAAACTGGCGGGCTCCCAAGGGCCGTTCGTTGCCGTGTCCGACTGGATGCGGTCGGTGCCGGACCAGATCGCGCGGTGGGTGCCGGGGACGTACCAGTCACTGGGCGCGGACGGGTTCGGGTTCGCGGACACGCGGGGGGCGGCGCGGCGGTTCTTCCACATCGACGCGGAGTCGGTGGTGGTGGGGGTGCTGAGCGAGCTGGCGCGGGAGGGGAAGGTGGACCGGTCGGTGCTGAAGCAGGCCGTGGACCGGTACCGGCTGCTTGATGTGTCGGCTGCGGATCCGGGAGTTGCCGGGGGCGACGCGTAGCGCGTCCGCTGGGGTTGTGGGGCGGCGGGGTTTCGGCTCCGTCGCCCTTGGCGTGCCCCGCGTTGTGGCTGAGGCGGGGTGGGTGGCGCGGCCCGGCGCTGGCCGGGTGCCGCCGCGCCCACCCTCCCCCACTCCCGGCTTCGCTCGAGCGGGGGACCCCCATCGCCCCTGGGGGTACCAGGCCGTTCAGGCACTGGGGGAGGCACGACTGCCCGCGGTTACGCGGCCTGCGCCGCCTGCGAGTGAGCGGCCCTGCCCCGCGCGAGTGGGCGGGTGCCGCATCCCCGCGCGGTTCCCGGTGCCGGGCGGGCGGGCGGAATGGGTACGTACCCGCAGTCGCGTACGGCGGG
>NZ_JAGGOO010000011.1 GCF_018614415.1 Streptomyces sp. ISL-12
GCTGCTCTTGAACCACGCCAGCTCAGAGGCGTCTCCGGCGGTGGTCTTGCGGATCATGTCTCTCCCAGCAGTTGTTCGATGAAGACCAGCGACTCCCGCGGAGAGAGCGCCTGGGCTCGGATCGTGCCATACCGCAGCTCCAGGATGCGGAGGTGCTTGGGGTCCGAGGTCGGTCGCCCGTTGAACGCCCCATCGGATCGGCCGACCGCCGACCCGTCCTCGAACTTCAGCAACTCGATCGTGCCGTCCGTCCCGGAGTGAGTCTCGCAGTCCATCGGCATCACCTGAAGCACGACATTGTGCAACTGCCCCACCTCCAGCAGACGTTCGAGCTGCGGACGCCAGACCATTGTGCCTCCGATGGGACGACGCACCACCCCTTCTTCCAGGACGAAGCTGAGCGCGGGAGCGGGTGAACGCTCGAAGACCGCCCGCCGGGCGATCCGCGCGGCCACCATGCGCTCTACGTCGTCCGGTGAGTACGGCGGCTGCGCGGCTCCGATCACAGCTCGCGCATGCTCCGGCGTCTGCAACAACCCGTTGATGCTGTTGCTCTGGTACACGGCGATCTCAACCGCCTTCGCCTCCGCCTGCCCCTGTGCCCGAACCCTCTTCGGGTACCGGACCTTCTTCACGTCCTCCCAGGTCGCGGAAATGAGCCCACCCGCGTTGAGTACTCGATCCGACCTGTCCAGATACGTCTGCCGAGGAATCCGCCGCCCACCCTCGACCTTGTAGACCAGGTCCTCCCCGTACCCGATCGCCGCCCCGAACTCGGCGGCCCCCATCCCCGCAGCCTCCCTCCGCAACTTCAACTGCCGCCCCACCGTCGCAATGACCGCGACCCCCCACTCATCGTCCGGGTCGACCTCCCACCCCGGCTCATCCACCTCGACGGCCATCACGCACCACCCCTTCGCCGAACCCGCAACGTCACCCACCGCCCTACCCCTCCACCCCGCACCGACAGCCCCGGACGCCCAGGACAAGCTCCGGACAGTCACGGCACGCATCCGCAGAGTCACTGTCCACGGTAAGCAAGGAACGCCACGCTGAGTGACGTGAATCAGAAATGCCCCTTCAACGTGCGGCTCTCCTCAACACCCCGAGGTGCCCGCCTCGCCCGTCTCCTGTCGACCGAGCAACTCCGCTCCTGGGGCCTCCCCACCCACCCCGCCGACCTCCTCGTCGCCGAACTGGCGGCCAACGCCGCGACCCACGGCCGAGTCCAGGGCCGCGACTTCCGCCTGGTACTCCACGTCATCGACGGCACCCTCCGCATCGAGGTCACCGACACACAGGGCGACCGCCTCCCCAAACCCCAGGACACGCCGCCGGACGCCGAAACCGGCCGTGGCCTGCTGCTCGTCGACGCGTTGGCCGACCGCTGGGGGGTAGCGGACGACCGCTTCCCGTGCAAGACCGTGTGGGCGGAACTGCGCCTCACGCCACCGGAACCCGATTCTCCGAACTCCGGTGCCGCGAGCGCCCCCGTGGCACCCGCTCACTCGCCCGGGTGAACATCACCGGCCGGGCTGGCGTTCACGTCCCCCAACTGCCCTACGCTCAGCGGCAACAGAACGGCCCCCGCAGGGACGGCAATCCCGGAGCGAGGGCCTCACCACCCAGGAAGAAGAGACCTTCCCGATGGATACCAAAACCCTATCGCGCCTTGCCCTCCCCGCTCCGGCGTGATGCACGAAAACACCCGCCACACCACCCACTTCGTGGTGATCGGCAACCACCTCGCGCAACACAGCGAACTCTCCGGCCTGGCCATCGGCGTGGCCGTCCACATCCAGTCGCTGCCGACCGGCACACCCGCCGCCGACCCGGCCGAACCGGCGGAGGCGGTCCCCCTGCTGCGCGAGATCGCCGTACTGCGCGAGCTCACCGAGGCGGACGGCACCCTCAGCCTCAGCGCCCTGGAAGACCTCCGCCGCACACCCACCCACCCGTAACCCCGCAAGGAACTCCATGGTCAGCTCGTCGCACGAGGCGATGCACCGCGTCTTCCAGGACCACCCGACGCTCTTCTCCCGCGTCTCCCAAGCCCTCGGCGTCCCTCTGCCACCGCCCGTCTCGGTCAGCGTGCTGCCCAACGACGTGACGGAGACGGAGCCCATCGAACGCCGTATCGACACTCTGCTCCGCATCGAGACCCGGCACGACGGGTCCTTCCTGCTCGCCATCGAGGCACAGCGGAAAAAGGACCCGGAGAAATCGGTCAGCTGGAGTTACTACCTCGCCTACCTGCGCAGCAAGTACCGCCTGCCGCCCCTCCTCCTCGTGGTCTGCCAGGACCGCGCCACGGCCGAGTGGGCGGCCCGACCGGAGCCCATCGGGTTCTGCTCATGGCCCTCGCTGACCGTTCGGCCCATCGTCGCCGGCCCCCACAACATGCCGGTGATCACCGACCCGGACCAGGTCCGCGAAGACCTCGCCCTGGCCGCGCTGGCCGCGATCGTCCACGGCGCGAGCCCGGACATCGAGGGCATACTGAAGGCCATGTCGACGGCGCTCATGGACGAACCGGAGCCCGTCAGCATTCCCTTCGTCGAACTCATCTTCCGAGGACTGGGCAAGCTGCCCGCCGCAGAGATCTGGAGCAAACTGGTGGTCGTGGACCTTGATTTCTACCAGTCGGACTTCTTCCAGAAGGCGACCGAGAAAGCGCGCACCGAAGGCCGCGCCGAAGGCCGCGCCGAAGGCGAAACCCAACAGGCGGTCAAGGACGTCCTCGACGTCCTCGCCCAGCGCGGCATCGACGTCCCGCCGGAGGCACGCGAGCGCATCACCCACTGCGGTGATCCCGAGCTGCTGCACACCTGGCTCCTGCGAGCCGTGACCGCGACCTCCCTCGACGAGGTCATCGACTGACAGCTCCCAGAAGCGCGCCCAGCAGGGGAGCGTCAGGTTCTCGTGACCTTCCCGCAGGTCATGTCCCGCTTCCCCGTCAACGGCTCGCTCCGGTCGTACGGATCGACCTCCGGCCCCGTCGCCGGCGAGCCCGTGGCGGACGCGCCCGTGAAGGACGGGTGGAGGTAACCGTCGTACACCTCGCACGCGGTGTTGCCGAAGTCGGCGTAGTACGACTTCGGCAGCAGCCGCCCCTCGGTGGCCTCCCACCGCTCCGGGTCGGCCAGCATCATCGTCACGTCCCGGCGGACGATCGTACGGTCGACGGCCTCGTCGCCCCCGACCCGCTCGACGGCGTAGACGAAGGTGTAGTCGGCGTGCACCTCGACCGAGCCCGGGTCGCCGGCCTCGTACGTCATCTCCCCGCGCACCTTCACCGCGCCCCCGATGACCCTGGCCTCGTCCGGGTCGAACCGGGTGAACAGCGTCAGCGGGTCGTCCTCCCGGCTCGGGTCGCTCAGCGACCGCTCCACCTGGTCCGTCAGGCCGGGACTCTTCGGGTCGAGCAGACCGATCGCCTTCTCCGGGCGCTCACCGCCGAGCACATCCGGGTCGAGGTGGGAGGCGACCAGCAGTTCCTTGGTCATCCGCAGCGCGGACGCCACGTCCGCCTCGCTCATGCCGCCGACCGCCTTCGCCTTCGGCAGCTCGATCCCTTCCGCGCCGTCGGCCCAGCCCAGCGCGGGCGACCCGCGGAACGGCTCCGCGCGGGTGGGCAGCCCGGAGTCCGGGGACTTCGCCTCCGTCGTCCCCGTGTCACCGAAGCGGTCCAGCAGGAGCGAGGGCCGTACGGCCACGACGGCGACGGCCGCGGCGAGCACCACGCCGGCCACGGCGAGGACACGGCGCCGGCGCGTACGCCGGCCGTTCAGCTCGTCCCACGCGGGGCCGGTACGCCACCCGGGCGGGTCGGCCTGCCGGCCCTTCTTCCGCCGCCGGGCGGCTTCCTCCTCCTCCCGCAGCCGCCGCGCCACCATCCGCGCCCGCGCCGAGGGCTCCTCGGGCGGCGCTGCTCCCCCGCCCGGGGAGCCCTCGGCGGCGTCCTTCAGGAACGCCTCCAGCTCGGCGTCGGAAAGGGACGGTTCGTCACCGGACGAGTTACTCACGGTTCACTCACAGGCAAGAGACGGGACATGTCGCGGGACCAGTTTTCCTCCCGGCACTGACAATGCCCATACCTATGCGCGGCCTGTGATCAAATCGGACCCCGCTCGCCCGACTCTCCCCGCTCGCCCTACTCACCCCGCTCGCCCTGCTTGGACGCGACCCGCCCCACCGGCTCGGCCTCCGCCGCCAGCTCGTCGCACGCCGTCTTCCAGGCGCCGTCTCCGGGGACGAGCGCACCGCGCAGGTACGCCGCGGCGAGCCGGGCGACGGCCGCGACCCGCGCCGGGTCCTCGTCCGTCGTCTCCGCGGCGTCGTACCCGGCGATCCCGCCGAGGCCGTGTCCCGCGCCGAACACGGTGAGCAGGGACTTGGGGCCGGGAGCGAGGTGGTAGGGGTCGGCGTGCCAGTCCGGGCCCAGGTCCGTGAAGTGCCGGGAGTCGTCCTCGTCACCGGCGACGACCAGGGCGGGCGTCGTCATCGTGGAGAAGTCGATGGACCGGAAGACCGGGACCGCCTCGGTCATCGGGCCGGTCAGCACGTCCCCGCCCCGGCCGGGCGCGGCCAGCAGCACGCCCGCCTTGATGCGGGGTTCGAGCAGGCTCACCACCCGCCCGTCGTCGGGGTCGGTGGCCCGCGCCCCGAGCAGCAGGCTCGCGGTGTGGCCGCCGAGCGAGTGCCCGGCGACGGCGACCTTGCCGTGGTCGATCCGCCCGGCGAGCCCCGGCACCGCGGCCTCGACCACGTCGAGCCGGTCGAGGACGTGCGTCATGTCCTCGGCACGCGAGCGCCAGAACAGGGACCCGGAGCCGGGTCCGCTGTGCAGGTGGCTCAGCGTCCGGGAGCTGAGGTGGGTGGGCTGCACGACGGCGAAGCCCTGCGCGGCCCAGGCGTGCGCGAGCGGCGCGTAGCCGTTCAGGGAGGAGAGGTGGTTCGAGGGGCCGTGACCGTGCGAGAAGAGGATGACGGGCAGGCCGGCCGCCCCGGTCGCGGGCACGGTGACCCGCACCTGGAGGTCCACGGGACGTCCGGGCACCGGCAGGACGACGGGGCTGTACGAGAGAACAGGGGTCGGTGCGCTCATGATGCGCCCTCCACTAAGCGGAACCATGTTCCGTTACGATACGGAACACCGCTCCGTTCAGTCGACACACCCACACCCGGACACGGCGAAGGGGCCCGCACGACCGAAGTCGTACGGGCCCCTCCGAGCCACTCAGGACAGGTCAGATCACTTGTTGATCTTGGTGACCTGGCCGGCGCCCACGGTCCGGCCACCCTCGCGGATGGCGAACTTCAGGCCCTCTTCCATGGCGACGGGCTGGATGAGCTCCACCTTCATCTCGGTGTTGTCACCCGGCATGACCATCTCGGTGCCCTCGGGGAGGGTCACGACGCCGGTCACGTCCGTCGTACGGAAGTAGAACTGCGGACGGTAGTTGTTGAAGAACGGCGTGTGGCGGCCACCCTCGTCCTTGGACAGGATGTAGGCCTGCGCCTCGAACTCGGTGTGCGGGGTGACCGAGCCCGGCTTGATGATGACCTGGCCGCGCTCGACGTCCTCGCGCTTGATGCCGCGGAGCAGCAGACCGACGTTCTCACCGGCCTGGCCCTCGTCGAGCAGCTTGCGGAACATCTCGATGCCGGTGACCGTGGTGGTGGTCTTGTCCTGCTTGATGCCGATGATGTCGACGGTCTCGTTGACCTTGAGGACACCACGCTCGATGCGGCCGGTGACGACCGTACCGCGACCGGTGATGGTGAAGACGTCCTCGATCGGCATCAGGAACGGCTTGTCGACGTCGCGCTCGGGCTCCGGAATGGACTCGTCCACGGCCTTCATCAGGTCGAGGACGGACTGGCCCCACTCCTTGTCGCCCTCGAGGGCCTTCAGGGCGGAGACCTTGACGACCGGCAGGTCGTCGCCCGGGAACTCGTACTCGGAGAGGAGCTCACGGACCTCGAGCTCGACGAGCTCCAGGATCTCCTCGTCGTCCACCATGTCGGCCTTGTTCAGGGCGACGACGATGTACGGAACGCCGACCTGGCGGGCCAGGAGCACGTGCTCCTTGGTCTGCGGCATCGGGCCGTCGGTGGCGGCGACCACGAGGATGGCGCCGTCCATCTGCGCCGCACCCGTGATCATGTTCTTGATGTAGTCCGCGTGACCGGGGCAGTCGACGTGGGCGTAGTGACGCGTCTCGGTCTGGTACTCGACGTGCGCGATGGAGATGGTGATACCGCGCTGGCGCTCCTCGGGAGCCTTGTCGATCTGGTCGAAGGCCGAGGCCTCGTTCAGGTCCGGGTACGCGTCGTGCAGCACCTTGGTAATGGCGGCCGTGAGGGTCGTCTTACCGTGGTCGATGTGACCGATGGTGCCGATGTTGACGTGCGGCTTAGTCCGCTCGAACTTCGCCTTCGCCACGGGGGTCCTCCTGGAGTGGTTCTGAACGCCTTGCTTCATCGGCGCCAGGTGATCTTTGCTGGATAGCCCGGGCCCGGGGGGCTTTCCGCCGACGGCCCGGCGGGTAGCCGGTTCGCGACGGAATGCCCTGATGCAGGCTCCGGAGTCAAGCCTAAGGCGTGGGAACGTGGTCCGTTAAACGGAGCCTCGTTACTCGCCCTTGGCCTTCGCGATGATCTCCTCGGCGACGTTCCGCGGAACCTCGGCGTAGGAGTCGAACTGCATCGAGTAGCTTGCGCGACCCGACGTCTTGCTGCGGAGGTCGCCGACGTAGCCGAACATCTCCGACAGGGGCACGAGGCCCTTGACGACGCGGGCACCGGCCCGCTCCTCCATGGCCTGGATCTGGCCACGGCGGGAGTTGATGTCGCCGATGACGTCACCCATGTAGTCCTCGGGCGTGGTGACCTCGACGGCCATCATCGGCTCGAGCAGCACGGGGCTCGCCTTGCGCGCGGCCTCCTTGAAGGCCTGCGAACCGGCGATCTTGAACGCCAGCTCGGAGGAGTCGACCTCGTGGTAGGCACCGTCGAGCAGCGTCACGCGGACACCGGTCATCTCGTAACCGGCGAGGATGCCGAACTGCATGGCCTCCTGCGCGCCGGCGTCCACCGAAGGGATGTACTCCTTCGGCACACGGCCACCGGTGACCTTGTTGACGAACTCGTACGAGGCGTCGCCGCCCTCGATCGGCTCGATCGCGATCTGCACCTTGGCGAACTGGCCGGTACCACCGGTCTGCTTCTTGTGCGTGTAGTCGACGCGCTCGACGGCCTTGCGGATCGTCTCACGGTACGCGACCTGCGGCTTGCCGACGTTGGCCTCGACCTTGAACTCGCGCTTCATCCGGTCGACCAGCACCTCGAGGTGAAGCTCGCCCATACCGCCGATGACGGTCTGGCCGGTCTCCTCGTTGGTGGACACCTGGAAGGAGGGGTCCTCCTCCGCGAGACGCTGGATGGCGACACCCAGCTTCTCCTGGTCGCCCTTGGACTTGGGCTCGATCGCGACCTCGATGACCGGCGCCGGGAAGTCCATGGACTCCAGGATCACCGGGTTCTTCTCGTCGGACAGCGTCTCACCGGTGGTGGTCTGCTTGAGACCCATCACCGCGACGATGTCGCCGGCGCCCACCGCGTCGATCTCCTCACGCTTGTTGGCGTGCATGCGGTAGATCTTGCCGATGCGCTCCTTGCGGCCCTTGACGGAGTTCAGCACGGAGGTGCCGGACTCCAGACGGCCGGAGTACACGCGGACGAAGGTGAGCTTGCCGAGGTGCGGGTCGCTCATGATCTTGAACGCCAGCGCCGCGAGCGGCTCGTCGTCCGACGGCTTGCGCGCGATGACCTTCTCCGGGTCCTTCACGTCCTGGCCCTCGATGGCCTCGACGTCCAGGGGGGAGGGGAGGTAGCGCACGACCGCGTCGAGCAGGGGCTGGACGCCCTTGTTCTTGAACGCGGTGCCGCAGAAGACGGGGGTGACGGTGGTGCCCTCACCCTTGCCGGAGGCGATGGTGATACGGCGGATCGCCGCGTACAGCTGCTCCACGGAGGGCTCCTCGCCCTCCAGGTACAGCTCCATCAGCTCTTCGTCGTTCTCGGCGACGGCCTCCAGAAGCTTGCCGCGGTACTCCTCGGCAGCCTCGGTGTGGGTGTCCGGGATATCGACGATGTCGTACATCTCGCCCTTGGTCGCCTCGGCGGACCAGACGAAGGCCTTCATCGTCACGAGGTCGACGACGCCCTTGAAGTCCGCCTCCGCGCCGATCGGCAGCTGCATGACCAGCGGCTGCGCGCCCAGGCGGTCGGAGATCATGTCGACGCAGCGGTGGAACTCGGCACCCGTGCGGTCGAGCTTGTTGACGAAGCAGATGCGCGGGACGCCGTAGCGGTCCGCCTGACGCCACACCGTCTCGGACTGCGGCTCGACACCGGCGACGCCGTCGAACACCGTCACGGCACCGTCGAGCACCCGCAGCGAACGCTCCACCTCGACGGTGAAGTCGACGTGGCCCGGCGTGTCGATGATGTTGATGGTGTGGTCGACGTCTTCCATCTGCCAGTGACAGGTGGTGGCAGCAGAGGTGATCGTGATGCCACGCTCCTGCTCCTGCTCCATCCAGTCCATCGTGGCGGCGCCGTCGTGGACCTCACCGATCTTGTACGACACACCGGTGTAGAACAGGATCCGCTCGGTGGTGGTCGTCTTGCCCGCGTCGATGTGGGCCATGATCCCGATGTTGCGGACCTTGGCCAGGTCAAGTGAAGTGGTAGCCATAAGGCTTCAGTCTTCTCTCGGTCTCGATGGGGGTAGCGACTACCAGCGGTAGTGCGCGAAGGCCTTGTTGGACTCGGCCATCTTGTGCGTGTCCTCGCGCTTCTTGACGGCCGCACCGAGGCCGTTCGAGGCGTCGAGAAGCTCGTTGAGCAGACGCTCGGTCATGGTCTTCTCGCGACGGGCGCGGGAGTAACCGACGAGCCAGCGCAGCGCGAGCGTGTTGGCGCGACCGGGCTTGACCTCGATCGGCACCTGGTACGTGGCGCCACCGACACGGCGGGACTTGACCTCGAGGGTCGGCTTGATGTTCTCCAGCGCGCGCTTCAGCGTGATGATCGGGTCGTTGCCCGTCTTCTCACGCAGACCCTCCATGGCGCCGTAGACGATGCGCTCGGCGGTGGAGCGCTTGCCGTTGAGCAGCACCTTGTTGATCAGGGAGGTCACCAGAGGAGAGCCGTAGACCGGGTCGATGATGACCGGACGCTTCGGGGCGGGGCCCTTACGAGGCATTCTTACTTCTCCTTCTTGGCGCCGTAGCGGCTGCGAGCCTGCTTGCGGTTCTTGACACCCTGGGTGTCGAGGGAGCCGCGGATGATCTTGTAGCGAACACCCGGCAGGTCCTTCACACGGCCGCCGCGCACGAGCACGATGGAGTGCTCCTGCAGGTTGTGCCCCTCACCCGGAATGTAAGCGGTGACCTCGATCCCGCTGGTCAGACGCACACGCGCGACCTTACGCAGGGCCGAGTTCGGCTTCTTCGGGGTGGTCGTGAACACACGCGTGCAGACGCCGCGGCGCTGAGGAGAACCCTCGAGTGCGGGCGTCTTGTTCTTCTCGACCTTGTCCTGCCGGCCCTTTCGGACCAGCTGCTGGATCGTAGGCACTACTTCTCCGGTCTCTTGTGCCGATGGGTACAGCTAACCTGGAACGTCGCCGACCCACGCGGTCGGGTGTGTCGAATCCGGCGGACTCCCGCCGCGAGGCGAAAAGAGCACAGATTACGGTGGCCGCTCGCGGACCCCCGTACGGTTCACAGGCACGCACAGGAGCCAGGGCACACCCCAGGCACAAGGTCTGAGCGTACCTACCGCATTCGCTGTGGTCAAAACAAATGGGCGGCGACCTGCATCGCCATGCGGCCCCTGTCAAGACACCGCACCGAAAACGCGCTCAGCCGGCCGAGACCAGCCCCGCCACGACCAGCAGCAGGACGAAGAACACCCACCCGGCCACCGACAGCCACCCCAGCACCAGCCCGGTCATGGCCAGCCCCTCGCCACGTTCCCCGCTCCGCCGCATCTCGGCCCGCGCCGCATGCCCGAGGATGACCGCGGGCACCCCGCTCAGCCCGGCCGTGGCCACCGTGAGCACCCCGCAGACCAGCGCCCCGACCGCCTTGCCGTTGGTGACCGGCGGAGGCGGCAGAAACGTCGCCGGCACCCCCTGCCCGAGCGGCGCCGGCCCCTGCGGCAGATCAGCGACGAGCAACGCCAGCTCCCCCACGGTCCGCGCCTCGTACGCCCGCGCCACCCGCTTCTCGAACTCGGCGTGCTCCAGCCGCCCCTCCCCGTACCCGGCCCGCAGCACATCGACGGCCCGCTCGCGCTCGGCGTGGGAGGCGAGCATGGACGGCTGCCCCTGGCCCTGGCCCTGACCCTGGCCGTGCCACGGCTGCAGCGGCGGCTGCGGTTGCGGCGTGGGCTGCCAGGGCGGGTACGGCGACGGCGGTTGCGACACGGAGCACCTCCCGAGGGGCGGGGTCTCTCCATGATGCGCTGCCGGAAGGCCGTATGGGAGCGGTACGTCCGGGCTGGACGGAAAAAGACCGAGAAGACGGACGGCGTTCCTGGTGCTCGGCCGGCCGCCACGTGGACGACAGACGCGCACAGCTCAACGCTCGCCCCTTTCCCCAGCCCAGAACACGCCTGCCCGCGCTCCGCGACCCTCGCGGAGGTCAGCCGCGTCGGCTGCGGCGAGTGGGGAACTCACGGTCGGCGGCGGCCGGGAGGAACTGCCCGGCGACGCGCAGGAACATCTCCCGCTGCTCAGCCGGAACGCCGAGGGCCGTGGCGGCCTCCTCCAGGGTGAGCCGTTCCCCGCCGCCGGGCCGGTCAGGGGCGTCCTGGGACGACGGCAGCGGCAGTTCCTCCTCGGTGAGCCGCCCGGAGCGGATCAGCATCTCCCGTACGGGGATGTCGAGGACGCGGGCCAGGCGCCGCATGGTCTCCAGGTCGGGCATGCTCTGGCCCTGCAGGAGCCGGGTGATGGCGGCTCGGTGCACCCCCGCCTCATCGGCCAGGCGCGACTTGCCGCCGCCGCGCGGACTGTCGATGTCGTAGCCCCGCCGACGGATCACCTCTTCGATCCAGGCCGTGAACGCTTCCAGTTCGCTGACTGTCACGGATGCTCGCCTCCCTTCAGAGCGGGCCCAAGGCTATCGCGCTTGCGCGCACGGAATTACAACTTTCGCAGACGCAATGTGGAGATTTCGTCGAGGAAGCGCTACTTCCGGACGCCGCGAGGCGCTACCTCACACCCTCCGTATCCATCCGGAACCACACCGTCAGATTATCGTTGCGAGCTCGCACGCAATCTGTCAGTGTGCCTTCGGCGCCGTTCCCTCGCTCCTCCCCCGCCGCCCGCCACCCCGGCATCCCGCACGCCTCGCACTGCTCGCGTTCCTCGGAGACCTCATGGACCTCGCTCCTCTCACCGCCGTCGACCACAGCTGGACTGCCTCGGCCGCCTGCACCGGGCTGCCGCCCGAGGCGGTCTTCGCCGGTCGCCCCGCCCAGGCCGCCCCGGCCCTCGCCGCCTGCGCCCGTTGTCCGGTCGTACGGCTCTGCGAGGCGACGGTGGCCCCCGCCGACAGCTGGTTCGACGGCGTGTGCGCGGGCCGGCTGTGGCACAACGGCCGCCCGGTCCCGCTGGACCGGGGCGGACGGCGCCGCACGACGGCCGCGTAAGCCGGAGCACTCCTTTTCCCCGATCCCGTACCACCCGCACGAGAAGGGCCACGCCATGACCGAGCACCCGGCCGCACCGGCAGCCGCCACCCCGGACGAGGACGAGAACGAGGCTCGACGGAGCATGCGGGCGCCGGACGACGGCGCCGGTCCCGCGCGGGACGCGGCCCTGTGGGCGACGACCCTGCTGCGCCGATTCCCCGACCTCCTCGACGAGCTGGCTCCGTCGGCAGGCGCCCGTGCCACCACCGCCCGGCGCGCTCCCGGCCCTGCGGAGCGCGCCGCCCTGGCCGCTCTGCTCCGCGAGGAGCGCGCGGAGGCGTTGCGCAACGAGAAGGAGCACGGCCTCGCCGTCCCGGGCCACTCGGCGGCCCCCGTCCGGCTGCACGTGTCGGACGCGCTGCGCGACATCACGGACGGCGTGGTGGAACTGGAGGAGGCCCTGTACGACCGGCTCGGTCTCGGCCGCCCCCGCCGCGCCTCGGTGCCGGAACGGCTGACCCGCATCGGCGGACTGCTCGGCAAGACGGCCGCCGACCCCTTGCTCGCCCGCCACGCGCGCGACGAACTGCGCCGGATGGCCCGCCGCTGCGCCCGCGCCCTGGGCGAGACCGAGACCATGGTCCGGCTGCCCGGCCGCTGCCCGTGGTGCGACTCCGTCTCCCTGCGCGCCTTCCCCGACCGGGACGCCGTGCTGTGCGTCAACCCCGGCTGTCGGTGCGGGAACACGGAGTGCGACTGCGCCACCGACCCGGCCTTCCGCCACCTGTGGGAGCGGGACGCGTGGGAGGCCCTGACGGGTACGCGTTCGGCGGGTGAACGCCGATGACGTCTCGCCCGTACGCCGCCGGCGCCACCCTGGTGACCGGCGTCCTGGCCGCGCAGGAGGCCGGGGTCGTCCCGGCGACGATCCGCAAGTGGGTCCAGCTCGGCCACCTCAGCCCGGCCGGCCGCCAGGGCCGCACCCACCTCTACCGCCTGGAGGACGTCTTCGCCGCCGAACGCACCACCCGGGCCCGTCCACTCCGCGACCGCACCGACTGACCCCACCACCCCGCCACCCCGCGACCCCGCCGCTCCGCCGCTCCGCCGCTCCGCCACTCCGCCACTCCGCCACTCCGCCGCATGACAACGCCCCCGGCTCTCACCAGGACCGGGGGCCATCTCGTCCGGACGGCAACGGGCACCGTCGGGGACCGTCGGGGACCGTCGGGGACCGTCGGGGACCGGCGCCGTGAGCGATCGAGGAGGGTCCGCGGCAGCCAGCGCGCGACGGTCACTTCGCGTGACGTCCACGTAGGTCACGGCGACCGTGGCCCGGCCGCCGGAGGCCCGATCAGCGAGGGCCGGCGTTGACGGCGGAGGAGGACCGGGCCACCAACGCCTCCTGCCACCCCGTCGCGAACCCCCGTACTTCCGCGTCGTCGACGCATCGCGCCCCGAACTCACCCACGACGGCGGCCAGAGTCCGTCCGACCTCACCGGTGTACCGGCCGGCCCGCGCTGATTCCACGGCCACCGCCACCGCGGCGGCCGTCACATCGGCAAGGCGCTCCCGCGGCCCGCCGGTCACCATGCCCCGTCACCGCCGGCAACCGGCCCCCGCCCGCTCATCGTCGTCATGACCTCACCGTCCTGTTCGAAATCCTGTTCGAATTAATCCCCAGCGTAACGCAGAGTCCACACGAACACCCGGCATATGACGGACTGTTGCGATCATCCCCCGTCCCGGGAGCAGGTAATTCCGCGTGCGCAAGCACACTAAACTTCGGGCCACCCCGAAGAGAGCGAGACCGAGATGAACTCCCCCGAGCTGAGCGCCTTCGCCGCGTGGATCGAGGGCCTGATGCGCGACCGCGGATACGACATCGACAGCCCGCGCGGCGGCGGCAAGTCCCGCGTGGCCGACGAAGCGGGGGTGCACCGCACCGCCGTCACCCGGCTGTTCCAGCGGCAGAGCATGCCCGACCTGGAGACGGCCCGGCGGCTCGCGCGCGTCCTGGGGGTCCCGGTCCGCGACATGCTGATCCGCTCAGGGCGTCTGACGGCGGATGAACTGGTCGAAACGCGCAGCAGCCCGGCCTTCGGCCCCGACGCCACGGTCGCCGCTCCCCGGCCGACACTGGAGGAGGTCGCCGATCTCCTGGGAGTGCCCGCGGACCGGCGGGAGATGTTCGTACGGGTGGTGGAGCAGTTCCTGCCGACGGAGGGACGGGACGAGGGCGAGGGCGGCGGCCGGCCGGCGCGCGCCTCCATCTGACGTCCACTCTCCCCTCACGCAGGTCTCCCCCTCGCACAGGCGCCCACGGAACCGTGGAGCGCCTTTTCCATTGCACCCCGCCGAGCCCGTCAAGCCCTTGAACCACAACCCATTAGTTGCGCGCTCGCACGCTCCATGTCACAGTTGGTGCAGCGGCGGAGCTGTGCCCGCAGGTTCGGGCAGCAGCGTTCCCGCCGTCCCGCCGGGCTGTAGCGCCGCGCCCCTCCCCCGCCCCTCCGCGCGGCGCTCGCCCGGCGCCTCCGCGGCCCCTCGGCCGCGCCCCGCAGCCTGGCCCCGCACAGCCTCGCCCCACAGCACGTACCCCGCCCCGGCGCCCCGCGCGCCCCGCCGCCCCGAGGTGAACCGGCATGACCACACCCGTCCCGCCCCCGAACGCCTTCATCGAAGTCGAGCGCCTGGTCGTCGAGATCCTGGAGGACGACCCCGCCCTGGCCACCGCGCTCGTCGCGGTCGAACCACCCGCCGGCTTCGACGGCACGGCCGCAGCCGTGCTGGTCAACCGGCGCGGCGGCGCCTGGGTCGGCGAACTGCACGTCGACGAGCCGCTGATCGAGCTGGAGGTGTACGGGCCGGACAAGGCCACCGCGCACACCCTGGCCAACGCGGGCCGACGCGCGCTGCTGGCCGCCGCGGGCCGCACCTTCGGCACGAACGCCGTCACCGACGTCGTCGAACAGGACGGCCCGCGCTGGATGCCCGACTACCTGTACGCCGCGGCCAACCGCTACGTGTGCGTACTGAAGGTCGCGGTCGACGTCTACTGACCACCCCGCGCCCCGCCCCCGCGAGGCGCCCCACCAGCCCGAAGGCCCCGTCACCCGGCGGGGCCTTCGTCGTGTCCGGGCGCCGTCCCGCGCGACCGGACACACCCCCGTATCACCTCTCACCCATCACCCATCACCCATCACCAAGGAGTCCGAGCATGGCAGGCACCAACACCTCCGAAATCCGTATCGCCGGCGTAGGCCGCCTCTTCATCGCCGACGCCGGGACGGCCATCCCGGAGACGTTCACCAGCACCGACACCGCCGGCGACTGGGGCACCGACTGGCAGGACCTCGGCTACACCTCCGGCGACGGCGTCACCTTCAGCAAGAAGGACAAGCTGGAGCCGGTCGACGTCTGGCAGGCCATCAGCCCGGTGCACTTCGTCTACTCCGACCGGGACCTGACGCTGAAGTTCTCGCTGCTCCAGTTCAACGAGGAGACGCTGCCGTTCTTCATGGGCGGCGGCAGCGTCGCCTCAGCGGGCGGCACCACCTCCGCGGGCGTCTACAAGTACAACATCGCGGACCGTCCGTACGCCGACGCCCGCGCCCTCGGCCTGGAGTTCACCGACCGGTCGGACAGCACGGCGGTGACGTACCGCCTCGGCATTCCGCGCGGTCAGGTCACCGCGGCCGACGACATCAAGCTGGCCCGCAAGGCCCCGGCGCAGCTCGGTATCACCTTCACCGCCATGGCCGCCCCGGACGGTTCGCCGCTGGCCAGCTTCGTGATGAAGGACGGCGCGTACGCCGCCTCGGCGGCCTGATCCACCGAGGGGCGGGGCGGCCGACACCGCCCCGCCCCTCTCTCCCCCTCTCTCCCCCTCTCACCCCCTCACTGACGAAGGAGCCTCCGTGTCCCGTTTCGATGTCAACGCGGCCCGCGCCCAGCGCCTCGAAGCCCTCGGCCGTACCTGGTCGTTCGAGCTCGACGGCGAGAGCTTCACCCTGCCCACGGAACTGTCCCGCGCGACCGCGAAGGCGCTGCGCAAGCTCGACGACAACGACGTGGACGGCCTGCTCCGCCTGCTCATGGGCGAGCAGCAGTTCGCCCGCTTCGAGCAGTACGAGGTCACCATGCAGGACATCGCCGCCATCCTGGAGGCCTACGGCAAGGAGACCGGGCTCGGCCTGGGGGAAGGCTGAGCCTCGTCGGGTTCGTCGACGAACACGCCGAGGCTCTCGAAGCGGACCTGCTCCGGCACTACGGGGTGGACCTGCTCGACTGGCACCGCGAACGCCTCTCCAGCCGGCGGCTCGCGGTGCTCATCAAGCACCTGCCGCGGGACAGCGCCCTCAACCGAGACCTGCACGGCGAGGCCGCTGACTGGTCGGTGACGGACCACCTGCTGGCCGCCGCCGTCGACCACCTCGCGGCGGCCAACTGGATGTTCGCCTCCGTCAACTCGGAGGAGGGCGACCAGCCGGAGCCACCGGTTCCGGTGCCGCGTCCGGGAGACGGGGCACAGGACGCGGATGCGGACGGGGAGGGGGACGGGGACGGCAACGCCGGCCCGGCCACGGACACTCAGGCGGCGGGGACCGCGGAGGGAGCCGATCCCCAGGCTCCCTCCCCCGCCGAGCTGGCCCGGTTCTTCGCCTGACCCGGGCTCAGCGGGGGTCGGGCGCCTCCGGCGGTACGCCGCGGCGCCGGCCGTCCGCCCGTCCCTCCAGGTCGTCGGCGAGGGCCCGGGCCCGCTTCGACAGCCGCCGGGAGTCGTCGGTACCGGCCGCGTCCGCCGCGACCTGCCGCCCGCTCGCCGGGTCGTCCGCACGGCGTCCCCTGTCCCGCCCGGCGGTTCCCGGATCGCCGGGCAGGTCCAGCGGGGGCACGCTCGGGCGGCCGTTGCGCCGGACCACCGGCCGATGCTCGGCGGGCGCCGGCCGCTTCTCCCGCACCTCACGTGCGGAGAGGAGCACGTCGGGCGAGGGCACGACGGTCGGACTCCCGGGTCCGTCCCGCCCCTCGTGCTCGTCCCGGTCCCGTTCCCTCCGCGGCTCCGGATCCGGCGAAGGCAGGGACGGCGCAGTCGCCTTGGGTTCCGGCGCCGGCTTCGACACCGGTTGAACGGCACCCCGTTCCGCGCGCGTCATCTCGGCCGGTGCGCGCAGCAGAGGAACGTACGGAAGCTGGATGACGTCGCCGCCCGGACCGTCCTCGGTCCGCCGGGCGCGGTGGGGCCGGCGGCCGGTACGGGCGTCCGCCTGGCCCTGGAGATAGGCGGCGGTGATCCGTTCCTCGTAGGCGCGGCGGATCGCCGGGAACTGCTCGGCGACGACATCGGACCAGCCGGCGCTGTAGGCGGCCGTCTCCCGGCGGTCCAGCTCGGTGCGCGGCAGGGTGAGGAGCTCGCCGGGGTCGTAGCCGAGGCGCAGGACGAGTTCGCAGACGCGGGCTATGAGATGAGGAAGATCGGAGAACTGTTCCAGCCAGTCGACCTCATGATCATTCCGCGCGTTGCTCGCGACGCCGTCCACCCCGCTGGCCTTGCCCTCACTCCGAGTCTCCCCACGCCCCCCAGCGTGCGGATGGCCGCCTGTCACCGTCCACCGTCGCCTGACGAGCCCTCACACTCGCCGACGGAAGAGACGGTTCATACGTTCCCTTACCCGACAGACGAACGGCCGGATCCTACTCGACGCACCCAGCACGAGAGACGGCGCATCCCGCAACACCGCAGGTCCGACGCACCGAATCACGCAAAGACCGGGCCAATCACGGAACGGAACCACCGCATTACTCGTACACTCGTTCGATCCGACTCGCCGGCGCTTCGACCGTCCCGTACGACTCGATCGCCTCGGCGGGACGGCCGCACCACAGCCCAGCGGACAGACCGGAAAGCAGGCCGACATGGCGACTGGCACCAGCAACTCCCCGCACCAGCCGACCGACTCCTACGCCCGCCTCGCCCACCTCCTGCGCACCCCGGCCCCTGACGGCGAGACCCTGGTCGACCGGGTGTACGAGGAGCTGCTCGTCCGGGAGTCCCGCGCTTACGCGGCGGGCTGGTCGGACGCGCTCTCGGGAGCTCGCCGGGCGTCCCGGCCGTAGCCGCCGGCTTGCCCGCTCCCCACCCGCGGCACAGTGACTCCGCGAGTGCACGGTGCGTCGATCGGCGGTACCCGGACAGTCGCAGGACCGCGGCACCCGGGCCGACCGCGCACGCGGCCCTGATCCGCGCCTGACGACCAGCACGGCCATGTTTCCGGTCCTTCCGGACCGGTCTGTCACCTGCCACTCCCGAGGCGGGCCACCAGGGCGAAGACTCCGAGTCTTGCTTTACCTCGCGCGCCGGCGAACGACGCAACAGGCCGCCGTAGCGGCCGACGCGTCAGGCCGGCGCACCAGTGAGGCAGAGCGGCGCCCTCGCGCCGCTCTGCATGAGCCCGCCAACGCCGAGCAGCAGAACAAGACAGCGAGCCGTCCGAGGCTCCAGTACCGGTGCCAAGGCCCGGCCGTCCGGACGACTGCCGGACGGAACACGTGTGGATCTCACGGCGGCACCATGCAACGCTGTTGCCCCGTCGCGCTGTTGCCCCGTCGCGCAGTTGATTCGCCGGCGGCGACCGAATGGGCGAGCGAGGGAGCCACGAGCAATGACCACCCAGGTATAGCCGACAGGCGCGGAAGCGCGGCGAAGTGGAGTCCGGTCCTGACCACGGACCGACGGTGAACTGCTCGCCTTTCGCCTGAAAACGGCAGAAGACGCGGGCCCAGGGCGCCGACGGACTCACTCAGAAACGGCACTACAGCGCTGAAGCAGCGGTCGAACACAGATCACAACAGCCAGAACAAGGTCATCAGCCCCAGGCAAGCAACCGCCACCCCACTCCATCTCGCAACCCCACCAGGATTGGGCGTGTACTCTGGATCTTTTCTCCCCGAATTCCAGATGGCATAGGCACACGTCGGGGGTCGCTCAGTATCCATCTCCCTGCCTCACGCACCTCGCATCGACAGCAGCCACAGAGTGAGCCCTACGAACGCCAAACCGGCGCCAACATCGAATGCCACGAGTTTGGGCCTCGGTACTCCATTGGAGTCCCTCCGGCCCGAGTCCCACATCGCGAAAGCAAAGAAGAAGAATACGCACGCAACCCCCAAAGCCCCCACGGCCATGAAGAAATACCAAATTGCCACGCCCACCCCTTTCACCAGTCGTGAACATTGCCGATGTTACCGAAAGATCGAGACGCAAAGCAAGAGCACACTCTTCACGTCATTAGTCAGCTATGATCCGTTTTGAAGGCTTTTATCACACGCTCGAGATTGCTTGACCCCCGGAAAGGGAGCTACTCGTGGGACAGCACACCACTGACGAGGTCTACGAAAAGGTGGTCGACGTCGAGGGGAAGCTCGACACTCACCACAAGTCCTCCGTTACCACGTCACATTTCGACACCAAGGTCAAGGACCTTGAGGAAGCCATAAAGAAAGGGCCGGAAAAGGCAGATCCTCAGAACTGGAAAGATCTCGTCAAGGAGATGTCTCCAGTCAAGGAGTTCATCGCCGCCACCAAGGGTGGCGACATGATATCTACATTTATTCTCACTGCGACTGCCGTTGCCGCTGGCGTCGGAATCATCGTCGGTCTCGCGGCAGCATTCAAAAAACTGACTTTGGCCTGGACGGGGCGGGAGCGGCAGGCCTTCGCTTTCGGTGCCCCTAGGCCGGAATCTGACCGTCAGCGGCAGTACATCGGCCGCCTTCCAGACGGCCAGGTAAGGGCGAACGGTAGGCCGAGAAGGTGGGGCTTGAGGCCAGAGGATGCGGCCACCGCCAACGTCACCGCTGGCGCCGCAGCCCAGCCGGCCGCCCTCCCCTCGGAAGAGCGCATCACCGCCGTCACGGACGCGATGCGCGAACTCAACTCTCAGATCGGCACCTACCGCGAAAAGGTCCGCGGACTCGCCACCCCTCGCGCCATGCGCCAAATGGCCTCCGCCGCCAAGAAGCTGGAGAGCGCGGCGAAGAAGCACCAGAACATCAGTGGGCTCGCCAACTCGATCGGTGATCTCAACCGTGAAATGCGTGAACTGGCCGCGACCGCGGGCTGACCACCGTCCAGGAGAAAACTCATGAGCCTCGTCAGTTCACTGAAGAAGGCATCCGGCTCTCTTCAGGACTTCAAGCAGAAGGCCGGCACCGCCGGAACCGCCGCCAAGAATCTGGGCAGCGCCGGCCAGAAGGGCGCCGGACAGCTCAAGACTCTGAAGACGGCCTCCCAGAGCACCGAGAAGGAGCTCAAGGACCTCAAGTCCGCCGCCGACAAGGCCGAAAAATCGGTCGCCAAGGCCGGCAAGACCGGTACCACCGCCGGCAAGAACCTCGGCAAGTACGAATCCGGGGCGACCAAGGCGGCCAAGGGCCAGGACAAGATGAACAAGTCGATGAAGGGCAACTTCTTCGGCATGCTCATGGACCTGCTCATGCCGCTCATCCAGAAGGTCGTCGAGATGGCGACCAAGTCGAAGACCATGCAGAAGGTCCTCAAGACCGCCTTCGGCGTCATCAAGTCCGTGATCAGCACCGTCATGAAGGCCATCGGGCCGATCATGAAGAACGCCGCCAAGCTGATCAAGTCCATCTGGAAGGGCATCAAGACGGCCATCTCTGCCGTCGTCAAGGCCGTCGCCACGGTCATCAAGACCTATGTCGCCATCTGGAAGAAGGTCATCACCACCGCGCTGAAGGCGATCAAGACCGTCGTCTCCAGTGTCTGGAAGGGCATCAAGGCCGTCATCTCCCCGGTCGTCAACTGGGTCAAGTCCGCGATCCCCAACGCCTTCCGTGCCGTCAAGGACAAGCTGTCCAGCATCTGGGGCGGCCTCAAGGGCATCGCCGGCCGCGCCTTCGACGGCATCAAGAGCGCGGTCAAGGGCCCGCTGAACTCGGTCATCGGCATCATCAACCGCGCGATCGGTGCCCTCAACGGCATCAAGGTCTCCATCCCCGGCTGGGTCCCCGGCGTCGGCGGCAAGACCTTCGGCGTCAACCTCCCGAAGATCCCCATGCTGGCCACCGGCGGTGTCGTCATGCCCCGCTCCGGCGGCGTCCCGGCGATCCTCGCCGAGGCCGGTGAGGCGGAGGCCGTCCTGCCGCTGAGCAAGCTCGACCAGCTGCTGCGCCGGGCCGCCGGGCGCCAGGCGTACGCCGGCACCGCCGGAGCGGACAGCGCGCTGTACATCGAGCACTACTACGCCGCCGAGACCAGCAACGCCCAGCAGACCGCCCACGCCCTGGAGTTCCTGGCGAAGGCACGCGGATGAGTGCCGCAAGCGTGCCTGCCGACCCGCTGCGCGGGTTCGTGCCGGCGATCACCACCCTGCGGTCCCGGGCCGACCAGAGCCGCACCGCCGTACGCACCCTCGGCAGTCAGATCAACAGGGCGGCATCGGGCGCCGACCTGGTCCGCACCGCCGCCGCCCAAACCGCCACCGTCATCCGCGGGATCAAGACCACCGCCGACGCCGCCGCCACCTCCCTCACCCGAACCGCCCGCTCCGCCACCACCGCCGCCCCCGGCATCAAGTCCGTGGGAGCCAACGCCAAGCGCTCCTCCACCGCCCTCCGCAAGCTCGGCTCCGCCCTCGGCGGGGTCTTCGCGATCGTCGGCGCGCTCATCTCGGCGTCCGGTGTCCTCGGCCCCCTCCTCGGCACCTTCGGCACCGCCCTCACCATCGCCTCCGGCGTCATGCTGGTGATCAACGCCCTCACCCGCGCCAACCCCATCGGCTTCGTCACCGGCCTGCTCCTCCCGGTCGCCGGCTGGCTGATCGACCTGGCGCTCAACTCCGAGACCGGGCAACGCCTGATGGAGCAGCTCGCCACGCTGATCCTCCAGTACGTCGAGGGCTACCTGACCCTCATGACCCCGCTGCTCAAGGCCGTCGGGACCGCCGTGAACACCTACGTCACCGCCTACCTCGACGTCATCACCACCGCGCTCACCGTGATCGGCACCCTCCTCGGCACCGGCTTCGCCGTGCTCAGGGCGCTGACCACCGGGGACACCCGGGCGCTCAGCGGCCGGGTGTCGTCGATCTGGCGGGGCTTCAAGGACCGGGTGAAACCGATCCTGACCTGGATCACCGTCGACATCCCCCGGATGTTCACCCGGGCCAAGGAGGCCACCTCCCGCACCCTCCGCGCCATCGGGCAGTTCATGACGACCGGCGCGCAGACCGTCGCCGGCGTGGTCAAGGGCCCGATCCAGGGCCTCATCGCCTTCGCCAACTGGATCATCGACGGCCTCAACGACCTCAGCTTCAGCTTCCTCGGCAAGAAGTTCGGCGTCCACCTGAAGAAGATCCCGCAGCTCGCCGAGGGCGGCGTCGTCCATCCGGCCGCGGTGCCCGGCGCCGCCACCGTCAAGCCGCTCACCTCACTCGGCCGCTACCTCCCGGCGCCCTCCCGCGCCACCACCACCGGGCCCGCCTCCCTCGCCGGCCGCCCCAAAGTCCGCGTCTACGAGGAACGCCAGGGCAGCAGCCCGATGACCGTCGCGGAAGACCTCCTCTTCCTGCGCCGCGCCGCCTGACGCGCCACCGGAGCCAGGCCCGCACGACTGCCGCCGAACGCCACCGGAGCCAGGCCCGCACGACTGCCGCCTGACGCGCCACCGGAGCCACGCCCGCACCACTGCCGCCGAACGCCACCACAGCCACACCCGAACCACCGGAACCACCTGAACCACCTGAACCACCTGAACCACCTGAACCGCCCGAACCTCCCGAACCACCCGAACCACCCAAAAAACCGCCCGGCCACACCGTCGGCGGCCTCCGGCATGCCCGCGACCGGCGTACTCCGCCCACCAGCCCCACCAGCCCCACCAGCCCCACCAGCGACCCAAGCGAGGTGACGGCCCCTCATGGCCACAACCGTCCTCAGCCCCACCGCGTCCACCACCCCCGACGACACCCCCGGCTCCCTCATCACCCTCGACGGCCAGCTCCAGTGGGGCTCCCTCCTCATGGGCACCGGCACCCCCTACCCCGTCGACCGCGCCGGCATCACCGGCTGGGACGACCTCCCGGAGCTGGACCTCGGCGATGTCCTCCGCCCCGACCAGCACGGCGCCTGGCCCGGCGACCGCTGGGCCCAGCCCCGCCTGGTCGGCGCCACCGTCTGGCTCGCCCCGCCGGCCGGCACCGACCCCCTCGCCACCACCACGGCGTTCCGCGCCGCCACCGGCCCCGACGGCCAGGAACGCTGGCTGGCGGTCCGGCTGCTCGGCGAGACCCTGGCCGTGCGCGCCCGGGTCAGCCGCCGGGTCGTTCCGCAGGACCGCTCGTACGCCACCGCGGGCTTCGCCAAGGTCAGCCTCCAGTGGACCGCGACCGACCCGCGCCGCTACGCCCCCGCGCTGCACGAGGCGCTCACCGGGCTGCCGGTCGCGGAACCGGGCCTGGTCTGGGAGGACGCGGCCGGCTCCGGACTGTCCTGGCCGCTGGACTGGGGCGGTGCCGGGGCCGCCGGTTCGATCGCCGCGGTCAACGCGGGCGGCGCCTCGGTCCGTCCGGTCGTCGAGTTCCGCGGGCCCGTGCAGCGGCCCTCGCTGACCCGGCTCTCCGACGGCCGCCAGCTCCGGTACGACCTGGCGCTCGGCCCCGGCGACCTCCTCACCGTCGACACCGAGGCCGGCACGGTCCTGCTCAACGGCACCGCCTCCCGTATCTACACGGCCACCCCCGACTCGTCCCCCGAGCAGCTGTTCACGCTCGAACCCGGCACCACCGACCTGGCGTTCCGCTCCGACGACGTCACCCCGTCCGCCGCCGCCTCGGTCACCGTCCGCTGGCGCGACGCCCACTGGTGATCCGACCCGCGCCCCACCCAAAACCCATGAACAACGCGAAAGGAAACCCATGCCCCTGCGCACCGCATGGCTCGTCAACCGCACCGACGCCGAGAACGGCCAGTCCCGCGCCGACACCCGGCTCGCCCCGCTCGGCGCCGTCACCCCGGTCAGCGGACTGGCCGGCCGCAGCGGACTGATCCCGGGCTCGCCGGACGGCAAGTCGCTGGCCTCGGCGTTCTACGTGTTCAGCTCGACCGCCGGGATGACCGCGACGATCGCGCCGGGACGGGCCGTCGTCCAGGGCTCGGAGACCGCCGGCGCGTACCCGGTCGTCCTCACCGACTACACCAGCGTCACCTTCGCCGACGGCGACGCCAACAACGACCGTACGGACCTGGTCGTCCTGCGGATCTACGACGCGCAGGCCGACAACTCCGGCCGCACCGAGGCGGTCCTGGAGGTCGTCCAGGGACCCACCGACGGTTCCCGCGCCCTTCCGCGGGTCCCGGACGCCTCCCTGCCGCTGGCGAGCGTGCTGGTCCGGGCGGGCTCCTCGGTCGGCGCCGGCGGTATCGACTGGGCCACCGCCGTCGACGACCTGCGCACCACCACCGTCGGCGTGGGCGGCATCCTGCCGCTGTACGGCAACACCGCCGAGGCGGGCGCCTACCCGGGCCAGTACCGGGACGTCAGCTCCACGCTCCAGCGGTGGAACGGCGACGCCTGGGTGGACTACCCGGCCCAGCTCGGCGGCATCGCCCCGACCGGGCGGATCGCCACCGGCTCGTACGTCGGCCAGTACCGGGACAACAACGGCCGGCTGGAGCGCTGGAGCGGCACCGCCTGGGTGCTGGCGGTGCCCAGCCCGGTGTTCGCGTACAACAACGACGGCGGCTACTGCAAGACGACCACCTGGTCGGAGGCGCTGACCGGGACCACGGGGCCGACGGTCACCGCGACCTTCACCGCGCCGATCTCCGGGAGCGTCCTGGTCACCGTCGGGTTCCAGGGCCAGCCGTCGGTGGAGGGCGGCTGGGGCCGGATGTCCGCCAACATCCGCAAGGGCGGGGTTCTCGTCACCGGCCTCGGTGCCGACGAGACCCGGTCGGCCATCGACACCAACCGCGGCAACCAGTCGGTGACGACCACCTTCCCGGTCACCGGGCTCACCGCGGGCGCGACGTACACGGCCGTCTCGGCGTACTCGTCCAACGCGACGACCAACAACCACTGGTTCGACAACCGGTTCGTCCGCGTCGACCCGATGCTCTGAGGAGCGCCGCGTGACGAGTTCCCCCGGAAGTTCTCCCCGTAGTTCCCCCATGACCGCCTACACCCCGCTCACCCCGGTCTACCGAGCCGTCTTCTGCGACCTGCGCACCGATCAGGTGATCGACGTGCTGCCGCTGACGGACACCAAGTTCGACGACTACATCGGCAAGTCCGGCTCGCTGTCGGCCACCGTCCCGCTGCCGAACGCCGCGCTGGCCCGCCGGGCCCGCGCCGCGCTGGTGCCCGGCCGGACCGCGGTGTGGCTGGAGCGGGACGGTGACATCTGGTGGGGCGGGGTGCTGTGGACCTGCACCCCGTCCAGCGACGAACGCGGCCGGATGCGGGCCGCGTTCCAGGCCGGCACCTTCGACTCCTACCTCGACCACCGCATCCTCTCCGCTCCGCTGTCCTACACCGCCCTTGACCAGTTCGAGATCGCACGGGAGCTGGTGGCCCACGCCCAGGACCAGCCGGGCGGCGACATCGGCATCCAGCTCGGGCACGAGATGTCCGGGGTGGCGCGGGACGTCTCCTACTCGTATGCATCCCTCAGCCGGATCCGCGAACTCCTCGATTCGCTGGCCCAGCTGGCGGACGGGTTCGAGTGGCGGGTGCACTGCTACCGGGACCCCGAGGGCCGCCGGGCCAAGCGGCTCCAGCTCGGGCACCCGAGGATCACCGCGAGCGCCTCGGACATCGTCCTGGACCACCCGGGCCAGGTCATCACCTACAGCCTGCCGGCCGACTCCACCGTGCAGGCCGACGTGTGGGTGGCACGCGGTGACTCGCCCAACAGCGACCAGTCGGAGGAGTCGCAGCCGCTCACCGTGTCCGTCGAGGCCCCCGAGGACCTGGCGGAGGGCTGGCCCCGGCTGGAGTCCACCTCGGACCACAGCGGGGTCACCGACGAGGCGACGCTGCGTTCGCTGGCCGAGGCGCAGCTCGCCGAGCAGCGGTTGCCCGAGGTCATCCCGGAGATCACGGTCCGGCTCGACGGGCGGATCACCCCGGCGCTGCTCGGCGCCGGCGTCCGGCTGCGGCTGCGCGACCTGTGGCACCAGGACCCGCGGGACGAGCGGTACCGCGTCGTCGGCATCGCCGTGGAGCCGCCGCAGCGCGGCAAGTCCGAGACGGCCACCCTCTACCTGGAAGGCGTGTGATCCGTGGCGACCATCCCGACCGACCTCCTCGACCGTATCCGGACCATCGAGCGCCGCATCCGCGAGCTGATGGCGTCGGCCAACAGCAGCCCGCCGATGAACCAGGTCGGCAGCGGTGACATCGTCGTCGGTGACCAGGGCCGCATCCGGGCCCGGACCTCTCTCGGCGACGATCTGCTCCTCGTCGGCCGGGTCGAGCCGGACCGGGACACCGACGCCCGGCAGTACCAGCAGGGACTGGAACTGCGCCGCGACGACGGTTCGATGGCCCTGTCGCTGATCACCGCCGACCCGGTGAACAGCCCCGTCCAGCAGCTGCGGGTGCTCGACCACCAGGGCAACACGCTGCTCGCCACCGACGCGGTCCACGGCGGGCTGGCCCGCCCCTACCTGGCCTTCCCGCTGCCCGTCCCGGTCGACACCGCTCGCTGGGAGTCGACCACCGCCACCGACTGGACCACGCTCTACGCCGGTCCGGGCATCGCCCAGCACCCGCGCGTCCAGTGCGAGGTCGCCGTCTCCGGCAGCGTCGGCGCCGCCGTACGGCTGTTGGTCGACGGCATCCCGGTGGCCGCCGAGCAGACCGTCACCGACGCCTCGACGCGGTACGCCACCTTCACCGGGAACACCGCTGCCGCCTTCGGCGACCCGGTCACCTTCGAGATCCAGGCCAGGGTCGCGGCGGCCGGCGACACCGTCGCCTGCGTACCGCGGGCGCTGTACGGCATCCAGTCCTGACCCCCTCCCCGAGAAGCAACGGAGTCCCCGTGCTGCCCGAATCCATCCCCACCGTCCACCTCACCGCCCAGTACCTCGGCCTCGACGGCCGCCCCCTCGGCGGCACCGTCGAGTTCGCGCCGCCGTCCCTGCTCACCCACTCCGACGCCGACGTGTTCGTCGGTGGTCCGACGACCGCGGCCCTGGACAGCGAGGGCCGCCTCGACGTGACGCTGCCCGCGACCGACGCCGACGGCTGGAACCCGCTGGCCTGGGCGTACACGGTCACCGAACGCCTCAGCGGCCTGTCCAGCAGCCGCACCTACCGCATCGCCCTGGCCCAGTCGGTGCCCGAGGTGGACCTCGCCGACCTGGCGCCCGCCGACCCGGCCGGTCCCCAGTACGTGACCGTGCCCGGCCCGCCGGGACCGCAGGGCGAGCCGGGTCCGCAGGGCCCCGCCGGTCCGGTCCGCTCGGTCAACGGCCACACCGAGGCCGACATCATCCTGACCGCCTCCGAGGTCGGCGCCCTCGCCACCTCGGCGGCCGGGCAGGCGAGCGGCGTCGCCCAGCTCGACGCCACCGGCAAGGTGCCGCTCGCCCAGCTGCCCGACGGCACCGGTGACGGCGTCACCTCGGTCAACGGCCTGACCGGCGCGGTCACCCTGGCCGCCGCCGACCTCGGGGCGCTCACCCCGGCCGCGGCCGACGCCCGGTACCTGGCGATCGACGGCGCGCCCGTGCTCTCCGTCAACGGCCAGACCGGCGCGGTCACGCTGACCGCCTCCGGTCTCGGCGCGGTCCCCGCCGACCAGGCCGTGCTGCTCACCGGCGACCAGACCGTCGCGGGCGCCAAGACCTTCGCCACCGTCCCCGCCGTCTCCGCCGACCCGGCCACCGACAACCAGCTGGTGCGCCGGTCGTACGTCGACACGCGGGTGCCCTCGGGCATGTGGACGCCGTCGGCGCTGGGCTTCAAGGCGTGGGCGTTCGACCCGGCGGCGTCCTCCCCGTCCACCGCCCAGTACTGCATCAACGGCAACGTGTACCTCGTCGGCGTGCCCCTGACCACGGCCGGGACCATCACCAACGTCTGCTTCTTCGTGGCCGGTTACGTCGGCACCGGTCTCGCCGCCACCTCCTTCGCCGGGCTCTACGACAGCGCGGGCAAGAGGGTCGGCGTCACCGGCGCGCTGAACACGCTGATCACCGCGACCGAGGGCACCACGTTCGTCCTGAAGCTGACCACCGCCTACACCGCCGCGGCCGGCAACTACTGGGTGGCGCTGCTGATCAACGGCCCGGACCCGCGGACCAACGGCCCCGGCTTCCTGGTCGGGGCGAGCATGGGCAGCTACCCGGGCGGCAGCGCCCGGATGCCCGGCGCCTTCGTCCGGCACGGCCGCCTGCCCACCACCGGCCTGACCGCACTGCCCACTTCGTTCACCCCGTCCACGATCGTGGCCGACTCCAACGCGATCTGGGCCGCGGTCTCCTGACCTGTCCCGACCCTTTTCCCGCAGGCCGGCACGGACCTCCCGTGCCGGCCTGTTCCTCACTCACCGCAAGGAGGCCCACCATGGCCACCCCCCTGACCGCCGACACCCTCGTCACCGCGCTGACCGCCGAGGGCGTCACCGTCGTCGAACACGGCGACTGGCGCACCCACAACCGCAACAGCGTCGGAACCTGGGGCCCCGTCAACGGCGTGATGGTGCATCACACCGTCACCTCCGGCACCACCGCTTCCGTCGACCTCTGCTACGACGGCACCACCGACCTGCCCGGTCCGCTCTGCCACGGCGTGATCGACAAGGACGGCACGGTGTACCTGGTCGGCAACGGCCGCGCCAACCACGCCGGACTGGGCGACACCGACGTCCTGACCGCCGTGATCGCCGAGACCGCGCTGCCCGCCCCCGACAGCGACGACGTCGACGGCAACACCCGCTTCTACGGCTTCGAGTGCGTCAACCTCGGCGACGGCTCCGACCCGTGGCCCGAGGCCCAGCTGGAGGCGATCGCCCGGGTCTGCGCCGCGATCTGCCGCGCCCACGGCTGGAACGCCGCCTCCGTCATCGGCCACCTGGAGTGGACGTTCCGCAAGATCGACCCCAGGGGTTTCTCCATGGCCTCGATGCGCACCCGGGTCGCCGCCCTGCTGGCCACCGCGCCGGGCGGCTCCGCCGCGCACTACCAGCCGTTCCCCGGCGACGCCTTCTTCAAGTCCGCCCCGAACTCCACCATCGTCGCCGCGATGGGCGGCCGGCTCGTCGCCGAGGGCTGCTCGGCGTACACCACCGGCCCCGGCCCGCAGTGGAGCGAGGCCGACCGCGCCTCGTACGCCCTGTGGCAGCAGAAGCTCGGCTACACCGGCGCCGACGCCGACGGCTGGCCGGGCGCCACCTCGTGGAACGCCCTGAAGGTCCCCTACACCGCCTGATCCGCTCCCCGGAGGACCACCGCATGTCCACACCCCTCACCGCCACCGCCCTCGTCGCCGCCCTCAAGGCCGAGGGCGTCTCCGTCGTCGAACACGCCGGCTGGCGCACCCACAACCGCAACAGCAAGGGCGCCTGGGGCCCGGTCAACGGCGTGATGATCCACCACACCGTCACCTCCGGCACCACAGCCACCGTCAACCTCTGCTACAACGGCCGCTCCGACCTCCCCGGCCCGCTCTGCCACGGCGTCATCGCCAAGGACGGCACGGTCCACCTGGTCGGCAACGGCCGCGCCAACCACGCCGGCAGCGGCGACGCCGACGTCCTGGCCGCCGTCGTCGCCGAGCGCGCGACCCTGCCCGCCCCGAACCAGCAGAACACGGACGGCAACACCCGTTTCTACGGCTTCGAGTGCGTCAACCTCGGCGACGGCGAGGACCCCTGGCCGGAGGCCCAGCTGGACGCCATCGCCCGCACCGCGGCGGCCATCTGCCGCGCCCACGGCTGGAGCGCGGCCTCGGTGATCGGCCACAAGGAGTGGACGAACACCAAGATCGACCCGCGCGGCTTCACCATGCCGTCCCTGCGCACCCGCGTCGCGACACTGCTCGGCAAGAAGCCCACGCCCACCACCCCGACCTACCAGCCCTTCCCGGGCGCCGCCTGGTTCAAGGACAGGCCGAAGTCACCGATCGTCACGGCGATGGGCAAGCGCCTGGTCGCGGCCGGCTGCTCGGCGTACTCCACCGGCCCCGGCCCGCAGTGGACCGACGCCGACCGCAACAGCTACGCGAAGTGGCAGCGCAAGCTCGGCTACACCGGCACCGACGCCGACGGCTGGCCGGGCGCCACCTCCTGGGCCGCGCTGAGGGTGCCGTACACCAGCGGGACGTGACGCCCGTGTCCGACGCCACCAGACGCACCCTGCGCACCGTCGTCCAGACCGCCGTGGCCCTGTGCGTCCTGCTGCCGTCGCTGGTCGACACGGCGGGCCTGCCCCGCAGTCTGCCCTGGGTCGCCGGGGCCCTGGCCGTGTCCGGCGCGGTGACCCGGGCGATGGCCCTGCCGGCCGTGCAGTCCCGGCTCCCCGCCTGGCTGCGCACGGAAGCACCCGAACCGAACCCGAACGACAAGACCGAGAAGAACACGACATGAGCGACGATCAAGCCACCGTGGCCGTCGAACTGGAACGCCTGCGCGGCACGGTGGAAGCCGGCTTCGCCCGGGCCGACGGCTCCCTCGCGCTGCTGGTCCAGCGCAGCGACCAGACCGACAAGCAACTCGCCGACCACGAACAACGCCTGGACGCCCTGGAACGCTCCCGCTGGCCACTGGCGAGCATCGGCGTCCTGGCCGCCCTGGCCACCACGGTGGTCACCACCCTGCAACTGACCGCCCGCTGAACCCGCCGAGGGGCGGTCGTCCCCAGCGCCCTACGACCGCCCCTCACACCCCGAAGGTGCACCACACCTGCTTCTCGTCGAACCCCGTACGGTGCCACCCCCACCGCCGCGACACCGCCTCGACCAGCCGCAGCCCCCGCCCGCCCTCACTCCAGGGATCGTCCCCGCCGGCCGCCACGGCAGGTGCCAGCTCGGGCGCCTGGTCGAGCACCATCACCCGCAGCATCGACGGCACGAGGGCCAGCTCAAGACCGGCGAGCCCGCCCCCGTGCCGCACGGCATTGGTGCACATCTCGCTCACCACCAGCTCGACGGTGTCCGCGAGATCCCCGAGCTTCCACTGCTCGTACAGCCACACCCGGGTCCGATGCCGCGCCTCGGCGACGGGACGCACCGGATCGAGTGCGGAGACGTCCCAGCCGACGCGGGTGGGGGTGGCGTCGAAGCGGCAGTCCATCGGGCACCTCGCTGAGGTCGAGTAGTGACGTGCGCCGCACAGTAGCGCCTTGTCCCCAACACGTGAGACGCCATTCACCCCAACGAGTTGAGTATCGGCGTTCGATGGACGAGCCCGACACCGGTGGGCAAACTGGCGCCAGCGAGGAAAGGAAGACATGGCACCCAGGCACGCCCCGACCTTCCGGCAACGCCGTTTCGGCGCTGAACTGCGGCGGCTGCGGGAAGCCGCAGGGATGTCGGCACCACGCGCGGCAGAACTCCTCGGCACCGACCGCACCACCATTTCCAACACCGAAGCCGGCCGCTTCGGCATCAGCGAGCAGCGCCTTCGGCGCATGGCCGCCATCTACGAGTGCGACGACCCGACGCTGATCGACGCACTGGCCGGGATGACGGGCGGACGCCGCACCGGCTGGTGGGACGAGTACCGGGGCAAGGTACCCCCGGACTTTCTGGACGTGGCCGAACTGGAACACCACGCGGTCCGGCTCCGTACCCTCCAGACAGCTCACCTGCCCGGCATGTTCCACACCGAGGAGCACGCCCGGGCCATCTTCGACCTCTTCATCCCGGCGCTCCCCCGTCTGGAAGTCGAACTACGGATCGCGCAACGTCTGTCCCGGCACTCCGTGATCACACGGGAGCCACCGACACCGTACGTAGGCCTCATCCACGAAACCGCGCTCCGCATGCAGATCGGCGGTCGCCACGTCACCCGCGCCCAGTTGAAGCACCTGCTTTCGGAGAGCGAACGGGAGAACGTCTCGCTGCTGGTCATCCCGTTCAGCGCGGGCGGCTTCCCCATGGCCGGCGACTCCGTGCTCTACGCGACAGCCTCCAGCCCGCACCTGGACACAGTGCAGGTGGATGCCCCCACGGGCGCCATCTTCTTCGACGCTCGCGGGCAACTGGCCAACTTCCGCCGTCGTATGGACGCAGTCGAACAACTGGCGTTGAATCGCAGCCAGTCGAGGGACGCCATCCTGGACATTCTCAAGGAGCTGTAGAAGTGCCCGAGGTGAAGTGGACCAAGTCCTCGTACTCCGAGGCATCCGGCAACAACTGCGTGGAGATAGCCGAACTCGGCCCCACCATCCTCATCCGCGACTCCAAACACCCCCACCACCCCCGCACCACCGTCAGCCGCACCACCTGGACGGCCTTCACCCGCACCCTCTGAAACCCCGCACCCACGCCGAAGGGCGGCCACCCCACCGGGGTGACCGCCCTTCAGATCCCTCGACTCCTACTGGTTGTACGGCCCGTAGTCGTAGTCCTCCAGCGGCACGGCCTGACCCGACCCCGTCCCGAAGGGCGAGTAGTCGATGTCGTCGTACCCGACCGCCGAGTACATCGCGGCCTTGGCCTCCTCGGTCGGCTCCACCCGGATGTTGCGGTAACGGGACAGACCCGTACCGGCCGGGATGAGCTTACCGATGATGACGTTCTCCTTGAGGCCGATGAGCGAGTCGGACTTGGCGTTGATCGCCGCGTCCGTCAGCACTCGGGTCGTCTCCTGGAAGGAGGCGGCCGACAGCCAGGACTCCGTCGCCAGCGAGGCCTTGGTGATACCCATGAGCTGCGGACGACCCGAGGCCGGGTGACCGCCCTCCTGCACGACCCGCCGGTTCTCGGTCTCGAACTTCGACCGCTCGACCAGCTCGCCGGGCAGCAGCTCGGCGTCGCCGGACTCGATGATCGTCACGCGGCGCAGCATCTGCCGGATGATGATCTCGATGTGCTTGTCGTGGATCGACACACCCTGCGAGTTGTAGACCTTCTGCACCTCGCCGACCAGGTGGACCTGCACGGCCCGCTGACCGAGGATGCGCAGCACGTCGTGCGGGTTGGTGGCACCCACGGTGAGCTTCTGGCCCACCTCGACGTGGTCGCCCTCGCCCACCAGCAGACGGGCACGCTTCGAGATCGGGTACGCCGTCTCGTCGCTGCCGTCGTCCGGGGTGACGACGATCTTCTTGGTCTTCTCGGTCTCCTCGATCCGGACGCGGCCGGAGGCCTCGGAGATCGGGGCGACACCCTTCGGGGTACGGGCCTCGAAGAGCTCGACGACACGCGGCAGACCCTGGGTGATGTCGTCACCGGCCACACCACCGGTGTGGAAGGTACGCATCGTCAGCTGGGTACCGGGCTCACCGATGGACTGGGCGGCGATGATGCCGACCGCCTCACCGATGTCGACCAGCTTGCCGGTGGCCAGCGAGCGGCCGTAGCACATCGCGCAGGTACCGACGGCGGACTCGCAGGTCAGGACCGAGCGGGTCTTGACCTCCTCGACGCCGTGCTTGACCAGCTCGTCGATGAGCACGTCGCCGAGGTCGGTGCCGGCCGGGGCCAGCACCTTGCCGTCGACCACGATGTCCTCGGCGAGGCAGCGCGCGTACACGGACGTCTCGACGTCCTCCGCCTTGAGCAGCACGCCGTCCTGCCGGTCGGCGATCTTCAGGCGCAGACCGCGGTCGGTGCCGCAGTCCTCCTCGCGGATGATGACGTCCTGGGAGACGTCGACCAGACGACGGGTGAGGTAACCCGAGTCGGCGGTACGCAGGGCGGTGTCCGCCAGACCCTTACGGGCACCGTGCGTGGAGATGAAGTACTCCAGCACGGACAGACCCTCACGGAACGACGCCTTGATGGGACGCGGGATCGTCTCGTTCTTCGCGTTCGACACCAGACCACGCATACCGGCGATCTGACGCATCTGCATCATGTTGCCTCGTGCGCCCGAGTTCACCATCATGAAGATCGGGTTGGTCTTCGGGAAGTTGTCGTTCATCGCCTCGGCGACCTCGTTGGTCGCCTTGGTCCAGATCGCGATGAGCTCCTGCGTGCGCTCGTCCTTGGTGATCAGACCGCGCTCGTACTGCTTCTGGACCTTCTCGTCCTGCGCCTCGTAGCCCTTGACGATCTCCTTCTTCGCCTCGGGGACGACGACGTCGGAGATGGCCACGGTGACGCCGGAACGGGTCGCCCAGAAGAAGCCGGACGCCTTCAGGTTGTCGAGCGTCGCCGCCACGATGACCTTCGGGTAGCGCTCGGCGAGGTCGTTGACGATCTCGGAGAGCTGCTTCTTGCCGACCTCGTAGTCGACGAACGGGTAGTCCTCGGGCAGCAGCTCGTTGAAGAGCGCGCGGCCCAGCGTGGTGCGCAGCGTGAAGGTGTCACCCTGCTGCCACTCGGGCTCGCCCTCCTCACGGGCCGGCGGGGTCCAGCCGCGCGGCGGGATGGTGCCCACCGGGAAGCGGATGTCGATCTTCGACTGGAGCGACAGCTCGCCCGCGTCGAAGGCCATGATCGCCTCGGCCGCCGAGCCGAACGCGCGGCCCTCGCCCTTGAGGTCCCGGCCCTCGCCGTCGGTGGTGAGGAAGAACAGACCGAGGACCATGTCCTGGGTCGGCATCGTCACCGGACGGCCGTCGGCGGGCTTGAGGATGTTGTTCGAGGACAGCATCAGGATGCGGGCCTCGGCCTGCGCCTCCGCGGAGAGCGGCAGGTGGACGGCCATCTGGTCACCGTCGAAGTCCGCGTTGAACGCGGTGCAGACGAGCGGGTGGATCTGGATGGCCTTGCCCTCGACCAGCTGCGGCTCGAAGGCCTGGATGCCGAGGCGGTGCAGCGTGGGCGCGCGGTTCAGCAGAACCGGGTGCTCCGCGATGACCTCTTCCAGCACGTCGTACACCACGGTCCGGCCACGCTCGACCATGCGCTTGGCGCTCTTGATGTTCTGCGCGTGGTTGAGGTCCACGAGCCGCTTCATCACGAACGGCTTGAACAGCTCCAGCGCCATCGCCTTCGGCAGACCGCACTGGTGCAGCTTCAGCTGCGGACCGACGACGATCACGGAACGCGCGGAGTAGTCCACACGCTTGCCGAGCAGGTTCTGGCGGAAGCGGCCCTGCTTGCCCTTGAGCATGTCGGACAGCGACTTCAGCGGGCGGTTGCCCGGACCGGTCACCGGCCGGCCACGACGACCGTTGTCGAAGAGGGCGTCCACGGCCTCCTGGAGCATGCGCTTCTCGTTGTTCACGATGATCTCGGGCGCGCCGAGGTCGAGAAGCCGCTTCAGGCGGTTGTTGCGGTTGATGACACGGCGGTACAGGTCGTTCAGGTCGGAGGTCGCGAAGCGGCCACCGTCCAGCTGCACCATCGGACGCAGGTCCGGCGGGATGACCGGCACGCAGTCGAGCACCATGCCCTTGGGGCTGTTGCTGGTCTGCAGGAACGCGGAGACGACCTTGAGGCGCTTGAGCGCGCGGGTCTTCTTCTGGCCCTTGCCGGTACGGATGATCTCGCGGAGCTTCTCGGCCTCCTCGTCGAGGTCGAAGGACTCCAGGCGCTTCTGCAGCGCGGCGGCGCCCATCGAGCCGTCGAAGTAGGTGCCGAAGCGGTCGCGCAGCTCGCGGTAGAGCAGCTCGTCGCCCTCCAGGTCCTGGACCTTGAGGTTCTTGAACCGGTTCCACACCTCGTCGAGGCGGTCGATCTCGCGCTGCGCGCGGTCGCGCAGCTGCTTCATCTCACGCTCGGCACCCTCGCGCACCTTGCGGCGCACGTCGGCCTTGGCGCCCTCGGCCTCCAGCTCGGCGAGGTCCGTCTCGAGCTTCTTGGCGCGGGCCTCCAGGTCGGCGTCGCGGCGCTGCTCGATCTGCTGGCGCTCGACGGAGACGTGCGCCTCCAGCGAGGGCAGGTCGCGCGTACGGCGCTCCTCGTCCACGTACGTGATCATGTACGCGGCGAAGTAGATGACCTTCTCCAGGTCCTTCGGGGCGAGGTCGAGCAGGTAGCCGAGCCGCGACGGAACGCCCTTGAAGTACCAGATGTGCGTGACGGGAGCGGCCAGCTCGATGTGGCCCATCCGCTCACGGCGCACCTTCGCGCGCGTGACCTCGACGCCACAGCGCTCGCAGATGATGCCCTTGAAGCGGACGCGCTTGTACTTGCCGCAGTAGCACTCCCAGTCCCGGGTCGGACCGAAGATCTTCTCGCAGAAGAGCCCGTCCTTTTCCGGCTTGAGGGTGCGGTAGTTGATGGTCTCGGGCTTCTTGACCTCGCCGTGGCTCCACTGACGGATGTCGTCAGCGGTGGCCAGACCGATCCGGAGCTCATCGAAGAAGTTGACGTCGAGCACTATGCGTCAATCCCTCTCAGGGTTGTAAGTCATGGGGTCTGATACGGGGGTCCTGGGGCCGGCCGGGCTCAGTCGAGCCCGGCCGGACTCCCGTCAGACCTCTTCGACGCTGCTCGGCTCGCGCCGGGACAGGTCGATGCCAAGCTCCTCCGCCGCGCGGAAGACGTCCTCGTCGGTGTCGCGCATCTCGATGGACATGCCGTCCGAGGACAGCACCTCCACGTTGAGGCACAGGGACTGCATCTCCTTGATGAGCACCTTGAAGGACTCGGGGATGCCGGGCTCAGGGATGTTCTCGCCCTTGACGATGGCCTCGTAGACCTTCACGCGGCCGGTGACGTCGTCGGACTTGATGGTCAGCAGCTCCTGGAGGGCGTAAGCGGCGCCGTACGCCTCCAGCGCCCACACCTCCATCTCACCGAAGCGCTGGCCACCGAACTGGGCCTTACCACCCAGCGGCTGCTGGGTGATCATGCTGTACGGACCGGTCGAGCGGGCGTGCAGCTTGTCGTCGACCAGGTGGTGCAGCTTGAGGATGTACATGTAGCCGACCGAGATCGGGTCCGGGAACGGCTCACCGCTGCGGCCGTCGAACAGCCGCGCCTTGCCGGACGGGAGCACCATGCGCTCGCCGTCGCGGTTGGGGATGGTGTGCTGGAGCAGACCCGCCAGCTCGTCCTCACGCGCGCCGTCGAAGACCGGGGTGGCGACGTTGGTGCCGGGCTCGACCTTGTCGGCGCCGATCACCTGGAGCCGCTGGGCCCACTCCTCCGCGAGGCCGGAGACGTCCCAGCCGCGGCTGGCGAGCCAGCCGAGGTGGATCTCCAGGACCTGTCCCGGGTTCATTCGGGACGGGACACCCAGCGGGTTCAGGATGATGTCGACCGGCGTGCCGTCCTCCAGGAACGGCATGTCCTCGATCGGGTTGATCTTGGAGATGACGCCCTTGTTGCCGTGGCGGCCGGCGAGCTTGTCACCGTCGGTGATCTTGCGCTTCTGCGCGACGTAGACGCGCACCAGCTGGTTGACACCGGGGGGAAGCTCGTCGCCCTCCTCGCGGTCGAAGACGCGGACGCCGATGACCTTGCCGGTCTCGCCGTGCGGCACCTTCAGCGAGGTGTCACGGACCTCACGGGCCTTCTCACCGAAGATCGCGCGCAGCAGGCGCTCCTCGGGCGTCAGCTCGGTCTCGCCCTTGGGCGTGACCTTGCCGACCAGGATGTCGCCGGCGATGACCTCGGCGCCGATGCGGATGATGCCGCGCTCGTCGAGGTCGGCGAGGACCTCCTCGGAGACGTTCGGGATGTCCCGGGTGATCTCCTCGGGGCCGAGCTTGGTGTCACGGGCGTCGACCTCGTGCTCCTCGATGTGGATCGAGGAGAGGACGTCGTCCTGCACGAGGCGCTGCGACAGGATGATCGCGTCCTCGTAGTTGTGACCCTCCCACGGCATGAACGCGACCAGCAGGTTCTTGCCGAGCGCCATCTCGCCGTTCTCGGTGGCCGGACCGTCGGCCAGGACCTGGCCGGTGATGATCCGGTCGCCCTCGTTGACGATGACCTTCTGGTTGACCGAGGTGCCCTGGTTGGAGCGGGCGAACTTGGCCAGGCGGTACGTGATGTACGTGCCGTCGTCGTTGGCGGTGGTGATGTAGTCGGCGGAGACCTCCTGGACCACACCCGGCTTCTCGGCCTTGACCACGTCACCGGCGTCGACCGCGGAGCGGTACTCCATGCCGGTGCCGACCAGCGGCGACTCGCTCTTGATGAGCGGCACGGCCTGGCGCATCATGTTCGCGCCCATGAGGGCACGGTTGGCGTCGTCGTGCTCCAGGAACGGGATCATGGCGGTCGCGACCGACACCATCTGGCGCGGCGAGACGTCCATGTAGTCGACGTCCTCGCCCGTGACGTAGTCGACCTCGCCGCCGCGGCGGCGGACCAGGACGCGGGCCTCGGCGAACCGCATGTCGTCGGTGAGCGTGGCGTTGGCCTGCGCGATGACGAAGCGGTCCTCCTCGTCGGCGGTCAGGTAGTCGACCTCGTCGGTGACCTGGCCGTCGACGACCTTGCGGTACGGGGTCTCGACGAAACCGAACGCGTTGACCCGGCCGTAGGAGGCGAGCGAGCCGATCAGACCGATGTTCGGGCCTTCGGGCGTCTCGATCGGGCACATGCGGCCGTAGTGCGAGGGGTGCACGTCACGGACCTCGAAGCCGGCCCGCTCACGGGAGAGACCACCCGGGCCAAGAGCCGACAGGCGGCGCTTGTGGGTGAGACCCGACAGCGGGTTGTTCTGGTCCATGAACTGCGACAGCTGGCTGGTGCCGAAGAACTCCTTGATGGAGGCGACGACCGGCCGGATGTTGATCAGCGTCTGCGGCGTGATCGCCTCGACGTCCTGGGTCGTCATGCGCTCCCGCACGACGCGCTCCATACGCGCCAGACCCGTACGGACCTGGTTCTGGATGAGCTCGCCGACGCTGCGCAGACGACGGTTGCCGAAGTGGTCGATGTCGTCGGTCTCGACGACGACCGGCTGGCCGTTGTCGCCGACCGTCTCGGTCTCGCCGGCGTGCAGCTTGACCAGGTACTTGATCGTCGCGATGACGTCCTCGACGGTCAGGATGCCCGCGTCGAGGGGGGCGTCCGCGCCGAGCTTCTTGTTGACCTTGTAGCGGCCGACCTTGGCGAGGTCGTAGCGCTTCGGGTTGAAGTACAGGTTCTCGAGCAGCGTCTGCGCGGCCTCGCGGGTCGGGGGCTCGCCCGGACGCAGCTTGCGGTAGATGTCGAGCAGCGCGTCGTCCTGGCCCTGGGTGTGGTCCTTCTCCAGGGTGGCGCGCATGGACTCGTACTCGCCGAACTCCTCCAGGATCTGCTCGGTGGTCCAGCCGAGCGCCTTGAGGAGGACGGTCACGGACTGCTTGCGCTTGCGGTCGATGCGCACACCGACCATGTCGCGCTTGTCGATCTCCATCTCCAGCCAGGCACCCCGGGACGGGATGATCTTGGCGGAGAAGATGTCCTTGTCGGACGTCTTGTCGATGGAGGAGTCGAAGTAGACACCCGGGGACCGGACGAGCTGCGACACCACGACACGCTCGGTGCCGTTGATGACGAAGGTGCCCTTGTTCGTCATGAGCGGGAAGTCGCCCATGAAGACGGTCTGGGACTTGATCTCGCCGGTCTCGTTGTTGGTGAACTCGGCGGTGACGAAGAGCGGGGCGGCGAACGTGAAGTCGCGCTCCTTGCACTCGTCGATGGAGTTCTTCGGCGGCTCGAAGCGGTGGTCGCGGAAGGTCAGCGACATCGACCCGGAGAAGTCCTCGATCGGGGAGATCTCCTCGAAGATCTCCTCCAGGCCGGACTTGGTGGGGACGTCGTGACCCGACTCGAGAGCCTCCTCGACGCGAGCCTTCCAAGCGTCGTTGCCGAGCAGCCAGTCGAAGCTCTCGGTTTGCAGCGCGAGAAGGTTCGGAACCTCGAGGGGCTCCTTGATCTTTGCAAAGGAGATGCGCAGCGGGGCGGTGCTGGCAGCGTTGTTCGTATTCGCGGTCGAGGCATTGCGCGAGGCGGCCAAGAGGGGGTCCTTCCGAGGGCTCGGACTCACTACGCGCGTACCGGTCCCTCACCCCACACGGAGACAGACTTCCCGTTGTGGCCGTTCGGCCAGGTCAGAGATGGTCCGGTTTCCGTGCTCGAGCGAGGGCATGCCCCTGGTGACGGGCAGGGAGCAGCTAACAGGCAGCGCAAAGGGTCAGTGTAGCCACTTGGCACACTGATGTCCAGTCCCGCTCTACGGAGCGCCTCACTACCCTCATCTCAACGCCTGCGGCAAGCCTGCCCTCAACGCACGGTGATACTTCCCTCTGCGCCGCCGATCCATGCCTCGGAACCCGGATCGTTGTGACGACGCGTCCTGAGAATTGCGCGCTGCGTGCGGTTCGTCAAGGCCCCCCTTGCCCGAACCGGAGCGCTCGAAGACACAACGAAGATCACCATACCTCGCACACACACAGTCGCAAGGCAACCACGGCGAGGGCCCGGGAACGACGAAGAGCGACCACCCGGATGGATGATCGCTCTTCGGTGCGTACGCGTTACAGCCCTGGCGGAATGTTTACCGCGCTACGGGCCGCCGACGCGGTCGCGAAGGTCTTACTTGACCTCGACGGAGGCGCCGGCGCCCTTGAGGGACTCGGCGGCCTTCTCGGCGGCGTCCTTGGCAACCTTCTCCAGGACGGGCTTCGGGGCGCCGTCCACCAGGTCCTTGGCCTCCTTCAGGCCGAGGGAGGTCAGCTCGCGCACGACCTTGATGACCTGGATCTTCTTGTCGCCGGCACCGGTGAGGATGACGTCGAACTCGTCCTTCTCCTCGGCCTGCTCGGCGGCGGCGCCACCAGCGGCACCACCTGCGACGACGACCGGCGCGGCAGCGGCGGCGGTGACGTCGAACTTCTCCTCGAACGCCTTCACGAACTCGGAGAGCTCGATGAGGGTCATCTCCTCGAACTGCGCGAGCAGGTCTTCCTGGCTGAGCTTCGCCATGATGGCGGTCCTTCCACTATTCGGCAGGGGGTGCCGGATGTACTGGGTGACGCGGGCGTGTGCCTTACGGCATTACTGCGTAGACGTCGGGCCCGCTGCGACCCTTGCCGCTCAGGCGGCGCGGGTCAGAAAGCGAGCCGAATTACTCGGCACCGCCCTGCTCGTCCTGCTTGGCACGGAGCGCGTCCACGGTGCGGACGAGCTTCGAGGGCAGCGCCTGGAAGACGGAGGCAGCCTGGGACTGCTTCGCCTTGAAGGCACCGGCCAGCTTGGAGAGCAGAACCTCGCGGGACTCGAGGTCCGCAAGCTTCTTGATCTCGTCGGCGGACAGCGCCTTGCCGTCAAGGACACCGCCCTTGATGACGAGATTCGGGTTGTCCTTGGCGAAGTCGCGCAGACCCTTCGCCGACTCCACCGGGTCACCGGTGATGAAGGCGACAGCCGTCGGACCACTGAAGTAGTCGTCCAGCGTCGTGATCCCGGCCTCGTTGGCCGCAATCTTGGTCAGCGTGTTCTTCACCACGGCGTACTGGGCGTTCTCACCGAGCGACCGGCGCAGCGTCTTGAGCTGCGCCACGGTGAGACCGCGGTACTCGGTCAGCACGGCGGCGTTCGAGTTGCGGAACTGGTCCGTCAGCTCGGCAACCGCGGCAGCCTTGTCGGGCCTCGCCATAGAGCCTCGGCCTCCTTCCGGGTGATTCGGACCGCGCGGACCCGAAGGAGGACTGGGGAAAACGAAACGCCCCGGCGCAGGCGCACGGGGCGTAGCTCAACCGGTTTTCCTCCGCACGCGCACGGTACGGATTCCGTCGGGAGCTTCTCCACTGACACCTGCGCGGGTCGTCCGCTGTTCAGCGGATCCTTCGGCCACCGCACCTTCTTGCGAACGTGCGGCAACGACCAGCGGTCTTTGGCTTCTCAAGGAGAGTACGCGACCGGATCGCCGGCAGGCAAATCCGGTCAGCGGACCGTCGTCATGACCTCAGTGGACCGTCGTCATGACCGGGACGGGAGCGGCTCAGGCGCCGGAGGAGTCCAGCGCCTCCAGATCGGCCAGCTCCTTCTCGATGTCGTCGAGCTGCTTGTCGAGGTCCTCGGTGGAGCCGGTGCCGGTGGAACCGGTCGCGTCGGAGAGGTCGCCGAGCGCGTCGCCCATGCTCTTGAGCATCTCGAACAGGTCGGTGGTCTCACTGGCCGGCGGCACCTCGACCTCGGCCTTGGCGCCGTAGTCCGAGAACTTCATGCTCGTGTCGATGTCGCCCTCGGGGGACTCGATCGTCACGTCCATGCGGACCGGCAGGTCGTTCTCGTCGACCCAGACCTCGGTGTCGTAGCCCTTGACGCCGGACTTCTCGATGTTGTCCAGGAGCTGCTTGCGCTCCGCGGGCTCCAGCACGTCCAGGCTCTCGTTGCTCTCCATCATCTCCTTGACGGTGAGCATGCCCTTGTAGTGGTCGGCCTCGACGCCGCCGATCTTCTCGGTGCCGACGTGCTTGAGGCTGGGCGACTCCAGCATCATGGCGAGCTGCTCGGCCGGGTTCTGGTTCACGTTCTCCAGGCTCGAGGTCATCTGCTTGGCCAGCGCCTCGTCCCCGGACGCCTCCGCCACGGCGGCCAGGTCGAACTTCATCCAGCGCTTGCCGCCCATGTCCTTGGCGGCCTCGGCCCCCATGTCCATGTACATGACGTTGTCCTGCCAGATCATGCGCATCTGGTCGGGAGCGTTCGCCCCGGCGGCCGCGAACGCGGAGCCCTTCATCGTCATATCCATGACGGTCGGGTCCCAGCCCATCACGCCGCTCATGGTCATGTCGCCGCCCGCCGCGGTCGGCATCGACATGGTCATCTCGATCTTGGCCGACTTGGCCTCGGCGGTCTTCTCGTACGCCGCCGTGATCACCTGGTGGACCGTCCGCTCGGCGGCCCCGTCCTTCTCCGCGCCACAGCCGACGGCACCGCCGGCCAGCACCAGCGCCGCGATTCCGGCGAGGGTGGCCCCGCCCCGCTTACCTATACCGAGCTCCATGATTCCCCCCAAGGAAACAAAAGGAACAGTTTGCTGATCTTTGAAAACTCTGTGAGCTTATCCCAGCGGATCTCCGGCTTCCCCCTCCTCGCCGCCCGCCCCGCTCAACAGTTCGGTCACGTCCCGGGTGTCGTCCGCCGGGGGCTGTTCGGCGCGGACCCGTACGCCGTAGTCGTGGTAGTGGGCGGTCTGGGTCAGCGCGCCGTCCGCCGTGGTCGCCTTCTCCACCTTTTTGACCATCAGGTCCCGGTCGTCTATCCAGACCTCGACGGTCTGGCCGGTGACACCGGCGTCCATGTCCCGGACCGTGCCCGAGTAGTGCGTGGTGCGCCTGCCGCGCACCCGCTCCGCGCCGACCTCCCGCACGTCGTCGGAGGCCAGCAGCAGGTCCAGGGACCGGTCGGGGGTCGCGGCCCGTATCCGGTCCCCCAGTTCCGCTCCGGAGCCGCCCGCCAGGTCGTCCAGGTCGTCGTACGCGTATCTGACCCAGTGCCGGCCACCCGCCCGCGCCGCGAAGGCGTCGCCCATGCGCGCGTAGTACGCGTCGGGCAGATAGCGGGCCTCCATCGACGCGCTGCCCAGTTGCCGCATGCTGTCGGCCAGGGTGCCGCCGGTGTAGGTCAGGGTGAGGGTGCCGGTGACCCCCTCGGTCCAGCCGAGGACGCCGTCCGCCGTCAGGGAGATCGTGGAGCCGATCCGCGTCGTGGACGTCACCCGGGCGGACCGGGCCGACTCCGTCGCCCGCTCGGCCGCACGCAGCCCGGCGGTCACGGCGGCCGGCACGGAGGCGGCCGGCCGGCCGTCGTCGGCGTCCGACGGGCCGCAGCCGGTCCCGCCCGCCACCAGCACCGCGATCACCGCGGCCACCGTGAGCGCGGTCCGCCCCGTCGGCCACCGCACGCCCGTCCCCGCCATCGCCGTCACCCGCCCCCCCCAGCCGTCGCCCCACCTGTCCCGTATCAGAAAGCTAACGCAGAGCACTGACAACCGGCCCGGACGGGGACGGGCCCCGCACCCTGGAAGGGGTGCGGGGCCCGTGAACCGGTGGGGCGAGCCGTCGGCTCAGACCGCGGCCGGGTCCTCCTCGACGAGGAGGTTGCGGGTGCGGTTGGAGTCGACCGGAATGCCGGGGCCCATCGTGGTGCTGATGGCGGCCTTCTTGATGTAGCGGCCCTTGGCGGCGGACGGCTTCAGACGGAGGATCTCCTCCAGGGCCGCGCCGTAGTTCTCCACCAGCTTGGTGTCGTCGAACGACGTCTTGCCGATGATGAAGTGCAGGTTCGCGTGCTTGTCGACACGGAACTCGATCTTGCCGCCCTTGATCTCGGTCACGGCCTTGGCCACGTCCGGGGTCACGGTGCCCGTCTTCGGGTTCGGCATCAGACCACGCGGGCCGAGGACGCGGCCGAGGCGGCCGACCTTGCCCATGAGGTCCGGGGTGGCGACGACGGCGTCGAAGTCCAGACGGCCCTTCGACACCTCGTCGATCAGTTCGTCGGAGCCGACGATGTCGGCGCCCGCGGCGGTCGCGGCCTCGGCACGGTCACCGGTCGCGAAGACCAGGACCCGGGCGGTCTTGCCGGTGCCGTGCGGGAGGTTCACGGTGCCACGGACCATCTGGTCGGCCTTGCGCGGGTCGACACCCAGGCGGAAGGCGACCTCGACGGTGCCGTCGAACTTGGTCGTGGAGGTCTCCTTGGCGAGACGGACGGCCTCGAGCGGGGCGTACAGCTTCTCCCGGTCGATCTTGGCGTCCGCAGCGCGGAGAGACTTGCTGCGCTTGCTCACTGTTGCTCCTGTTGGCTCTTGAGGAGTCGTGGTCCGGGCCGAGCAGGCCCTTCCACTACTACTGCTGGGTTACGGGGGTGGAGGTCAGCCCTCGACCGTGACGCCCATGGAACGGGCGGTGCCGGCGATGATCTTCTCGGCGGCGTCCAGGTCGTTGGCGTTGAGGTCGGGCATCTTGGTGGTGGCGATCTCACGGACCTGGTCACGCGTGATCTTCGCGACCTTGGTCTTGTGCGGCTCGCCGGAGCCCTTCTCCACGCCCGCGGCCTTGAGGATCATCTTCGCGGCCGGCGGGGTCTTGGTGATGAAGGTGAAGGTGCGGTCCTCGTAGACCGTGATCTCCACCGGGATGACCCAGCCACGCTGCGACTCGGTCGCGGCGTTGTAGGCCTTGCAGAACTCCATGATGTTCACGCCGTGCTGACCCAGCGCGGGGCCGACCGGCGGAGCCGGGTTCGCGGCACCGGCCTGGATCTGGAGCTTGATGAGCCCCGTGACCTTCTTCTTCTTGGGAGGCATGGCTCTCCGGGTCCTTTCGATTCGGGTCCTGCCAGCGGCCGGGCGACAACTCGGACGCAGGCATACCGCACAACGATAACGGGTATAGATGCGCGGCTGAAAACCGAGCAGGTCAGACGCTCGCCGGAGCGACCGTCTGACCTGCTCGGACGTAGGTGAGCCAGAAGGTCAGTTCTTCTGGATCTGGTCGAAGGAGAGCTCGACCGGCGTCTCGCGGCCGAAGATCTCGACGAGGCCCTTGACCTTCTTCGAGTCGGCGTTGATCTCGTTGATCGTGGCCTGCAGCGTGGCGAACGGGCCGTCGGTGACGGTGACCGAGTCGCCGACCTCGAAGTCCAGCACCTGGACCTCGACCTTGCGCTGCGGCGCCGGCTTGCCCTCGGCCTCGGCTGCCTCGCGGGCGGCCTTCTCCTCGGCCTCGGGGGCGAGCATCTTGACGATCTCGTCCAGGGTCAGCGGGTACGGGTCGTAGGCGTTGCCGACGAAGCCGGTGACGCCGGGGGTGTTGCGGACGACGCCCCAGGACTCGTTGGTCAGGTCCATGCGGACCAGGACGTAACCCGGCAGCTTGTTCTGGCGGATCGTCTTGCGGTCGCCGTTCTTGATCTGGACGACCTCTTCCTGCGGCACCTCGGCCTGGAAGATGTAGTCCTCGACGTTGAGCGAGACGGCGCGCTGCTCCAGGTTGGTCTTCACGCGGTTCTCGTAGCCGGCGTACGTGTGGATGACGTACCACTCGCCGGGCAGGACGCGCAGTTCCTGGCGGAGCTTCTCGACCGGGTCGATGTCGGGCTCGTCCTCGGCCTCCGCCTCGTCGGCGGCGTCCTCGTCGGACTCGGCGTCTTCCGCGTCCTCGTCCTCGTCGGACTCGGGGGCCTCGATCTCGTCGGCGGTCTCGTCCGCGGCGGCATCGGCAGCCTGGGCCTCCGGGGAGGCCGCGGTGTCCTCGTTGTCCGCGCCCTCGACGGCGTCGAGCTCGTCCTCGACGGACTCGACCGGCTCGAGGGCGTCGTTCACGTTCGGGTCAGACACGGTGGCTGCTTCTTCCTGGATACATAGGGGTGGAACACGCGAAAGGAGCGCCGGGTACCTCGGCGCTCTTCGCTCGCGGGTCAGCCGAAGACGTACTTGGCGGCGTGGCTGAGCCCATAGTCAATCACGGTGACCAGGCCGATCATGATGACGACGAAGATGATCACCACAGTGGTGTACGTCGTCAGCTGATTGCGACTCGGCCAGACCACCTTGCGGAGTTCCGCGATGATCTGGCGGTAGAAGAGTGCGAGACGCTTCAGGGGGCCCTTCTTGGCACGCTTGCCGCCCTTGCGCTGCTTCTTCTTGGAGTCCGGCGCCTCGTCCTGGGCATCAGGCATGTCGATGGAGCCCACGGCGTCCGTCACTCGTCCTCACCTGATTCCGGGTCGTGGCCGTGCCGCGCCCGGTCTGAGCCGCACGGCGGTGCATTGCTGTACGTACATGCGCACACATCCTGGCGAAGGTGTGTGTAGCAGGGCCGGAGGGACTTGAACCCCCAACCGCTGGTTTTGGAGACCAGTGCTCTACCAATTGAGCTACGACCCTTTGCGTGTCCCCCAACGTACCGCATCCACTCGGATGCTTGGTGTGCACCGGGTGAGCGCGGGCTGCTGGAGGCCGACGAGGTGTGAGTGTACGTGGTTCGGCGCCGGGCGTCGAACAGAAAGCACCAGGAGAGGACCGGATACGGCCCGGGTGACCGAAGATCGCCCTGGCCGGGAGGCGGTTCCGGACTGTTGTTCACAGCTATGTCCGGACCTGTTCAGTCCGTGAAACCCGCGTGCCGGGCAGGTTTCCGGTCTGGAACGATGGGGCGCATGAGCGCTGCAACCCCTCCCACCGAGCGCCGGGTCTCCGCCCGAGTCGGCGCGATCTCCGAGTCCGCCACCCTCGCCGTCGACGCCAAGGCGAAGGCCCTCAAGGCCGCCGGGCGGCCGGTGATCGGCTTCGGCGCCGGTGAGCCGGACTTCCCGACGCCCGACTACATCGTCGAGGCGGCGATCGAGGCCTGCAAGAACCCGAAGTACCACCGCTACACCCCGGCCGGTGGTCTGCCCGAGCTGAAGGCCGCGATCGCCGCGAAGACCCTGCGCGACTCCGGCTACGAGGTCGACGCCTCCCAGATCCTCGTCACCAACGGCGGCAAGCAGGCCATCTACGAGGCGTTCGCCGCGATCCTGGACCCGGGCGACGAGGTCATCGTCCCGGCGCCGTACTGGACGACGTACCCGGAGTCGATCCGGCTGGCCGGCGGTGTCCCGGTCGAGGTCGTCGCGGACGAGACGACCGGCTACCGGGTCAGCGTCGAGCAGCTGGAGGCGGCCCGCACGGAGAAGACCAAGGTCGTCCTCTTCGTCTCCCCGTCCAACCCGACCGGCGCGGTCTACACCGAGGCCGAGACCGAGGCCATCGGCCACTGGGCCGTCGAGCACGGCCTGTGGGTGCTGACCGACGAGATCTACGAGCACCTGGTCTACGGCGGCGCCACGGCCGTGTCGCTCCCGGCGGTCGTGCCCGAGCTGCGCGACAAGTGCATCGTGGTCAACGGTGTCGCCAAGACGTACGCGATGACCGGCTGGCGGGTGGGCTGGGTCATCGGCCCCAAGGACGTGGTGAAGGCCGCCGCCAACCTCCAGTCGCACGCCACCTCCAACGTCGCCAACGTCTCCCAGGCCGCCGCGCTGGCCGCCGTCTCCGGCAGCCTGGACGCCGTCGCGACGATGCGCGAGGCGTTCGACCGCCGCCGCAGGACGATCGTGCGGATGCTCAACGAGATCGACGGCGTGCTCTGCCCCGAGCCCGAGGGCGCGTTCTACGCCTACCCGTCGGTCAAGGCGCTGATCGGCAAGGAGATCCGCGGCCGCCGCCCGAAGGACACGGTCGAGCTGGCCGCGCTCATCCTGGAGGAGGCCGAGGTCGCGGTGGTACCCGGCGAGGCCTTCGGCACGCCCGGCTACCTGCGGCTGTCGTACGCGCTGGGCGACGAGGACCTCGTCGAGGGCGTCAGCCGCGTCCAGAAGCTGCTGGCGGAGGCCAGGGACTGACGCCTGCCGCCGTACCGGGGAGGTCATAGGAACGTTCCTATGACCTCCCCGTTCTTTGTGCGAGCAAGACCCCGTCCGAGGAACCGGCTACCGGGACGCACACGACGTACGGCAAGATCCTTGGATGGAGCGTGTACGTGATGTCACTGAGCTGCCGAAGGCCCATCTGCACCTGCACTTCACCGGTTCGATGCGGCCCGCCACCCTGCTGGAACTCGCCGACAAGCACGGTGTCCGGCTGCCCGACGCCCTGACCGACGCGCTGTCCGGCGGCCATTCGCCGAAGCTGCGGGCGACGGACGAACGCGGCTGGTTCCGCTTCCAGCGGCTCTACGACGCCGCCCGCTCGTGCCTCAGAGAGCCCGAGGACATCCAGCGGCTGGTGCGGGAGGCCGCCGAGGAGGACCTCAGGGACGGCTCGGGCTGGCTGGAGATCCAGGTCGACCCGACCTCGTACGCGCCGCGCCTGGGCGGGCTGATCCCGGCGCTGGAGATCATCCTGGACGCGGTGGACACGACCGTGCGGGAGACCGGGCTCGGGATGCGGGTGCTGGTGGCCGCCAACCGCATGAAGCACCCGCTGGACGCCCGTACGCTGGCCCGCCTCGCGGTGCGCTACGCCGACCGCGGCGTGGTCGGCTTCGGGCTCTCCAACGACGAGCGGCGCGGCATGGCCCGGGACTTCGACCGGGCCTTCGCCATCGCCCGGGACGGTGGGCTGCTCTCCGCGCCGCACGGCGGCGAGCTGACCGGCCCGGCCTCGGTGCGGGACTGCCTGGACGACCTGGCGGCCGACCGGATCGGGCACGGCGTCCGGGCGGCGGAGGACCCCCGGCTGCTGAAGCGGCTGGCCGACCGGCAGATCACCTGCGAGGTCTGCCCGGCGTCCAACGTGGCCCTGGGCGTCTACGAGAAGCCGCAGGACGTCCCGCTGCGCACGCTGTTCGACGCGGGGGTGCCGCTGGCGCTGGGCGCGGACGACCCGCTGCTGTTCGGCTCCCGGCTGGCCGCGCAGTACGAGATCGCGCGCCGGTACCACGGCTTCACCGACGCCGAACTGGCCGAACTGGCCCGGCAGTCGGTGCGCGGCTCGGCCGCCCCCGAGGACATCAAGGCGAAGCTGCTGTCGGGCGTCGACGCCTGGATCGGAGCGGTGCCTCCCGGCGAGGATTGACGGACGGCAGTCGGGTGTCGAGCAGGGGAGGTACGCCATGCGGCTGACGGTTGTCGGAGCCACCGGCGGTGTGGGCCGGGAAATCGTCCGGCAGGCGCTGGACGCCGGGCACCGGGTCACGGCGGTGGTACGGGACCCTGCCCGGCTGCCGGTGACCGGTGAGCGGCTGGAGGTGTTCCGGGCGGAGCTGTCCGATGCCGGGCGGCTGCGGCCCGCGGTCGCCGGACGGGACGCGGTGCTGTCCGGGCTCGGCGCCCGCACGTGGAAGGAGGCCGGCGTCACGAGCCGGCTGACCCGTACGGTGCTGGCGGCCATGGCGGCGGAGGAGGTACGGCGTCTGGTGGTGGTGAGCGCCTCGCCGCTCGGCCCGGCGGCGGACGCGGACGGCCTCGTGGACCGCGCACTGCGCGCCCTGCTCTGGAAGGGCCTGGGGGACGTCTACGGCGACCTGCGCCGGATGGAGTCCGACCTGGCCGCCGGCACCGCCGACTGGACGGTCGTACGGCCGCCGCGGCTCTTGGACGAGCCGGGCACCGGCCGGTACCGGAAGGTGGTCGGCGGCAACCCGGCCAAGGGCCGCTCCCTGGCCCGCGCGGACGTGGCCCACGCGATGCTGGCGTCCGTCGCGGACCCGGCGACGGTACGGCAGGCGGTCGGGATCGCCTGCTGAGACCGGTCCGGTACGGGTCAGAGACTGACGCCGACGGTCACCGGTTCGTTGACGAGGGTGACCCCGAAGGCGTCCCGGACACCGGCGACGACCTCGCGGGCCAGGGCGAGCAGGTCCTCCGTGGTGGCCGCGCCCCGGTTGGTGAGGGCGAGGGTGTGCTTGGTGGAGATTCGCGCGGGTCCGGTGCCGTAGCCCTTGGTGAAGCCCGCCTTGTCGATCAGCCAGGCGGCGGAGGTCTTGGTGCGCCCTTCCCCCGCCGGGTAGGCGGGCGGCTCCACGCCGTCGCCGAGCCGTGCCCGCACGCGCGCGTGGAAGGCGGCGAACTCCTCGTCGGTGAGGATCGGGTTGGTGAAGAACGACCCGGCCGACCAGGTGTCGTGGTCCTCGGGGTCGAGGACCATGCCCTTGCCCGCGCGCAGCTTCAGCACGGTCTCCCGGGCGGCCTCCAGGGGGACGCGGTCGCCAGGCTCGACGCCGAGGGCGCGGGCGGTCTCGGCGTACTTGACCGGCCCGGAGAGCCCGTCGGCGTCCTCCAGGGCGAAGCGGACGCGCAGGACGACGTAACGGTCGGGTTCGGCCTTGAAGCGGCTGTGGCGGTAGGAGAACGCGCACTGCTCCGCCGTGAGGGTGACCGTCTCCCCGGTGGTGCGGTCGTAGGCGACGACCTCGGTGATGGTCGAGGCGACCTCCTGGCCGTACGCCCCCACGTTCTGGATGGGGGTCGCGCCGGCCGAGCCGGGGATGCCCGCCAGGCATTCGACGCCCGCGAGCCCCGCCTCGACCGTGCGGGCGACGGCGTCGGTCCAGACCTCGCCGGCGGCCAGCTCCAGACGGGTGCCGTCGAGGGCGAAGCCCTTGGTGGCGACGACGAGCGCGGTGCCGTCGAAGCCCTTGTCGCCGATGACCAGGTTGGAGCCGCCGCCGATCACCAGCAGGGGCGTGCCGGTGTCGTCGGCCTCGCGGACGGCGGCGATCACCTCGGCGTCGGTCGTGGCGGTGACCAGCCGGGTCGCGGGGCCGCCCAGCCGGAAGGTGGTCAGCGGGGCGAGGGGGGCGTCGTGGAGTTCCTGCACGCGCCCAAGACTACGAGACGGCACCGACAGCGCGGCGGGCGAGGAACGGGCGGGGCGTTCCTCGCCCGTTCCTCGCCCGCACGCGCGTGTGCGGGGTGGTTCGCGCGGGTTCATTCAAGGCGCTTGAGCGCCTCGTCCCAGTCCACCGGGAGGCTGTCGACGCTCGTCGTCCAGGTGACGAACTTGGCGTCCCTCATCTGCGCGGCCAGACCGTCGGCCGTCGGCCCGTGGGCGCCCGAGCGGGCGAACGCCTTGAGGGCCTGGGGCGACTCCCAGGCGGACAGGGTCCAGTAGGTCCGCCGGAAGGGCCGCGCTTTCAGGGTGGCGCCGTACGCGCCGGGCGCCCGGCTCACCTGCCGCCACACCCCGGGGGTCCGGACGAGGAAGCGGAGCGCTCCCCACAGGGTGCGGGTCTCGAAGCGGGAGGCGAAGACGTGGACGTCGGCGGCGGCGCGCGGCGGGGGGTTCGGCGTGATCCAGGGAAGGGTGGGCATGACGGGCTCCTTTCGGTGCTGCGGGTCCGGGGGTCAGCTCGGTGCCGCGGTCCGGGGGTCAGCGGGAGACAGCTTCGGCGGCCGGTGCGGGCGACGGCCCGGTCCCGGCCTCGGTCTCGGCGACCGGTGCGGGCAACGGCCCGCTCCCGGCCTCGGTCTCGGCGACCTGTGCGGGCGACGGCCCGGTCCCGGCCTCGGCTTCGGCGACCGGTGCGGGCAACGGCCCGCTCCCGGCCTCGGCTTCGGCTACCGGTGCGGGCAACGGCCCGCTCCCGGCCTCGGCTTCGGCGACCGGTGCGGGCAACGGCCCGCTCCCGGCCTCGGCTTCGGCGACCGGTGCGGGCAACGGCCCGCTCCCGGCCTCGGCTTCGGCGACCGGTGCGGGCGACGGCCCGCTCCCGGCGTCGGTCTCGGCGGCCGGTGCGGGCGCCCGTCCGGCACCTTCGTCGGCCGGGGCCGCGGGACCGGACCCGCGGCGTGCCGGGATCAGCAGCGCCGCCACTCCGGCGACCGCGACCGCCGCGGCTCCGGTGACCAGCGCGGGCCGCAGGCCGTCGACGAAGGTCAGCGCGGTCTCGTAGCCGCCCTGGGCGGAGAAGATCGAGCCCATCACGGCGACGCCGAGCGCCCCGCCCACCTCGCGCAGGGCGTTGTTCGCGCCGGAGGCGATGCCCTGTTCGTGGGTACGGACGCTGGACATCACCAGGTGCGAGGCGGGGGCGAAGAACAGGGCCATGCCGACGCCGCTGATGACCAGGCCGGGCAGCTGGACGGCGTAGGACGCGTCCGTGGTGATCACGAGGGCCAGCTGGCCGAGCCCGGCGGCCTGGAGGAAGAGGCCCGTGGCGACGACCGGTCGGCCGCCGAAGCGGTCGGCCAGGAGGCCGGCGACGGGCGCGACGAGCATCGGCATGCCGGTCCAGGGCAGCATGCGCAGCCCCGCCTCGGTGGGCGAGTAGCCGAGCACGCCCTGGAGGTACTGGCTGAGCAGGAAGACCGAGCCGAACACGCCGAGGAACATCAGCAGACTCGCCGCGTTGATCCCGGCGAAGGCCCGGGAGCGGAACAGCCGCATCGGGAGCACGGGGTTCTTCGCGTGGATGCCGTGGCGGACGAACCCGGCGAGCAGCGCGGCCCCGCCGAACAGGGACAGCAGGACCACGGTGTCGGTCCAGCCGTCGGCGGGTCCGCGCACCAGGCCGTACACGATCCCGAACAGACCGCCGCTCGCGAGCAGGGTGCCGGGTATGTCGAGCCGGCCGCCGGTGCCGTGGGACTCGGCGAGCCGCAGGCGGGCGAGGGGCAGCAGGGCGATGCCCAGGGGCACGTTCAGCCAGAAGATCCACTGCCAGGAGATGTGCTCCGTCAGCGCGCCGCCGATCAGCGGCCCGGAGGCCACCGCGAGTCCGTTGACCGCGCCCCAGATGCCGTACGCCATGCCGCGCCTGGCGGCGGGTACCGCGGCCGTCAACAGGGTGAGCGTCAGCGGCATCATGATCGCCGCGCCGACGCCCTGGACCGCGCGGGCCGCGATGAGGCCGCCGATGCCGGGCGCCAGGGCCGCGCCGGCGGAGGCCGCCGTGAAGACGGCCGTGCCGACGAGGAAGAGCCTGCGGCGGCCGAAGCGGTCGCCGAGGGCCGCGCCGGTCATCAGGAGGCAGGCGAAGGTGAGCGTGTAGGCGCTCACCGTCCATTCGAGGTCGTGGAGTGCCCCGCCGAGGTCCTCCCGGATGGCGGGCAGGGCGGTGGTGACGACGAGGTTGTCCAGGGCGGCCATGAACCCGGCCACGCTGGTGATGACGAGTGCCCAGGCCGCTCCTCCGCGGCGCGGGGTCTGCTGTGACATGACTCCCCCAGAGGTTGTCACTGACTCTTTGGTTAGTAATTGATGACTAACTTTCCTGGCCAAAAGAAAAGGGCGCGAAGCCCTTCCCCGGCTCACACCCCGCCCCGCCCCGCGGACTCGTCCGGCCCGTACACGCCTTCCCAGACCCGGTGTCCGGGCGGGAACCCCATCGCCACCAGGGAGTTGATGAGCATGCCCTTCGCCATGAAGTCACCCGTGTCGGTGATGTCACCGCCGAGCCGCAGGTTGACCGTGTCCCACAGCCGCATCCAGCCGGCCCGCACGACCTCACCGAACTCATGGTCGCCCGCCTGCTCGGCGGCGCCCACGGTGAGGTACATCTGCATCTGCATCAGCAGCCGTTCGGGCCGCTCCATGATGACCTCGGAGTAGGCGTGCCCCATGGCGCGCAAGGCCTCTTCGCCCGTCAGCCCCTGGCCCGCCTCCTCGAAGGTACGGATGGTCTCCTCGATGCACCGCTCGGCGGCGGCGAGGAAGATCGCCTGCTTGCCGGGGAAGAGCCGGAAGAGATACGGCTGCGAGACACCGACCCGCTTGGCGATCGTCTCGGTCGACGTGCCGTAGTAGCCGCCACGGGCGAACTCGGACATCGCCGCACGGACGATACTCTCGCGCCGCTCCTCCGCACTCATCCTGACCATGAAGCCAGGTTAGTACTCAATCACTAACTACAGCAAGCCGTACGGACGGGTAAGGGGCGTCCTCATGGGAGACCGCCCCTTACTTGTCCTGCTCCCTGGGCCTCAGCCCAGCCGCACGACCGCCCGGGACATCCCCAGCACCTTCTGGCCGGCGCTGGTCGCCGTGAGATCCACGCGGACGGTGTTGTCGTCGAGCTTGGCGGCGACCTTGGCGCTGACCTCGACCGTGGCGCCCCGGCCGTCGTCCGGGACGACGACCGGCTTGGTGAAGCGGACGCCGTACTCGACGACCGCGCCCGGGTCGCCGGTCCAGTCGGTGACCACCCGGATCGCCTCGGCCATGGTGAACATGCCGTGCGCGATGACGTCCGGCAGGCCGACCTCCTTGGCGAACCGCTCGTTCCAGTGGATCGGGTTGAAGTCCCCGGACGCGCCCGCGTACCGGACGAGGGTGTCGCGGGTCACGGGGAAGGACTGCGCCGGCAGTTCGGTGCCGACCTCGACGTCGTCGTACGCGATCTTCGCCGTCATCGGATGCTCACACCTCCTCGGCCGCGCGGGCGACCAGCTTCGTCCAGGCGGTCACGACGTGCTCGCCGGCCTCGTCGTGGACCTCACCGCGGATGTCCAGGATGTCGTTGCCCGCGAGGGACTTGACCGACTCGATGGTCGAGGTGACGGTGAGCCGGTCGCCGGCCCGCACGGGGCGGACGTAGGCGAACTTCTGGTCCCCGTGCACCACCCGGCTGTAGTCGAGCCCGAGCTGCGGGTCCTGGATGACCTCTCCGGCGGCCCGGAAGGTGATGGAGAACACGAAGGTCGGCGGCGCGATCACATCGGGGTGGCCGAGCGCCTTGGCGGCTTCGGGGTCGGTGTACGCCGGGCTCGTGTCCCCCACCGCCTCCGCGAACTCACGGATCTTCTCCCGGCCCACCTCGTAGGGCGCGGTGGGCGGATAGGTCCGCCCCACGAAGGACTGGTCGAGCGCCATGGGCTCGGTACCTCCTGCTGCTCTCTGCGGTTGCCGCTGCGGCGTCCGCCACCTGGACCGGAACGACGCGAGGCCGCCCCCAGACCTCGGGGACGGCCTCGCGTACGAGCCTGAAATTATCGCGTTTCGCGGTGCGCGGTGTGCGCGTTGCAACGCGGGCAGTGCTTCTTCATCTCCAGTCGGTCCGGGTTGTTACGCCGGTTCTTCTTGGTGATGTAGTTCCGCTCCTTGCACTCCACGCAGGCCAGCGTGATCTTCGGGCGGACGTCGGTGGCAGCCACGTGAGTGCTCCTTGACGAACGGATGGGACTGGACTAACGCATAGAAGAGTAGCCGATCGAAGGACCGACCCCGCAATCGGCTACTTAGAGTAGCGGTGACCGGACTTGAACCGGTGACACAGCGATTATGAGCCGCTTGCTCTACCGACTGAGCTACACCGCTGCGATGCGATCGGGCCCCGCCTGACGGCGGGAACCTCTCACACCAGAGCCCCAAAACGGAATCGAACCGTTGACCTTCTCCTTACCATGGAGACGCTCTGCCGACTGAGCTATTGGGGCGAGCGATGAAGACATTACACGGTCGGCAGCCGTTCGCCCAAATCCGTTTCGCGGCTCCTGCCCCGACCCGTCGCCCGCCCGTCCGGGCACGTCCGAGGGGCGCCCGACGGGGGCCGACCACACCGGTATGACTATTGCGCTCCTCCGCGTCGCGGACGGGCCACCGTCCTAGGCTCGACTCACTCTGCGTGATCATGCGTCCCCCACTGCGCAGCCCCGAGCCCAGAGGAGCGCGATGCCCGACAGCCAGCCGCAGCGGCCCTCCCGCTCCTCCTCCCGGCCGGGCGCCTCCGACCACGGCGCGCTGCTGCTGTCGGGGGCCCGGCTCACCGACGGCAGGACCGTGGACGTACGGCTGCACGGCGGCCGCATCGAGGCCGTCGGCACGGCGGGCAGCCTCTCGCCGGTCCACCCGCCCGGCGCCCGCGTGGACCTCACCGGCTACCTCCTCCTGCCGGCCCCCGCCGAACCCCACGCGCACGCCGACACCGCCCTGACCGCCGACTCCGGCGGCCCGGTCTCCTACGCGCCGCGGGACGTCCAGCGCCGGGCCACCCAGGCGGCGTTGCTGCAACTGGGGCACGGCTCCACGTCGTCGCGGGCACACGTGCGCGTGGGCGGCGTTCCGGGGCTCGGCGCCCTGACCGCCGTACTGCGGGCCCGGCGGGCGCTGCGCGGCCTGGTCGAACTGACGACGGTGGCGATGCCGGGGGTGCTGACCGGGACGGCCGGGGCCGACGGGCTGGCGATGCTGCGGGACGCGTTGAAGATGGGCGCGGGGGTGGTGGGCGGGTGCCCGGACCTGGACCCCGATCCGACGGGGTACGTGGAGGCGGTCCTGGAGGTCGCCGCCGAGCACGGCTGCCCCGTCGACCTGCACACGGACGCCGCCGACCCGGCCCGGCTGGCCCGGCTGGCGGCGATGGCGGGCGGGCTGCGGCCGGGCGTGACCCTGGGTCCTTGCGGTGGACTTGACGCACTGCCGGCCGAGGTCGCCCACCGGACGGCGGACCAACTGGCGGCGGCCGGGGTGACGGTGGTGTGCCTGCCGCAGGGCGGCTGCGGCGACGCCGGCGGCCGCGCGGCGGCCCCGGTACGGCTGCTGCGGCGGGCCGGCGTACGGGTGGCGGCCGGCAGCGGCGCGCTGCGCGACGTGGCCAACCCGGTGGGGCGCGGGGACCCGTTGGAGGCGGCGTACCTGCTGGCCTCCCGGCACGGGCTGCGGCCGGAGGAGGCGTACGAGGCGGTGAGCGGGTCGGCCCGGGCGGCACTGGGCCTGCCCGAGGTACGGGTGGAGGCGGGCTTTCCGGCCGAACTCCTCGCGGTGCGCGGGGACCGGCTCGCGGGGGCGCTCTCGTTGGCGTACAGCCGGATCGTGGTGCACGGGGGGCGCGTGGTGGCGCGGACCAGCGCGGTACGGGAGTACGGCGACTGCACGGCGGCCACGGCCGCGGAGCTGGGGCTGCCCCGGCAGGGGCACGGGCAGGTGCCCTGACCGGGACGGTCGCGGCCGGGTGGTGTCGCGCGTCCTGTCGGGCCGGGGGCCGGGGGACGGCCGGGGAGCCGTGCGGCGGAGGCGGCCGCCGAGGCGTACGGTCGAAGACATGCGCATTGTCATCGCTGGTGGTCATGGTCAGATCGCGCTGCGGCTGGAGCGGTTGCTCGCCGCGCGCGGGGACGAGGTGGCGGGCATCATCCGCAGGGCCGAGCAGGCCGACGATCTGCGTGAGGCCGGCGCCGAACCGGTCGTCCTGGACCTGGAGTCGGCCTCCGTCGACGAGGTCGCCGAGCGGCTGCGGGGCGCGGACGCGGCGGTCTTCGCGGCGGGCGCGGGCCCGGGCAGCGGGACGGCCCGCAAGGAGACGGTGGACAAGGCCGCGGCGGTGCTGTTCGCGGACGCGGCGGTCCGGGCCGGGGTACGGCGTTTCGTGGTCGTGTCGTCCATGGCCGCCGACCCCGAGCACCAGGGCGACGAGGTCTTCGACGTCTACCTGCGCGCCAAGGGCGAGGCCGACGCGTACGTACGGTCGCTGGACGCGCTGGACTGGACGATCCTGCGCCCGGGCGCCCTCACGGACGACGCCGGTACCGGCCTGGTCCGGCTGGAGGCGCGTACCGGTCGCGGCCCCGTCCCGCGCGACGACGTGGCCGCCGTGCTGGCGGAACTGGTGGACACCCCGGCGACGACCGGCCTGACGCTCGAACTGGTCAGCGGTTCGACGCCGGTGTCGGTGGCGGTGAAGTCGGTGGCCGGCAACTGAGCGCCCGGCCCCGCCCCGGGCGGCCGCTCAGAACAGGGGCAGCTGCCCGGGGAAGTCGGGCACGGCGTACCCGTCCAGCGAGGGCTGTACGGCGCCGATCTGCGCGTGCCGACGGGAACCGGGACAGGACGTGAGCTCTCCGCTCTCCCGCGCGCCGGGCGGATCGTGCCGCGCGTACCGGCCGGCGACGACGGCGATCTCACGACGGCACTCGGGGCAGAGACGGCGACGGGACGACATGGGGCCAGTGTGCCGCAGCCCTATGACAAAGACCCCCTCCGCACTGCGTTTCCGCAGGTGGAGGGGGTCTTCCCCAGTGTGGCGGCGCCAGGATTCGAACCTGGGAAGGCTGAGCCGGCAGATTTACAGTCTGCTCCCTTTGGCCGCTCGGGCACACCGCCGGGGTTCGCTGCCCTTCGAACCGCTTTTCGGCGGTGCTCCGTGGCAACGACGTAAACAATACCCGATGCCACGGGGTGCTTCGCCACCCGATTGATCTGCGCCTGGGGCGTGGCGGGTGGCTAGGCTTGGCCGACACGCAACCGGACACAAGGAGCCACAGGACATGGCCGACTCCAGTTTCGACATCGTCTCGAAGGTCGAGCGGCAGGAGGTCGACAACGCCCTCAACCAGGCCGCCAAGGAGATCTCTCAGCGCTACGACTTCAAGAACGTGGGCGCCTCGATCTCGTGGTCCGGCGAGAAGATCCTCATGGAGGCGAACTCCGAGGAACGGGTCAAGGCCATCCTCGACGTCTTCCAGTCCAAGCTGATCAAGCGCGGCATCTCGCTGAAGGCCCTGGACGCCGGTGAGCCGCAGCTCTCCGGCAAGGAGTACAAGATCTTCGCGTCGATCGAGGAGGGCATCTCCCAGGACAACGCGAAGAAGGTGGCGAAGATCATCCGCGATGAGGGGCCGAAGGGCGTGAAGGCCCAGGTGCAGGGCGACGAGCTCCGGGTCTCCTCCAAGAGCCGCGACGACCTGCAGACCGTGATCGCGCTGCTGAAGGGCAAGGACTTCGACTTCGCGCTGCAGTTCGTGAACTACCGCTAGTGTCCTGCGCCAGTAGTTGCTCGTTAGTAGGCGTGTGACTTCTGCTGCTGGTGCGTCAGTTCCTCGTCGGGGCCCGAAGCTGGAACCGTTGCTGCTGTCCGAGGACGAGCGGGCGGAGTTGGAACGGTGGACGCGTCGGGCGACATCGGCCCAGGCCCTGGCCCTGCGGGCGCGGATTGTGCTGGCATGCGCTGGTCCAGAAGTACCGCCGATCGTCGCGGTCGCCCGCGAGTTGCGGGTGGCCGCGGACACGGTCCGCAAGTGGCGGCGGCGCTTCCTTGCCGAACGGCTGGACGGGCTGGCCGACGAGCCCCGGCCGGGCCGGCCACCCACCATCAGCGTCGACCAGGTGGAGGCGGTCGTGGTCACGACGCTGGAGCAGATCCCGAAGAACGCCACCCACTGGTCGAGGAAATCGATGGCGGAGCACAGCGGCCTGTCGAAGTCCACGGTCGGCCGGATCTGGCGGCAGTTCCAGCTCAAGCCGCATCTGGCCGACACCTTCAAGCTGTCGACGGACCCGTTGTTCGTGGAGAAGGTCTACGACGTCGTGGGTCTGTACTTCAACCCGCCCGAGGGTGCCGTGGTCCTCTCGGTGGACGAGAAGTCGCAGATCCAAGCCCTGGACCGCTCCCAGCCGGTACTGCCGATGATGCCCGGCATGCCCGAGCGGCGTACCCATGATTACGTCCGTAACGGCCTGACCACCTTGTTCGCCGCGTTCGATGTCGCCACCGGTGAGGTCATCACGGCCCTGCACCGCCGACACCGGGCCGTGGAGTTCAAGAAGTTCCTGGTCCGGATCGACAAGGAGGTGCCCGCTCACCTTCAGGTCCACCTGATCGTGGACAACTACGGCACCCACAAGACCCCGGCGATCAGGGCCTGGCTGGCCAAACACCCTCGGTTCGAGCTGCACTTCACCCCGACCGGCTCCTCCTGGATCAACCAGGTCGAGCGGTGGTTCGGCTACCTGGCCCACCAGATGATCCGCCGCGGCGCACACAAGAACATCCAGGCCCTCGAAGCCGACATCCGGGCATGGGTCAAGGACGGGAACGAAAACCCCAAGCCGTTCATCTGGACCAAGACAGCCGAAGAGATCCTCGACTCCCTCGCCCGCTTCTGCCGACGGATCTCCGGCGCAGGACACTAGGAGATCCACTACAACCCCCACGATGTCCGCCAGATCTGGGTCCGGCTTCCCGACGGTGAACTCACCGAGATTCCGTGGATCCACCGCGACCACGTCCACCGGCCCTTCGACGAACGCACCTGGCAGCACATCCGCACCCAGGCCGTTGACGGCAACCACGGTGACACCGAGCAGTACGAAGCCGGCCTCGCCGACGCCCTCGACCAGCTCATGCGGCGCGTCCACAGCGGCCACGCCACCAAAACGGAGCAGGCTCTCATGGCCCGCACCGCTCACATCCCGCTCCCCACAGCCCGCGCTGGGGAGCACGACACCGAAGCACCCGCCGACAACCCGGCGCAGCAAGGCGACGAAGGCAACGACGACAGCATCGACGACCTCGACGACCTGCCAGACGACGACGCCAGCCCCGCCCCGACCACCGGGTCCGGGCTCTACAACGCGCACGAGGAAGCCGCCACATGGTGAATCCGAGCCAGACAAGCGCGGGCAGCACACAAGGCGGCAGCGGTGAGACCGAGGTGTCCTGGCCCCTGACCACCTGGCAAGGCTGGGACCGCTTCGCCACCGCCGACCCGCGGATCACGCCAGAACCGGCGCATCCCCCTCACGCTCACCGCACCTTCCGCCCCGCCCCGTGCATGTTCCGCCCCGCCCCGTGCATGCTGGGTACCGGAGCGCGGGGCGACCCGCCGACCGCTCCGACGAGCCGCGGTGGACACGAGGGGTAGGGGGAAGCATGCGGGGTGACCGGCCGGTCGGTGTGGTGCTATTGGACGATCATCCGGTGGTGCTCGCCGGGATCGAGCACTGGTACACCTCGTCCGCCCATCCCATCGAAGTGCTGGCCAAGGGACGCGACGTGTCGGTCGCTCTCACCGGGCCGGGCAGGGACGCCGACGTCGTGGTCCTCGACCTTCAGCTGTCGCAGGGTGGCCCGGCCTATCCGGAGCTGAAGCATCTGGTCGTACACCAGCGGCAGGTCGTCGTCTACACCATGAAGGACAGCCCGGAGACGGCACTGACCTGCCTGGACCTGGGGGCGTTCACCTACCTCACCAAGGCCGAGGGCGAGCGTCACCTGGTCGCCGCCACGCTGGCCGCCGCGCAGGGCGTTCCCTATACACCGCCCGCGCTGGCGGGAGCGTTCGGCAGCGACACCCGGCGGAGCCGTCCGGCACTCACGACACGTGAGATCGACGTGCTGCTGGAGTGGTTCAAGTCGGAGTCCAAAGTGATGGTCGCCGAGAGCCTCGGCCTGTCCGTGCGCACGGTGAACACATATCTCGACCGCGTCCGCATCAAGTACGCCAACGCCGGGCGGCCCGCGTCCACCAAGGCCATCCTCGTCGCCAGGGCCGTTCAGGACGGGCTGGTCTCCCTCGACGAACTCTGAGCGCCGATCACGGCAGGCGCAGGTGCCGAGCACACGCTCTCCACCCACAGCCGGCCCTCGCCGCTGACGGCACGTACCCGCACCTCGTCCGAGTGGGCCGGGGTCACCGGCGCGGCCGATCCGTCGACGACCACCCCCACGCTGACGCGACCGCCACCGCGTACCACCGTGGCCCTGGCCGTGCCGTGTGCGGCGGTCAGCACGGCCAGTACGGGTTCGATCAACGCCCTGCGCAGCTCCCGTGGCAGTTCGACGGGCGCGCCCCGGACGGCGAGCTGCACGCCGACGCCGTTGCGCTCAGCCACGTCGATCCCGGCGCGCAGTTCGTGCACGAGGGGGTCGGCGGCATAGTCGTGCTCGGCGAGGAGTCGGCGCAGCCGGGCCGCCTCCAGGGCGCACCGGCGGCGCACTCCGTCGTCCCGTGGGTCGAGTGAGCCGTCCGCCAGCCCGGTGAGCAGGGGGAAAACCGTCGAGCCGAGCGCCCGGTAGCGGGCCCGCTGATCCTGGTGCAGATGCCCGGCCACCGCCGCTTCCGTACGCAGGCGCTGCTGTTCCCGCAGTGCCGCACCGGCGGATTCCGCCCTGTCGCTGAGCAGCCGGATGCCCAGGGCCACGGTGATCTGGAAGCCGCACACCGCCACGACAACGACGGCCATCGCGGCCCCCTGCTGCCGCGTCGGCAGGTCGTTCAGCGACAGCTGCGCGAGCATGAGCAGCAGGTGCCCGGACAGGAACGCCCACGTGGTCCTGAGCGGCCGGTCCATCAGCAGGACGACGCCGAACCAACCGGTCGTCTGGAAGGACCAGTGCCAGGTGCTGAGGACATACCTGTCCGGCAGATCAGCCGTGGCCACGGCCGACCCGATGACCGCGCAGGCGACACCCGCGACCGGCCACACCGATGCCGCCGGGCGAGCGCGCCCCGTCCCTGCCGCCGCGAGCCTTCCGGACCCGGTGTGCCGACGGGACCACTCCCGCGCCGCGCTGACCATGAGGACAAGCAGCACCAGCGTCAGCAGACCGAACGCGCAGAGCTGCAGCCAGGGCCGCCGGTAACCGTGCAGCAGGCTCAGCAGAGCGGGCAACGCCAGTCCCAGATGGACGGCGGCCAGGATGCCCACCGCCGCGAGCCTGGCACCCGTCAGCAGACGCTCGGAGATCCGCGCGGTCAGCAGCTCCGCCGGCAGGCCGAGGGCACCGAGGGTGTCGCTCCGCGGATCACACACGAGGCCACTCCAGACGTACCCGTGTCCCCTGCCCCGGCCGGGAGCGCACCTCGGCCCGGCCACCGACCACGCGCATCCGGTCCACGATCGACCGCGCCAGCCCCTGCTTGTGCTCGGGCACCTTCGTGACGTCGAAGCCACGGCCCCGGTCCTCGATCGTGACGACCGTCTGCTCCGCCACCTGCTCCACCGCGATCCGTGCCTCGCTCACCCCGGCGTGCCGCACCACGTTGCGCAACGCCTCACCGCTGCTGTCCCGCAGCGCCGCCACGGCCGGGCGCCACAACCACAGGGGGGTGCCGTCGGCGGCGCCGTACTCTTCTCGTCCGTCGCCGGGCCCGCGCAGCTGGACCACGAGGGGGTGCCGCGCCAGTTCCCGTGACAACTCGGCCATCAGGTCCGCTGTGCCGGTCGGTTCCTCCACGTTCCGCAGCCGGTCCAGGTCCCGGGCCGCCTGTGCGCGCACCACTTCGACCGGCACCGGGGACCCTGGCAGCGACACCATCAGCATCGTGGTACAGGCCGTGTCATGGAGCGTTGCCAGGTGCGTTCGCTCAGCGGCTCGCCGGGACTCGGCCACCCGCAGATCACGCTGGACAGCGGCCGTCTCGTCGACCGCTCTGTCCACCTCCCTGCTGGACCGGTGCACGATGACGTGGAGCGCGCGGGACATGGCCGCCTGGAGGAGCAGCAGGCCGATGTGGGGCAGGGCCTCGGTCCAGGTGTCCGGCTGCCCCTGGGCGGCACCGGCCAGGGCGACGCCGACGAGATCGGCGGCGGCCAGGTACACGGCCACGACGGCGCCGGTGGGCACCGGGTGGGTCAGCTGGTACCCGACGGCCACGAAGCTGATCACCACATTGATCCAGGTGCTGCCGTGCCCGGTCTGCGCGGCCGGAACGGTCAGACCCTGGCTCAGGCACAGTCCGGTCATCACCACGAGGTCGGTCACCAGGAGCGTGCGCGCCCCCGGGGCGGCCCGGAACCAGAAGCGGTACAGCAAGCTCCACACGATCGCCACCGCGGAGACGCCTCCTGCCGCGGCCATCCCGCCCACCGGCATCGCGGGGACCACGAGCAGCGTGCACGCACAGACGACCACGGTTCGGAAGAGGGGCACGTACCGCCGCAGCAGCTCTGTCAACTCTCTCTCCGTAGGTCCCATCGACCGCCGTTCGTCCGAAGAGCACACGTGGCCGACCATCCTGACAAAGTCCCCAGCCGGACACGACGGCTTTCCCTCAATATGTGGGTCGAACGACCGACACACCCACCCCTCTCCCGTCACTAACGTCGGTGCCGCGACGCCGACCGGGACCGGTCGCGAGAACGGCCCCGGTGATGCGTCGCCCAGATCCGTCTGTCGTGGGGGGTGGCAGGCGGGTCCGGTGCACGCCCCGCGCGCGGGGCACGTCCGCCCCCCGTACCCATCACCGAGAAACGGGGACCGATGTCCATCACCACAGGAGCCTTCCGCCGGCGTCTGACACCGGTCGCGCTGACCGCCGTGCTGCTCGGCGGCGCGGCCGTCACCGCGGCGCAACCGGCCGAGGCCGCGAAGAAGCCGTCGTCCGGGTCGTCGAGCTACTACCTCCTGTTCAACAAGAACTGGAGCAACCCGGCCAACTCCCGGCTGTACCTGATGAAGAAGGGGTCCAACAAGAAGAAGGACACGAAGGTGGCGAGTTGGCGGGCAGGCTCGGGCACCGGCAACACGAACGCCTGCGCCTCGAACAAGGGCTGGCTGCCCAACGGCACCTACGACATCGAGTTCAAGTCGAAGACGTACAACGGCAGCAAGATCAAGGGTTACGTGGTCAAGCTGGAGAACAAGTACTGCGCCGGAAAGAGGACCAAGCGCACGGACCTCTTCATCCACAGCGAGATGCGGGCGAACGGCAAGCAGGGCAGCAAGCAGGGTGCCGACTCGCCCTGGCGCTGGGACGGGAACCGCGACTACAAGTCCAACGGCTGCATTAAGATGAGGCCGTCCGACATCAAGAGCATGTTCTCCAAGGCGGGCGCGAAGAAGTGGCCGAGGAAGGTGCGGGTCGTGAGCTGACGGCGGGCTGACGCGCGAGCCGCTACCGCGTGGCCCGGCGGAGGTCACGCGGTACCGGTCGGGAGGAGTGCGGGACATACGCTTCCTCGGCGGCGAACTACGTTCGGTCCCCCACGATGCGCCACCGGTTGTCGGCGGTGCCGTCGTCCGCGTCCTGGACTGAACCGTTCCGGGTTCGGTATGGACTCGATCGTTTAAGAGGTCGTTTTCACCTTAATTGCTCAGATATCCCATGGATTGCGAGTCGTAGTGGTTTGATGCTGGTGAGGTTGCCGGCGCGAGTGGGTCCCGAGAGCCGGACGGGGTGATGTCTGGGGCGGGATGCGACGTGCGCCTGTCTCATTCCAAGACGCCCGGTTCCAGGCCGTGCTTCCACGACCGAAGACGCACGCCTGGGCGCACTCGGCTTGGAGCGGTACGCCCAGGTCATGAATGAGCGACGTCCATATCCGAGTGATCTGTCCGATGCCCGCTGGGATTTGATTGAGCCGGTCTTCGCGGCCTGGCGCTTCGAGCGCCGCGGCCGGGCCCTGGACTTCGGCCGGCCTCCCGTACACGACCTGCGCGAGATCATGAACGCGATCCTCTACGTGGACCGCACGGGGGTGCAGTGGCGCTACCTGCCGCACGATTTCCCGCCCTGGGAGACGGTCTACGGCTACTTCGCGAAGTGGCAGAAGGAAGGGGTGTTCGCCCAGCTCAACGGCATACCGCGGGAGTTGGTGCGGCGAAGCGAGGGCCGGAATGCCGAGCCCTCGGCCTGCGTGATCGACGCGCAGAGCGTGAAGACCTCCACCAGCGTTCCCGCCGCGAGCCAGGGCACGGACGCCGGCAAGAAGATCGTCGGCCGCAAGCGGAGCATCGTCACCGACACGCTCGGACTGCTTCTCGCGGTGTTGGTCACCGCGGCCAGTGTCCAGGACTCCGTGGCCGGCACCCAACTGCTCGACCAGGTCGCCGCCGGCCATCCCGGCATCCGCAAGGTGTGGGTCGACGGCGGCTACCGCCAGCACCTCGTCGAGCATGCCGCCACCCTGGGCATCGACATGGAAATCACCGCCCGCAAACCCGGGACCAGGGGATTCACCCCGATACCGAAGCGGTGGGCGGTGGAGCGGACGTACGGCTGGCTGATGCTCCACCGGCGCCTTGCCCGCGACTACGAGACCCTTCCCGCCCGATCCGAAGCCATGGTCCACCTCGCCATGACCGACCTGATGGCCCGCCGCCTCACCGGGGAGGCCACCATCTCCTGGCGCGACCCGACATCACATGATGAAGTCCGCATTGCAGGATGAAACACCGGGAGAAAACGACCTCTAAGCCCAGGGTCCCCTTGTGCTTGCCCACCCCCTGTGCCGACGGCTTGCCCTGCTCAGCCGCGCAGGCGGGAGAACCAGCCGGTGGCCTTCTGCTCAGGCACGGCCGGCTCCTGCTCCTGGTCGCACTCCTCCTGCCGGTGACCCACACCCCAGGCCAGGTCCAAGTCGGCCTCGAACCGCCGGTCGCACTCCCCGCACAGAGACGGACGCTTCGCCGGGAAAGGGCTCCAGCCGACGCGCGCGGTCGCCTTCCACCGTTCGTCGGTGAACGCGGCACCGCATTCGGTGCAGACGGGGCGCTGGGAGGCGGGCCAGGAGTCGTCCGGCCCTGCCTCACCGCGTTCCGGCTCCTGGCGTTCCTGGGTGTCAGCCGCTGGGCTGACGGCGGCGCTGGCCTTCTGCTTGCAGGTGTCGCACAGGTGCGGGTGGGAGTCCTTCGTGGCTCCCCAGTCCTTCGGCTGTACCGCCTGCCAGCGGGCGTCGGTGAACCGCGCCCCGCAGCCGGTGCAGCCGGGACGGCGGACTTCGCGCTCGGCTGCCTGCTCCTGGGCCGCCTGCCGCGCTCGCGCCTGCTGCTCCTCAGCCAGGGCCCGCTGCCGCTGCCGGGCCCGGGCGATGGCGGCGTCGAGGCGGGGGTTGCCGATCGCCTCCAGCAGACTCTGCGGGCCGCTGCGCCCGAAGCGGGCGAACACCTCCCCGGTCGGGCCGTGCTCACGCAGCTGGTTCAGCCCGACCGCGATGATCGGGATCTTCTTGTCGTAGCGGTGGTGGCCTCCCTCCTCCCGCTCTCCCTGCCACAAGTGCCGGGTGAGCTCCATGAGCCGGGGGACCGTGCGGTTGGGGTTGCGCTCGCCGAGCCGGTTGAACACCAGCAGCACCGGCGGATAGGGCTGGTCCGCACGCGGGTCAGTGGGGACCGTCCAGCGGGTGCGCCACATCGGCCGCTCACGGCCGTCGGTGTCCTTCACCCTCCGCTTGAAGAACCGGGCGTACTTCTCCAGCTTGTCGGCGAGCTCTTCGGCGGTCTCGTGGCAGTTGTCGACCTCGATGAACAGCAGCGGCACCCCGTCCTGCGGGGCGGTGAGCACGATGTCGGCCTGGGCGCCGCCCTTGCCCGGCGCGTTCCACGTGCCGGTCGCCGGGAGCGGGACCTCGGTCCAGAACGAGGCGATCGTGCCGATCCCGTCCGGTCCGTCGACGGCGGCCTGGGCGGCGGCCTGAACGTGCGGCGGGTCAACGGTGAGCCTGGCCATGTTCGGCTTCGGGCACAGCATCGCGATCACCGTCTCGTTGACGGCCATCGGGTGGGAGGCCCCTGACGAGCCCGCGCCGCGCGCGGTGGAGCCCATCTCCGTCACCGGCCGGTTCAGCTCGTAGGAGGCGGCCAGAAGGCCCTTGGGCGTCAGGTTCCGCAGGGCGTCGCCCGTCTCGGTGGAGCCGCCGTTCTCGGACAGGCCGTGCCCCCGCATGTCGGAGAGCGCGGCCGTGTGCGAGGCGGTGCGGGCCTGCTTCCGCTTCGACGGGGTCGGCTTGTCGGCGTGCCGGAAGGTCAAGTGCGGAGCGCCGATCCGCTGGATCTGATCAGCCGTCGCGACCTTCAGCGCTCCGAGCACGCGCAGCACGTCGCCGCGGTAGCTGTTCGTCCACCCCGCCGGGTTGTTCTTCCGCTTCCCCGCCATCAGCTCTGCTCCCTCGTTGCTCGCGACCGGCCGCCGGCCGACCGCCGCCGCCGCTGGCCGCGCCCGGCCTGGGAGGGCGTCCGGGCCCCCCGGAACCCGATGCTCTCCTCCACTACGGACATCAGGAGGAGAGAAGAGGGTTGTGACGGCGCAGTTCTCGCGCCGATTGCTGCCCTGACAAGGGGTTTTCCTCCGGCCGGGGGTGCCGGGCACCAAAGGGGGATCCAAAGGGGCCTTCGAAGGGGGCGCCCAGGGATCCCCCTTGGGCCTGCCCGCCAGGCGCCGGCCCTCCGGTGTGATCGGCCCGAGCGGCGGTGCTGCCCGACCCCCGGGTGGGTGCTCGTCATCGTCTCGTCTCCTTCGCTGCCCCGGCCCAGGTGGTCGGGGCGAAGGAGCAGCGTGCACGGACCCCCCTTGTCCGCGGTCTAACCGTGGCCAGGTCAAGGAGAAACGCCCCAGGTGGATGCGCGGCCCCACTCCCGTCGATGGCGTCCACTCCCACGCGGTGGGCTCCACTCGGTGGAGTGGATGACGAGCACGGTGGCGTCCACTCCCGGACGGTGGACTCCACTCAGTGGAGTGGAGCCGGGCGTCGTCGGTGCGCACCACCGCACCGGGTGCGCACCATCGGGTCCACTCAGTGGCCGGCCTCCCGGCCGCGGTGCGGTCCCGGATCCTGCGGGTGGTGCGCCTGCTGATCGTCCCGGCGCACCGGGTGCGGCGTCTCGGTGTCGTCGCGGCGCGTGTAGCGATTCATCGTGGTGTGGGCCCGGTCGGCCGCCTCGCTGAACGCGTCCTGGAGGTGGCGCAGGCGTTCGGCGGTGACATCGAGGGCTTCGACGTCCGTGCGGGATTCCCGCAGGGCCCGCAGCGCCGTCATGTCCAGTGCCTCGCGGCGGCCGGGCTTCTGCTCCTGGTCGTCGTGCTCGGGGTCGGCCGGCTCGGGCGCGAGCAGCTGCTCGGGCATCGCCGCCTGCTGGTGGGCGACGACGTCGTACGCCCGGCCCCGCACGGCGGCGGCCGCGGCGGTGCGCAGCTTCTCCCGCACCACCGCACCGGCGAGGACGGCACGGTCGTACTGGAGCGGGATGCGGGGGATCTCCCACTCCCCCACGTCCGGGCCCGGCGGGCGGGGCGCAGCCGGCTCGCCCGGGTCGGCCGGGGGGTGCCGGTCCGGGTCAGGCGCGGCGGTCGGAGATCGGCGCCGGGCGGGGAGGTCGGACAGGGCCCACCGGGCGGTGTAGAGGCGATAGCCGGCCTCCAGGCCGCGTACGGTCTTCGGCTCGCTGATGTCCAGGCAGTGGGTGGAGATGGCGGCGGCCACGACCTGGTCGTCCAGGCCGGGGTCGCGGCGGCGGCCGCGCAGGACGAACGCGAGGTGGCGGCGGGCTTCGGCGAGCAGGTGGCGGCGGTGGAAGCGGCCCCCGTCGTTCATCACGAACACGGTCGCGGTGACGTCGACGGCCTCCAGGGCGACGTCGACCACGGCAGCGACCCGGGCCCGGATCACGGCGGCTGCGGCACGGGCGTACTCGAGGAGAGAGGTGATGACGTCGGCGGCGACACCGGAGGTGAGGATCGCGCTCGCCTTCCACCACGCGCGCAGCTGCGCGAGCGGCCGGGCCGACTGCTTGGGCGGGCGGGTCTCGCGGGCGGCGATGGCGTTCAGCTTGGCGCGGGCCCGCTCGGAGACCACAGGCAGGAACAGCGGCTCGCCGTCGTCGTCGACGGCGGTGACGTACTCGTGCTCCAGCTCGGTCAGGCAGGCGGCGATCTGGTCACTGCGCCGGGAGGTCCAGCGGATCAGCTCGTGCGGCACCCCGGCGATCTCCATCACGGGGCGGCGTCCCGGGGTGACGGTGCGCGGCTCGGTCGCCAGCCCCAGCGCCTCGCAGACCTCGGAGGCGACCAGCTCGTTGTAGAGCGCGGACGCCGCGACCGTGTTCTCGTGCAGGGCCGTGGTGTGGATCGAGCCCCACTTCCCGTCCAGGCGCTGCCCCTTCACCGACACCATCAGATGGTCATGCAGCAAGGGTCGCCCGGAACGCGCCTCGTAGTGGCGGAAGCGGGCGGCGACCAGACCGCCGGGCGGCCGCACCCGGTAGATGCCGTCCTTGCCGTACCGGATCACCGCCACCTCGTCCTCGATCCACTCCAGCACCCGCTCGATCGCCCGCTCGTGCGCGGCCTCGATCACCCGCCGCGTCTCCTCATCCCCGAACGCCCACAGGAGGTAGATCGTCGGCTGCGGCCGGAACACGAAGTCGACACCCGTCACCGTCACCCGGCGTCCGAGGGCGCCGGCCCGATACGCCTTCTTCGGGGAGTCGCCCGCGGCGAGCCGCTCGGCCTCAATCCGGTCCGCGTACGGGTGGCGGCCCCGCTCGCCGAACAGGTTCCGCAACTGCGCCTCGGTGACCTCCTCACCCGGCGCCAGTCCGAGCACGGCAAGACCGCGGCCCATCCAGCGCCCGGCCGGGACCCCGGCCTGCTCCTGGGCGACGCGCAGCGGCGTACGGGCCGGGCGGCGGCCGTCGCCAACAACGGTCTCGCGCAAGTAGTACCGGTACATCTGACCGGCCCGAATCACCCTGATATCCACTGTCATGCAGACCACGCCACACGGCTCTGACCTGCAAGAGAAGGCCGATCAGCAGCACGTCCCGCCAGGCGGGAGCAGCGGCCGAACTTTCTTCTCAGGTGCCCGCCGGGCGGGAAGCGGCGCCGGGCCGGACGCGAATGTCATCGCTCTCCGGCAGCACGCACACCACGACCCGAACGACACCAACAAGCACCACTGAGCATCACCACGCGCCAAGAGACGAGCACCGCCAAGGAAGCACCGCCTACAGCAGCCCCCGGCATCCGTCGGGGGCTTCGTCGTGCTGCCCGGAGGAACCCACCGTGCCGACCTTCGAGACACTCCCCCGCTTAACCACCGACCTCCAGCACCTCACCCCCGCCCAGCGCCGGCGCTTCCGCCGCGTCGTCCTGGACGCCTTCGTTCCCGACCTGCGCACCGGCCGCCAATTCCGCCCCAGCTTACGGATCAAGGGAGTGCACTGCGCGCCGGGCGTCTACGAGCTCACCTGGGCGCCAGACGGGCGCGCGACGTGGTCCTACGGCCGGACGGTGGTCGCCGGGCTCCCCCACGTCATATGGCACCGGATCGGGACTCACAGCATCCTGGACCGGCCCCTGGCCGAAGGCCATCTTGCGGGGCAGGGCGGCCGGTTGGTTGGCTGATCGTTCCGATGACCAGGAGGGGACATAGCGTGGCAGCAACCGAGGCCGTGACTGAGTCGGAGCACGTGCAGAGTTTGATCATCAGCACCGCGTCGGCACTGTGGGAGGACAAGGAGGCGCTGGGCTAGTTCCTCAACGTCGTCCGGCGCAGCGAGACCTTCGCCCCGCTCGCCGACAGCATGGAGCAGTCCCAGGTCTGCCCCGCGAAGCCCTCGTTCTACGGCGTGAAGAGCAGGGAGTTCCAGGACTGACCGAGCGCTGATGCGCCGATCTCCCTGCGGCGCCCTCGAAAATGGCGGTGGCCCCACCTCTGTTGGTGGGGCCACCGCCATTTCCAGTGGATGCGCTCAAGCCGGTGGGTCAGGTCAACCGGCAGGTACGGCCTGACGTTCTCGATGCTTGTTGAGCAGGTCCAGCATCTTGTTGAACTCGTCCGTCGGCATCTTATGGATCAGGTGTTGTGCCGCGTCGACACCGTCTTCGTAGGGGAACCGCTTGGGCTGCTGGCTCCCTCCTCCAGCTGTCACTTCGGGCGGGCTGGCTTGTCCAGGAACGGCTGGCGCGCCCTCCTGTGCTGCGTCGGCGGGTGCCTCTTGTTCCGCAGCGGCCAGGTCGGCCGGATCCGTTTTACGGCCGTAAAACGGATCGCCCCCTTGCTGCCCAGAACCAGCAGGCGGCTCGGCGGTCAGCCGTTTGGGAGCGGCGGCCTTCTTGGCGACCTTCTTGGCTGCCGCCCGTTCAGCAGATGCTGCCGCCCGCTGCTTCTGCTCGTCCTGCCACCATGCCAGCTGCTCCGTGCGGTCCCACTCGTTGTCCCGGGCCAGCTTGCCCAGCGACCGGGCGGCGTCAAGCGGCATGGTCTTCTTCCGCACCAGGTCCTGAACCTCTGGGGCCAGGTGGGTGAGGAGGATGCGCTGGGTGACCCATCCGTCGACCCGCTCGAAGTGCTGGGCGACGGCGCGGTTGGAGCCGAACTCGGCAACGAGGGCTTGGACCGCGTACGCCTCTTCAACGGGGTTGAAGTTCTGGCGGTCGACGTTCTCGGAGACCACGGCTTCCATGAACGCCTTGCGGTCTTTGGCCAAGCCGTCGTCGACGACACAGTTCAGGGTTGGATTGCCAGCCGCTTTGGCGCCACGGTACCGACGCTCACCGGTGACGAGGACGTAGTCGACGTCACCGATCTGCTTCGCGTGGTCGGGCCACAGTTTCAGGTAGGCGCTACGACTGACGGCAGGGCACGCCTGGATCTGGCGGCGTCGCAGGCTCTTCCCGAGGTCGATCAGCTCGCCTTCGGTGCCGAAGTCGGTACGCGGGTTGACGCCGTTGGGGGCGAGCCGACCAAGAGGAACGCGGAGCAGGCGGCCGTCGGCTCGGGTGTCGACGACTGGGGTGTCATCGTCGTCGCCGAAGAAGTCGTCGAACTCGTCGTGCTTGGCCATTATCGAGCTCCCGCGTGCTTCTGGCGGCGGAGCTGGTGCTCCAGGGCCAGGGACACGAAGTCCTGCTTGGCCTTGGTGGCGATGTGGTTGGACTCGTACTGGGTGCAGAACCGTCCGTTGGTGATGCCGCGGGTGTGCGGCTTGTAGTGACGGACAGTGGCGTTGTACAGCTCCCAGCCTCTGCGCTGGACGAGGCTGATGGTGCGGTCGCGGTCTGCAGTGCCGTCGCGGGGGTCCCAGTTGTTGACGACGATGCCGTAGGGAATCTGGCGGGGGATGAGGACCCGCTCCACGGTGACCCTGGTCGGGGTGAAGGCCGATCCCTCTGCTTCGAGGGGGACGATGACGTCGTCAGCAACGTCGAGGACGGCGCGCAGCGCGTCTCCGGTGGTTCCGTCGCCCAGGGGGTCGATGGACTCGTCTTCGTCGTCTTCGGCTTTCAGGGGCATGAAGCCTGGGGTGTCGACGATGATGATGTCGGCCTTGGCGCTGCGCAGACGACGCAACTTGTCGATGCTCTGGCTCGCGTCGACCACGCGGAAGGGGACTGGCCTGCCAGCCTTTTTGACCTTCTCAGCGTGTTCGATGCTGGTGCCCTGGGGGTCTATTGAGACGACCGCTACGGACGGGCCGTCGTCTGCGGTCTCGGCTTCGGCAGCATCGCAGCCAAGGATTTCGGCGTAGACCGCAGCGAGGTTGACCGACAAGAGGGACTTGCCGACCCCGCCCTTACGGTTCAAGAGCACGGTGATGTAGGGCATGTACTGCTCTCCGACTACTTCCCGGGAACCCGGTACTTCGGATGGACGGGAAGCATCCTCTCAGAAGATCAAAGGGGGTCCTGCGAGGCATGCGGGGCGTGGCAGTTTTACGGCCGTAAAACTGCCACGGAGCTGACTGCTCCAGAAACACAAAAGCGGCCCCCGCCGCTCGGACCGCGAAGGTCCGGACGGGCGAGGGCCGCTTCATGTGCTCAGGTGCTCAGATCGATGGTGGGTGGAAGGTCGCGCCCGGCGAGGGCGTGGGTGAGGAGTCGGTAGGGGTCGGTCCACGCGCCGTGGATTCGTGCTCTGGCTCAGTGAAGGGTGCCGGTGAGGGCGGTCTCGGTGTCGGGGTGGATGAGGATCAGGGCGACGGGGTCGGCGTCCGGCTGCTGCCCTTCGGTGGGGCGTCCGCGCTCCAGGGCGCGGGCGTCGGGGGTGATCCGTATGGCGACGTCGCCGTGGCCGGTCCACGGGGCCGGCCTCTGTCGGGCGGTGAGCATCGCGGTGAACTCTGCGACGGCCTTGTGGTCGCCGGGGTGGAGGGGGCCAGTGCCGTGGCCGCAGCGGCGGAAGCGGGCGGTCACGCGGCGGTGGCCGGGACGATCTTGTGGCTGTCGCGGTGCGCGTGGGCAGGCTCGGCGAGGACGCGCAGTCCGGTCGGCTCGCCGACGGTGCCCACTGGTGCAGAGGCGGTATGCGGAGCGTGCGCAATTCTGTGGTGAGCCGCCGAGGTTGGCCACCGCCCCGCCGTGCCGGAGCTCAGTGATGCGGACGGGTCGGGGTCACGACGGGCCTGCTACCTAAAGACAGTCGGCGCTGACCTCGTCGGCACAGACTCGGGCTCTGCCGCCGTGAAAACTCTGAAGCCCTTATTGTGAAGTTTCTGCTTCACATCTACGGTTAGCGCATGCGACCGAAGCACGAGCCTGAACAGATCACTGACCTGTCCCGGTTGAGAGCGTTCATGAACCCGCTGCGGATGCAGCTCTACCGAATGCTGTACGCCGCGGGCACCGCGACCGCCTCTCAGCTCGCCGAGCATGTCGACGAAACACCGTCGCTGGTCAGTTACCACCTGCGCAAACTGGCCGAGCATGGCTTCGTAACCCAGGCGAGCGGCCAGGGCACCGACGGCCGCGAGCGGTGGTGGAAGGTAGCGTCCGAGGAGGGCTGGGGCTTTCGCGACTCGGACTTCGCGGACACACCCGAGGGCGCCGCCGCAGTCGGCGCGGTGACCCGTGGCATCTTCGACACCCGCGTCGCCCAGTACCGCACGTATCTCGATCAGAAGGCCGCCTGGGGCAAAGCGTGGACCGATGCAGCCTTCAGCTCCGAGTGGCTACTCGACCTCACCCCCGCCGAACTCTCCGAGATGAGCGACGAACTTGAGGAGCTGGCCCGGCGCTGGCGGGAGCGCGGCAAGGCCGCCAAGGCGGCCGGTGACACCGAGGACCGCGAGCACGTGTCCGTGCACCTCTACGGCTTTCCCTTCCGGCCCTGACCCGGACCGTTTCCCCGACTACTGGAGCCCGTCATGGCCACCACAGAGACAGCCCTGCCCGAATACGTCACCACACCGGCCTACCGGGACGGAAACGTACTGCGCTGGCTCGCCGCGTACACCGCTTCTCTCGTCGGCGACAGCGTGTACTTCGTGGCCCTGGGCTGGTCCGCCCAGAAGGCCGCCGGCCCTACGGAAGTCGGCCTCGTCATGGCCGCCGGGGCGCTGCCGCGGGCGTTACTCATGCTCGGCGGGGGCGTGGTGGCCGATCGGTTCGACCTCCGTCGGGTGATTCTCGGCAGTGACACGCTGCGCTGTCTCCTCATCCTGGCGGCGGCCGCCGGTATCGCACTGACTGCGCCAGCCTTGTGGGTCCTGGTTGCAGTAGCGCTCGTCTTCGGCGCCGTGGACGCGCTGTTCGTGCCCGCTGTCGGTGCCCTCCCGCCGCGCATCACCAGCCCTGACCAGCTGGCCCGGGTCACCGGCTTGCGCTCACTGTCGATGCGCCTCGGCCAGATCGGGGGCCCGCCGATCGGCGGCCTGGCCATGGGACTGGGCGGGCCTGCGGCCGCCTTCATCGTCGCCGGCGCGCTTTTCGCGCTGTCCCTGCCGCTCCTGCTGACGGTACGGATACGGTCGCTGGGGTCACATGACGCGGAGCGGCCGGGGCCCGGCACCGCGCGGCGGGACCTGCTCGACGGGCTGCGCTACATCCGCCGACACCAACTCATCGGTCCGCTCGTCGCCGCCGGGGCTGTCTGCGAGCTCGGGCTCATCGGCACCCTCAACGTCGGCATGGTGCTCCTCAACGCCGAGCGCGGCTGGGGCCCTTCCGGCTACGGCTGGATCGTCAGCAGCTTCAGTGCAGGAGCAGCGGCCAGCGCCGCGCTGCTCGCGATCGCCGGTTGGCTGCCCCGTGCGGGCTTGATGATGGCCGGCACACTGCTCGTGGGCTGCGCGGGCGCCGCCGCCATCGCGTTGGTGCCTACCCTCTGGCTCGCTGTGGTGCTGGCCGCGGTTATCGGGCTGTGCGCGGGCATCTTCGGCAGCCTGGGCAACGCCCTCATACAGACGGCGTCGGATCCGGCCTATCTCGGCCGGGTCACCTCCGTCGTCATGCTCACCATGGTCGGTCTCGCGCCCCTCAGCTATCCGCTGGTCGGCGCTGCCATCGGAGCCTGGGGTGCCGCCCCAGTGTTCGTCGGCTGCGGCATCTTCGCGAGCCTGGGTGTGGCCATCGCCTTGGCCTCCAACACGGTACGGCGCGCCGAACTGCCCCGACGCAGTTGAACGGGTACCGCGCTATTCGGCCTGGCGGGCTGCGAGGTAGTCGGCCCAGCTCTCGCCTGCTAGGGCCTGTGCGGAGTCGTGATCAACATGGCGGTAGAACATTCGTGTGGCGAGACGCGAACTGAGCGATGACGGTTGGGCGTTGGTGGAGCCGTTGCTGCCGATAGGTGGGTACGGGCCGTATCCGCACCGGCTGCGGGATCAGTTCGAGGGTGTGGTCTGGCGGTTCCGTACCGGAAGCCAGTGGCGGGAGATGCCGGAGGAGTTCGGGTCCTGGTCGACGGTCTACGACCGGTTCCGTCAGTGGCGCGATGCCGGGGTGTTCCAGGCCCTGATGGAGGCGCTGATCGCCGAGGCCGCGCGGCGCGGGCAGGTGGACCTGTCGCTGGTCAGCGTGGACTCCACGACCGCCCGTGCACATCACGACGCTGCGGGCGCACGGGTGAGTGAAGATGTCCTGGCCGTCTTGGAGGAGGTCATCGAGCAGTCAAAGGGGGCCGCAGGAAGGGACAAAAAGATCAAGAAGGTGCGGAAGAAGCTGACGCGGCTGATCCGGCCCGTGCCGAGCGGCGCCGGGTTCGCCGTCGGCGCCGCGCGCGGCTGAAGTCCGCTGCCCTGGGGCGCTCGCGGGGCGGGCTGACCAGCAAGGTGCACCTGGCTGCCGAACGACGCTGCCGTCCGCTGTCCTTCGTGCTTACCCCCGGGCAGGCCGCCGACAGCCCGCAGTTCATCCCCGTCTTGCAGGGCATCAAGGTGCGCGGCCCGGTAGGCCGGCCGCGCACCCGCCCCGACGCGGTCGCCGGCGACAAGGCATACTCCTCGCGCCGCAACCGCACCCACCTGCGCAGACGCCAGATCAAGGCGGTCATCCCGGAGAAGGCCGACCAGGCCGCCAACCGGAAGAAAAAGGGACGCCGCGGTGGGCGACCCGTCACCCACGACGCCGAGCTCTACCGTGACCGCAACATCATCGAGCGCCTGATCAACAAGCTGAAGGCATGGCGCGGCATCGCCACCCGCTACGACAAGACCCCCGAGAGCTACCTCGCAGCCCTCCACCTCCGCGGCGCGATCATCTGGCTCCGCAGCCTCCGTCCCACCACACGAGACTGAACCCCCTTGGCTGGCCGACGAGTGGTTGGTTCGCCCTGCACAGCGTCGGCCACCAGCAAGCCGCCATCCGGGCAGGAAGCTGTCAGGGCGTGCGGAGCTGGGGCGGGAAGCCGGTCCAGCGCAGGTCGTCCGGGAGGTGACTCACGTCGTTGTAGACCATGCCCAGGTGGACGGTGGTGTGCCGGGCCGCGAGGTCGCGTATGGCGGCGAGCCTCTGCTCGGCGGCGGCGAGGCTGGCCTCGATTGCGGCGACCTCGCCGAGCCATCCCTGTTCCTTGGCCTCCTGGAGCCGGTCGAGCAGGTTCTGGGAGCCGCCTCTTGGGACTGGCTGACCATCGGTGGCGACGGCTTGGGGCAGGTTCGGCCAATTGAAGGGCGATCTGCTCGGGGTGGTATGACGGGCTTTAGGTGAGCGCTAGAGGGGCAGGGTTATGCCGAGTTCCTGCATGGCGTCGGAGGGCGGGCCGCCCTCGGAGCGTTCGGTCTTGTAACCCTTGATCCGAGGCTCCAGGGTGCGAGGGTCGACGGCTTCGGCGGGGGCGCCCGTCGTGTAGAGGCCATCGGGCTCGCTGTCGCGATCGTGGGGCAGGAGCCAGAACACCCGTCGGCGGAAGGTGCCAGAGGCGCGGGAGGGTTTGGCGGTGTTGCCGAGGACGGCGTAGCCGACCATGCGGCCGTCGCGGTGGTAGGCGGGCTTGCCCTTGCGGGTCGGGAGGCGGTCCAGGCTCTGGCGGACGTAGTCGAGGTTGTCGACGTTCTCTAGCCAGACCAGGTCGGTCTCGTGGCTGATCTCGTCCTCGGTGATCAGGGAGCTCATGCGGTTGCTTCCCTCTCCTGGTCGGCGAGCAGGCCGATGCCTGGGTAGTACTTGCGCTGGTTGGACGTCATCATCTGCTTCGGTGAGGCCAGTCCCACCAGTTCCCGCGTGCGGGCGGCGAACGCGCGGGAGGACAGGGCGGGTGCCCCTTCATTCTGGCACCACGCCTTGTAGTGGCTGTAGAGGCCGGTCTGCTCGGCACGCAGGTCGGGGGCGAGGGTGCAGCATTCCTCGTAGTAGCGGCCGGTGTGGTCCTCGGTCTCGGCGTAGGCGGTGGTGGCGATGCGGACGCGTTCGGGTCCGGTGAGGTCGCGGGCACCGGCGAGGTAGCGTCGGGCGCCGTCGACGAGCCAGGCCAGGATGCCGGGGCCTTCCTCGGTGACGAGGATGTCGGCCAGGTTGTCGATCTTGCGGTGGTCGGGGACGGTGTTCTCAAAGGGGATCAGGCGCATGCGGCGCCAGAACGCGAAGCCGCCGGTGCCGACCTCGGGGCGGTGGTTGCCGACCAGAAGAAGTTTGTGGGTAGGCGTGAAGCTGAAGAAGTCCTGGCGCATGCGGCGGGCTTTGATGCGGTCGCCGCCGGTGAGGAGTTTGACGCGGGCCTCGTCGAACTTGTCGCCGGGGTTGACCTCGCTGCAGACGATGACGCGCCGGCCGTGGAGTTCGGCAAGGTCGGTGGGGTGCCCTTCGTAGGGGCGGGCCATCAGGAAGCCGGGTGGTGCGGCGTCGGCGTAGTCGCCGAGGAGTTTCATCAGGACGTCAAGGAGGACGGACTTGCCGTTCTTCCCGGCGCCGAAAAGGAAGGGCAGAACCTGGCCGCCGACGTCTCCCGTCACGGCGTACCCGAGCACCAACTGCAGGTAGCCGATCATTTCGGTGCCTTCGGCGTCGGTGCCGAAGGTGTCGGTCAGGAAGCGGCTCCAGCGGGGGGTCTGCGCGGGCCGGGGGCCGACGGTGGTGGAGCGGGAATGGAAGTCCTTGTTGGGGTCAGGGGTTCTGAGCAGGCCGCTGCGCAGGTCGACGATGCCGTCGGGAGTGCAGAGGGCGTAGGGATCGGCGTCCAGGCGGGTGGCGTTGAGGACCATGCCAGGGGCTGATCGGGCCTGGGTGAGCATGGCATTGATGCCGGCGGTGGACAGGGCGCGGCGCCGGTGTCGGGCGAGGGCTGTTGTGGTGAACCGCCCGTAGGGATCATGGGTGGCGATGCTCTCGGCGAGGTCGCCGGCAGCCCACAGGACGGTGTCGTCCTCGTCGATCTGCCAGCGGGTGGTGTCCCAGCGGTACCAGCCGATGCCGGGGACGTGCCGGAAGTCCTGGGCGTAGAGCTTGACGAACAGTTTGGCGTTGCCGCGGTCGGTGAGGGTGTCGGGCAGCAGTCCGTCCGGGGTGGCCTGCGGAAGGGATGCGGCGGGGGCCGTGGGCTGGGTGGGCAGCGGGATTTGGGGTTGGCTGCGAATCTGTTCGGCGACGGCCTTGGCGTCGAAGTCGAACAGAGTGTTGTCATTGCCCGGGGAGGTCATCGGCGGCGTCCGGGATTCAGGGGGCGCCTGAGCCCGGCGGCAAGGCCGCTGCGGATGATCTGTTCGGCCCGGCGGTCCTGTCCGGGGCGGGCGGTGGCCGCTGTTTCGGTCAGGGCGCGTTCGGCGCTTTCCTGGGTGAGGCGGCCGGCAGCGACGAGTCCGCCGAGGGTGTAGGCGGCGCGGTTGAGGGTGTCGGAGAACCCTGCGCCTTCGGAGACCTGGGCGCAGGCGGCTACCGGGGCAAGGACGGCGGCGAGGAGCCGGTCAGTGTCGGCGCCGCCGCCTGCGGCGAGGACGGCCTGTCTGGCGCGGGGCGGAACCGGCCGGGGGGCGGGGACGCTCGGGGCAGGCAGATGGCCGGTTCGTTCGAGTTCCTGCGCCAGCCAGCCCGGCAGGACGGCGGGCTGCCTGACTTCACCGAGGACCTTGTAGGTGCCTGCACTGGTGGTGGTGCCGGGAGCAATGATGTAACCGCCGTGGGCGCGCACGTCGACTTGCCAGGCCAGAGCGCGGCCCTGACTGGAGCCGGCGGAGCATTGCCAGCGCCGGGGGTCACCGGCCCGGTACCACACGTGCATGCCGCCGGAAGGGGTGCGGACGCGCAGCGTGGTGGTGTCCTCGGCCGGGCTGGGCATGCCGCGCAGGGCGGCGAGGACAGCGATGGTGTGGAAGCCCGTGGAGATGCCGGTCAGGTCGACGTGGTCGCCGATCGGGATGCCGGGTAGGAGGCGGTCCCGGGCGGGGGGCTGGGCTTCGTGGGCGTCAATGTCGATGACGACCAGGCCTGCGGGGCCGCAGGCGACACCGACGCCGAACTCCGGGTGCTTGCTCCACCAGTGGTCGATGCGACGCTGGTCAAGGGTGGCGGCGTGGAATCCGTGGCACCAGCGGCCGGCAGACAGACAGGCACAGCCTGCGGCGGTGTGCCCGGGGGTCCGGCAGTCCCGGCAGTTCGAGGCTGGTGTCTTGCGTCCTGCTGCGAGTGGGTGGACCGGCCAGCCGAGGCGAGCACACCACTGCGCTGTAGCCAGCGAATGGCCAGCGACTGAAGCACGGAGGGCAGCGGACGCTGAGTCGCTGGCAGAGATCTGCAGCTCAGCGGACATGCTCACCCCCTGGTAGCGACCGAAGCGACTCAACGACGGACATACCTTAGCGAACGCAGCAGGGAGGCGATGAGGAACTCGGGCCCGTGTCGATAAACGGTCTGGCACCGGAGGTGATGAGCGACCCACCGGGCGAGTCAGCGACTGGAGCCTCTTCAGTCGCTGACTCGCCTGTTTCAGTAAAACGCCAGGTCAGCGCGCAGACAGGGCCACGCACAGCGACTGAAGCGACCGAATCTTTCTATATATGACGCACACGCGCGCACAGGAATGGCTTCATATACCCCGAACTTGAGTCGCTTCGGTCGCTTCAGTCGCTCTAGTGCCCTGCTGAGCTGCGGTTTCGCAGCGTCAGAGCGCAGCGACCGACGACCCCCTCAATCGCTGCGCTTCCGTCGCTGGCTGCCACGCGGAAGCGACCGAGACGATCAGAGCGACCGAAGCGACTCTCCTTCCAACAGGTATGGCTGTTCATCTGAGGCCTTGCAGCCTTCTCCGTCCGTTGGTCGCTTCAGTCGCTTCAGGTCCCCTTCGCCCGCGACAACGTCACCGTTCCCGGGGAACGTCACGGACAGCCGTGGGCGTGCACGACGATCTGCGGTACTTCGAAGCGGCAGGCGAGGCCCACCGACGCGTGACTACGCGGAGCGCGATCTCAGTCTCAACTTCGGTTCATCCACTACCTCGAACTGGCGTCCGGGGTTCACAAGGAGGTCACCCTGCCCGTGCCGGCCGCCTTCGAGGCGGCGAGGAGCGCGTACGAAACCGCCCGCCGACTCGCAGCGTGAACGCCGACGTGTACTTCGACTGCAGGCTGCAAGCGTGCTCGCGTTTCGGTGGTGCGGCGCAAACAGCAGCAAGAGCAGCCGGGCAGGCAGCGGCCGCTACGCGATGAGGCTGCCCGCGCTGCGCCCGCGTGCCGACCGCGCCGTGCGAATGCTGCGCTGCCTTCGCAACCACCATGCAGCATCTGGGCAGCACGACCCAGGAGAGTGAGCAGCCAGTGGCAGCGGGAGGTTGATACAAAGGCCACGACCACCACGGTCTTCAACGCCGTCACCCAGTACACAAGCCGGACGCGCTCCACGTCGCGACGTACTGGCGCAGCTGCGGCCCGCGGCTGTCGCTGGGGAGAGGCTCTCCAACGTCGGGGTCGACGGAGATGACGACCAGGGCGCGGTCCAGCCCGTGCAGCTCGGCTTTGCTGGTGATGGCGTCCAGCTGCTTGGCGGCGGAGTCGGAGAACGCGCCCCGGGCGCGGCGCGGACCGTGCGGTGCAGGCATCAGGTGACAGCTGGGCGCTGGGCGGCGAGCCGGGTGAGGTGGGCCTCGCGCAGCTCCTTCCACGGCGTGCAGTCATCCACCGGGGGGAGGCCGTTGAGAGCGGGCCCGGACCGTGTCGGTCCGGGCCCGCGGGCTGTTCGGGGCGCGGCTGCTACAGGTCGAACTCGAGGTGTTCGATGTCCGTGAACCGGACCTCCTCCAGGCTGCCGGCGCGGCGGCCGCTGTCCTGGAAGTAGACCTCCTTGAGGGCTTCGGCAGCGATCTCCTGGAGCTGCTGGTCGGTGGCGCCGGCGTCCTGGGCGTCGAAGAGGCGCCCGGCGTACTGCGGGGGCAGGGCGACGGTCAGGTGCCGGATGCGGTCCTGGTCCGTCGACCCGATCGGCGCGGTGTAGCCCATGCGGGCGCGGGTGTCGATGACGATGCCGCCGGTCGTCGCCGCCCGCTCCTTGGCCTTGGCACGGATCTGCGGCTGCCACCGCTTTTTCACCTCGCGCTCCAGGCGGGCGGCGAGGTCCGGGCGGGGCTTTTTGATCTGGTCCTTCACGTACCGCTCGACGGTGCGCTGGGAGATCCGCAGCATCTGGGCGACCGCCTTGGTGCCCTTGAGCTGCTTGACCAGGTACCGCATCTGCGCGCCCGCGCTCTTGGGCGCCGGGCGGGTGAACGCCTTCTGCAACGCGGCTTCCAGGCCGTCCCCGAACAGGCTCATCGTCACCTTCTCCTACTCTCCGTTGTCGACGTCGGTGACGGTGCCGTCCTTGATGTACCGGGCGAGGTTGAGCTCGGGGGCGTTGAACCGCTCGCGGACTTCCTCTCCCCACAGGACGGTCTGGGTGCCCTCGTGCTTGACCAGGCCGGGGTTGATGCCGAGCTTGAAGCCGCCGGGCAGAGGCTTGCCGTCGCGGTAGGGCAGGAAGTCCAGCGGGCTGGTGCCGTTGGCTGCGTAGACGACGCAGTCGGACAGGACCGCAACTGGGTACTGGCCGGTGAAGGCGGCGTGCTTGACGATCTTGCGGTGCAGGTTGATGCGGGTGCGGGAGATGACTGCCGCGCGGATGTCCGGCCGCCACGTCGGGCGGGACAGGGCCCGCCACGGCTGCCCGGGCTTCCAGCCCTCGCCGCGCGGGCGCTCTCGCAGCTTGCCCAGGCCACCCTTGACCGTCGCCTTGATCGCAGAGACGACGATCGCCAGCCCCAGGTCACGCTCCTTGTAGCCGTCCATCGCGGCGAGGAAGTCCTCCGGCGACAGGTCGGCATCGACGCCGAGGTCGGCCATAGTGGCGAGGTAGGCGTCACGCAGCCGCTGGTACCAGCCGTCCAGGTAGCGGCCGTTCTCGTAGCGCACCCACGCCTTGATCGGGCGCACCTCGTAGCCGAGCTCCACCGCGTAGGCGACGGTGGGCGTCGCGTACCAGGCCGGGCCGTCGGGCCGCTCGCCCTTCGGCGTGAACGGGGAGGGCAGCAGGCTGCCGTCCAGCTCCACCCACTCCTTGCCGACCTTCACGCGGGACAAGTCCACGTGGGACAGGTCGACCAGCCAGGAGCCGGGCAGCTTCGGGTCGAACACCGGGGCCTTGACGTGCGTTGCCTCACCGAGGCCGACGGTCAATCCGTTGGCGCCGGCGGCGAAGGCCATGTTGACGTCGATGCCGACCAGGTGCCGCAGGGTGCACTCCGCGTCGGTCATCGGCCGCGCCCAGTCGTACGCCTCCTCGAACAGCTTCTCGCCGGGGCCGCGCACGTGGAAGCGGGGCAGGTCCTTGAGGACGGGGTGGCCGTCGGGGACCTCGCACGGCGGCCAGTTCATCGGGTCGATGGCGTCCTTGCCGAGCGAGCCGGGGTTGTGCTCGGAGTGCCGCTTGCCGTCGGCGTCCGGCTCGGAGGCGCGGGTCGGCGGGTGCAGGGCGGTCATCAGCTCCAGGCCGGTCACGGCGGTGGAGCCGCGCGGCGTCATCACCCGGGAGGCGTACACGCCCAGGACGCGGGCGAGCTCGGCGGGCGGGAGCTGCCCGGCCCCGCCCCAGTGCCGGGTGTCCAGCGCGTTCCAGGAGGTGATGCACAGCTGCACGCAGGCCCGCTCCGAACCGGTGGCGGGACGGTAGATCCGCGCCCACGGGCCGAAGCCGCGCTTGGTCAGCTTCCACTCCGCGCGCGCGAGCTGCTTGATGACCTTGTGGCCCTCCGGGATCCGCCCGGCGTGCTTCTCCTCTTCCGTGAGCGTGACGGGCAGGCCGTAACGCTCCAGCGCGGCCTCGGTGAGCACGAGCAGCGGGTCGGCGTCCTTGCCCGGCCCGGCGAGCTTCGGCTGACCGAGCTTGGCCTCGCGCAGCGTCCAGTCGACCAGGGCCGGGATGGACTTGGCGGGCACGTCCAGGACCAGGCCGCCGACGCAGTACGCCAGTACCTTCCCGTCCTCGACGTCGACGACCGCGAGCGGACCGTTCTCGAACCGCGGGTCGGTGCCGCCCGCCGGGGTGCCAGCCGGGGCCGCCTTCTTCGCACCCGGACGGCGCGACGTCGACGACGTCCTGGTGGTGCGCGCCGGACGGGACGCGGCCACCGGAGCAGCGGCAACGGGAGCAGGGGCAGGGGCAGGGGCAGGGGTCTTGGTGTTCTCGGTTTCAGTCATGGCCGCAGCCTCGGACGCCTGGCCTGTGGACAGAGTCCGCGCTTCCGCCGTGGCGGGTGCGGCGGTGAACGTGGCCGGCACCGGCGCGTCCTGAACCGGCGCGGCAGCGGCGTCGGCGGGGTAGAGCTCCGCGAGCTTGTCCAGCAGCCGGGCGTAGGCGTCGCGCTCCGGCGGGCGGGGCTCGGTCTTCCCGTTTTCCCAGCCCGACACCGTCGCCCGGCGCACCTTCAGCGCCGTGGCCACTTCGTCGATCGTCAGGCCGTGCGAGGCACGCAGCCGCTTGCGCTCTGTCGGCGGCGGCAGCTTGGCGCGGGACGCGACCAGCGCGTCGACCGCGTCGAACAACTCGGACATGGAACACCTCCTGGCCAATACCCTAGCACGTGAACCGTACAAATCGCGTACGAATCACGTACAAAACTCGTTCTTTTCGTGTACGCCTGCTATGTTGACCTTGAAATGCGAACGGCTCTGCTCGGTCCCGAGGTGGGCTCTAACGGCATGGAGGACTGGTGGGGGAAGGCATTCTGGAGGCGTTGTCCGAGTCAGAGAGCCGCCAGGTGCTGGAACAGGTGATCATTCCGGCGGCCACGACGGGAGCCGTGCGCCAGTCCCGTCCGGTTGCTGTGGTTGTCGCCGGCCAGCCGGGCGCAGGGAAGACCGCCATCGCCGATCTCGTTCAGGCGGCTCTGGACCGCCGGGGCGGCGCCGTACGGATCTGCCGCGACCTCTACAAGGCGGCGCACCGCCGGTACACAGAGCTGCTGACCGCCGATGTCCGCACCGCTGGCGTCCAGGTGCGCCCAGACACGAGCCGCTGGCAGGCCGCGGTCGAAGATTACGTACGCGCCTGCGGCTTCGACGCGGTCATCGAGTCGGCCCTCGCCGATCCGCAGGAGTTCCGGGCGTCGTGGTACGCGTACCGCCGCTCCCGGCACCGGATCGAGGTGGTCGCGGTCGCGACGGCCGAGGCGTGGAGCCAGCTCGGGCTTGTGGACCGCTTCTTGTCCGAGGCGATTCGGGGAGGCGGCCGGTACGTGTCATGGGAGAACCACGACACCTGCGCCCAGCAGCTGCTGGCGACACTGGCGGTCATCGAGGCCGAGTACCTGGCCGACCGCGTCACCGTTGTACGGCGCGATGGCGCCGTGCTGTACGACAACGAGCTCGTCGACGGCAGCTGGCGGCGTCGGCCAGCGGCCGGGCGGGCGGTGGCGTACGAGCGCTCCCGGCCCTGGAGCGCCCAGGAGACCGCCCTCTTCCGCCGGGACCTCGCCCGGACCGATCAGCGGCTGCACCGCGAGCTCGACTGCGAGGACCGGCGCCTGGCCGTCCAGCGGGACGTCGAACGCGCTGCCGCGCTCGCCGAGCCCGTACGGCGCATCGCCCAGTCCCGACGGCGAGCGCCCGGCGTCGACTACCACCGCCTCTCCGCCGACGAGCACCGCTGGGTCTTCGACGAGCTGATCGCCCCGTCGTACCTGAGCGGCATCATCACCCGGCCCGATCCGCGCGCCGTCTATGTGCTGGGGCAGCCCGGGGCGGGCAAGCTCCTGGCCGCGAGGATGGTGCGGCGCGCGATGCGGCCGGGCACGACTCATCTGATCGGCGACGACTTCAAAGCCCAGCACCCGGACTACCTGCGGCTGCTGCGTGAGGACCCCCGCCGGGCCGGAGCGGCGATTCGGGCGGACTACCGGGCGTGGTTCACCCAGGCCGAGCAGTACGTGCGGGAGCGGCGTGGTGACGTCCTGATCGAGGGCGCGCCGGGCAGCGTCGAGGAGCTGTTCGACAGCGCACTGCCGTACGCGGCCAGCGGCTACCTGGTCGAGCTTGTGGTCCTGGCCGTCCGCGAGGCCGACAGCCGTCAGGCCACCGCGCTGCGCTACGCCCGGTCCCTGCAGATCGGCCTCACCCCCAGGTTCACCACGCGGTCGGGGCACCGGACCTGCTTCCACGCGCTCACCGATGTCGTCACCGCCGCCGAGCGCCATCCGGCGATCACCGCGATCACGGTGATCCGGCGGGACGGCCGCGCCCTGCTGCGTCACGAGGCCGGCGGCGCCGGGAGGGCATCATGGGCCCTGGCGGCGGAACGGGCACGCCCGTACACCGAGCAGGAGGCCGCCGCGTTCTTCCGCCTCCACCACGGTCTGCGGCGAGCGCTCCCCCGGCACCGTGACGAACTGGAGGAGATGGTCGCACTCGCCCGCCCGCTGATGCCGCCCGGGATGCAGCCGGCCCGGATCGACCGGCCGCACCCCTCCCTGTGGCCTCTGCCCGTCCCGTTCCAAGGAGCGGCCTACGACGCGTCGAGGTCCTTCAGCCGGGCCGCGTAGACCTCCTTGATCCGGGCCGCTTCGTCCGGGTCGGCGGTCACAAGCTGCTGCTGGTCGGCGAGCGCGGCCTGACGGCCGGCCCGCAGCTCCTCGATCCGCTCCTCATCGAGCACCGGGGAACCCTGTTCGGCGAGGAGCTGATCGTTGTACCAGCTCACCACCGCCCGCACGGCGTCCGCGGCCTGCGCCTCGACGCCGCCCTCCAGACCGGAGAAGTCGGGGCTGTCGGACATGGCTACCACCTTCGTGTTGATCTTGCTGGGAAACGGTCATTGTCCCCTGGCCGATTCCGGTGGCACCCCGCCGCGACGCGCCGCGTCCGCGTACGGAATGCCTTCGCGCTCTCCGGCGTCCGGGGAATGCTTCCCCAAAGGGCCGCACACCGGCATAGGTTGGCCCGAGGTGATCATCGAATCGGGAGTTGAACGTGGCAGGTCGGGATCTCAGGGCGCTGTTCAGCACGAACGACCGCGGCCTGGAGGCCGGAGAAGCGTTCACCAACCGCCAGATGCAATGGGAGCTCGTCGCCGCCGCGCTCAGCGAGCACCTGCGGCACACCGCCGATGCGGCCTTCGACGTGGAGGACCTGGAGGCGCCGCGCGACAACGTGCTCGCGTTCCACGGGGTCGGCGGCATCGGCAAGACGACGCTGTCCCGCAAGCTGGAGGCCGCACTGGCCAGTACCGACCGGCCCGCGCAGTGGGGCGAACCCACCTGGGCCAGGACGCGGATCCTGCCCGTCCGGATCGACCTGTCCCGCTCAGCCGGCACCGACTTCGAGCAGCTTGTCCTGACGATCCGGGCCGCCCTCAGCACGCTCGGCCGCCCACTGCCCGCCTTCGACGTGGCGCTGCGCCGGTACTGGGAGGCGCAGCACCCGGGCGAGAGTCTGGAGGAGTACCTGCGCCGCGGCGGACTGGTCGGCCGGTTCGGCAAGGCCATGCCGCAGCAGATGCAGTCCGCCATGGCCGATGTCGCCCAGGCCCTCCTTCTGCCCGGCAGCATCGGAACCGCAGTCGGCCAGGTGACCGGCTCCCTCGTACGGGCGCTGCGGGAGCGCAGGCAGACCGTACGCGCGCTTGCCGGCTGCGCCCGGCTCGCCGACCTGCTGGAGGCCGAGCCCGATGTAGAGGCGCTGTCCTTCTACCCGCACCTGCTGGCGTGGGAGCTCGCCCACCTCCCGGCCGACAAGCGCGTCACGCCGGTGATCCTGCTGGACACCTTCGAGGACGTCGGCGACCGCACCCACCGCGACCTGGAGCGCCTCATCCAGCGGGTGGTGTGGCTCATGCCGAACGCCTTCTTCATCGTCACCGGCCGCTCGCGCCTGCAGTGGACCGACCCGGCCCTGCAGGGGCAGCTCGACTACACCGGGCCGATCGCCTGGCCCGGCCTGACCGCACCCGCCTCCGCGATCCCGGCCGCACGGGCAGCAGGCGCCGCACGAGGGCGCGGGCGGCAAGTGCTGGTCGGGGACTTCTCACCCGAGGACTGCGACGACTACCTCGCCCGCCGGCTCTCCCGCGACGGACAGCCGCTCATCAGCACCGAGATCCGCCAGGTCATCACCGGCCGGTCCCACGGCCTGCCCCTCTACCTCGACCTGTCGGTGCTCCGCTTCCTGGAGATCCGCCGCACCCGCGAGCCGGTCCCGTCCGACTTCAACCACGACTTCGGCGCCCTGATCGCCCGCACCCTGTCCGACCTCACCCCCGACGAACGCCACGTCCTGAGGTCGGTGTCCTTGCTGGACGCCTTCGACCTCACCCTCGCCACCGCCGCCGCCGGCCTGCCGCACCAGGCACCGGTCCAACGACTGATCGAGCGGCCGTTCGTCCGAGAGAACGTCTTCGGGCTGTGGCCCTACCACCTGCACGGTCTGATCCGCTCCACCATCCGCAGCGCCGACGACGCCACCGACGACCGCTGGACGGAGGGCGACTGGCAGCAGGCCGCCGAGCGTGCTCTGGCGGCCCTCGGCACCCAGTGGAGCGGCGCCGGTACCACCGGCCAGAGCCGGATGCTGCTCGTCGGCTGCCTGCGACAGGGCCTCACCCTGGCCAGGGACTTCGGCCTCGAGCTGGGCTGGCTCGGCGACGCCGCCTGGGCCTACGTCAGCGACTCCGTGTGGGAGCCGATCGCCCCGCCCGCCCGGCCGGGCAGCGACGGCCTGGAGACGCCGGCCGACGCCCTCGTCGAACTCCTCGCCGCCCTCGCCCGCCGCCAGCACGAGCACCGCTCCGTCACCGCCTCCCGCCTCGCCGCCGTCACCAGCAGCCACTTGCTCCCCGCCGACCTGCACGAGATGGGCGTCTACTACCTCGCCAAGGCCCACCGCGACCTCGGCGACTCCACCGCCTCCCGCCACGGGATGCAGCTCGTCGCCGACGGCGGCGGCCGCCTCGCCCCCGCCGCCCACCGCGGCCTGGCCCACCTCGCCCGCCTCGCCGGCGACTTCCCCACCGCGTACGACACCGCCCGTACCCTGGGCTGGGCCGGACGCCAGCACCGCGTCGAAGGCGACGTCCTGTGGCCCCACGGCGACATGGACCGCGCGGCCGCCGCCTACGCCGCCGCCCGCGACCAGGCCGAGCAGCACGGCGTCGCCGGGGAACGCGCTACCAGCCAAGCCCAGCGTGCCCTCGTAGCGGCCTTCACCGACCCCGCCGTCGCGGACGACGAGCTCCACCTCGCCGAGCAGTTCCTCACCGGCCTGGACCTGCGTGCCACCAGCCTCACCGTGCGGATTGCCGCGCTCGTCCGCGACGCCGGCACGCCGGGCGGCCCCGAAGCCGCCCGCGACCTCCGCGCCGAGACCCGCGACGCCGGCATCACCGCGGCCGAAGCCGTCCTGGAACTGGCGCTCGCCTTCCACCACGCCGTCCTCGGCGAGCAGGACAAGGTCCGTGCCGCCATCGACCGCCTGCGCGAACTCGCCCGAACCGGCGACTACGCCTACTACGCCGACATCGCCCACTACATGGGCGACCTGCCCCTGCCCGGCCCCTCCCGCACACGCTGGCTCGACGGGGCCGACGCCGTCCGCGCCCGATGGCATCGCCTTGTCCGGAGCCGCCGTGCCCACCTCGGCGCCGACGGGTGATCCGGTTTCTGACTCAGGGTGTCAGGTCGAGGACGCGGACCGGCTCGCCTGTCCACCGGTCGGGGGCGGCGGTGGCGATGACCGCCCCGTCGGGGCGGTCCGGAGTCGGCTGGGCCGCGTACTGGCAGTGTGCCGCCGCCCAGGTGTCATGCCGGGCCACGGCCAGAGCGGCCGGGAGGTCCAGGTCGAGCACGGTGATGCCCGGCAGCGCGGCCAGGTGTTCCGCCGTCCCGGGCCGGGCGCGGTCGGCTTCGACCAGCGCGCACGCAGGGGCGTACAGGTACCAGCCGGCCTGGACGTGCGCGCGGTGGATGAGACGGGAAGCGAGAACGTTGCCCTGGCCGGCCGCGGCCATGGCGGTGTCGTCCAGGACGATGTGCACGGCATCGCTCACCGGGCGGCCGCCCGGGCCAGGCGCCGGTCCAGCTCGCTGTCGAGGTCCTGTTCCTCGGCGAGGGTAAGTGCGTAGCCGTTCCACTCCTTCAGCGCGGCCCTGGCCTGCTCGGCCCGCGCGGCCCGCTCGTCCGGGGTGAGGAGCGTTTCGGCCAGGCGGGCCAGGTAGGCGCGCAGCGACATTCCCTCCGCCGCCGCGATGGCAGCCAGCCGGTCGCGGGCTTCCTCGGGAATGCGGACATTGGCGTCTGGCATCATCGGGCTCCCTCCACACTGGACAGGGTACGGGTACGTACCCGTACCCATGCTAAGACGGTGTGTCGAATCCAGCCACACGCCTGTTGTATGGCTGGAACCAGTGCCATGCTTCCACCAGTGGTAGTCCCCAATCCAAGAGGACAACCTGGCTCACCAAGACGCTTGGCGCGAGCCGCGCCGTCCCTCCCGGCCTCCCCACGGGAGGGCCGACGGCTGTCCGGCGCCCCCGCCGTGGATATCACACGAGGGGAACTCAGCCTGAGACTGAGCGCCTGAATGCGCCAGTGCCGCTACCGCAGCGAAGAGAAGGACCACGTCCAGCACGTTCTGACCGCCATCGCGGTCAACCTCGAACGCATCGGCGTCCACCTCCCGCCGGCACCCGCCCGACAGCCCCGGAACCCGACCGCTCTCCAGGGCTTCCTCGACTGGCAGCACATCCCCCGGCCCCGGTCCTGGCGCGTCGCCACCCACCCCGCAGCCGGCCCCGGCCGGTGCCCGCTGCCGTCCTGTCTGCTCGGTCGGGCGCGTTGCCGGGGGCGCGGTCATCGCTGGCGTTGACGACATCCCCCTCGCCCTGCTCTTCACCGGCCGCCCCGCAGGTACCCGGCGCGGCCGGATCCTGCGGGGCGGCCATCGGGCCTGAGCCCATCAGGCGGCGCGAGACGCTGACGGGCGGGGTGGAGTCCTGGGGCAGGCGGGCTGGCGGGTGCGGCGGGCGGCGGCCAGGAGTGCGGTGACCCGGGCGGGGTCGGTGCCGGTGATGGTGGCGATGCGGTCGATGCTCAGGCGGAGTTCGTCATGGAGGAGTGCGGTGTCCTCGGCTGGGGTTGGGGCGCGGCCGGCGCGGCGGGCGACGGCCCGGGTGTGCTCGCTCCAGGCCCAGGCGGAGGGGTGCTGCTCGGCCATGATGCGGGTCCAGTTGCTGGCGATGAGGTCGAAGAGCTGGGTGACGCTGAGCCGGGCTTCCTCTAGCGGGAGGCGGGCGGCGGCGTAGGCGTGGTAGGCCGGGCGGTGCAGGTCGCAGAAGGCGTAGAAGGCGGTGGTGAGCAGAGTCGGAGCGGGCGGTGCGGGTTTCATGGTCCTTTCCCCCGGGGTGGTGGGCAGACAGGTCAGTTGAAGGTGGTGGGGCCGTTCTCGGCGGCCTTCTGGGCGCGGCGCCACAGGGGCCGGGCGATGTTGGGCAGGCTCTGCAGGGCGAAGGCGAGCCGCTCGATCACCGGCCAGTCGGGCACGCCGGGGCCGTGCAGCGCACGGCGGAAGTCGGCGGCGCTGAGGGTGTGCTGGGCGGCGGCGAGGACGATGCCGGGTTCGGGTGAGCCGGCCGCGTAGTGCAGGCCCCGCAGATAGGTGCGCAGGTACTCGACCGGATCGTCGGCGTCGGAGGGCTGCACGTCGGCGGCTGCGTGCCACAGCGGCTTCATCGACTCCGGGTCGGCCCCGCACACCTCGCAGATGATCCTGACGTACTTCCAGGACAGGTCGCGCTGGCCGGAGAGCATGCGGGAGACGTAGGACTCGTCGACGCCCATCTCCGCGGCGAGTTCCCGCTGGCGCCGTCCGGAGCCGTTGCGCATCAGGGTGAGGGCACAGGCCAGGCGCTGACCGGGCTGGCGCAGGATCGGGGTGCCGGCGGCGGTCGCGCTGCTGGGGGCGGCAGCGACGGGCATGGGCCGGCTGCGGTTGGTCAGGGCGCGGTCGACGGAGAGCGGGTTGTATTTCTTGCGCAGCCGGTCCTCGGTGCGCTTGGCGATCGGTGCGAGGTCGGCCAGTGGCGCGCCCTGGGAGCGTTGGCGGACGACGACGACTCCGATCGCCTCGTCGACCACCTCCCGGAGGTCGACGAGGCGCTGGAGGAGGTCTGCGTTGGACAGGGTGCCGCTGTAGGTGCCGAGCAGCAGTGCCTCGGAGTGCACGGTGCAGTCCTCGGCGATGTCGCGCAGGGCTTCGGTGCAGCGGCTGGCGCGGGCGGCATCGGCCGACGGTACGGAGCGCGCGGGACGCGGGGCGGCGTCCGCCTTCTGGGTGCGTGATTGAGGGGGCACGGAGCCTCTTTCGGGGTGGCTGGACGGGTATCTGTACCGCCCGTCCGGCCACGGGCGGCCGGACACGGCGGGAGACGGTGGGGCGCGAGCGGTGACTCGCGCCCCACCGGCGGTCAGATCAGTGGCGGTAAATCCACTGGTGAACCAGCACAGACCCGTGAGCAGCCGTCAGAAAAAGGGCAACGAGGGGCAGCGCCTGCGCAGACTGAACGTGCGGGATCACGGCCAGAGGAAGGCCGAACACCGCGATGGGCAGGCTTCTGCGGAGCATGACAGCCTTGACATGCCATACCGGGGTTTGAGCCGGGCACGGTGACGGGATGATACGTTCGCGACTCGTTTTCCGCGCAATTGCAGCTGCCGTTGCGGGAAAACGCGTTCGGCGTCGGTGTAGCGGCATCGGAGACCTCCTGTGTCCCGGTGTTGCGGGCTGACGTTGGAAGCGACAAGACCCCGGCGCGCGGGCTACCAACCATCGGTGCCGGGGTCTTTGCCGTCCGGCAGAAAGTGCCGGGAGCAGGACCGTACTACCTTGCGCATTTTCTCGGTGCCGGAAAGTAGCGTCGTGGGTATGGGTACCTGCCGACACCAGCACGATCACACCCAAAAGTTATTGACCGCTTGCGACGAGAGATGATCAGAAGCTGTCATCGAAATAGGGCATGTCGGATGAATCTGCGAATCTGAGTACGCCAGCGCACAGTTCCGTATCCCCTCCTACGCCTGTTACGCGCCCCCGCTCAGCCCTCGAAGATCCACAAGCGTGTCAACAAAACCAGCGGCGCCAGCCGAACGCGTCCCCCGGACCGGACAAATGGAATACCTTGTTCCGGCCGTCAATATGTCGAGGAGTTCCCGCAGGCCGCTGTTCATGGCGAAGGGGCACCGGACGCAGATCCACAAGTTCTCGGTTGCCGCCCGGCCATCCGTGCGGAGGGGGGACGACTGATCGTGAGGCTTGCCGACATGGTGTGCCCGGTCGAACTGGTGGAGGGCCGGTTCCACGAGGCCCTGTTCGTCCAGTGCCGCAGTGACCACATCGGACTTCCGGGCTGCATGGAGGGGATCGTCACAGCTGCGGCCTGCTCGTGGGTGGACCGGGCCATGTGCGCGCGAACCATCGAGTGCCTGGGTGCGGCGTGTGGCAGCCGTCTGCCGGCTTTGGTGGCCGCGAGGGTAACGAGGACGGCACCGCGTGCTTGCCGCACTCAGGCGGGGACCGGGTGCGGTCGGCTGGATTCGCTCCTGGCGGAGATCACCCAAGTTGTGTGATGTGTGACCGCAAGCCAGTTGGATGCGGCCGGGACGGTCCTGCAACGATGGCCCGCATGACCAACACCCGCGACGGCCAAGGCCCTGACATAACCGATGACGCCTTGCCGGTGAAGATAAAGCGAGAGAGCCATCAGCGAGTGCTGTCCATGACGGGAGCCGTGGCACTGGCGGGAGCCCTGCTGGTCACCACAGCCACCCCCGCGTCAGCGGACTACATCAGAGACCGGCAATGGGCCCTAGAAGCGTTCGCGGCAGAGGATGTCTGGGCTGAGTCCCAGGGCGAGGGCGTCACCGTCGCCGTGATTGACTCAGGCGTCGATCCAAACCATCCGGACATGACCGGCCAGGTACTCGGAGGCAAGGACTTCACCGGCGGCGGCGACGCGCACGAGGACGTCATCGGCCACGGCACCAAAATGGCCAGCATCATCGCCGCCCACGGTCACGGCACGGACAATTCCTCCGGCGTGGTCGGTCTTGCTCCCAGAGCCAAGATTCTGCCGCTGCGCACTCTGCAGACCAGGCAGGACAAAAATCTCGACGAGACCTGGGCAGCTGCCGTCCGGTATGCGGTCGACCACGGCGCGCAAGTGATCAACATGTCGTTCGGGGCCAGCGGGGGATCCGGCACCATCTCGGTCGGACGGGACGCGATCGCCTACGCGCAGGCCCACGACGTCGTGGTGGTGGCCGCTGCGGGTAACGAGGGTATCAACGCCGTCATCGAGCCCGCAGCACTGCCCGGCGTGGTCTCTGTCGGCGCCATCGACGCCCACGCCAACCTCTGGGAAGACTCCAACACCGGCGAGGACCTGGTGCTCACGGCTCCGGGAGTGGACATCGTCGGAGCTAACGCCACCATGGACAACGGCTATGGCGTGGCAAGCGGCACCTCCGAGGCTACGGCCTTCGTCTCGGCCGCCGCCGCCCTGGTCCGCTCCAAACACCCCGGCCTCACCGCGGGCCAGGTGATCAATCGTCTGATCAAGTCGGCCACATTTGCCCACCACGAAGGGCTGACGGCTCCTGACGAGGAGTACGGCTACGGCATGGTCCGCCCCTACTCCGCGCTCACCATGGACATTCCCGCAGGACCGGCAGAGAATCCCCTCGGTCAGATGCAGATCGGGTCCGGAAGCGGCGGTGCCCCCAGGCCCACGCCCTCACCGGCCTCGGCCGCGGAGACGCAGCCCTCCTTCCGCAGCAGCCTCATCATCGCCGGCGCCAGTGGCGTGGCAGTGCTACTGGCCGTCGCGGCCGTGATTTTCGCAGTGAGCCGCCGCCGCAACCGCGGCAATGCCCTCGGCAAAACTCCGGGCTACGGCACGGTCCAGCCCCCTCAGCCGCCAATCGGTCACCCGCCCTACCCGGGTCCCGGCACGCCGCAGACCTACCCCGTACCTCCCGGACCGGCCCCGCAGCACCCGCACTACACCCAGCAACGCCCGCCCCAGGAGCGGTGAAGGAGGGCGACGGCTGTCTTAGCTGAGGGCGGGGCGTTCGGCCCTCAGCAGCAGGAGATCTCATGCCGTCAGGGCACATACTGCAGGACATCCCTCAGGCCCGGCCGGCCGGGCCGCGCCCGTCAGGGTCTGCCGCAACTGCCCGGACACCCCCTTGTTGAGGCTCGCTGGCATTCGTTCCCACGTCTGGCCTACACAGCCACAGGGGTCCGTCCCTGGAGCACATGACTGCCGCGGCTGTAGGTAAGGATCTTGCGGGTCTCCAGGATCACGGTGTCCGAGACACCGAATGTCTCCTGCAGCTCCGTCAGCGACGGATGCGCTGACCAGGCTTGAGCATCCGTCAGCGACCTGGTCGCGCAGCTCTTGGGCGACGCGCCGGTAGGCCGTTTGCTCGTCTCCCACGTCACCCTGCGGTGGCCAGGTGCTCACGGATCTGCTCCCGCAGTTCTCGCCCAGGGGTTGCCCCGGAGAACGGCTCGGCCTCCGCGTACAGCTCACCGAGTCGGTCGGTGACGCGGCGGGAGCGGACGGTACCGAGCATCTGCAGGCAGTGCGTGGTCTCTTCGGAGGCCGCGTCGGCATCGCCGGCGGCGAGGTGGGTGCGTGCGAGGCCGAGATGGTCGAAGGCCCGGCTGCGCTGGCGGTGGTCGGGCCGTGCGGTGAGGGCGGCGCCCACGAGGTCCGTGGAGCGACGGACGTGCCGGGTGCGTGCTGTGCCGTGCTCGAGGTGCGTGGCGGCGATCTGATGCGCCATGCCCAAGGTGGCATGCAGCTCGGCCGCGTCGAAGAAGGCCATGTGGGGGTCTTCGTCGGCAGGGTTGACCCGGTCGAAGGCGGTGAGGGCGCGGTCGGCAGCCGTTTCGCTGTCGTCGATGTGGCCGAGGATCGCCTGGAAGCGGGCTTCCAGCGCGGCGAGCATCGAGGTGGTGGCGGGTGAGAGGTGCCGCCGGGCGCCGTACTGGGCGAGGGCCACGAGGTCGAGGGCGTCGTCGACGTGGCCGAGGTGGGACATCTGCCGGGCCATGCACTGCAGGATGTGGGCGCCCAGTCGTTTGTCGCCGCCCTCTGCGGCGGCGTGGAGGGCGGCCACGAAGGTGCGCTGGGCGCTGGCGTGGTGTCCTGCGTCGAACAGCATCCAGGCGGCGACGCCGGCCAGGTCGCCGGCGGCGGAGAACAGGGCAGCGCCGACGGCTTCGGTGTAGGTGTCGGTTTTCAGATGGGACAGGACGGTGTCGGTCTGGGCGAGGACGGCGGTGGGGGCCAGGACACCGCCGTGGCGGTTGTCGAGGTCTCGGAAGGTGGTGGTGATCTGGCGGATCCCCTCGACGTCGGACATGCCGATCCGCCTGCCGGCTTCTGGCGTGGCGTCCTGGGCGGGAGTGGTGCGGGGGAAGGCCCATTCCTGCAGCGGGGCGAGGAGCTGGTCGCCGGTCGTGATGCGGGTGGCCTCGGGGCCGGTTCGGGTGTCGGGCAGCATCATGTGGCTCCGGGTGATCTGGGTGAGAGCGGCGAGAGCGGCGGCGCGAGTCCATGGGGTGCGCGGGCCGACTGGCTCGCCTTCGCCGGGCATTCCCACATCGGCGAAGGTGAGGTCCAAGCCGCTGGCGGCGCTGATGACTTCCACGATCAGGCGTGGCACAGGATCGCGCGGTAGGGATCCCTTCAGCCACGCCCGTACTCGGCTCTCGTCGGTGCCCAGTCCGGTGACGCCTTGCTCGGCTCCTCGCGCGGTGACGAGGCGGGCGAGCTTCTTGTTGGAGAGGTTGCACCGGCGCATCCAGTACGCCAGCGAGGCGTTCGGCTGCTGATGGAGCGGCGGCCTGCCCATCGGTGTGCCTCCATGGCCACGGCGGACCAACCAGGATAAGACTCCACCTCCAAGTCGCCCAGTGGGTTGGGTGATTCGCCGTAAAGCGCCGCCCAGGCGCTTGGCCGGCGCCGAGGCAACGGTGCTCGGCGTCCGGGCCGAGTGCCGCCGTTCACCGGCCCGGCACCGGCTCCCGCACGGCCGTTCGGGGCGCTGTGATGGGAGTGCGCCGGACAGCCCGGCGCGATGGATCCGGAGGACCGCCCCATGCAGCAGGAACAGCAGTGCCTCCCCGTGCTGCACACGGAGGACATCGACGCGGTGACGCTCGGCCGCGACCAGGACGGGTACCGCGAGGGCGCGGTCGAGTGGTACGCGCTCTGACCGCTCGTCCTGCGCTGAGCACGTCCGTACCACTGCACCACCGGCTGCGCCGCCCGGCGCCGGCCGTCGCAACGGACACGAAGGGAACCCCCATGAACACGACCACCGAGCACGCCCCGGCCGTCCCGCAGCTGCCGGTCCTGGCGTCGGCCGACGTCGACACCGTGACCCTGGGCAGCCAGAACTTCAACGACTCCGACAAGTCGAACTACTTCGAGAACTGACCGGCCGACAGCTGGAGGTTCTGGGGCGGCGCGGTGACCATGCCACGCCGCCCCAGGCGTATCCGGCAGGCAGCGAAGAGGAATGGACGCGATGGAAGAAGCGGAGTGGTTGGCAGGGGGTGCCTTCGACGCCCCTGCGGGCACCGCGCGGACGGCTGGGGTGTGGCACCCGTCCGACGCGGACGTACGGATGGTGACGCGAGGGGCGGTCACCGCCGTGGTGGCTGGGGCATGCCGGGGCAGCGACACCGAGATCGCCTGTGTCGCCGGCGCGGTGGCCAGGGGACAGTTCGAGGACATCAGGGCCTTGGGCGGCTCGTACTGGATGGCCGTCCACGACCCTGATGCGCGGCGCACGGTCGTGGCCGGCGACCTCGCCGAGGGGCGCGGCCTGTTCACCGCTCGGACCGGCCGCGGGCCTGTCTGGGCGACCGGGGCGGGACTGCTGGCGGCACAGCTCGGCCGCGGCCCGGACCTGGAGCTGCTGACGGCCCGGGTCGTGCTGGGGTCGGCGGAGCACTGGCCGCAGCGTTCGGTGTGGACGGGCATCGAGCGGGTGCCCGGCGGACACGCCCTGGTCCTCCAGGACGGCACCGCGCGCACCGTGGACATCCGGCCACGCCCGGACGGACGGACGCTGGGAGAGGGCGCCGGGGACGTCGGTGCCGCCTTGTGGGCGGCGGCGCAGGGCTACGCCCGCGCGGCGGGGCCGCGGGTCAGCGCGGATCTGTCCGGCGGCCTGGACTCCTCGACGGTCGTCATCGCGGCTGCTGCGGTGAGCCAGATCGTGGCGGTCACCTACGGAGGCCCGCTCGCCGACGGCACGGACACGGACCTGGCGCGGCGGGTCGCCCAGTACGTGGGCGCCGAGCACCACATCAGCAGCGGCGGGTCCACGACCGCCCACTTCTCCCGCTGGCCCACTGCGCTCCCGCACGCGCCGGTGCTGCCCGTCTCGTCGTACCCGCTGGACGCCGACTACCTGCCGCCGGCACGCGGGGTCGCCGCCGTCCACCTGACGGGGCACGGCGGCGATGTCGTGCTGGAGTCCTCGACGGCCGCATGGACCGCGCTCGCCCAGGACGGGCAGACCCGGCGAGCGCGGGCAGCCGTGACCGCGCTGGCCCGCCGGGTCAACACCGGGCCCGGCCCACTGTGGCGCGCGGTGAAGACGGCCGCGCGGGGACGCCCGTACGAGATGTCCCGGGCAGCGGAGGCAGTCGCGACCGGACACACCTTCCGCGACGGGCTCCGGGTGTGGACGTGGTGTCCCGTCGGCGGGGCAGTGAAGTGGCTCACCCCGTACGGGCGGCAGGTGCTCGCCGCGATGCTCGACGATTCCGGGCGCACGATCGGGGAGGTGAACGCCGGCGAGTGGGACGACTGGAGCGCGCTGCGCTACAACGGCTCCGCCATGCGCGACAGCGCGCCTCTGTTCGCCGAGCACGGCCCGCGCCAGGTCAGCCCGTTTCTGGACAACGAGGTCGTGACGGCGTGCCTGCGGATCGGCGCGGGCGAGCGGCGCCGGCCGGACGTCTACAAGCCGCTGCTCGGCCTGGCACGCCCGGATCTGCCGCACTGGCTGACGAGCCGCCAGTCCAAGGGGCATTTCACGCCGCTGCTGTACGAGGGCCTGCGCGCCCGTCGGCAGGAGCTGCGCGAGGTGATCGACGCCAGCGTGCTCGTCTCCGGCGGGCTCATCGACGCCGCGGCCGTGCACACGGCGCTGGACGCGGCGACCGCGGGCGTCGGCCGGCCGCCGCTGCCCGCGCTGGAGGCGTTCTTCATCACCTCCTGGTGGCTCGCGCGCACCATGGACCCGCTCGCTGTGCCGGGAGGTCTTCGGTGATGCTGCTCGTTCCGCCCGGCGTGCACCGGGCCGCCCTCGGCGACGGCGCCGTCGCCGTTTTGAACACGGCCAACGGCACGTGGCAGTGGATGAACACAGCCACGGAGCGGATCTGGTCGGCGGCCCTGTCCGGCACAGTGCCGGAGCTGATCCACCAGATGCGGGCGGAGGGGGTTCCCGGCGACGTCGAGCGGATCGTCACCGCCACCATCGGGCAGCTGACGCAGGCGGGGCTCCTCACCGGCTCCGGCCGCGGTTCGGCCGTCCTGCCGCCGCCGATGCCGGCGGTGACCGCCCCGGCGCCACCATGCGACCAGCCGGGTCTGGCGGTCCGCGTCCTGGCGAGAGCCGGCTTGGTCCTGGCGCTCGGCATGATGCGCCTGCCGATGAGCATCCGCATGCGGCTGCTGGACCTCCTGCGCCACCTGCCGCCGGCACCGCCCACTCTGGCCGCCTCCGCCGCGGCCGCGGTACCGCGGATACGGCCCGCCTGGTGGCCAGGACGGATCGCGTGCATGGAGGTGTCGCTGGCCACCGTTGTGACGATCGCGCTGCGCGGCCGACGCGCGCACTGGGTCATCGGATCGCGGCGCATGCCGAACGAGGCCCACGCCTGGGTATGGACGCCCGCCGGCGCGCTGGGCCTGTCCGGCCGAGACGCCGACGACCCCCGCCGCCCCTGGGTCGGGGTCGCCGTCACACCTCCCATTCACCCGAACAAGTGAAACAAGGGGCGCAAAACTGACGCACCCGGCGGCCCACCTGCCCTCCCCGGCAGGGGGCCGCACAAACCCGCGTGCCGGACAGCGGGCGACACCCCTACACCAGACGGGTGACCGCACACCCCACACCCGCCGCAGCCGGTCCCGCACCGATCATGCGGTACGCCGAAGACCAGCGCGAAGAGGCCCTCGGCCTGGCCGCCACCGCACGCCGCCTGCCCTCCGTCCTGGCCCGCACCATGCGCCTGGCCTGGCACGCCGACCGCCGGGCCCTGACCGGCATGCTCGCCGCGCAGGCGGCAGCCGCCGTCCTGGCTGCGCTCGCCCTCACCGCCACCACCGCCCTGATCACACACGTCCTGGACGCGGCCGCCGCCTACGGCCGCGGTGAACCCACCGGCCCCGCCCTGCGCGGCGCCCTCGCGCCGGCCGCCCGGGTGGCCGCCGCGCTCGCCGGGGCCGCGCTCGCCAACACCGCCGCCCGCGCCGCCGCCGCCCGCCTCAGCCCCCGCGTCTTCCGCGAAGCCGACCTGCGCGTCCTCAACGCCGCAGCCGACGTGGAACTGATCGCCTACGAACACCCCGGATTCGAGGACCGGCTCGACGCCGCAGGCAAGGGCGCCGAGTCCGCCCGCGACCTCGTCCTCGACGTCCAGAGCTCCATCTCCGTCCTGGCACAACTCGTCGCCGTCGCCGCCGTCATCGCCACCCTCGACCCCCTCCTCATGACCCTGCTGGTGCTGACGGCCGCACCCCGCGCGTATGCCTCGCTGCGCGCCGCGCGCCTGGAACACGCGGCAGCCACCGCCGCCCGCTCCGACTCACGCCTGCGCCAGACGCTGCGCGGCTACAGCACCACCCGCAACACCGCAGCCGAAATCCGCGCCGCCGGCATGGGCGGCTTCCTGTCCCTCCGCTACCGGCAGGTCTCCGACCGGCTGGAAGCCGAAGCACTCACGGCAGCAGTGCGCGGCCTACGCGTCCAGCTCGCCGGCGACGCCATCTCCGCGCTCGCCCTCGCCGGCACCTTCGCCGCCCTGGCCGCGCTCGTCACCGCCGGACGCCTGGAAGCGGCCGGGGCCGGTACCGCGCTGTTTGCGCTGCGCACCGCGACCGCATCACTGACCACGCTGACCTGCTCCGCCGCGCGCGTCTTCCGTACCGGCCTGTTCCTGGACGACTGGGCCGCCTTCCTGGACGAAGCGGCCCGGCACCGCACTCACCGCGGCACCCGCCCCCTGCCGCACGACGCACCCCAGATCATCAGCGCCCGCAGCCTGACCTTCTCCTACCCCGGCAGCAACCACCCGGCCGTCGACAGCGTCGACCTGGACCTGAAGAAGGGAGAAACCGTCGCGCTCGTCGGAGAGAACGGCTCGGGCAAAACCACCCTCGTCCACCTGCTCACCGGCCTGTACCTGCCCGACGCCGGCGAAGTGACCTGGGACGGCATCAACATCGCCGACGCCGCGCCCGCCGACGTGTGGCAGCGCATCGCCATGACCCCGCAGGAGTACACCCGCTGGCCGCTCACCGCCCGCGAGAACATCACCCTCGGCACCCCCAGCGAACGCGGCGACGCCGCCGTCTTCGACGCCGCCCGCGCCAGCGGAGCCGACACCGTTCTCGGCACCCTCCCCAACGGCCTGGACACCTCCCTCGCCCGCTCCTGGTGGGGCGGACACGACCTCTCTGGCGGGCAGTGGCAGCGCATCGCGCTCGCCCGCTCCTTCCACGCCGACGCCGCCGTGCACATCCTGGACGAGCCCACCGCCGCCCTCGACGCCCGCGCCGAGCGCCAGGTCTTCGACCAGTTCCGCGAACTCGCGGCCGGGCGAACCGCTCTGGTCATCACGCACCGGCTCGCCAACGCCCGCGTCGCCGACCGCATCGTCGTCATGGCCAGCGGGCGGATCGCCGAATCCGGCAGCTACCGGGAACTGCTGGCCAAGCCCGGTGGACTGTTCGCCGAACTCCACCGACTCCAGGACGGCGCGGATCGCTGACATGCAGTCGGCTCTCACGAGGACCCGGCCGCCGGGCCCAGGGGACGGACTGGCGCGCCCTCCGCCGGGACCGTACCGCGCACGACGTCGCGCATGTTCTGCTGAGGCCCCACAACGTACTCTCGCTACTCTCACGGACGCTGGCACCACGTGCTGGGCCGACAAGGGATACCGAGGCGCCTGAGGCACGGTCCGCGTCCCGTACTGGGGACGCTGGGAGACACTCTCCCGAGGTCAGAAGGCCGTCAACCGGCCTCACGCCAAGATCCGGGCCCTGGCCGAGCAAGCCGTCGCCACCCTCAAGGCCTGGCGACTCCTCCGCAAGCTGCGGTGCTCGACCACTCGCGTCACAAGCCTCGTCCGAGCCGTCGTGACCCTGC
>NZ_JAGGOO010000119.1 GCF_018614415.1 Streptomyces sp. ISL-12
GGGGTACTGGTCGTCCGCGGACCGGTGGCCGGGGTACTGGTCGTCCGTGAACCGGTGGCCGGGGTACTGGTCGTCCGTGAACCGGTGGCCGGGGTACTGGTCGTCCGTGAACCGGTGGCCGGCGGTCGGGGCCGCGCCCCGGGGGCCGGGTGCGCTGCGCGGGTGGTCGGCCGTCCACTCGTCCAGGACCCGCTGGAGTCCGTCGGCGAACCGGTCCTCGGCGGCCAGGTCCGGGACCTCGGACCGTACGTACTCGGCGGCCTGGCGCAGCGAGGTGAACGGCCGCTCGGGCTGCGGGGCGAAGAGGTCCACGGCGGAGGCGTACAGCCGGTTCGGGTCGCAGTCCGGGCGGACCCGCTCGGCGCGCCGCAGCAGCGTCTCCAGCCGCCCCGCGTCCGGCCCGGGACGGGGCGCCGGCATCAGGTCGCCGAGCCCCTTCCAGTAGCGGGCCATGACCTCGACGGGCAGCATCCTGCCGACGTGCGAGCCCGTGGTGGAGACGACCATGCCGACGACCGAGTGGTCGCGGAGCGTGACCGCCGCCCCGCTGAACCCGCCCACCAGCGTCTGCCCGTGCGCCGTGAGCGCCTCCAACTGCATCCACTCGTCCGCGATGAGCGGCCCGGGCACGGCCCGGTAGGTGGCGAGCACACCGTCGTCCAGCCGGGACGGGAAGCCGTAGGCGACCAGTTCGGGGGCGCGGTGCGCCGCGCCGGGCGGGGCGAACACGGCGGGGCGCACGGACACCTTCCGCGCCAGTTCGAGGACCACCAGGTCGCCGCGGTCGTCGGAGTCCTCCCGCCAGGGTCCCCGGTCGACGACGCGGGCGGTCAGGTCGCCCAGGCCACGGTGGCCCGGGAAGGACACCGTGACCGGCTCGGTGTCGTGCCCTACGACGACGTGGGCGCAGGTGAGCAGCAGGCGTTCGGTGACGAGGAACCCCGCGCCGACCTCCCGGCCGCATCTGATCCGGGCGTGCCAGGCGGCCGTACCGCCGGTCACGATCCGGCGGCGGCCTCCCCGTCCGCCGGTGCCGTGGGGGCCGACGCCCCCGGTGACCAGTGCAGCTTCACCACCAAGTGGCCTTCCGCGGTGCCCTTGGCGATGACCGCGCCGGCCTCCGCGCTCAGCCGCACCCCGAACTCCAGCTCCACCGAGTCGGGTCTGAGGCTGCCGTCCCGGAAGACCCGCAGCGCGGAGGAGGCCGCCGCGCGCACGCCCTCCAGCGCGCTCTCGAAGGTGCGCGCCGCCTGCGCCGGGCCGTCACCACGGGAGACCAGGCGGGCGCCGGTCTCCTCGTCGACGGCCTCCACCACCACCTGGGCACCGTCCTCGGTCTTGAACTCCAGCAGTCCGTCCATGGTGCCGTCCGCTCCCCGTTGTGCCGTTCTTCCGCGCGTCTTCCTCACGCGGACGGACCTCATTGTGACGGACCGTGCTTGCTGGTGTCCTCTGTTATGCCGGTCGTTCACCGGGGCGCTGGCGGAAAACCGCCACTGCGCGCATCCGCCAGGTCCGGGCAACTCCCCTGTGACGCACGGGCCGTGAGACTCGTCCGGAACGACTTCAGGGAGAGGGGCGTGGATGATCACGAGAGGCGCGAGACGCGTGAGACGCATGAGGCGCGGGGGTTCCGGCCCGGCCCTGGCGGCCGTCGGACTGGTGTGCGCGCTGCTGCCGGCCGGCCCGGCGGCGTCGGCGGCGACCGCCGCGACCGCGACCGTGACGGCCCCGGAGCCCGCCGCGCGCGCGGACGCCCGGACCGTCACCCTGATCACCGGCGACCGCGTCACCGTCACCGAGGCCGGGGGCGGGAAGAAGACGGTCACGGTCGACCGGCCGAAGGGCGCCACCGGCGCCGTACGCACCCAGAACGCGAACGGCTCCGTCACCGTCGTACCGGACGAGGTCCTGCCCTACCTGCGGGCCGGCACGCTCGACGAACGGCTCTTCGACGTCACCGGGTTGCTGCGCCAGGGGCTCGGCGACACCGACTCCGGCGAACTGCCGCTGATCGTCACCTACGAGAAGGGCGCGCCGGTCGTCACGCCGCGCGGCACCGAGCGGACGCGGGCGCTGCCCAGTGTGCGCGGCGCGGCCGTCGAGGCGGACAAGGGCCGGGCCTTCTGGCGGGACTTCACCCGGCACAGCGGGGACGTCGACGGCGTCTGGCTCGACGGCCGGGTCAGCGCGGAGATGGCCGAAAGCAACGCCCAGATCGGCACCCCGGCGGCCTGGGACGCGGGCCTGACCGGCAAGGGCGTCACCGTCGCCGTCCTGGACAGCGGCGTGGACGCGGACCACCCGGACCTGAGCGGCCGGATAGCGGCCGCCCGCAGCTTCGTCGAGGGCGAGGAGGTCGCCGACCGGCACGGCCACGGCACCCACGTCACCTCCACGGTCGGCGGCAGCGGCGCCGCCTCCGACGGCAGGGAGAAGGGGGTCGCGCCCGGCGCCACGCTCGCCGTCGGCAAGGTCCTCGGCGACCAGGGCTCGGGCAGCGAGTCGCAGATCATCGCCGGCATGGAGTGGGCCGCGCGGGACGTGAAGGCGGACGTCATCTCGATGTCGCTGGGCTCCACCGAGCCCAGCGACGGCACCGACCCGATGGCGCGGGCCGTCGACACCCTGTCCGCCGAGACCGGCGCGCTCTTCGTGATCGCCGCCGGCAACACCGGCTCCCCGTCCTCCATCGGCTCGCCGGGCGCCGCCGACGCCGCGCTGACCGTCGGCGCCGTGGACTCCGCCGACGCGGCGGCCTGGTTCACCAGCGCCGGCCCCCGCTTCGGCGACAACGCCCTCAAGCCCGACCTGTCCGCCCCCGGCGTCGGCATCCTCGCCGCCCGCTCCACCCTCACCGAGGGCACCGGCGCCTACACCGCCATGGACGGTACGTCGATGGCGACCCCGCACGTCGCCGGGGTGGCCGCCCTGCTCGCCGAGGAGCACCCGGACTGGACCGGCGCACGGCTGAAGGACGCGCTGATGTCGACGTCGAAGCAACTCGACGCCTCCGCCTACCGACTCGGCGCGGGCCGGGTCAGCGTGCCGGACGCGATCGGCGCGGACGTCACCGCCACCGGAAGCGCCGACCTCGGCTTCCACTCCTGGCCGTACGAGGAGAACGAGCCGGTCACCCGGACCGTGACCTACTCCAACTCCTCGGACACGGACGTGGAGTTGAAGCTCTCGGTGCACGGCGCCCCCGAGGGCGTCGTCACCCTCGCCGACACCGCCCTCACCGTCCCCGCCCACGGCACCGCGTCCACCACCGTGACCGGCGACGGCACCGACGCGCCCGTCGGCGCCACCAGCGGCCGGATCGTGGCGGCCGGCGCGGCCGGGAAGACCGTCGCGCACACCGCGTTCGGCCTGGTCAAGGAGGAGGAGCGGTACACGCTCACCGTCCACGTCAAGGACCGTACGGGCGCGGCCACCGCCGCCGACCTGACCGTGCAGCGGCTGGCCGAGGGCGTCGACCCGGTCCCGGCGTACGTCGGTGACTCCGGCACCCTCGAACTGCGCCTGGCGCCGGGCACGTACAGCCTCTCCACCTTCCTCGACGTGCGCGGCAGTCACGGCGCCGACTCCCTCGGCCTCGGCTTCCTCGCCGCCCCCGAGGTGGTCGTCGACCGGGACCGCGAGATCACCCTCGACGGGCGCACGCTCCGCGAGATCCGCGCGGACGTGGACCGGCGCACCGAGACCCGGCAGCTCCTCATGGAGTACGACCGCAGCGCGCACGGCGCCGACCTGTTCGGCGCGGTCCAGGTGCCGGTGACGTACGACAGCGTCTTCGCGGCGCCCACCGGCCGCGAGGTCACCGAGGGCGGCTTCGAGTACCGGACGGTGTGGCGGCTGGGCAAGCCGCTCCTCACCGTCAAGGGCGTCGGGGAGGCCACCGTCCAGTCCGGCGGGACCCTGGCCGAGGGCCGCACCCGGCTGCCGCTGGTCGACGTGGGCGACGGGCCGGTCACCGGGGCGGAGGGCAAGGCGGTCCTCGCCCGGCTCACCGACGGCACCGACCCGGCCGCCCTCGCCCGGGCGGCTCAGGACGCGGGCGCGCGGGCGCTGTTCGTGACCGACGACAAGCCCGGCCGGCTGTCGGCCTGGTGGGGCACGGAGGACAACGCCGACCGCCCGCTGACCATCGCCACCGTGAACGCCGCCGACGCGGCCCGGCTGCGGCAGGCGGGCCGCGTCGACATGACCGGCACGCGCGACACGCCGTACACGTACGACCTGTCCGAAGGCCATCCCGGCGCGATCCCCGACCGGGACCTCACCTACCGCCCCGGCAAACGGGACTTGGCCGTCCTGAACGTCCGGTACCACGGCGCCGGGCCGTCCACCGGCGGCGAGTTCCGCTACTCGCTCACCGACACCTTCCCCCTCGGCCTCGGCTTCAAGGAGCGGATCGGGTTCCCCGCCGAGCGCACCGAGTACGTCTCCACCGGCCCCGGCCAGCTCTGGCACGAGTCGGTGGACTCGGCGGGCGGCGCGCTGGAGCAGCGCGGCGGACTGGTCTCCTACGAGGGCGGATCGCGCCCCACGCTGAACTGGTTCAAGCCGGTCTGGCACCCCTACCTCGGCACCGGCCTCGGCTGGGGGCAGCAGCGCGCGGGCGACCGGATGCGGTTCAACGCGCCCGGCTGGGGCGACTCGGGGCCGGACCACACCGGGTTCGGTGACGTGTACGGCGCGGAGAGCGGCCTGTCCCAGACCACGGCGGTGTACCAGGACGGGGAACTCGTCGACCGGATGAACGGGTCGACCGCCTACGTCCAGGACGCGCCGGCCGACGAGCACACGTACCGGCTCGTGACCGACACCGCGCTGGACGCGGAGCGCTGGGGGACCGGGGCGACGGGTCACGCCGAGTGGACCTTCCGGTCGTCGGCGACCCCGGAGGACCGGTACACCTACCTCCCGCTGATCAACCTCTCCTTCGACGTCGGCACCGACCTCGCGGGCACGGTGCGCGCCGGCCACCGGCTCGGCATCGGGCTGGGCGCGGAGTACGTGGCGGGGGCGCCGGACACCGGGACCCTCGGCGGCGGGAAGCTCGACGTCTCCTACGACGACGGGACGACCTGGACGTCCGTCCGGCTGACCGGCGGCAAGGGCGCGACCTGGCAGGGCACGCTGAACGTGCCCCGCGACGCGGCCTCCGTCTCGCTGCGCGCCTCGGCGTGGGACGACCGGGGCGGCTCGGTGACGCAGGAGATCGTCCGGGCGGTGGGCGTCCGTTAGGGAACACGCGGACGGCGCCGCCTCCCTGGGACGGGGAGACGGCGCCGCCGCTGTTCTGCCGTACGTACCTCAGACCAGCCAGCCCACGAAGTGGACGAGGCCGGCGAGGATGTCGGTGAGAACGTTCATGTGAGTACTGCTCCTTGCGTGATTACTGCGATGTGGGACCTACGCCGACCACGGTCTGCAGCCCGTCGCTTGCGCACCGTCAGTCTCGTCGGTCTCACCGGCCGCAGGCGCGCTCATGAGCGACGATCACCTGTTCCAGGGAACACCTGCTCGCTTGTTCGGATCACGCCAAGGTGCGCCAAGTCCTGCGGGCGCAGGCGCAGTTGGTCGGCGGTCTCGTCCGCTCGCTCCGGCGGCCGCTTCAGGATCGACGCCGCCGCCTCCGGTCCGATGACCGAGAAGTAGCTGTCCGGGGTGGCCCAGGTCCGCCCCGGTGCCGCCAGCGCCAGCGCCCCGCCCGAGCCGCCCTCGCCGATGAGCAGCGTGGTGACGGGCGTACGGGCGACGGCCACCGCGCCGAACAGTTCGGCGATGGCCGGCCCCGCCCCCTGCCGTTCGGCCTCGGCGTCGTTGGCGGCGCCCGGGGTGTCCACCAGCGTCAGCACCGGGATGCCGAGCCGGTCCGCGAGCCGGATCAGCCGGGCGGCGGTGCGGTACCCGGCGGGGCGGGTCGCGGTCCCGGTCTGGGCGGCGTACGCGACGGTCCGTCCGGCCCGGGTGCCGAAGCCGCACAGGATGCCCTCCGGGTCGGTGCCGCCGCAGCGGTCGCCGCTGATCTCGGCGCGGTCGGTGAAGTAGGCGTCCAGGTAGGCACGGGCGCGCGGACGCTCCGGCGCGCGCGCCCGGCGCACCGCCTCCCGGCCGCTGTCCGGCGGCGCGGTCGCGCCGAGCGGGGCGGGGACGGGGGCCGGTTCGGTGGAGGGACGGGTGAGCAGCCGCAGCCAGTGGCCCAGCGTCCGGCGCAGCTCGCCGGGTGGTACGACGGCGTCCGCCGAGCCCGCCGCGACCTGCGCCTCGGCGGTGTACGCCGCCGGGTCGGCGTCCGGCGGCCGGACCCGGGACCCGGCGAAGCCGACCTGCGCGCCGGGCAGCGCCAGCACCACGTCGGCAGCGGCCCCGAGGGTCGCCCAGCCGCCCCCGGCGGTGGGGTCGCGCAGGACGGCGATCTGCGCCAGCCCGGCCTCCCTGGTCAGCGCCGACTGCCGGGCCACCCGCTGGAGCTGGGTGAGCGCCAGCATGCCCTCCTGCATCCGGCTGCCGCCGGTGGCGACCAGCGGGACGACCGGCAGCCGGTGGGCGCGGGCACAGGTGTACGCCGCCTCCAGCCGGTCCCCGGTGCGCTGTCCCAGCGAGCCGCCGAGGAAGCCGAACTCGAAGGCGATCAGCACGGCCTCGGTGCCCTCGATCCGCCCGGTGCCGCAGACGACGGACTCCGACTCGCCGGTCCGCTCGGCGGCACGGGCGCGGGAGGCGTCGTAGCCCGGCCAGCCGAGGGGACCGTCGGGTCCGTACTCCCTTTCCGGATACGGGAGTTCGGTGAAGTCGTCGGTGAGCCGGGCGAGCAGGCGGCGGGCGGGGAGCCGCTCAGTCATGGCTCAGCGACCGCTTCATGATCTTCCCCATGTCGTTGCGGGGCAGGGCGTCGAGGTGGCGCAGGACCCGGGGCCGCTTGTGCGGAGCGAGGCGGGCGGCGACGTGATCGGCCAGTTCCGCCAGCGCGGGCGGGGCCTGCGGGTCGGCGGGCACCACCCACGCCACGATCCGCTCGCCGAGGTCGGCGTCCGGTTCGCCGGTGACGGCCGCCTCCTTCACCGCCGGGTGTTCCAGGAGCGCGTTCTCGATCTCCCCGGCGCCGATCTTGTACCCGCCGCTCTTGATGAGGTCGGTGGCCTTGCGGCCGACGATGCGGACATAGCCGTCGGGGTCGCGGACCGCCATGTCGCCGGTGCGGAAGTATCCGTCGGCGGTGAAGGCGGCGGCGGTGGCGTCGGGGCGGTTGAGGTACTCGGTGAACAGGTTGGGCCCGCGCACCTGGATCTCGCCGACGGTCTCCCCGTCGTACGCCGTGACCTCCGACCCGTCCTCCTCCACGAGCCGCAGCTCCACCCCCGGCAGCGGCACGCCCACCGTCCCGGCGCGGGCCTCGCCGTCGGCGCGGACGCTGGTGTTCATCAGCGTCTCGGTCATCCCGTACCGCTCGACGACCCGGCGTCCGGTGGCGGCGGCGATCCGCTCGTGGTCGTGGACGGGCAGCGCGGCGGAGCCGGAGACCAGCAGCCGGGCCCCGGTCAGCGCCTTGACCAGTTCGGGTTCGGCGGGCAGCGCCTCCGCGATGCGGTGGTACATGGTCGGCACGCCGAAGAGCATGGTGGCGCCGTCGTTCAGCTCGCGCGCCACGCCCTCGGTGGAGAACCGCCCCAGGTGCCGTACCGACCCGCCGCGCCGGATGGGCCCGAGGGTGCCGAGGACCAGCCCGTGCACATGGAACAGCGGCAGCCCGTGCACCAGGACGTCGTCCCCCGTCCAGCCCCAGGCGTCGGCGAGCGCGTCGAGGGTGGTGGCGACGGCCCGGCGGGACAGGACGGCGCCCTTGGGCGGCCCGGTGGTGCCGGAGGTGTAGACGACCAGCGCCGGGTCGCCGTCCTCGGCGTCCTGCGCCGGCACCGGCCCCCGGGCGTCCACGTCGACGTCGACGCGGGACAGGGCGGCGAGCGGCGCCGGGAGTCCGTCGCCGGGGGCGGCCAGGACCAGCGACGGCGCGCTGTCGGAGAGGATGTGCCGCAGCTCCTTCTCGCCCGACTTCGGGTTGAGCGGTACGGCGGGCACGCCGGCCAGCAGCGCGGCGACCACGGCGACGGCGGTCTCCAGCGACGGGGTCGCCCAGACGGCCACCCGGCCGGCCCCGCCGAGCCGCTGAGCCGTGGCACCGGCCGCGGCGGCCAGTTCCGCGTAGGTCAGGGAGCGTGCGCCGAACCGCAGGGCGGGCCGGTCGGCGGGGGCGCCGGTGAGGGCCGGGAAGAGTGAGGACACGAGTACTGCTCCTTTGCTCCGCTTACGAGCGCATACGAGCGCTTACGAGTTGGGCACGACCAGCACCAGCCACGCCAGGGCCGGCACCACCGCCACCACGACTCCTCCGTACACCATCAGCTGCCGGAAGAAACGATCACGGTCGACATCCGGTGCCGCCGCCAGCACCAGCGCCCCGTTGGTGGAGAACGGGCTGACGTCCACCACCGTCGCCGACACCGCCAGCGCCGCGACCATGCCGACCGCTCCGATCTCGCCCTGCGCGAGGAACGGCACGGCCAGCGGGATCAGCGCCCCCATGATCCCCACCGAGGAGGCGAACGCCGACACCAGCGCGCCGATGTAGCAGAGCAGCAGGGCGGCCAGCAGCGGTACGCCGATGGAGCCGACGCCCTCGCCGGCCCAGGTGATGGTGCCCATCTCCTGGAGGACACCGACGTAGGTCAGCACACCGCAGATCAGCAGCACCGTGGACCAGGCGATCTCGGTCACCGCGCGGCGGCTGTCGTCCGGCCAGACGGTGCTGAGCAGCACGGCCAGCGTGACGGCGGTCAGCCCCGCGTCCAGGTCGAAGCCGAGGACGGCGACGACGAGGGCGGCCAGGGCGGCGAGGGTGGCGACCCGGGCGGGGGAGAGCCGTACCGGCCCGTCCTCGTCGGCGTCCGCCACCGGGCCGTCGGCGGCCCCCCGCGCCCACAGCTTCCGCCCCCCGAACAGCGCGAACACCACGCCGGCGATGACGAGGTTGGCGAGCAGCGACGCGAGGAACAGCCCGATCTCGCTTCCCGGCAGCTTCTCCCGCTCGACGATCCCGTTGACGATCGACCCGTAGATGCTGATCGGTGAGAAACCGCCGGCCTGGGCGCCGTGCACGACCATCGTGCCCATCAGCAGCGGGCTGATCCGGTACCGGGTGGCGAAGCTGAGCGCGACCGGCGCGACGATCGCGACGGCCGCCGGACTGACCGCGCCGATCGCGGTGAGCGCCCCGGTGAGCGCGAACATCACCCACGGGATCAGCGCCACCCGCCCCCGCACCAGCCGCACCGCGGCGTGCACCAGCCAGTCGGTGGTGCCGTTGGCCCGCGCGATGGCGAACAGGTACGTGACACCGACCAGGACGACGAAGAGATCACCGGGGAACCCGGCGAAGATGCCGTCCGCGTCGAGGTCCGCGACGAGGGTGCCGACCCCGAAGGCGGCGGCGAAGGCGAGGGCGCCCATGTTGACGGAACGCGTGGTGGCGACGGTGAACACCACGACGAGCACGAGGATCGAGACGAGTTCGGGGGACATGCGGGCTCAGCGTGGGCCCGCCGCCGGACACCGTCAAGGGGTCGCGCACGAATTGGCTCAGCCACTCGACCACTTCGCCAGGGTGTTAACCTCCCGTCGGGAGGGGGGGACCGTGACCGACGCCTTGCGCCCGATGCCCCGGCAGCGCCTGTACGAGCAGGTGCTCCAGCGGCTGCGGCAGTACGTCGCCGAGGGCGGCCTGCGCGCCGGCGACCGCCTCCCGCCCGAACGGGACCTCGCCCAGCGGCTCGGGGTCAGCCGGGCCTCGGTGAAGCAGGCCATCGTGGTCCTGGAGGTCCAGGGCCTGGTGGAGGTGCGGCACGGCGGCGGCACGTACCTCGTCCGGGACAGCCTCGACGTCGAACCGGTCGAGGAGATGGTGGAGCGCCGCCGGCGGCTGCCGGACGTCCTGGAGGCCCGCGAGGCCCTGGAGACCAAACTCGCCGAACTGGCCGCCGAGCGCCGCACGGACGCCGACCTCACGGCGATGCGGTCCGCGCTGGAGGTCATGGCCGAGGAGATCGCGGCGGGCGGGCACGGCGTCGAGGGCGACCGCCTGTTCCACGCGGCGGTGACGGCGGCGGCGCACAGCGGCCTGCTCGCGGAGTTCATGCGCTCCATCGCCCCGCAGATCGCCGAGAGCCGCACGGAGTCCCTGCGCCAGCCCGCCCGCCCGGCCCGCTCCCTCGCCCAGCACCACGCCATCCTGGACGCGATCACCGCGGGCGACCCCCGCCGGGCGGCCACCGCCATGCGCCGCCACGTCCGTACGGTGGCGAAGGTCCGGCTGCTGGACTGGGAGCCGGAGGGTGAGAGTCCAGGGGAGGGCTGAGCCCGTCTCCCCGGAGCCGACGTGCCATCCGTTCCGAGGGGGTTGCTAGCCTGCCCGGCGGTCAGACCGTCCTACGAGGTTGGAGCCCGCCCGTGTCCCGTATCGCACTCGTCACCTGCCGTCCCGGGCCGCAGGTCGGTGTCGACCGTGATCTGCCGGTGCTGGAGAGCGCGTTGCGACAGGCCGGGGCCGACGTGTCCGTCGCCGTGTGGGACGACCCCGGCGTCGACTGGGACCGGTTCGACCTCGTGCTCATACGGTCGACCTGGGACTACAGCTGGCGGGCGGAGGAGTTCGTCGCTTGGGCGGAGAGGGTGCCGCGGCTGGCCAACCCCGCCGGGATCGTGCGGTGGAACGCCGACAAGCGGTACCTCGGGGACCTCGCGGACGCCGGTGTCGCGGTCGTCCCCACCCGGTACCTCGCCCCCGGCGACCCCGCCGACCTCCCCGACGACCACGAGTACGTGATCAAGCCGGCCTCCGGCGCCGGGGCCCGGTACGCCGCCCGCTACACACCCGGCGAGCACGCCACCGCCGTAGGGCATCTGGAGCGGATGCACGCCGAGGGGCTGACGGCGATGGTGCAGCCGTACCAGCGGGGTGTGGACACCGGCGGGGAGCGGGCGTTCCAGTACTTCGGCGGGGAGTTGCTGCACGTCAGCCGCAAGGGGGCGGTGCTCGCGCCCGGGACGCCGTTCGACGAGCGCAAGGTCGCCCATCCGGGCCTGGAGCCGTGGACGCCGTCGCTGGAGGAGGCGGCGGTCGCGCGGCGGGCGCTGGCCAACGTGCCGGGCGGGGAGGAGTTGCTGTACGCGCGCGTGGACCTCGTCGACGGGGAGGACGGGCGGCCGCGGGTGATGGAACTGGAGCTGGTCGAGCCCAACCTCTTCCTGTGGCTGCACCCGGGGTCCCTGGAGCGGGTGGTCGCGGCGGTGCTCAAGGCCGCGGGCGGTCACTGACCGCCGTGCGTTGCAGCAGGCCCCAGGTGAACTCGGCGACGACGTCGCGCGGGGTGCCGTCCGGGTCCGGGGCGGTGAAGGCGAGGCCCCAGCGTGTGGGGGCCGAGCCCTGGAGGGGCCGGGCGGGGGCGAAGGCGCGGGCCGCCTCGTCGACCGTGCAGGACCAGGGGGTCAGGTCGGCGAGGGTGCGCAGGGCGGGGCCCTGGGCGGAGGGGGCGCGGACCAGCCACGCGTTCCACACCGCGCCGTCCGCCCCCACCAGGACCTCGAAGCGCAGGTCCGGCCAGAGGGGGAGGGGCCACAGGCGGGCCTCGCAGTCGAGGTCGCCGACGCGGCGGGGGAACGTCGACTCCGGGGGGCCGAGGACCGAACGGTAGCGTGAGGCGGCCGAGCGGGAACGGGGGGAACGGAGCATCGCCTGCCAGCGCTTGTTGGCCTCCCGCATCTCCGTGAGCGAGGCGCCGAGCGCGCGGCGGGCGTCGTCCACCAGGCCGGGGTTGTGGTCGGCCATGCGGCGCAGCAGGACCAGGTGGAAGTCGACGGGGGTGAAGGGACGCGGTGCGGACGGCATGGAGTCATCGTGTCGCACCGCGTCGCAGGACCGTTGCCCGCACGGAAGGCGTGTGGTTAGCCTTTGTTCGCGATTCCGATCGCCTGTTGAAATATCGAACGCTGAGAGAGGGGGAGCCGTACATGGGACGTCTCGTACCAGCCGTGACCAGGGCTCTCGACATCCTTGAGCTCTTCCTCGACGGGGACGGCACACTCTCCGCCCCCGACATCGTGCGCCGGCTCCAGCTGCCGCGCACCACCGTGCACGAGCTGGTCACCACGCTCGCCGCCCGCAAGTACATCGTCCCCGTGTCCGGGCAGCCCGGACGGTACCGGCTCGGCGTACGTCCCTACCAGCTCGGGGCGCGCTACGCCGAGCACCTCGACCTCGCCGCCGAGGGGCAGCAGGTCGCCCGGACCGTCGCCGAGACCTGCGACGAGACGGTGCACGTGGCGATCCTGGAGGACACCGACGTCATCTACATCGCCAAGGTGGACTCCACGCACGCCGTGCGGATGGTGTCGGCGGCCGGGCGGCGGCTGCCCGCCCACTGCACCTCCGTCGGCAAGATGCTGCTGGCGTCCCTGCCCGCGCACGAGCTGGCGGCCCGTCTGCCGGACGGTGCCGAGCTGACCGGGATGACGCCGAACAGCATCACCGACCCGGCCGCCCTGCGCGAGGCCCTGGCGGAGATCCGGGAGCGGGGCATAGCGGTGGAGAGCCGCGAGTCCAACCCGGACGTCAGCTGCGTGGCCGCCCCGGTCCGCGACCGCACCGGCCGGGTCGTGGCGGCGCTGTCCATCTCCGTCCCCATGATCCGCTGGAGCGACGAGCGCCGCGCGGAACTGGAACAACTCGCCGCCAAGGGCGCGGCTGACCTGTCGGAACACCTCGGATACCGGAGCGCGGCATGACGACCATCGACGTGGCGGTACGGGCGGAAGCGGAGCTGGGCGAGGGGCCCACCTGGGACGCGGAGGCCGCCCGGCTGATCTGGGTGGACATCCTCGGCTGCCGGGTGCACACCTACGACCCGGCCACCGGCCGCCGTACCGTCCGCACGACCGAGCAGCACGTGGGCGCCGCCAAGCCGCGCGCGGGCGGCGGCCTCGTCCTCAACCTCCGGGACGGCATCGCGCTGCTCGACCCCGACGGCTCGCTGCGCATGGCGCACCGCGAGGCGGTCCCGGGCCGCCGCGCCAACGACGCCGCCGTCGCCCCGGACGGCAGCCTGTGGGCCGGCACCATGCGCTACGACGAGACACCGGGCGGCGGCACGCTCTCCCGGCTCACCGCCGACGGCACGCACACCACCGTCCTGGACGACGTCGCGGTCAGCAACGGCACCGGCTGGAGCCCCGACGGGCGGCTGATGTACTACATCGACTCGCCGACCCGCCGCGTCGACGTCTTCGACCACGACGGCGGCCGGATCTCCGGCCGGCGGACGCTGGCCGTCGTCGAGGACGGCGCCGGGTTCCCGGACGGGCTCACCGTCGACGCCGACGGCTGCGTGTGGGTGGCGCTCTGGGACGGGGCGGGCGTCCGCCGGTACACGCCGGACGGGCGGCTGGACCGGGTGGTCGAGCTGCCCGTGCCGCGTGTGACGGCGTGCGCCTTCGGCGGCGCCGACCTCACCGACCTGTACGTCACCACCGCCCGCACCGGCCTCACCGCCCCGCACCCGCTCGCCGGGTCGGTCCTGGTGGTACCGGGGGTGGGGAAGGGGCTGGCGCAGCCGTCGTTCGCGGGGTGAGGTGGGGGTGACGGGTCGGTCGGCGGGCTGGTCTACGGGCCGGTCCGCGGGCCGGTTGGCGGGGCTGGTCCGCGGGCCGGTCGGCGGGCTGTCGGCGGGGCTGGTCTATGGGCCGGTTTACGGGCTGGTCTACGGTCCGGTCGGCGGGCTGGACCACGGGTCGGTCCACGGGTCGGTCCACGGGTCGGTCCACGGGTCGGTCCACGGGTCGGTCCACGGGTCGGTCGGCGGGCTGGTCCACGCCTGGTCCACGGGCCGGTCCACAGGCCGGTCGGTGGGCTGCCGGCGGGCCGTCGCCGCCGTCAGCCTCCGACGCGGTCCAGGCCGCGCAGGACCTCCCGTTCGCCGGGCGTCAGCGGCGGCTCGGCGGCGGGCGGCAGCGCCGGTCCGCCGAGGGTGGCCAGCAGGGTGTCGGGGCGCAGCAGCCGCCCCGGCCCGGTGCGCAGGCTCGTCACGTCCCACAGGGCGGCGGCGGCCGGGTACGAGCCGGTCGCCGTGCGCGTCAGCCGGCGGGTGTACGCGGCGACGAGGTGGTCGGCGGCGTTCGGCCGGCCGCCGCGCGCCTCGGGGTACCGGACGTCCTGGCTGACCGCCATCGCCCAGGCCGCGTCGACCGGCCGGGCCGCCCCGCGCTGCACCCGGCGGGCCAGCCCCGGCACGTCCACGCCGCCGCGCCGCACCTCGCGGCCGAGCACCCGCGCGCCGAGCGCGGCCACCGACATGCCCTGCCCGTAGGCCGGGTTGAACGTGGCCAGCGCGTCCCCGAGGACCACGAACCGCTCCGGCCACTGCCGGGCCCGCTCCACATAGCGCCGTACGTTGCTGGTGGAGCGGCTGACGTGGACGTCGGTGAGGGGCTCCGCTCCCGAGATCAGCCGGCCGACGATCGGGTCGGGCAGGTCCAGGGTGTACTGGAGGAAGCCGTCCGGGTCGGCGGGGGGTTCGCCGCCCCGGGTGCCGGCCAGGCTGACCATCCAGCGGCCGTCCTCGATCGGCAGCACCATGCCGCTGCGGCCGGGCCGGCCGGCGTGCGGGTCGGCCTGCACGATGGTCAGCGGGAACCGCTCGGCGCCCTCGGGCATCCGGTAGACGCGGGTGGCGTTGACCAGACCGGCGTCCACGGTCCGCTCGCGCACCGCCGGGACACCGAGCCCGCGCAGCCAGTGCGGGAGGCGGCTGCCCCGTCCGCTCGCGTCCACCACCAGGTCGGCGTCGAGGTCCGCCTCCCCGTCCCCGGCCGCGATCCGCACCCCCGTCACCCGCCGCGCGTCGCCCGCCGGGCCCCGCACGTCGGCCTTGCGGACGGTGACGCCGGTGGTGTGGTCGAGGACGGCCCGGCGTACCGCCCAGTCCAGCAGGGCGCGGCTGCACGTGATCATGTGCGGTCCCTCGCGGCGCCAGCGGCGCAGCCAGCCCTCGGGGCTGAGCGCCAGCATGCCCGAGGCCAGGGGTATCTCCCGGGCGCCGGCGGCCAGCAGCCGCGCCCGCATGTCCAGCCCGGGCACGAGGTCGTCCATCGCCGCCAGACCGCCGGCCATCAGCAGGTGCGCGTGGCGGCCCTGGGGCACGCCCCGGCGGTGGTCCGGACCGTCGGGCAGGTCGTCGCGTTCCAGTACGACCACCTCGTCGACGGCGGTGGACAGGGCCGCCGCGGCCAGCATGCCGGCCAGGCCGGCACCGATGACGACAGCTCTACGCGACATGGGTCTCCCTTGGTCCGGCCGGGTCAACGGCCTTGGTGTCAGCCTTCGTTCGGGCCTCGTTCAGCCCTGGTCGCGGCCGTGGGCGGCCCTCACCGTACCGTCGCGCACCGCGCCGGCGGGTGATCGTTCCATGGCCTGGGCCAGTTCGACCAGACCGCCGGTGCCGGAGACCTCCGTGGCCCGCAGCCGGTAGGTGCTCGGGCTGTCCAGGGGTTCCTCGCGGGCGGCGGCGCGGCGGGCGGCGTCGGTGAGCATCGCCGCCTCCGCGGCCAGCCGGGCCCGGTGCGGGTCGCTGCCCGCGCGCAGGGCGGCGTCCCGGGCCGTGACCCGCACCCGGTCGTCGAAGTACGGGGCGAGCGCCAGCAGGGCGTCGTGGATGGACACCTCCCGCCACTGGAGGCGCTCGCGCGGGGAGCGCCACCAGGAGGCGGCCGGTTTGGGAGCGGTCGGCACGAACCGCAGCAGCGCCGCCAGCGGGGCCAGCCGCCGGTAGTCGCCCAGGCCCCGCCAGTGCGCGACGGCGCTCGGCAGCAGCCGCGGCAGGACGAACCCGGCGGAGCAGGTCAGCGCGCCGAGCGAGGCCATGGGCGGGGCGACGTAGGTGGACAGGAAGTCCAGGTCGTGCCCGGTCAGCCGGGCGACGACGGCGGTGTACTTGGTCGCCTGGAAGCCGATCGTGTCCAGCAGCACGCCCACCATGATCAGCCGCAGCCCGGTGCGCAGCAGGCCGGTCACCTCGCGGCCCCACTTCAGGCACATCACGCACATCGCCAGCGTCGCCGCGGTGTGTCCGGCGAGGTAGAGCAGGATCATCTCCCGCAGGTACGGCGTGTTCGCGTAGTAGGTGTCCAGGTCGGAGAGGCGCTCGGTGTCCGCGTCGGCCAGCACGAACAGGACGACGAGGGCGGCCACCAGCAGCGCGTACGCGGCGATCGTGCCCAGCACCAGGCGGCGCACCCGGTCCCCGGGGCCGCCCCGCCACAGGATCAGCAGCACCACCAGCGAGCAGCTGTACGCCGAGAGCATCCCGTAGGTCAGCGGGGCGCCGAAGTTGGGGACGCCGGTGAGGTCGTTGACGGTGGCCAGCGTCAGCGGGGCCGCGCAGACCAGGACGAGGGCGCCGAGGAGGATGGTGGCGCAGGTGGACAGGACCGTGGGGTTGCGCACGGCGGTGGCGGGCCGGCGCAGCAGTACGACGCAGGACAGCCCGAACACCAGGGCCGCCACATACACGACGACACTCATACCGGCCTCCGTGCGTGCCGTAGCGTGCGCTGTCGCGCGTGCCGTCGCGCGGGTGCCGCCGTGTTCACGGGGTCCCCGTGGGCGTGGACGCGGTGGCGTCGAGGGCGCGGGCGGCGGTACGGGGGAGAGGGCCGGCCAACGCGTCGGCGACCCGCGCGAGCGCCTCCGGGCCGGGCACACGCAACGGCCCCCGGTCCTCGCGGTCACGGGCCGGCGCCCGCGTCGCCGTGCCCAGGTCGGCGGCCGGGCCCGGCCGGGCGCCCGGGCCTGCGCCTGGCCTGGAGCCCGTGCCCGCT
>NZ_JAGGOO010000120.1 GCF_018614415.1 Streptomyces sp. ISL-12
CGGCGGGAAGGGGGCGGGGCCGGGCGTCGGCGCCGCGGGCTCCCGGGTGGGCGTGCTCGTGGCCGGCTCGGACTGCTGCGTCATCGAGAGGGCTCCCATCGCCGATCGTCGTGGAGATCGTCGAATACCGACTTCAGGTCGTTCAACGCGCGGTGCACCTGGGGCAGTTCCAGCGGATCGGGGGTGGTGAGGCACTCGGCGCGCCGCTCGTCCGCGGCGCCCGGCGGAGGGCCGGTGGACAGCCGTACGCGCAGGGCGGCCAGGTCGTCGCCGAAGCGGTGGCCGCCGGGGACGGGCCGGCCGAGCCGGTCGGTGAGGTGGTCCTCCAGTTCCTGAGCGTCGCCGACGCCGCGCTCGGCCAGGGCGAGGCGCAGCGGGCCGAGGTCGGCGTACAGGTGCCGTCCGGCGCGCGGGGGCAGGGACAGGGCGCCCGCGCCGGTCACGACGGCGTGCGCGGCGGCGGCCACGCGCGCGTGCAGGCGGACGGCGGCCGACCGGTGGGCGACGACCGGCTCGGGCTCGGTGAGGGCGTACCCGGCGGTGACCGCGACCGGGGCGGCGACGCGGGCGCCGAGCGCGGTGAGCACGTCGAGCACGCGCGCGTGCAGGCGGTTTCCGGCGGCGGTGGCGGGCAGGCGGGCGACGGCGGCGGGCCAGCCGGGCGGGAGCAGCGCGCCGGCCAGGTCGGTGACGACGGTGACGTGCTCGGGGAGCATCTCGGCGGGGCTGATCAGCACGGTGTCGTGCGGGTCGTGCAGGGTGTCGCGCCAGGTCTCGTCGCTGACCAGGTGCAGGCCCTCGCCGACGGCGGCCTCGACGGTCTCGTGCAGCACCTCGGGCGGGGCGACGGTGCCGGTGGGGTCGTCGGCGACGGACAGCACCAGCAGCCGCGGGTCACCGCCCTCGGCGCGGACCCGGCGCACGGTCTCCAGCAGGGCGTACGGATCGGGTACGCCGCCGCACTCGGCCGGGGTGGCGACGTGGAAGACGGGCCGGCCCAGCAGCCGCGCGTACGGCGCCCACCAGGCGGCACAGGGGCGCGGCACCAGGACGTCGCCGCCGAGCGCGGCGGTCAGCGCCAGCAGCAGGGGCGGGGCGCCGGGGGCGGCGACCACGTCGCCCGGCCCGGTGGGCAGGCCCCGCCGGTCCCAGTGGCCGGCGGCCGCGTCCAGCAGGGCGGGGGCGCCGCCGACCGGGTCCTGGCCGGTGCGGTCCGCGGCGGCGGCGAGGACGGCGGACAGTTCGGCCGGCACGGGCAGGCCGTCGTCGGACAGCGGCGGCCCGAACCGGACGGGGCCGTGTCCTTCCGGGACCGTCCGCCGCATGGGCACCTCCGCCAGTCAGTTCCACTGCCGCCCCGTCACCGCGGCGGGGTGACCCGCTCGTGCCGCCCGGCAACCGCGGTGACACCGGTCGTGTCGTGCTCTGAGTACCCAGCGCACCGGCCGGCCATGGCCCCGGGGGCGGGTTACGCGGATCACAGCGCGGGCCGGTGACGGGGCGGGGCGGGACGCGGGAGCCGGGGGTACGGAGCGGTACCGGGGCGGGGGGGGCGGGGCGGAGCGGCGGCGGGGCGGTACGGCAGGCGGCCGGCCCGGACGCCGGTCCCGGTACGCACGGTCAGCCGCCTCCGGTGGTCCGCCGTCGGCGGGGGCTCAGCCGGTGGACGGCCGCGCCGCAGGCGCCCGCGATCAGGACACCGCCGGCGACCAGGGCGGGCACGGAGTCGGTGAAGGCGCCGCCCTGCCCCGCGTGCACGCCGTTCGGGACCGGTGTGTCGCCGCAGGAGCCGCCGTGCGGTACGGGCTCCGGGCACGGCGGTCTGGTCGGGCAGGGCGTGCCGGGCCGTTCGGGTTCGTGGCAGGGCTTGCCGCCGCCCGCCTCGGACACGGTGAGCTTCGCACTCCACGGGTGGCCCTTGCCGCCGTGCGCCGCCGGGCAGGTGCCGTCGACGGTGTACGTGGCGTCATGGCCGGCCGTGGCGGGGCCCTTGCCGGAGTTCCCGGCGGGGGCGATCCGGGCCGTGCCCCGGTAGGCGGTGCCGGTGGTCCCGCCCCCGTGGCCGGGGACCTTGGGGAGCTTGACGGTGCCCTTCTCGAACGCCTTCGAGGTGGCGTCCAGGAAGGCCGGGGCGGGGCCGCCGGTGGCGGGGCAGGAGACGGAGACGGTGACGTGGGCTCCCGGCCGGACCGTGGCAGGGCTGACCTCGGCGGTCGCTTTCCCGGCCGGGCCCTGTCCCCCGGCGACGGCGCCCTCCCCGGCGCCGCCGGGCTCCCCGCCGGCCCGCCGGCCGGAGCCGGCCACCTCCTCGTCCGTGCGGACGTCCCCCTCGCCGAGGAGGAGGTCCGGGGCGTCTCCCTCTCCCTCACCGGGGATCTCGGGCACGTCGCCCTCCTCGTCCGGGATCTCCGGAATCTCGTCCTCCTCGTCCGGGATCTCCGGCAGGTCGTCCTCCTCGTCGGGAATCTCCGCAACCTCTTCGGGGAAGCCCGGGTCCTCGTCGTGGGGAAGCTCGGGGACGGCGCCCTCTTCGCGGGCGACCGGCACGGCTGCCGCGCCCGTGCCCGGTACCGCGAGGCCGGGCGCGGCGCCGAGCCCCAGAGCGGCAACGGCCAGGGCGGCGGTCGTCAGAACGCGGGCGGCGCGGCGGCGGGCGGCGCGGCCCCTGGTGCGGCCGGTGGGCATGGGGCGGGCTCCTTCGAGCGGCGGCTGCGGGGCACGGCACTCGCGCCCCCTCCGCCATCACAGCCCGCCCGGCACCGGCCCGCGCGCGGCCCTGCTCCGTTCGCGGGACCGCGGCGCCCGGGCGGGTGACGGACCGCGTTTCACGGCCCTGCCCGGCGGGACCGCAGGACGGTCTCACCCCTCGGTTCCCGTCCCATTCCCCTCGGCCACCCCCCGGTCGCCCCGCCGCCTCACCCTTCGGTCTCCCGCAGCACCTGTTCCCGCACCCGGCGGCAGCACCGGCTGAGCAGCCGGGAGACGTGCATCTGGGAGATGCCCAGCCGCTCGGCGATCCGGCTCTGGGTCATGTCGTCGAAGAACCGCATGTAGAGGATGGCGCGTTCGCGTTCCGGCAGGGCGGCGAGGCGTTTCCTGACGGCCTCGCGGTCGACGACGGTGTCCAGCGCCGGGTCGGGCCCGCCGAGGACGTCGCCGAGCGCGTAGCCGTCCTCGTCGCCGGTGAGCCCGGCGTCCAGGGAGAGGGCGGTGAAGCTCTCCAGGGCCGCCTGGCCCTCCCGGACGTCGTCCTCGCTGAGGTCGGCGTGCGCGGCGATCTCGGCGACCGTCGGGGGGCGGCCGGAGATGGTCTGGGACAGCTCCTGTCCGGAGCGGCGGACGCGGTTGCGCAGCTCCTGGACCCGGCGCGGCACGTGCAGGATCCACATGTGGTCGCGGAAGTGCCGCTTGATCTCGCCGGTGACGGTCGGTACGGCGTAGCTCTCGAAGGCGTTGCCCAGCTCGGGGTCGTACCGGTCGACGGCCTTGACCAGCCCGAGCGCGGCGACCTGGCGCAGGTCGTCGTAGCTCTCGCCGCGGCTGCGGAAGCGGCCCGCGAGCCGTTCGGCCATGGGCAGCCAGGCCTCGACGATCCGGTCGCGCAGCGCGGCGCGGCGCGGCCCGTCCGGGAGCGCGGCGAGTTCGCGGAAGGCGGCCGCGGTGTCGGGGGCGTCGTCGTGCGGGTGGGGCCGGGCGGGAACTCGGATCGGCATGGTGCGTCGCAACTCCCTCGGAGTGCGGGGTCCGCCGACGCGTCCGGCGGCGGTTCGTCCGGTACGGCCGGGGGACGCGGGACGGACGCCGGTGCGACGGCACGACCCTGGAGGTCGGCGGTCACCGCGGGAGCATGTCCGGGGGTACGGACGGATGCCGCCCTGGGCGGCGTCGCGCCGCTCCCACGGGCGTGCCTCCTGTCCGAAGCACTGGGGATGCGCCTGCCCCGCGGGCCGCTCGGCAAACGCCCGGGAGGTTTCCGGCCGGTCGCCGGGGTGACTCGTACGGCTGCCGCCGACATCGCCCGCACGACACCCGGGAGGTCCGTCCATGGGTTCCACAGTCTCCGACCACGTACTGCAGCGGCTGCGCGAGTGGGGAGTCGACCAGGTGTTCGGATACCCGGGGGACGGCATCAACGGGTTGCTCGCCGCCTGGGGCCGCTCCGACGACCAGCCGCGTTTCGTGCAGTCCCGGCACGAGGAGATGTCGGCCTTCCAGGCGGTCGGTTACGCCAAGTTCAGCGGCCGGCTGGGCGTGTGCGCCGCGACCTCGGGGCCGGGCGCGATCCACCTCCTCAACGGCCTGTACGACGCCAAGCTCGACCATGTGCCGGTGCTGGCGATCGTCGGCCAGACGCACCGCACGGCGATGGGCGGCTCGTACCAGCAGGAGGTGGACCTGCACTCGCTCTACAAGGACGTCGCCTCGGAGTTCGTGGAGACGGTGACCGTGCCCGAGCAGCTGCCGAACGTGCTGGACCGGGCGATCCGCACCGCCTACGCGCGGCGCTGCCCCACGGCGGTCATCATCCCGGGCGACGTACAGGAGCTGGAGTACTCGCCGCCCACGCACGCCTTCAAGATGGTGCCGTCCAGTCTGGACCGCGGCTCCTGGACGGCGGTTCCGTCCGAGGAGTCGGTACGGCGGGCCGCGGAGGTGCTCAACTCCGGTGACAAGGTGGCGATCCTGGTCGGCCAGGGCGCGGCCGGGGCCCGGCACCAGGTGGAGACGCTCGCCGAACTGCTCGGCGCGGGCGTCGCCAAGGCGCTGCTCGGCAAGGACGTCCTCAGCGACGAACTCCCCTACGTCACCGGCTCGATCGGCCTGCTCGGCACCCGCCCTTCCTACGAGCTGATGCGGGACTGCGACACGCTGCTGACCATCGGTTCCTCCTTCCCGTACTCCCAGTTCCTGCCGGAGTTCGGCACGGCGCGCGGCGTGCAGATCGACATCGACCCGCACATGATCGGGATGCGCTATCCCTACGAGGTGAATCTCGTCGGCGACGCGAAGGCCACGCTGGAGCGGCTGATCCCGCTGATCGAGGACGGGCGCGGACGCGAGTGGTACGACACGGTGTGCGACAACGTCACGCGCTGGCGGGACACCATGGAACGGCGGGCCGCTCTGGACGCCGATCCGGTCAACCCGGAGTACGTGGCCGCCGCCCTGGACCCGCTGCTGCCGCCGAACGCCATCGTCACCTGCGACTCCGGCTCCACCGCCAACTGGTACGCCCGGCACCTGACCATGCGCGGGGAGATGCGCGGCTCGCTGTCCGGGACGCTGGCGACGATGGGGTGCGGGGTGCCGTACGCGATCGGGGCGAAGTTCGCCCACCCGGAGCGGCCCGTCATCGCGCTGGTCGGGGACGGCGCGATGCAGATGAACGGGATGGCCGAGCTGATCACGGCGGCCAAGTACCGGGAGCTGTGGGAGGATCCCCGGCTGATCGTGGCCGTCTGGAACAACCGGGACCTCAACCAGGTCACCTGGGAGATGCGGGCCATGGAGGGCGCCCCGTCCTTCCTGCCCTCGCAGCAGCTGCCCGACGTGCGCTACGCCGACTTCGCCCGTTCGCTGGGGCTGACCGGCATCCGGGTGGAGAAGCCCGAGGACGTCGAGGGCGCCTGGCGGACGGCGCTGGCGGCGGATGGCCCCGCGGTGCTGGAGTTCCTCACCGACCCGGCGGTGCCGCCGGTCCCGCCGCACGCCACCTGGGACCAGCTGGAGGCCACTGCCTCCGCGATCCTCAAGGGCGACGCGGACCGGGGGTCGATGGTGAAGCAGGGCTTCAAGTCGAAGGTGCAGGAGTTCCTGCCGGGGCGGGAGAAGAAGTAGGAGAAGGGTCCTCCCGGCGGCCCGGGGTCGGCGGCCCGGGGTCGGCGGCCCGGGGTCGGGCCGTTCGGCCCCGGCGGTGTGCCGAACGGCCCGTGTCCTGCCCGTCCGCGCGGTTCCAGACTGGCGCCGGACGAAAGGAACCCGAGATGGCCTCCACCACCACACTCACCACGGCTTTCCCGGCCGGCCGGAGCGAGCGGCTGACGCGGCTCGGCCGCACCGTGTCCGTCGAGGCGGGCGCACGCCTGTTCGAAGAGGGCGGGCGCGCCGACCGGTTCTGGATCATCCGCACCGGCACGGTGACGCTGGATCTGCGGGTGCCGGGCCGGCGGGCCGCCGCCATCGAGTCGCTGGGCCACGGCGAACTGGCCGGCTGCTCCTGGCACTTCCCGCCCCACCGGTGGCAACTGGGCGCCGAGGCGATGAGCCCGGTCCGGGCCTGGGAGTTCGACGCGGACGCGGTGCGGGAGCTGTGCGCCGAGGACGCCGAGTTCGGCCGTGCGGTGGCCGTCTGGGTCGGCGGTGTGGTCGCCCACCGGCTGCACGCCGCCCGCGTCCGGCTGCTCGACCTCTACGGGCCCTGCGGCAGCGGGAGCGGCAGCGGGCTGTGACCGGGGCCGGCCCGGGTCAGTCGTGCGCGACCACGGCGACGGGGACCGTGGCGTGGTGCAGCACCGCGTGGGTGACGGCACCGATGTGCGCGCCGAACGGACTGCGGCGGACACGGCGGCCGACGACCGTCAGGGACGCGTCACGGGCGGCGTCCAGCAGCCGGTCGGCGGGGCTGCCGGTACGGGACATCTCGACGACCTCGACGTCCGGGTGCCGGTGCCGCCAGGGGAGCAGCACCTGACCGAGCCGGGCGGCCCGCTGCCGGGTGAGGCCGTCGTCGGAGCGGGCGCCGGCGTCCAGACCGTAGCCGTGGTAGGGGGCCGCGCCGCAGCCCTGGACGACGTGCAGGGCGGTCGCGCGGCACCGTGCCTCCTCGAAGCCGAAGCCGATCAGCGTGTCGTCGGGCCGGTCGGTGTCCAGGCCGAGCACGACCGGCCGGAACGCGGTGGCCTCGGAGGGCGGGCCCGCCGGGTCCGGGAGGTGTTCGTCGGCGGCCTCCTCCCCGGCGCGGACGACGACCACCGGCGTCGTGGTCCGGGCGATCACGGCCTGGCCGACGGAGCCCACCAGGAAGCCCCTGAGCCCGCTCAGGGCGCGGGAGCCGAGGACGAGCAGGGCGGCGTCGTCCCGGGCCGCGTCCACCAGTTCGTCCACGGCCTTGCCGGCCCGTTGTTCGGCGGTCACCTCGACGCCGGGGTGGCTCAGGCGCAGCCCCTCGGCGGCCTCCCGCACGAGACCCTCCCGGGGGCCGGCCGGCGGGGCCGCCATCGGCTCCGGCACCGGTTCCCACACGTGCACCAGGCGTACCGGCAGGGCGCGCAGGCCGGCCTCGCGGGCCGCCCAGGCCGCGGCGGCCCGGCTCTCGGCCGAACCGTCCAGTCCGACGATGATGGTGCGGGGCATGATGCCCACCTCCCGCCGCCGTCAGGCCGCGGAGGACAGTTCCTCACCGGGGCCGGAGGCCCGCGGCCCGGGCTGTTTCCTGGCGTCCGGTACGGCCGGGGCCGCCCCGGGGCCTTCGGGTGCCGGTTCGGCGGCCGGCAGCAGCAGCTCCTCGTAGCGGCCCAGCGCCAGTACCACGCCGAGCATGAGGGGCGGGATGAGCACAGTGAACAGCACCGCCATGGTCCTGTCCGTCCTTCCCGGGGAGGGTGGGCGCGGAGGGGCTACGGGCCGGGTTCCCGCTGCCGGCCGCGCAAACCCGCCGTGCGCCGGGCGACAAATCGGTCCGGTTCCCACCGGGTGAATCCGTGTCGCCCTCCGCCTGCCGGGTACGCGGTGCCCACCCCGAAGGACCTGGAGGGAGACATGCAGCGAGGCAGCGACCGGCTGAGCGCCCACCGTGACGACGAGATGAAGCACGAACTGCAGGGACTGCTGCGGTCCGGGCACCCCACCCGCACCGAGGAGTGGCACGACCCCGAGCCGATCGCCGAGGACGACCCGGAGGTGGCGTACGGCCCGGTGACACCGAGCCGCGCACCGTCCCTGCTGGAGTCGCTCCGGCTGGAACTGGCCCGGAACCTGACCCGCGGGGCGTTTCCGGCGAGCGCGCGGGAACTGGCCCGGGGGCTGCGGCGCGGCAACGCGCCCGAGTCCCTGGTCGAGCGGGTCGAGGCACTGCCGCACAAGGCGAGCTACACCACCGTCCAGGAGCTGGCCGAGGCCCTCACCGGGCCGCCCCGCTCCCGGGAGACGTGACCGGCGTGCCATGAACGAGCACACGGGCGAGTACGTCAAGGACGTGATGACCCCGGGTGTGGTGGCCCTGCGTCCGGGGGCCTCGCTCGTCGAGGCGGCCCGGCTCATGCGCGACCACGGCATCGGCGATGTCGTGGTGGCCGACGGACAGCGGGTCGTCGGGATGCTCACCGCCCGGGACATCACCGTGCGGGCCGTGGCCGAGGGCGTCGACCCGCTCACGGTGGGCGTCGGCGCCGTCTGCACCCGCGATCCGCTGGTGGTCGCCCCGGGGCTGCCGGCCCGGGAGGCGCTGGCGCTGATGCGCGAGCGGGCGGTGCGCCGGCTGCCGGTCGTGGAGAACGGCCTCCCGGTCGGCCTGGTGAGCCTCGGCGACCTCGGCCGGCGGACGTGAGCGTGAGCGTGAGACAGACAGACGTGAGAAAGACGTCGGAGAGAAAGGACAGGAACCCGTATGCGCATCGCATTTCTGACGGCCCCCGAGGGCGTGGAGCAGGTCGAGCTGACCGAGCCGTGGCAGGCGGCGAAGGACGCCGGGCACGAGCCCGTCCTGGTGTCGACGCAGTCCGGTGAGATCCAGGCGTTCGACCACCTCGACAAGGCGGACACCTTCCCCGTCGACGAGGTGACCGGTCAGGCGTCGGCGGACTCCTTCGGCGGGCTGGTGCTGCCGGGCGGCGTGGCCAACCCGGACTTCCTGCGCACCGACGAGGGTGCCGTGGCGTTCGTGAAGGACTTCTTCACCCGGGGCCTGCCGGTGGCGGCGATCTGCCACGCCCCGTGGACGCTGGTCGAGGCCGACGTCGTACGCGGCCGGGTGCTTACCTCCTGGCCGAGCCTGCGGACCGACATCCGCAACGCCGGCGGCACCTGGGTCGACGAGCAGGTGAAGGTGTGCGACCACGGCCCCAACACCCTGGTCACCAGCCGTAAGCCGGACGATCTGAAGGCGTTCTGCGAGACGTATCTCGCGGAGTTCGCCAAGGCCGGCGGCTGACCCGTAGCCGGGAACACGAAGAACCGGGCCGGGTGGCCCGCCC
>NZ_JAGGOO010000121.1 GCF_018614415.1 Streptomyces sp. ISL-12
GAGGAGGGAGAAGGGGACCGGGGCGGGGGTGAAGGCTTTCAGGGCGAGGTGGAGCATGACGATGGAGTCCTTGCCGCCGGAGAAGAGGATCACCGGCCGTTCGAACTCGCCCGCGACCTCGCGGAAGATGTGCACCGCCTCGGACTCCAGCGCGTCCAGGTGCGAGAGGGCGTACGGGCTGTCCGTGCCCTCCTCGGCGGTCGCGACGGTCGTCGTCATGCCAGTCCCCTTTCGCTGAGCAGGGCGTGCACCGCCGCGGCGGACTCCTGGACGGTCTGGTCCTGCGACTCGATGCGCAGATCGGGAGCGACGGGCTCCTCGTACGGGTCGTCGACCCCGGTCAGCCCGGTCAGCTCACCCGCGGCCTGCTTGGCGTACAGCCCCTTCACGTCCCGCTCGCTGCACACCTCGACCGGGGTCGCGACGTGCACCTCCAGGTACGCGGTGCCGTTCTCCTGGTGGCGCTTGCGCACCGCGTCGCGGCTGTCCGCGTACGGGGCGATGACCGGGACGAGGGCCAGGACGCCGTTGCGGGCGAGCAGCTCGGCGACGAAGCCGATGCGCTGCACGTTGGTGTGCCGGTCCTCGCGGCTGAAGCCGAGGCCCGCCGAGATGAACTCGCGGATCTCGTCGCCGTCGAGCACCTCGACGCCGTGGCCCTCGGCGCGCAGCCGGCCGGCCAGTTCGTGGGCGATGGTGGTCTTGCCGGCGCTCGGCAGACCCGTGAGCCAGACGGTGGCTCCGGTCGTCACTGGGGACTCCTCCATGATCGTGGTCATCCGTGCAGCCCGCACTCGGTCTTCGCGCGGCCCGCCCAGCGGCCGGCGCGCGCGTCCTCGCCCTCCAGCACCCGGCGGGTGCAGGGGGCGCAGCCGACGGAGGCGTAGCCGTCCATCAGCAGGGGGTTGGTGAGGACGCCGTGCTCGGCGACATAGGCGTCCACGTCGTCCTGGGTCCAGCGGGCGATGGGGGAGACCTTGACCTTCCGCCGCTTCTCGTCCCAGCCGACGACCGGGGTGTTGGCCCGGGTCGGGGACTCGTCGCGGCGCAGCCCCGTCGCCCAGGCCACGTAGTTCGTCAGGCCCTCTTCCAGCGGCTTGACCTTGCGCAGGGCGCAGCACAGGTCGGGGTCGCGGTCGTGCAGCTTCGGGCCGTACTCGGCGTCCTGCTCGGCGACGGTCTGCCGGGGCGTGAGGGTGATGACGTTGACGTCCATCACCGCTTCCACCGCGTCCCGGGTCCCGATCGTCTCGGGGAAGTGGTAGCCGGTGTCGAGGAACACCACGTCGACGCCGGGCATCGCGCGGGAGGCGAGGTGGGCGACCACCGCGTCCTCCATGGAGGAGGTCACACAGAACCGCTTGCCGAACGTGTCCACGGCCCACTGGAGGATCTCCAGCGCGGAGGCGTCCTCCAGGTCGCGGCCCGCCCGTTCGGCGAGCGCCTTGAGATCCTCGGTCGTACGCTCTTCCTGTATCGCCGTCATATCGCTTCCCCTCCCGAGGGGTCGGGCCGAAGCCCGCGGGCCAGCAGCCCGCGGAACTTCAGCTGGAATGCGCGGTTGCACGCCGCGCATTCCCAGGCGCCGTGGCCCTCCTCGCCGGGACGAAGGTCCTCGTCGCCGCAGTAAGGGCAGTAGAAGGGAGCGGCGCGCTCGCTCATTTCAGGGCCTCCTCGGAGGCACGCGCCGCCCAGGTGGCGAACCGCTCGCCGGCTTCCCGCTCGGCCTGGTAGCGCTTCAGCACGCGCTCGATGTAGTCCGGCAGCTCGTCCGAGGTGACCTTCAGGCCGCGTACCTTGCGGCCGAAGCCGGGCTCCAGACCGAGGGCGCCGCCCAGGTGGACCTGGTAGCCCTCGACCTGCTCGCCCGCGTCGTTGACGACGAGCTGCCCCTTGAGACCGATGTCCGCCACCTGGATACGGGCGCAGGCGTTGGGGCAGCCGTTGAGGTTGATGGTGAGCGGCTCGTCGAACTCCGGCAGCCGGCGCTCCAGTTCGTCGATGAGCTGGGAGCCGCGGGCCTTGGTCTCGACGATGGCCAGCTTGCAGAACTCGATGCCGGTGCAGGCCATGGTGCCGCGCCGGAAGGTGGACGGCCGGGCGGTCAGGTCGAGCGCCTCCAGGGACTCGACCAGCGACTCGACCTGCCCCTCCTCGACATCGAGGACGATCATCTTCTGCTCGACGGTGGTGCGCACCCGGCCCGAGCCGTGCGCCTCCGCCACGTCGGCGATCTTGGTCAGGGTGGTGCCGTCGACCCGGCCGACGCGCGGCGCGAAGCCGACGTAGTAGCGGCCGTCCTTCTGCCGGTGCACCCCGATGTGGTCGCGCCAGCGGGCCACCGGCTCGTCCGGCGCGGGACCGTCGGTCAGCTTCCGCTTCAGGTACTCGTCCTCCAGCACCTGCCGGAACTTCTCCGGGCCCCAGTCGGCGACCAGGAACTTCAGCCGGGCGCGGTTGCGCAGCCGCCGGTAGCCGTAGTCGCGGAAGATAGAGATGACGCCCTCGTAGACGTCGGGGACGTCCTCGATCGGCACCCAGGCGTTCAGGCGCACGCCCAGCTTGGGGTTGGTGGACAGACCGCCGCCGACCCACAGGTCGAAGCCCGGGCCGTGCTCGGGGTGGCGGACGCCGACGAACGCCACGTCGTTGATCTCGTGCACCACGTCCAGGACCGGCGAGCCGGAGATCGCGGTCTTGAACTTCCGGGGGAGGTTCGAGTACGCCGGGTTGCCCAGGACCCGGCGCTTCATCTCCTCCAGGGCCGGCGTCCCGTCGATGATCTCGTCCTCGGCGATGCCCGCGACGGGGGAACCGATCATCACGCGGGGCGTGTCGCCGCACGCGGTGACCGTGGACAGGCCGACGCCCTCCAGCCGCTCCCATATCGCCGGCACGTCCTCGATCCGGATCCAGTGGTACTGGACGTTCTGCCGGTCGGTGATGTCGGCCGTGCCGCGGGCGAACTCCTGCGAGATCTCCCCGATCACGCGGAGCTGCTGGGTGGTCAGCGCACCGCCGTCGATGCGGACGCGCAGCATGAAGTACTCGTCGTCCAGCTCCTCCGGCTCCAGGACGGCCGTCTTGCCGCCGTCGATGCCGGGGCGGCGCTGGGTGTACAGCCCCCACCAGCGCATCCGGCCGCGCAGATCGTTGGGGTCGATCGAGTCGAAGCCCCGCTTGGAGTAGACCGTCTCAATCCGTGTCCGGACATTGAGACCGTCGTCGTCCTTCTTGAACTGTTCGTTGCCGTTGAGCGGGGTGAAGTGACCCGCGGCCCACTGACCCTCACCGCGGTGACGGCTCACCTTGCGGCGGGGAGTCGTGGCGGCAGGCTCGGGCGGGGTGGCGGCCATCGTGGACACGTCCTTCAGACAGCAGTGGATGGGATCGGCGCGGAGCGCCGTCATTGAGGGGTGGTGGTCGGGCGGCGGGAGGGAGGCACTGACCTGCGCGGCGGGCGCATGGGCATACGGGCGCGACGTCGCGCGGGGAATTCAGGCGAAGGGAGAGACCGGTGCTGCTGGGGTAGCTCTCAGCGCGCCGGACAGATGGCGCTGGACATGCGGCCGAGGTCGACGTGGCGTCGACTCACCAAGGCAATTCCAGTTCCAGGCATGACGGAAGCGTGGCACGGCGTTCTGGACACAGTCCAGCTTCATCCGAAATGTGGACACCATTGTCTCGTACAGTGAGACAATGGTGTTGTTGGTCACATGGGCCGGTTCCGGCCGTTTCGACGCAGGTCAGGAGGGGAAAGCGCCGGGCCACGGCCCCGGGGAGGGCGCCTCGGTCTCCTCCTCGACCTTGGTGTCGAACAGCCGGAAGCCCCGCCGCTGGTAGTTGCCCATCGCGTGCTCGCCGTCCTTGCTGCACGTGTGCAGCCACACCCGCTTGGTCGGCGGCAGCCCCGGCCGGCGCTCGGCGAGGTCCCAGGCGCGGGCGGTGGCGTACGACAGCAGGTACCCGCCGATACGGCGGCCCCGGAAGGCCGGGATCAGGCCGAAGTACTCGATCTCCACCGTGCCGTCGTCCCCGGCGACCAGTTCCGCGTACCCGGCGGGCGTCCCGCTCTCGTAGGCGACCCAGGTCTCCACGCCCGGCCGGGCCAGGTGCTCCCGCCAGCGCGCGTACGTCCACTCCAGCCGGTCGGTCCAGCGGACGTCACCGCCCACCGCCGTGTAGAGGAAGCGGCTGAACTCGGGGGAGGGCACCTCGGCGCGGACGACACGGACGTCCCCCTCCGGGGCGTCGGACGGCAGCAGGTCGGACGGCGCCGTCTGCTCCAGGGACCAGGTGGTCACGGGGATGGTGGTCATGCCGGTCAGAAAATCATCCGGCGGGGGCCGCTGTCGACGGCGGCCGGCTACCCCAGCGCGCCGTCGACCGCGTCCAGGGGCAGCGCGAACAGGGTCCGGCCCGACTGCGACCACACCTCGCCGGTGCGGGGCGAGTACGACAGCGAGCCCGGCTCACCGCTCCAGCACAGGTGCGAGCGGTCGGCGCCGCACTCGGTGGCCCGGGCACCGTCCAGGTCCGTCCGCCACAGCGTGCCGCGCCCGTCCGGGCTGCCGGCGGTGCCGCCCAGGTACCACTCGGTGCGGTCCGTGCCGGCCGCGCGGTGGGACAGCACGCCGCGGATGCCGCGCGCCCCGGTCTCGTACACCTCGCGCGCCCCGGCCCGGCCGGTGGGGTCGGTGGCGGGCAGGCCGGTGCGGTCGGGTGCGGTGCTGAGGGAGTAGCGCCACAGCCGGGAGGGGCGGTCGTCGTCCACGGGCACGGACTCGCCCGCGACGAGACTGTCGGGTGTGGTGCCCCGGTCCAGGGACAGGACGTCGGGGCGGCCCGCGCCGGGGCTGTCGTCCGCCTCGTAGGAGGCGACGGCGGGCAGTACGTAGCGGTGGCCGCCGGCCGACCAGCCGCCGGTCACCCGGCCCACGGTGTCGGTGTCGGCGGTGGTCCGCTGGATGCGGTCCAGGTCGTAGGCGTAGAGCGCGTTGCGGTCCCCGGCGCCGGCGGTGACCAGCAGCTTGTCCTGGTACCAGACCATGCCGGAGACGGGCGAGGCCAGCGGCCGGTAGTCCCGGCCGCCGTCGACCGGGAGGACCAGCAGGACCGAGGTGTAGCGCGGCCGGCCGGTGCCGTCGGCGTCGACGAAGGAGACCCGGGTCATGCGCCGCCCGGTGGCCGTGTCGTCGCGGGACCAGGCCGACAGGATCACCTGGTCGGCGCCCCAGCGGCCGTCGTCGTCCGCGTCGGCCGAGGTGGTCACGGCGCCCGGGGACCAGCCGCTGGTGTCGGCGCCGTCCCAGCAGTAGGCGCGGGTGGCCGCGGGGGCTATCGGCAGGGACTCGCGCTCGGCGTCCGTACAGTCGTCCGTGGGGCGCAGGGTGCGGTCGGCGGAGGCCAGGACGGTGCGGACGTCCACCGGGGAGCCCATCGACGCGGACAGCCGGCCCAGCCAGCGGCGGGGCACCTGGCGCTCGGTCAGTCCGAGCCGGGTGGCGTCGGCGGACGCCGTGAGCCGCTTCAGACCGCCGGGGCCGTCGGCGACCTCGGCCTGTGAAGCGCTGATCATCGTGGCGGCGGCCGTCAGCGCCAGGGCGGCGCCGGTCAGGGTCGCGCGCAGTGCTCTGCTCCGCCTGCGCCGGCGGTGTCTGCCGCGATGCGTCATGAAACCTCCACAGGCAGCGGACCAACTACGCCCGATGAGTCGATCGTTGACTCTACGGCAGACGGGCTCTTCCGTGGACGCGGGTCCCGTAAAAGAGTGGAAGAAACCCCACTCGTACCCCTGGCGCCCACCATTCGGTCACACTCGCCCGCGGGCGGGCGCTGCTCGCGGTCTGCGGCCGGCGAAGTCGAACGGGAGTGCGCGCGAACCCGGGTGGGTCACACCGCCACCGCCGGCACGGACAGGCCACCGCCACGCCGGTGGCGCCGGGTCCACGGCCGAGCCGGCGCCCTCCCCGTCAGCGGACCGTCGCCGAGCGGCGACGGTGTTCCGTCACCGCCGGGGCCGTCGAGTGGGGCAGCAGGTCGCGGGGGTCGTCGGGGAGGAGGACCTCCACCTCCGTGTCGTCGGAGAAACGATACGGCCGATGGGCCAGCAGGCCCCCGAGGTAGCGCCGGACGCGGGACAGTTCGGCCCGCACGGTCACCGTGCGCGCCGGGTCGCCGAACATGTCCTCGGCCAGGCCCGCGGCGCTGCGTCCGGAGCGGTGGACGGCGAGCAGATAGAGCAGTTCGGCGTGCCGGGGGCTCAGTTCGTGGGTCCAGGAGCCCGCGTCGCTCCGTACCCGCACCGACCAGCGCCGCGGCTGACCGAGGTCCAGCACGATCCGGGTGACCCCCCGCGGCTCCGGCTCCTCGACGGCCCGCACCAGCCAGCCGTCGGCCAGCGGCTCCACCGCGCACGACCCGAGCGACGGCAGGGACAGCACCCCCGCCGACACGGACTTGGGCAGGGCGATCCGCTCCGTGTACGGCACCCCGGTCACCGCGGCGGTCCACCCGTCCCGGTCCACCACCAGGGCCCGCCCGTCGATCCGGGCGAGCACCGGTGCCGCCACCGCGCGCAGCCGCTCCAGCGACCGCACGTGCAGCTCGCGCAGCCGGGCCTCGGCGAGCTTGGCCACCGCGCCGACCCAGGCGAGGGTCGCCGGATGCATCGTCGTCAGCGGCCCGCTGACGTCGACCACCCCGAGCAGCCGCCCGTCGCGCGGGTCGGTGATGGGCGCCCCGGCGCACGTCCAGGTGGCGTGCGAGCGGACGAAGTGCTCGGCGGCGAAGACCTGTACGGGCCGCCGGACGACCGCCGGGGTGCCGATGCCGTTGGTCCCGACCACGTCCTCCCGCCAGTCCGCGCCGAGTTCGAACCCGAGGCCGTCGGCCTTGCGCAGCACCTGCGGACTGCCCTCCCGCCACAGCACCCGGCCCTCGTCGTCCGCGACCACCATGATGTGGTGGGCGACCTCCACGGCGGACAGGAGCCCTTCGCGCAGCACCGGCAGCACGTGCCGCAGCGCCGACGCCTCCCGCCGCCGTTCCACCTCCTCGTGGGAGAGCAGCCCGGCCCGGACGTCGTGGTCCGGGTCGACACCGCTGCGCAGCATCCGCTCCCAGGACCGCTCGATCACCGGTCGCGGAGCCACCGGGGCCCGCCCGCCGGCGAGCCGGGCGGAACGGACCGCGTCCAGCATCCGTGCCGCGTGCGCCACGTCCACGGCCGCCACCTGCGTCACGTCCATCGGCGAGAGCGTCACCGGCCTGAGTCCTCCCTCCGAGAGATGGGCTCGCACACCGTCTGGCGTATGCGTCTCATTCTCACCGCTTGCCCCGGCACCGGAGACACAGTCCGCACACAGCGCACGGCTCAGTTGCAACCCCTTGCAACCCTGGTGGAGCGCCGCGCGGTACCCCAGACTTGACCTCGCGTCGCCCCGAGCGACGCACGCCCGCCTGAAACGGGCCAGTGTGCGGGGGGTGGTGCCGTGTCGGCGCAGCACCACCCCCCGTATCGCCCCCTGTACCACCCCCGTGCCCCCCGCACCACCGTCCGGATCAAGCCACCGGGCGGGCCCGCTCCACGACGGACGCCAGATCGAGGGTGGCGGGCAGGGTGCCGAAGGCCGCGCCCCCGTCGCCGCCCAGCCGCGCGGCGCAGAACGCGTCGGCGACCTCCGGGGGCGCGTGGCGGACCAGCAGCGCCCCCTGGAGCACCAGCGCCAGCCGTTCCGTCAGCCGTCGCGCCCGGGCCTCGGCGTGCGCCAGGTCCGCCAGTTCGGTCAGCAGGTCCCGGATCGCCGCGTCCAGCCGGTGATCGGCGCCGCGCGCCCGGCCGACCTCGGTCAGATACGCGTCCAGCGCCGCCGGCTCCCGCTGCAGCGCCCGCAGCACGTCCAGCGCCTGGACGTTCCCGGCGCCCTCCCAGATCGAGTTCAGCGGCGACTCCCGCACCAGCCGGGGCATCCCGGACTCCTCGACGTACCCGTTGCCGCCCAGGCACTCGGCCGCCTCCACCGCCACCGGCGCGCACCGCTTGGTCACCCAGTACTTGGCGGCCGGCACCGCGATCCGCAGGAAGGCCCGCTCCGCGTCACCGCCGTCGTCGTACGCCGCCGCCAGCCGCAGCGCCAGCGTCGTCGCCGCCTCCGACTCGACCGCGAGGTCCGCCAGGACGTTGCGCATCAACGGCTGGTCGACCAGCTTCGCGCCGAACACCTCCCGGTACGCGGCGTGATGCACGGCCTGCGCCACCGCCTGCCGCATCAGCCCCGCCGAGCCCAGTACGCAGTCCAGCCGGGTCGCCGCCACCATCCCGATGATGACGCGCACCCCCTGGCCCTCCTCGCCGACCCGGCGCGCCCAGGTCCCGGCGAACTCGACCTCGGCGGAGGCGTTGGACCGGTTGCCCAGCTTGTCCTTCAGCCGCTGGATCAGGAACACGTTGCGGGTGCCGTCCGCCAGCACCCGCGGCACCAGGAAGCACGTCAGCCCCGCCGGGGCCTGGGCCAGGACCAGGAAGGCGTCCGACATCGGCGCCGAGCAGAACCACTTGTGTCCCGTCAGCTCGTACGCGCCCTCCTCGGCCAGCGGCCGCGCGGCGGTCGTGTTCGCCCGCACGTCGCTGCCGCCCTGCTTCTCCGTCATCCCCATCCCGAACAGCACGCCGGCCTTCAGGTGCGCCGGCCGCAGCTCCCGGTCGTAGATCGTGGAGGTCAGCCGCGGCTCCCACTCGGCGGCGAGGGCGGGGTCGGCGCGCAGCGCGGGCACCGCCGCGTGCGTCATCGACAGCGGACATCCGTTGCCCGCCTCGACCTGCGTCCACATCAGGAACGCGGCGGCCCGCCGTACGTGCCCGCCCGGACGGGACCAGGCGGCGGTCAGCCCCGCCGCGACGCCCTTGCCGAGGAGCCGGTGCCAGGCCGGATGGAAGTCGACCTCGTCGAGCCGGTTCCCGTACCGGTCGTGGGTGCGCAGGACGGGCGGGTTCGCGTTGGCCTGCGCTCCCCACTCCTGCGCCTGCGCCGACCCGCAGCTGCGGCCCAGGCCGGACAGCTCCGCCCGTGCCTCCTCGGCCAGGTCCGGCGCCAGATGCCGCTCGACCGCCGCCGCGAGGGCCCGGTCGGCGGTGAAGACGTCGTACCCGACCAGCGGCGGGGTCTGGTTCGTCACGGTGTGGGTGCTGCCTGTCATGGGGGCAACCTACCCGGGACCCGGCACCGGCACCGCGCTCCCGTGGCCGGGCCGGACGCGGAGAGGAACCGATGCCGGGGCCGATGCCGGGACAGGCGCCGGGACCGATGCTTTCCGGTCAACGCGGACATGCCAGACCGTTCCGGGCCGGTGTCCGCCGTGCCGCGGGCCACCGCGGGATGAGAGGCGCCGGTCACGGCGGATACCTTTAGGTCGTGCAGCCAGCAAGTGAACCCCCCGAGCGGCCGTCCGGACGGCTCCATCGCGCCCGCGCCCTCTACCGGAACGTCTCCAAGCGCAGGACCGCCTGGTTGCTCCTCAAGGACACCGTCAACTCCTGCATGGAGTACCGCATCCTGGGACTGGCCGCCGAGGCGGCGTTCTTCACCCTGCTGTCGGTGCCGCCCCTGCTGCTCAGCCTCGTCGGCCTGCTCGGCTACGTGGACCTGTGGATCGGCGCGGACACCACCGACAGCCTGCGCACCAACATCCTGGACGCCTCCCGCGCGGTCCTGTCCGAACGGGGCGTCAAGGAGATCACCGAGCCGATCCTGGAGGACGTGATGAAGGGCGGCCGGCCCGACGTCATCTCCCTCGGTTTCCTGCTGGCGCTCTGGTCGGGCTCCCGCGCGGTGAACGTCTTCATCGACACCATCACCGTGATGTACGGCCTCGACGGCGTCCGGGGCATCGTCAAGACCCGGCTGCTCGCCTTCGGCCTGTTCATCGTGGCGCTGCTGATCGGCTCGGTCGCGCTGCCGCTGATGGTGGCGGGCCCGGACGCGGTGGTGCGGATCGTGCCGTGGTCGACGACGGTCGTGCAGGTGCTGTACTGGCCGGTCGTCCTCGTCCTGTCGGTCGCCTTCCTGACCACGCTCTACCACGTGTCGGTGCCGGTGCGCTCGCCCTGGATCGAGGACGTCCCCGGGGCGCTGGTCGCCCTCGCCATGTGGGTGTTCGGCAGCTTCCTGCTGCGGATCTACCTCACCAGCACCGTCGAGGGCCCCACCATCTACGGTTCGCTCGCCGCGCCGGTCGCCGTGCTGCTGTGGATCGGCGTGTCCGCGTTCGCGGTGCTGGTCGGGGCGGCGGTCAACGCGGCCATCGACCGGGTCTGGCCGGCCGCCGCCACCGCCGCGGCCCGCGAGGCCAACGAGCGGGTGCGCCAGGCGCAGGTCGCCGAGTACGTCGCCCGCACCGCCGCGCAGGGCGAGGCCGACCCCGACATGCCCTCCGAGTTCCCCGAACGCTGGTCCCGCTTCCTGCCCCCGGAGGACGTCACCTCCCGCCTGCGGACCCACGCGAAGTCGACGCCACGGGGGGAGGAGGGGCCGCCGCGGGGCAGGGAGGACTGACCCTGGCCCTGGCTCCGTCCCCCGCTCGCCTCACCCCTTCCAGGTGCCCGCCGCTGCCGCCTCCGGCGCGTACCGCGCGAAGTCCCGCGGCTCGCGCCCCAGCACCTGCCGTACGCCGTCCGACACCCGGGCGTTGCGGCCGTCCAGCAGCGAGGCGAACACCTCGACCAGGAACCCGGCCTCCTCCGGCCCCACCCCGAGCCCGGTCAGCCGCTCCCGGTACGCCTCCGGCGCCACCCCTCCATACGTCAGCGGACGCCCCGTCGCCGCGGCGATCTCGGCGACCGCCTGCCCGGAGGTGAGCAGCGAGCCGGGCCGGCCGGTCGTCCTGGACCGCCTCCTCGACCTGCTGGTCATCGCCGGGCTACGGGCCTGGTTCGCCTGCCCCGAGGCCGGACCGCCCGCCTGGTACCGGGCGCCGGCCGACCCGGTGGTCGGCCGGGCACCGCGCCGCGTGCACCACGTCCCGGCACACCCGTGGACGGTGGCCTCCCTCGCCGCCGGGACCGGTGTCTCCCGCGCCGCCCTCGCCCGCCGCTTCACCGAACCGGTCGGCGAGCCGGTGACGACGTACGTCACCGGCCGGCGCCTCGCCCTGGCCGCCGACCGGCTGCGCGACACCGACGACACCGACGACACCGTCGGCGCGGTCGCCCGCCAGGTCGGCTACGGCGGCGCGTTCGCCCTGTCCACCGCCTTCGAACGGGCCTACGGCGTCAGCCCCCGGGAACACCGCACGCGGACCCTGGCGACGTAGCCTGGCACCCGTGTACACCGAACGGCCGTCCCGACTGCCCGGCGCGGTGGTGTGGACCAGCGTCCCGGACGGCACCGGACGCGTGCTGCCCGACGGCTGCATGGACCTGCTCTGGCACGACGGACGCCTGCTGGTGGCCGGCCCCGACACCCGCGCCCACGTCCCCGAGGGCACCGGCGACCGGTGGGCGGGCGTCCGCTTCCACCCGGGCACGGCGCCGGCCCTCCTGGGCGTACCGGCCCACGCGCTGCGCGACCGGCGCGTGCCGCTCGTGGACCTCTGGCCGGCCGCCGCGTCCCGCCGCCTCACCGCCCGGGTGAACGCGGCGGCGGACCCGGCGCGCGGCCTGGAGGAGGCGGCGCTGTCCCGGGCGGCGGACACCGACCCGCCCGACCCGCTCCTGCTGCGGATCGTGGCCGCCCTGGACGCGGGCCGCCCGGTGGCCCGTACCGCCGACGAACTCGGCATCGGAGCCCGCCAGTTGCACCGCCGCTCGCTGGCCGCCTTCGGCTACGGCCCGAAGACCCTGGCCCGCGTCCTGCGCCTGCGCCGCGCCCTCGCCCTGGCCCGGACCGGCGTCCCCCTCGCGGAGACGGCCGCCCGGACCGGCTACGCCGACCAGGCCCACCTCGCCCGGGACGTACGGGAACTGACGGGCCTGCCCCCGAGGGCGCTACTGGGCGGCGGCGCCGGGTAGCGCGGCGAACAGGTCCACACCGTTGCCGTCCGGATCGTGCACGACGGCGTACCGCTGCCCCCAGAACGCGTCCCACGGCTTCAGCTCACCGTGCCACCCGGCGCGGACCAGCTCCTCGTACAGCGCGTCCACCTCCTCCGGCGTCTCTCACCGCAGGGCCAGCGAGGCCCGGCCCCCGCCGGCCGGCGGCCGGAACCCGGGGTGGAAGGAGCGGACGGTCTCCTCGGTGTCGAGCAGCAGCCGGATGCCGCCCGGCGGCCCGGCCTCGGCGTGCGGCTGTTCCTCGGCGCCCTGCGGGAAGGGGAAACCGAGGCGGCGGTAGAAGGTCACGGAGGCGGCCATGTCGGAGACGACCAGGCCGACGGCGTCGAATCGTGCGGTCATGCGGCCACGGTAGGCGGGCGCCGCCGCCCGGTCTTGAAGAAAACGGACCTGCCACCACTGTTGCCCACCGGTTCCTGTGTAACGGCCACGTATGAGCGCCCGCGCGTCCGCAACGGGCGCCGCGCTCCGGGTTGTCCTACGGGACAGAAAGGCTCGCCCGACCCGCGTGAGCGGCACGGATCCAAGGAGCGACGATGCGCGTCAAGAACCTCCCCTTCCCCGCACTACAGGCCGAGCACCTCCGGCGGCAGCGGCGTCACCTTCGACACCTCCCGGCCACCGTCCATCTCGCCGCGTCGGACAGCCTGGAGCCGACGGTACGGGTGGACCCGGTGGGGACGGGCAAGCAGGGGGGTGCGAGGCGGGGCCGCTGTCACCTTCGCGGCTGCCGCCATCGCACCGCCATCACTCCCGACACCTCCAGCAACTCGCTGCCTCCCGGAGTGGCGAGGACGCCGAATCCACGCCTCCTGCCGTCTGCTTCCAGCCGCACCTCACCGGCGTACCAGGCGCCGGCCTCCAGCGCTTCAGGCCAGTGACGGCGACGCGTTGGTTTCCGGGCGGACAGCAGACCGGTCAGCTCTGCGCCTTCGAGGTAGCGCAACCGGACGGCAACTCCGTTGAGGTCCTTGACGCCTGAGGCGCGGTGAGCCGCGGGGATGAACTCCCAGGGGTGCTGTTCGAGTACCCGCCGGATTCGCTTCAGGGAAGCCATGGCGTCACGACGTCGATAGACGATCGATAGAAAATAGACAAAAGAAAGAATAACGAACACTCCGACGGCCCGTGACTTGTTCAAGTCGCTCGAGACGTTTCCGTGGACCGCGCCGAGAGCAATGAAACACAGGGCATACAGGGAGTGCCAAAACCACGTGCGTCTCTTTGCCGCACGTTGTTCGTTCTCCCACGCTGCGCGGGTTTCCGGGTGGTCGAAGGCGCATTTGTACAGCGGGGCCGGTGTAGGCGAGGTGGTCTGATTTGCTTGCGCCCTGGTCCTGTCGGAGGGGAGACCCGCACCGCTCTCTGTCACAACTTCTCCTCGCGCGTGATGGGGCCTGTGAGGGCTTGTCTCCCAGTGTGATCGGCCTGCCACTCTACTGCTATAAGCTGCCACCCGGATGGACAGAGCTGCCACGGGGGTGCGGGGTGGGTGACCACTTCAAGGTCGACGTCGACCAGTTGGACCGATTTGTCAGAACGCTGCAACAGGCGACGAAGGATCTCGACGAAGCCCGTAAGGCGCTTTCCCATGTCCGCAGCGCCGAGATCGGCACCGCGCGACTGGACGAGGCCTGTGACGCGTTCCAGGAGAGATGGAAGTACGGGTCCGAACAACTGGCCGAGATGATCGGCGCCATCAGTGAGGGCGTGAAGGCCAACAAGCTGAGTTATGAAGAGTTCGAGGAGAACCTGGAAAAGACTCTGAAACAGATGGCGGAGTCGGCCACTTCGGGCGGCGGGGGAAAGAACTGATGGCGACGAACCCGTACCCGAACCTCGGCTGGAACCCGGTCCCCGGCGTTCCCGCGGAGGTCGCCTCGCTGCAGCAGAAGGTGAAGGCCGCGGCGAACGCGCTGGACAGCTCTCACCGCCAGATCGAGAAGCTGCTCGGAGAAAGTGCGCACTGGGAGGGCGACGCGGCGGACGCCTTCCGCGATGCCCTGGACGGTGAACTGCCGAAGTACATGCGGAACGCGGCGCGTTCGCTGGACAAGGCCGCGGCATCGCTCGACACCTGGAACGGCGACCTCTCCGCCCACCGGGACCTGGCGAAGAAGTACGACGAGGAAGCCGGCGAGAAGAAGTCCGCCGCCGAGAAGGCCAAGCAGCACCATGACGACGCCGCCCGGCACCCCGACCTCCAGTTGGCCGGGAAGGAGTTCCCCAGTCGGCAGGAGGCCGACGCCGCGACAGCCCGCCTGCGCGCGGCCGAGCGCTCGCTTAACGAAGCGACCACCCAGCTCGACAACGCCAACCAGGCCTACGAGGACGTGCTCGCCAAGGCCCGGACCCTGGAGGGCGAGAACAAGGACAAGGCCGAAAGCGTCGCGAAGAAGCTGGACGAGGCGGACGACAAGCTGGCGCCCAAGGAGCCGGGGTGGCTGAGCAAAGCCGTCGAGGGCATCGGCGACCTCCTGAAGGACGTGGGCAAGTTCCTTCTGGACCACGCCGGAACGATCGGCGCCATCGCCGGTCTCCTGGCGCTCTTCCCGACCCCTCTCGCTCCCGCCTTCGCCGCCATCGCGATCGTGGCCAGCGCCGCCGCGCTGAGCAAGAACCTCGCCAGCGAGGACTTCCGGGACTCGCTCATGGGCGAGCACGGGTGGAAAGCCGGTCTGACCGCGTGGGGATCCGTCGTCGGCGACACCCTGGGCGTCGTACCCGGAGTCGGCATGCTGGCCAGGGCGGGCAGCGAGGTCGGCCTGGCGGCGGCGGTCGCCAGAGAGGGCGGCGAGGCCATGTCGCTCGGTTCGAAGGCCACGACGTTCGCCACTGAACTGAAGGCAGTCAACTGGGACCGGGCGGTGGACGTCGCCACCTCCCCCAGCAAGGTGCGCGACTGGGCTCTGAACGGAATCAACGCGACGGCGAACACCGTCTCCTCGGCGGAGACACTGGGCGTGTTCCCGGACGACGGCATCGGCCACGATTCCACCGAGGCCACCAAGGCCGGCGTCGCCCTGTCCGGCGCGGCGGGCACGCTCGGGACCTTCGGCACCGACATCGCTGAACTCGCGGGGAGCATCCGGCTGTGAACACGGACACGAAGACCAGGCCGATGCCGCAGTTCTGGTACGGACTCCCCCACGGGTACGCGGAAGTGGACCTCAACCCGACGGAGGAGGGAGTCGCCGAACTGGCCCGACAGCTCAGGGAACTCCCCGAGGAGGCCCGTGCCCGGGCCGACCAGACGTTCCGCCTGTACGCCATGACCGTGCTCCTCCTGCGGAAGCAGCCGGTGGCCGTCTACGCGCTGGGCGTGCACCCCGACGCCGAGGGGGAGCCCGCGTCGTCGGTCCTCACGATCTCCGCCGTTCCCTCGGAGGGGGCGAATCCCCTGCGCGTGCTCGCCGCCATGGTGACCGACAGCGCGGGGGGCGATGAGATCGACGGCATGCGCCCTGTCGAACTGCCCGCGGGCGTCGGCTTCCTGACCGAGCGGGTACGCAAGACGCCGGCGCCCGGCGCCCCGCCCGCAGGCCAGGAGGAACCCTCGCAGGGCACTGTCTGGCAGGGGACGGTGGCGGTGCCGGAGCCTCGTACGTCGTCGATCGTCGTCGTGCAACTGGTGACCTCGTCGGTCGAGCTCGCCGACGACTACCGTTCGGTGCTCCTCGGTACGGCCCGCACGCTGTCGTTCACGGATCCGACGGCAGCAGACAAGGGGCAAGGCTCCGAGAGGAATTCCGGCTCCGCCGCGCAGGCCATGGAGTCGGACTTCGGCTGATCTCACCGCCTTCCGGCGGCGTGACCGCGGCCCCGAGGAGTTGCTCAGTGCCGCACGTCACCTCCCGGCGCGGCCGTGCTCGCCCGTTGCACCAGCCGGGTCGACAGCTCGGTGCGGGTGCTTTCCAGGTGGGCGCCGTCCATCATGCGCAGCAGCAGCCGCAGCGCGGTCGCCGCCATCTCCGCCAGCGGGCGGCGGACGGTGGTCAGGGCGGGGGTGGCCCAGCGCGCCTCCGGCAAGTCGTCGAAACCGACCACGCTCATCTCGTCCGGCACGCGCAGCCCCCGTTCGGCCAGTGCCTCGTACACCCCGAGCGCCATCGCGTCCGAGCAGACGAACACGGCCGTCGGCGGCACCGGCAGCTCCAGCAGCTCCCGCATCCGCCGCCGGGCGGCGTCCCGGTCGAACCCCGCGTGCCGCACGTACTCGGCGCGATGCCGCACCCCCGCCGCGGCCAGCGCCGACCGGTACCCCGCCACCCGCGTCCCGCTGACCGCCGTACCCCGCTCCCCGGCGATCACCGCGATCCGCTCGTGCCCGAGCCCCAGCAGGTGCTCGGTCGCGGTCACCCCGCCCTGCCAGTTCGCCGCGCCCACCGACACCACTCCCGACGGCGGCTCGGCCACCGGGTCGATCAGCACGAACGGCACCCGGTGCCGCTCCAGCCAGGTGTACTGCGTCCCGGTCAGCTCCGCCAGGTCGAACAGCACCCCGGCCGACCCCCGCGCCCTCAGCTTGTCCAGCCAGCCACCGCGTTCCACCGTCCCGCCCCGGCGCCGCTCCAGCCCCGCCGAGACGACCACCTCCAGGCCCGCGTCGTACGCCGCCTCCTCCACCCCGTGCAGCACCGCGCCCGAACCGGAGTCCGCCGGTGAGCGCACCACCAGGTCGATCATCCGGGGCGCCCGCACCGTCGGGTCGAACCGGGGCCTGCGTACGTAGCCCAGCCGGTCCAGTGCCTCCGACACCCGGCGCCGGGTCTCGGGTGCCACGTCCTCGCGCCCGTTGACCACCTTCGACGCGGTCGGCACCGACACCCCCGCCTCGCGGGCCACCACCGCCAGTGTCGGCCCGGTCGCGGTGCTCGCACGCGCCGTACGGACCATGGGGCACCCACCTCCGAGACAGACCGGGGCCGTGAAGGCCGCAGCAGGCTGTAGAAAGCGCTTCCTAAGAGCCCCCAATGTAGATCGGCCCGACCCCGGCGGGAAGACCCCGGATATGGCGGGCGCGCCGGTGCCCGGCTGGGCCAGGCGGCCAGGGGGGGGAGTAGTCCGTGCGAAAACGGATGACAGAAGCGCTGCGGGTGTCCTTGGTGTGCTCGGGTGAGCGGCTTGATGACACTTGGGGTGACAGTGTCATGGGTTTTGGCCGGCGTGGTCCGGCTGCCAGGGTCTCCGCCGGATGCCGGAATATCACCGCAGCCTGCGGTGCTCACGGAATACCGGTGCCGGGCGCGGCGAAGGGCTGGTGGGCGAATGACCGCGAACCACACGAACCCCGTGGCCAGGACCCCGTACGGAGCGGTACGCGGGCGCTGGGAGTACGGCATCGCGGTGTTCAGGGGCATCCCCTACGCCGCCCCGCCCTCCGGTCCCCGCCGCTTCCGCCCGCCCGCGCCGCCGGAGAAGTGGGACGGCGTACGGGACGCCCACGCCTTCGGCCCCACGGCGCCCAAACCGCCGTACTCCGAAGCCTTCGGCCAGTACCTCTCCGACCCCTCGGTCCCCGGCGACGCCTGCCTCAACCTCAACGTCTGGACCCCCGACCCGGCGCCCGGCGCCCGCCTCCCGGTCCTGGTCTGGCTGCACGGCGGCGCCCTGACCCGCGGCTCCTCCGCCGTCCCGGTCTACGACGGCCGCACCTTCGCCCGCGACGGCGTCGTCTGCGTCTCGCTCAACTACCGCCTGGGCGTCGAGGGCTACGGCCTCTTCCCGGACGCCCCCGCCAACGCCGGCCTGCGCGACCAGCTCGCCGCCCTGGAGTGGGTGCGTGACGCCATCACGGCCTTCGGCGGCGATCCCGGCCGCGTGACGCTGGCCGGCCAGTCCGCCGGAGCCATCAGCGCGGGCGCCCTGCTGGCCGCGCCGCGCGCCCAGGGCCTGTTCCACCGGGCGGTGCTCCAGAGCGGGGCGCCGGAGGTCTCCGACCGGGCCAGGGTACGGCGCATGGTCCGCCGGATGGCGGCCCGGCTGAAGATCCCCGCCACGGCGGAGGCGTTCGCCTCCGTCGACCGCGGCCTGCTGCTGCGCACCCAGGCCGAGGTGGGCAGGCTGAGCAGCCCCGTGCTCGGCGGTCCCGCCTTCGGCATCGTCGTCGACGGCGACCTCGTGCCACGTGATCCGCTGACGGCCCTGGTCGACGGCGACACCGCGCCCGGCGTCCGCCTGCTGATGGGCTGGACCCGCGACGAGTACCGGCTGTGGCTGGTGCCGGGAGGCTTGCTGGAGCGCGTCGACCGACTCGGCGCGGTGGCCCTGGCCGGGGCACGGGCGCGGTGCCACTGCGGGCACGACGTGCCGCGCGGGTACCGGTCCCTGCGTCCCGACGCGGGCACCGCCGAGATCGTCGGCCAGATGGTCACCGACCACCTGCTGCGCGTCCCCCTGCACCGGCTGGCCGACGCGCGGCCCGGATCGTCGTACGTCTACGAGTTCACGTGGCCGTCGAACCGGCCGGGCCTCGGCGCCTGCCACGCCCTGGAGCTGGGGTTCGTCTTCGACAGCGGGGACCTGCCGGAGGCACGGCGGCTGGCGGGTGAGGGGGCGCCACGGGCACTGGCGGACGCGATGCACGCGGCGTGGGTGTCGTTCGCCACCGACGGCGACCCGGGGTGGGAGGCGTGGGACGCCACCCACCCCGTACGGGTCTTCGGCGCGGGGGCGCCGGTCACGGTCTTCGGCCCTCGGAACCGGGAGGTTGCCCTGTGGACGACCGAATGCCCCGAGGCCGTCACCGAGCCAGGTTCAGGAAGGTGGTCCAGGCTTCGGGGGTGACGGTGAGGTGGGGGGTGGTGGGGGTGGCGGGGGTGGTTTTCGAGTCGCGGATGTGGATGGCGGCGGCTTCACGAGCGACCTTTACGCAGTTGCCGCCCTCGTCGCCGCTGTAGCTCGACTTGATCCAGGTGAGGGCGACCTCCACGCAGTTGCCGCCCTCGTCGCTGCTGTAGCTCGACTTGAACCACTCAAGTGCGGTGCCGCTCATTGCTCTCCTAGCAGACGGTCCAGCAGGTCCTGTGTGTCCTCCGGGGTCAGGGCCTGTGACCGCAGCATCGCACACTTCTGCGTGAGGATCGCCACCTCGTCCGGGTCGGCGATTAGTTGACTGCCACGGTGGTTCTCGGTGTAAGCGAGCCGTTGGTGCTCGGGCGTCTCCAGGAGGACGAACGGGCCGGCCAGTGAGGCGTGGGAGGCGCGGCTGAGCGGCAGCACCTGGAGCATCAGCCCCGGCAAGAAGGAACACTGGCGCAGATGTCGCAACTGCTCGACCCAGACGTCTTTCCCGCCGATGGGAGCGTTCAGCACCGGCTCCCAGATCACGAATGAGGTGATCGGTGGCTCCTTGCGGAGCAGGATCGCGTGCCGTTCGACCCGTGCCGCCACCAACTGCGCGACCCTGTCCTCGTCGTACACCGGCACGCGGCTGCGGAAGACTGCCTCGGCGTACGCCTTCGTCTGGAGCAGGCCCGGCACCACCTGATTCTCGTAGGACGAGATGGCGATGGCCTCCTGCTCCTGATCGAGGAACTCCTCCGCCCACAGGGGAATCAGATCCACCTCCGGCATCCGCTTCACCGCAGTGCCCAACGCCCCCTTGGTCTCCAGGAGATCGTCGAGCTTCTCGGCAAGATCCAGCTTCAGCGGCCGTCTGCCCTGCTCGACCGACGCGATCTGCTGCTCGCTGATGCCGAAAACCTCACCCAGCGACCGCTGGGTGTACCCCGCCGCCTCCCGGTAGAGGGCGAGCAACGCGCCCACCATCCTCATCGCCGACGCGTTCTTGCGCTTCCTGGTGCTCATGCCGGTCGAACTCCACCCGTGCGCGTACGTTCACCCGCGCGCGCCCGTACGGACGATCCGTACGGCATCGCGCACTGTTTCATGATGGGCACAGAGCGTGACCATCGTCACGTGAACAGCGAAACTCCACCCGGGCCACGCGAACGGCTGTACCGCCGTGAGCGCCAGTCCGTACCCGCCACGCGCGCGTTCACGCGCCGGGCGCTCGTCGACTGGAACGTTCGCCGACGCGCGGACGACATCCTGCTCTGCGTCAGCGAACTGACCACCAACGCCCTGCTGCACGGCGTACCGCCGGGCCGCGGCTTCCTGCTGAGGCTGGTGCCCTACGGCGACGACGGCGGCGGCGTACGGATCGAGGTGCACGACAGCGGGGACGGCGTACCCGCCCTCCGGGAACCGGACGAGGGCGGGCGCGGGCTGCTGCTGGTGTCGGAACTGGCGGACAAGTGGGGCGTGGAGGAGCGCGAACCCGGAAAGATCGTGTGGTGCGAGTTCGGCGGCGTCTGATCCTCGCCCCGGGGCCCGGCGACCGCCAGGTCAGGCCGTGCCGTCGGCGCCTGCGACGACCGCCTGCGCCGACGAGTCACGGATCTTGCAGTAGTACGCCGTCATGCGCTCCCCGCTGCCGCGGTAGCGCCAGGGCAGCGCGTTGACATGGCCGTCGACGAGCCGGAACTGCTCGATGGCCATCTCGTCCCGGTCCTGGAGCGAGAGGTAGTAGGCCAGCAGGTGGCGCAGCTCCGGCAGCCGCGGATGGTCCGGGTCGGCCGCGGCGGCGTCAGCCAGCCCCGCGTCCACCCGCGCCACCATCTCGGGCGTACGGTCGCCCTCGGTGTCGTCGGAGTCGTCGTGCTCGAAGTGGGCGATCAGCGGGAGCACGGTCAGCAGGCTGCCCAGGGGCGCCTTCGCCGCGGCCTGCTCGGCGAACTCCATGGCCAGTTTCTCGGAGCCGCGCCACTTCGCGCACCAGTACTGGAGCGCCCGCCAGTGCCCCTCGTAGTGGTGCGGGGCGCGCGCGGTGATCTCCGCCCACAGCTTGTCCATCTCCGAGTGCGGGTAACCCAGGCCGAGCGCCACCGTGATCTCCGTGATGTACGGCGTGGGGTCGTCGGGGTCGAGGGCCGCCGCCCGGGCGATCTCCTCACGGGAAGCGCGCAGCATCCGGTGGAAGCCGGCGAACTGCTCCTCGGTCGTGTACTCGGCCCGCTTGGCGCCCCGGAGCTGTCCGGCGACGGAGACCGTGCCGGCGGCCCGGACCACGGCGGCGTCCGGGTCGTCGGGGTGGGCGGACTCCCAGGCGAGCAGCCAGGTGTCGTCCTCCGCGGCCAGTCCGCTCAGGAACGAGACGGCCATCGACCGCCGGTCCCAGTCCCGGCCGATGCCGCGCAGCAGCTCGGCCGCCGCCTGCCAGTCGCCGTCGGCCACCCGGCCCAGGGCCGCCTCCCAGCCCGCGGGCAGCGGACCGGCGTTCTTCGTGTTCTGCCGTTCGGCGGGCAGCAGGCCCAGCTTCTGGGCGGCCTCGGCGGCGGTGGTGTCCTCATCGGGGCTGGGGGAGAAGAACTCCTTGAGGAACACCCAGGCCATCCACCCGAAGAAGATCAGCGTGGGAACGGCCAGGATCGCCAGGATCCACAGCACTACGGTCATCGGGGGCTGTCCGTTTCTCGGTTCGCGGGGCCGGTCGGAGCGGAGGAGAGCAGGGCGCGCAGCGGGCCGGTGTCCGGGTGGTCGGCGACGGCGGCGGCCACGGCGGGGCCGGCCAGGTCGTTCAGGGCCACGTCGGACGACGGCGCGGTTCCGCCCGGCGCGGGCAGCAGCCGGGGGATCGCCGGCCGCTCCCAGGAGAACTCCCACCGGAGCCGGGCGCGTGCGCTGAACTCGGCCACCACCATGGAGTACAGCGACTCGGTCAGGGCGGGCCGTACGAATTCCCGGAAGACCCGTCCCTTCGCGGTCTTCGCCTCCTCGGACAGCGGCAGCCGCCGCGCCAGCTGCCACAGCCCGCCGTCGTCGATCAGGCCGAGCAGCGCGGGCAGGGTGGGGCTGGCCTTCGTGTACATGGCCAGGGCCCGGTGCAGGGGGGTGTCGAGGTCCGTGAGCTGGGCGGTCATCGAGCCGTTGAGCAGCTCCGGCCAGTCGGCCGTACGCCGGAAGCGCCGTACCTCCTCCGTCAGCACCGCGTCCTCCAGGGCCGTCAGGGTGCGCCCGGGGTCGGAGAGCAGGCCGAGGGCGGCGCCCCCGCCCTCGTCGGTACGGTCGTCGGCGGGCAGCGCCTCGATGCGGTGGACGCGGTCGGCGATCGGCGGATGGGAGTCGTACGGCGAGAGGGGGCCGGTCGGCAGTTCGGCGCGCAGGCCCGCCAGTTCGAGCTGGCGGGCGCTCAGCATCTGCCCGAAGCCGCCGAACACCTCACCGCGCGGCGGCAGCAGCGCGGCGTCCTGGCCCAGAGTGAGGTAGTGGCGCGCGTAGTAGTCGAACGCGGCGTCCAGCACCGGGATCTCACGCAGGGCCGAGGCGGTGGCGGCCTGGCCGGCGATACGGGCGGCCGCGGCGTCGGCGGCGTACTCCTGGGCGCGGGCGCCGGTCAGCGTGGCGCGCATGTACAGCTTGGCGTAGGCGGTGTAGATCCGGGCCATCGCGCGGTAGGTGACGCCCGCGTGCCGGGTGTCGACCTCGCTGGTCTTCTTGCCCTTGGCCGTGGCCTTGGCGTTCTTCTTCTCCTGCCGGGCCTGTTCGCGTGCCGCGGTCTTCCCGGCGCGCTCCTCGAAGTGCCCGATGGTGCGCACGATCTGGGCCCGGCCGCGCACGGTGAGGGCGGCGAGCCGGGTGTCGGCGTTGGAGTAGTGGCCCAGTTCGTGTGCGAGGACCGACCTGAGCTGGGCCTCCGTCAGCCCTTGGAGGAGCGGTACGCCGAGGTACAGGCGGCGGGGGCCGGGCAGCAGGCCGAGCAGGCGGGCGTCCTCGGCGACGGCGGCGTTGACGTCGGGCGTCAGCAGGATGCGGGACGGCGCGCGGGTGCCGACCTGGCCGGCCAGTTCCCGCACGGTGTGCCACAGCGCGGGCTCGTCGGCTTCCGTGACGGGCAGGCCGGGCATCTCCTCGGCCTTCGGCGTGCGCAGCATGACCATGCCGCGGATCAGCGGTATCGCCAGCAGTACGGAGACGAAGTACAGCTTCGCCGCGACACCCGACGGGGCGTACAGGTACAGCAGGAAGTCGGCGCCCGCGAGGGCGGCCAGCAGCAGCACGCCGAGCAGATGGAAGCCGACGAGCAGCAGGAGAGCGCGCAGCGCGCGCGAGGTCGCGCCCATTGGGCAGAGTCCCCCCACGGGATGTCCAGGCGATGGGTCGAGATGAGAGGTGGTGAGAAGAGATGAGACGGGATGGCGGAGCGAGGCGGCCGATCGCGGCCGGTGGGAGTCGGCTCACGGACGGCTGTGATCATCGCGTGTGGGGGGAAGCGGAGTATCTCCCACCGGGGGGTTGACGTGCAAGGCGAGCCGTCGGACAGGACAGCAGGCCGGCGCACTCCCGCAGCCGCTCCCGCTCCTCGGCGCTGAACGTGTCCCGGACGGCGGCGTCCAGGGCGCGGGTGCGGCGCTCGCGCTCGTGCCGCAGGCGGGTGCGGCCGGGGCCGGTGATGCGCACCAGGAGCCTGCGCCCGTCGCCGGGGTGGGGCTCGGTACGAACCAGACCCGCGGCGATCAGGTCCTTCACCGACTTCGCGGCCGACGCCTACGCCGTCCACGACGGCGCCCTCGACGACATCGGCACCGCGATGGTCGGCGGCTTCCTCGGCGACCGGGACCCGGCGTCGGCACGCGCTACCACCGGCTGGCCCCGGGGGAGACCGCGCCGGCCGGCTGAAGCGGCGACCGGGTCAGGTCAGCGCCCCGGCAACCTGGGTGATCGCCCCCGGCCCCACCCGGCAGCACCCCCCGATCAGCCGCGCCCCGGCCGCCCGCCAGCCCCGTACCAGACCGGCGTCGAACGCGGACGGCCCGGTCCACCGCCGGGCCGCGGCGTCCCAGGACTCCCCGCTGTTCGGGTACGCGACGACCGGCTTGCCCGTCACCCGCGCCGCGACGGCGACGGCGTGCTCCACGTCCGCCGGGGCGCAGCAGTTCACGCCGACCGCGACGATCTCCTCCGCCCGGGCCGCGAGCCCGAACGCCTCCTCCAGCAGCTGGCCCGCCCGCGTACGGCCGCCCGCCACGGTGTACGACAGCCAGGCCGGCACCCCGAGCCCCCGCACCGCCCGCAGCAGCGCCGCCGCCTCGTCGGTGTCGGGGACCGTCTCCAGGGCGAGGACGTCGGGGCGGGCCGCGGCCAGCACCTCCAGGCGGGGGCGGTGGAACCGCTCCAGTTCCGCCACCGTGAGCCCGTACCGGCCCCGGTACTCCGACCCGTCGGCGAGCATCGCCCCGTACGGACCCGCCGACGCCGCCACCCACAGCGGCCGGGCGGCGCCGGACCGGCGGGCGGCCTCGCGGGCCAGCTCCACACTGAGGGTCATCAGCCCGGCCGCCCGCGCCCGGTCGGTGCCGCGTGCCGCGAACCCCTCGAAGGTCGCCTGGTAACTCGCCGTGATCACCACGTCCGCGCCCGCCGCGTAGTACGCGCGGTGCGCCTCGACGACCGCCTCGGGCCGCTCGTCGAGCAGCCGCGCCGACCACAGCGCGTCGCTCAGGTCGTGTCCGGCGGCCTTCAGCTGGTTGGACAGGCCGCCGTCCAGGACGAGGGGCGGCGAGGCGGTGGCCAGGGCCTGGGCGAAAGGGGGAGTGCCGCTGCTCATGCGACGACCGTAACGCCGCCGCGCGCGCCGCACCCCGCCCTGCGATCCTGGGGGCAGAAACGGCCGGACGCGAGACGAGGCGGTGACCGACACATGTGCCGTTGGCTGGCCTACTCGGGCACCCCGGTCCTGCTGGAGAACATCCTCTACCGGCCGCGGCACTCCCTGATCGACCAGAGCCTGCACGCCAAGATGGGCGTCGAGACGACCAACGGCGACGGCTTCGGCGTCGGCTGGTACGGGACGTCCGGCACGGCCAAGGACACCCCCGCCGTCGTCCGGGAGATCGGCCCGGCCTGGAGCAACCGCAACCTCCGGGAGATCGCCGGCCACGTCCGCTCCCACCTGTTCTTCGCCCACATCAGGGCCTCCACCGGTTCCGCCGTCCAGCAGACCAACTGCCACCCGTTCCGGCACGGCCGCTGGATGTGGATGCACAACGGCGCGGTCGCCGACTTCCAGCGGGTACGGCGCGACCTGGTGCTGGCCGTCGACCCGGACCTCTTCCTCCACGTCGAGGGCTCGACCGACTCCGAGGTGATGTTCTACCTGGCGCTCACCTACGGCCTCGCGGACGACCCGCCGGGTGCGGTGGCCCGGATGGCCGGGCTGGTGGAACGGGTCGGCCACGAGCACGGCATCGAGTACCCGCTCCAGATGACGGTCGCCGTCACCGACGGGCTGCGCCTGTGGTCCTTCCGCTACTCCAGCCAGGGCGCCTCCCGCTCCCTCTTCTACAGCACCCGCGTCGAGACCCTGCGCTCCCTCCACCCCGACCTGGACTTCCTGCGCGAAGCCTCCGACGACACCCGCCTCATCGTCTCCGAACCCCTGGGCGACCTGCCGGGCGTGTGGAACGAGGTCCCGGAGAGCACGTACGGGGTCGTCCAGCCGGAGGGAGACGCGATGTTCTCCTTCGCGCCCGCCCTTCCGGCCTGATCCGTCCCGACCCGTTGACCTTCTCCTGGCACGCCCTTACCTTTTCGGCGTTCGTCATGTCAGATGCCGTTCGCAATGCCGAACAAACATCGAGAGGCACCGCATGAGCCGCCGCACCGACGATGCCCCCGAAGGCCTCGAAGTACCCGACCGCAGACTGCTGTTGAAGGGTGCCGCCGCCGCGGGCGCCCTCGCGGCCGTTCCCGGCGTCGCCCACGCCGCCGCGCCGGCCGCCGCGTACCCCAACCCGCTCGTCCGCAACCGTGCCGACCCGCACATCAACCGGCACACCGACGGCTACTACTACTTCACCGCGACCGCCCCCGAGTACGACCGGATCGTCCTGCGCCGCTCCCGCACCATCAACGGGCTCGCCACCGCCGCCGAGTCCGTCATCTGGACCAAGCACGCCACCGGCGACATGGGCGCGCACATCTGGGCGCCGGAGATCCACCGCATCGACGGCAAGTGGTACGTCTACTTCGCCGCCGCGCCCGCGGAGAGCGTGTGGGACATACGGATCTGGGTGCTGGAGAACACCCACCCGAACCCCCTGCGGGGGACCTGGGCGGAGAAGGGGCAGCTGAAGACCGCCTGGGAGACCTTCTCCCTGGACGCCACCACCTTCACCCACCGCGGCACCCGCTACCTCGCCTGGGCCCAGCACGAGCCGGACATGGACAACAACACCGCCCTGTGGCTGTCGGAGATGGCGAACCCCTGGACGCTGACGGGACCCCAGGTGCGGCTGTCCACGCCCGAGTACGACTGGGAGTGCGTCGGGTTCAAGGTCAACGAGGGCGCCTCGGTCATCGTCCGCAACGGACGGGTCTTCATGACCTACTCCGCCAGCGCCACCGACGCCAACTACTGCATGGGGCTGCTCACCGCCGACGCGGACGACGACCTCATGGACCCGGCGAGCTGGACCAAGTCGCCGGTCCCCGTCTTCACCAGCAACGACACCACCGGGCAGTACGGTCCCGGCCACAACAGCTTCACCGTCGCCGAGGACGGCCGTACCGACGTGCTCGTCTACCACGCACGCCAGTACAAGGAGATCGACGGCGACCCGCTGCACAATCCCGACCGGCACACCCGAGTGCAGCGGCTCGGCTGGAAACGGGACGGGACCCCGGACTTCGGCGTCCCGGTCGCGGACTCGGCGTGAGGGAGGGGACAGCGGTGTACACGGGTCGGATGAGGCGTACGGGAACATCACTGGCCGCCGTGGCGCTGGCGGCCGTCCTGGGGAGCGGGGCGGTCACGGCCGCGCCCGCCCAGGCACGGGACGGGCGGCCGTCCTGGGGAGCGGAGAACTGCGTCGCCGGTACCTGCCACTTCGACGTGGCGCCGGGCACGTACGACGTACGGGTCCGGCTCGGCGGCGACGCGGCCTCCCGTACCGCGATCAGCGGGGAGACCCGGCGGGCGCTGCTGCCGGAGACGGCCGTCGAGGCGGGGGAGCGGGTGACGCGCTCCTTCACCGTCGACGTCCGGACACCGGAGGGCGAGCCCGCCGGGGCCGACGGGAGCCCGGGGCTCGACCTGGTCGTCGGCGGCGCGGCGCCCGCCCTCGCCGACATCCGGGTCACCCCGGCCCACCGCGCCCGGCAGGTCTTCCTCGTCGGCGACTCCACCGTCTGCGACCAGCCCGGGGAGCCGTACACCGGGTGGGGGCAGCGGCTGCCGCGGTACCTGCGCGCGGGCGTGTCCGTCGCCAATCACGCCGACTCCGGGGAGAGCACGGTCAGTTACCTGGCCGACCCGCGGATGTGGGACACCGTCCGGCCGCTGATCCGGCCCGGCGACCTGGTGCTGGTCCAGCTCGCCCACAACGACAAGACGACGGACGAGGCCACCTACCGGGCCAACCTGGAGACCCTCGTCGACCGGACGCGGGCCGAGGGCGGCCGGCCGGTGCTGGTCACGCCGATCGTGCGGCGCTGGTTCAACGCCGACGGCACCCTCGACAACGGCACCGCGCTCCTCGTCAACGGCCTCGGCGTCGACCACCCGGCCGTCGTCCGCTCCGTCGCCGCCGAGCGGCGCGTCCCGCTGATCGACCTCACCGCGCGGACCAAGGCGCTGGTGGAGTCCCTGGGGGTGGAGCGGTCCAAGGCGCTCTACCTCACGGACGAGAAGCGCGACAACACCCACACCTCCGAGTACGGCGCCACGGTGTACGCGGAGCTGGTACGGGACGCGCTGGTCGACCTGCGTCTCGTTCCCGCCGGGCGGGTCAGGCCGTAGGACGCGCGGGGCGGCCCGGCGGCGGGGCAGCCGGTCCCTGGCGGAACGCCACCGGCCGCCCCGCACCAGGACGGTTCGGCGGGCGCCGAACCGACCCGCGCCTAGAGTCCCGGACATGAACGACAGCACCACCGTCACCCCGAGCACCCGCCCCTCCGACGCCGTCACCGGCATGGTCGACCACGTCCTCGCGCTGGCCGGGACCTGGACCCGCTGGGACGGCGTACCGGCCCACGTGGACGACCGGGTCTACACCCCGCACAAGGCGATCCGGCGGGTCGCCGACCACCTCGTCGACCACCTGGCGGAACTGGAGGCCCGGCTCGCGGGCGAGGAGCCGCAGCCCGACCACTGGCACGCCTCCGCCACCACGACCGACGCCGACCGCGCGCCCTTCACCGCCGAGGACCTCGACGAGGCCCGCAGCCGCCTCACCCGGCTCGCCCGGATCTGGGCCAACCGCCTCGACGCGCTCACCGACGACCAGCTCGACCACTCGCCCGGCTCGGGCTGGAGCTTCCGCCACCTCGCCCTGCACCTGACGGAGTCGACGTACTACGCCGACGCGGTGGGCGACCTGTCCTGACCGGCCCCCGCGCCGGCCGGGGCCCGGGGCCAGTTCACCAGCGCCACGTGCAGCGCGTCGACCGCCTTGTCCCAGGACGCCTGGAGGTCGCGCGGGGCACCGAACCCGCCCGCGGCCTCCAGCGCGCAGAACCCGTGGAACGTACTGCGCAGCAGCCGTACCGCGTCGGTGAGGTCGGGCTCGGCGAGGCCGTACGCCCCGAGCACGCCGTGGGTGACCTCGGCGGTGCGGCGCATCACCGCCGAGCCGGCGAGGGCGTCGGCGTCGTCCCGGCCGGTGAGCGGGATGCCGGTGGCGGCGTAACGGCCCGGGTGCTCCAGCGCGTACGCCCGGTAGGCGCCGGCGAAGGCGGCCAGCGCCTCCCGGCCGGTCCGGCCCGCGACGGCCGCCGCGATCCGGTCGGTCATCTCGCCGCCGGCCCGCAGCGCCATCCGGACGCGCAGCTCCCGCAGACCGCTGACGTGCGAGTACAGGCTCGCGTCCCGCACGCCGAACCGCCGTGCCAGCGCGGACAGGGAGACGTGTTCGAACCCCACCGCGTCGGCGAGTTCGACGGCGGCGGAGACGAGACGCTCGGTGGTGAGGCCGGCACGGGGCATGGCCTCAATGTAGGCAATCCCGGCGGTGCGCGGGGCTGATCCGCCCCCGTGACCAGGACGGGTGTTGTCGCCGCGTTTCCGACACCGGGACGCCGACGTGTGTCTAGGGTTGCTGTCCGTATCGGTAACCGTGGGGGTCGGGATGCGCAGCGAGAACACCGTCGACAGTGGTCCGGGGGACAGTCCGGGGGACGGACCGGGCACGGTGATCGCGGGCCGGTACCGGCTGCGGCGCCAGCTCGGGCGTGGCGGGATGGGCGTGGTCTGGGAGGCCCTCGACACGCGTCTGAACCGGCCGGTGGCGGTGAAGGGGCTGCTGTACCCGGGTGCCGCGGACCCCGGGGCCCAGGCGACGTGGGTGAGCCGGGCCCGCCGTGAGGCGCAGGCCATCGCCCGGATCAGGCACCAGAGCGTGGTCGACGTGCACGACGTGATCGAGGACGGCAGCCAGGTCTGGATCGTGATGGAACTGCTCGACTCGCGCTCCCTGGCCGACCTGTTGCGCGAGCAGCGGCGGCTGCCCGTCCCCCAGGCGGCGGGGATCGGCCTCCAGGTGCTGCGCGGACTGGCGGCCGTGCACGAGTCCGGCGTACTGCACCGCGACGTGAAGCCCCACAACATCCTGTTCCGCCCCGACGGGCTCGCGCTCCTCATGGACTTCGGGATCGCCACCTTCGAGGGCGCCGCGCAGGTCACCCGGTCGCACGAGATCATCGGGACGCCGCAGTACCTGGCGCCGGAACTGCTCAGCCACACACCGGCCGACCCGCGCCCCGCGTCCACCGCGTCCGACCTGTGGGCGCTCGGCGTCACGCTGTACGAGATGGTGGAGGGCAGGCGCCCCTTCGAGGGGACCACCGCCTACGAGGTCCTCATCGCCGTACGCGAACGCCCGGTGCCGCCCATGGAGTACGCCGGTCCGCTCACCGCGCTGATCGAGGCGCTGCTCTCCAAGGACCCCGGCGGTCGCCCGGACGCCGCCGAAGCGGAACGGATGCTGCGGGAGGCGACCCGGACCGTCACCGCACCGGCCGCCCCTCCCCGGGAACCGGAGGCGTCTCTCCGCCCGGAGTCCAGGCAGCCGGGGAACCCCGGCGGCACCGGAGGCGAGGGGACGGGCCGGCGCCGGCGCCGGTGGCGGGTGACGGCGGCCGTGGTCTGCGCGGCGCTGCTCACGAGCGCGGCATGGTTCCTCTGGACGGACCGGAAGGACGCCTCCGACGCCGCCGGCTCGGGCAAGGGTGCCGTGGCGCCCGAGCGGGACGGCGGGCCCCGGTTCGGCGACACCCACGACGTGCTGCGGGTCGGCGTCAAGAAGGACCAGCCCGGACTGAGCGAGCGGGACGGCGACACCTACCGGGGTTTCGAGGTCGACCTCGCCTACGAGATCGCCCGCGAGATGGGCTTCGAGAAGGACGCGGTCGAGTTCTACGAGGTCAACTCCGACAACCGCGACGACGCCCTGAAGACCGGCCGGGTCCACCTCGTGCTGGCCACCTACAGCATCGACGAACAGCGCGAGAAGCGGGACGGGGTGCGCTTCGCCGGTCCGTACTTCGAGGCGCTCAAGGGGCTGCTGGTGCGCGAGGACCGCAAGTACAACGACCTCAGCGACCTGCAGAACGACCGCACCGCGGAAGTCTGCACCGCCAGGGAGTCGGTCTACGTACCGTGGATCGAGAAGGAGGGGCTGGCGGACCGGACGGCGCTGCGGGCCGGCTACGAGGACTGCGTGAAGGCGCTGCTGGACCCGGAGACCGACGTGTACGCGGTCGCCACCGACGACGTCATCGTCGCCGGACTCGCCGACAAGTACGACGCCCAGACCAAGGCCCTCGAAAGCCTCGGCGGTTCGGAGGGCTACGGGGTGGCGGTGGACGGCGAGGAGCGGGAGCTGCGACAGGAGGTGTGCGAGGCGTTGTCGGCCGTCATGGCGAAGTCCCCGGGGCAGTCCTCGCGGTGGTCCGCCGTCTACACCCGTCACCTCCAGCCGATCATGGACCGGCCCGCACCCGAGGAGCCGGACCTCACGTCGTGCTGACGCCCCTGTACTGCACATCATATGCAGGTGAGGGTTATCGGTAACTGCAACCTCCCGCATTACCACACCCGTTGACGTCCCCGCGCCCCAAAGGCCGACCGGACGTGTCGACTACGCCCGCCGCTCACCCGGACGCCGCCCCCAGGTCACCTCGCGCATCGATTCTCCTCACGCGGCCCACGCACCCCAGGTGCGGCCGCAGCGACGCAGCCGCGCAGACGGCGGCCATCCACGAGGAGCGACATGGGTCACGGGCACGGACACGGACACGGCCATCACCACCACCACGACCACGGTCACGGGCACACGCACGAGACGGCGCCCCTGCCCGCCGCGTTCGACACCTCCGTACCCGACGAGGCGCTCAGCCCCGAACAGCAGTCCCGCCGCACCCTGCTGCGCCGCGCCGGCCTGCTCGGCGCCGGCCTCGCCGCGAGCAGCGTGCTGACGGGCGCCGCGAGCGCCCCGGCGTTCGCGGGCAGCCGCGGCAACGGCAACGGCAAGAAGGGCTTCCTGTGGCTGGCCGGTGACCACCACATCCACACCCAGTACAGCAGCGACGGCAAGTACCGCGTCGGCGACCAGGTGCGCCAGGGCGCCCGGCACGGCATGGACTGGCTGGTCATCACCGACCACGGCAGCGCCACCCACGCCAAGATCGGTGTGGAGAAGGTCAACCCGGACATCCAGGACGCCCGCAGCGCCCACAAGGACACCCTCGTCTTCCAGGGCCTGGAGTGGAACATCCCGGCCGCCGAGCACGGCACCGTCTTCGTCCACCCGGGCAAGAACGAGGTCTCGGTCCTCAAGCAGTTCGAGACCGGCTACGACGGCGCCGTCAAGGCCGCCACCGGCTCCTCGCCCGCCAACGAGGCCCTCGCCATCTCGGGCCTCGCCTTCCTCGCCGACCAGGTCGAGCGGCGCAAGGTCAAGGACGCCCTGATGCTCGCCAACCACCCGGCGCGCAAGGGCATCGACTCCCCGCACGAGATCCGCGCCTGGCGCGACGCCACCTCCGCGAGCCACCGCATCGCCGTCGGCATGGAGGGCGCCCCCGGCCACCAGGCCGGCGGCCTGCCCACGCCGCTCGGACCGGGCGGTGCCCGCGGCATCTACAACAACAGCCCCGGCTCCAACTCCTTCGCCGACTACCCCCTGGAGTCCTACCGCACCTGGGGCGGCTTCGACTGGATGACCGCCACCGTCGGCGGCCTGTGGGACAGCCTCCTCGCCGAGGGCAAGCCCTGGTGGATCACCGCCAACTCCGACTCCCACCAGGTCTACGGCGACACCGCGGCCCGCGGCGGCGGCGACTTCGACGCCAACGGCCGCTACGACGACCCGGTCTACGGCGGCTCGATCGACATCACCGAGAACGACTACTGGCCCGGCTACTACAGCCGCACCCACGTCGGCGCCGAGAACTTCTCCTACGCCGCCGTCATGGCGGGCATCCGCGCCGGCCGCGTCTGGGTCGACCACGGCCAGCTCCTCTCCGGCCTCGACGTCCGCGTCTCGGGCGGCAGCCGCTGGGCCACCCTCGGCGGCGCCCTCCAGGTCAAGAAGGGCACCCGCGTCACCCTCAGCGTGGACGTGGCCCTGGCCGGCGGCCCCAACTGGGCCGGCTTCCAGCCCACCCTGGCCCGCGTCGACGTCATCCAGGGCGATGTGACCGGCGAGGTCCAGGACAAGGACACCTTCACCGCCCCGTCCGCCAAGGTCGTCAAGGCCTACGAGGTGAACAAGAACGCCGGCACGGTCACCCTCACCTACGACCTCGGCCGCGTCGACCGCCCCGTCTACCTCCGTCTGCGCGGCACCGACGGCAACCGCTCCGCCGTCGGCGCGATGGGCGCGGCCGTCGACCCGCACGGCCCGGCCATCGACGTCATCGGCGACGCCGACCCGTGGAAGGACCTGTGGTTCTACTCCAACCCGGTCTGGGTCCTGCCGTCGTGACCCCGCCGCCGTACGTCATCGCCGTCGACACGGACGCCACCTCGCTGCGCGACGCCGACCACCTGCTGAGGGAGCTGGCCGTCGGATTCACCGAGGAGGACGGCGTGTTCGGCTGCACCCACCTGGTGCGGGAGGGCGGCCGGCGGCGCGTGGCGCTGTCCCTGGCCGCCGAGGACCGGGCGGCGGTCGACGCGGCCCGCCAGCGGCTCACCGCCCAGGGGCACACGGTGACGGACGGCGCCTGGGACGACCAGGGGCGGGCGGTGCTCTACCCGGGCGCCGCCGCCCTGACCGGCACCCTCACGGTCGCGGAGGTGCTGGACCGTTCCGCGATCGAGCGGGTCCGCGTCCTCGGCGCACCCGGCGAGCCCGACCCGGAAACCCGGCTGGTCACCCGCGAGTTCGTCCGCCCCCACTGGGAGAACGGCGAACTCACCCTCGCCGCGATGCCCGCCGCCGGCGGCACCCTGGTCCCCTTCGAGGACCCGGACCCGACGCCGTGCTGCGCGGACCACTGACGGCACCCCCGTAATTCGTTACCGGCCCCTTCCCCGCCCGTCCTACGGTGACCCGGCACACCGCGACGGGTCACCCGACGGGGAAGGGACCGGATGACGTACGAGGCACACCACCGCCCGAAGACCGGGCGGGAAACGGACGCCGCCGCCCCGCGCCCCCTGTGGCGGCAACGGGACTTCGGCGTCTTCTGGGCCGCGCAGACCCTCTCCGTCCTCGGCGACTCCTTCGCCCTGATCGCCCTGCCCCTGCTGGTCCTGGAGGCCACCGGCTCCATCGCCCGCATGGGACTGCTGACCGCCGTCGGGGGCGCCGCCTCGGTGCTGGCGGCGGTGTTCGCCGGGGCCGTCGTCGACCGCGTCGACCGCCGCAAGCTGCTCATCGGCTGCGACCTCGTCCGCACGGCCCTGTACGGGGTGATCCCCGTGGTCTGGCTGTTCGGGCCCGAACTGTGGCTGCTGTACGTCGTCCTGCCGCTGTGCGAGGCCGTCGGCATGTTCTTCGCCGTCGGCTACGTCACCGTCGTACGCGGCCTGGTCGGCACCGGGCGGCTCACCGAGGCCAACGGCCGGCTCAACGCGACCGCCGCCGCGGCCGGCGTGCTCGGCCCGGTGTGCGCCGGGGTGGTGGCCGCCTGGTCGGGAGCCGCCGCGGCGGTCGGCGTGAACGCGGCCAGCTTCGCCGTGTCCGCCGCCTGTCTGGTCTTCGTACGGCTGGGGGCCCGCGCCGCGCAGGAGGCGCCGGACGAACGGCCCGGACTGTGGCGGGACCTGCGGACCGGGGCGGGCTTCCTCTGCAGGCACCCGGTGCTGCGCGCCCTCACCGCCCTGCTCGCCGGGTTCAGCTTCCTCACCCTCGGCCTGAACGACCTGGTCATCTACCACCTCAAGCACGACCTCGGCCACGACGACCACACCGTCGGCATCGTCATGGCGGCCGGCGCCCTCGGCACCATCACCGGCGCCCTGCTCGTCGCCCGGGTCCGCCGGCGGCTCGGCTTCGGCCGGACCTGGACCGGCGCGGTCGCCGTGTGCGGGCTCGCCTTCGCCGGCCTCGGCTGGGTGCGCGAGGTGCCCGCCGTCGCCGTCCTGAGCGCGGCCTTCCTGGCCTGCGTCGGCATGGCGGGCACCTGCTCGATGTCCCTGCGGCAGGAGGTGACCCCCGAGCACCTGCTCGGCCGGGTCACCGCCGCCTTCTGGACCCTGCACTACGCGGCGGCGCCCCTCGGCGCGGCCGTGCTGACCTGGGCGGCCGAGCGGCACGGCACCACACCGGTGGCCGCGGCGGCCGGCGCCTGCTGCGTACTGATCGCGGTCGTCGCGCTGTTCACGCCGGTCGGCCGGTCAGCACCTCGCTGACGAACGCGTTGGTGAACTTGCCCGCCGGGTCCAGCTCCCGTACGAGGGCACCGAAGTCACCGAGCCGCGGATACAGCTCGCGCAGCCGGGCCGGCGCCGTGGTGAACACCTTCCCCCAGTGCGGCCGGGCCGCGAACCCGTCCAGCGCCTCCTCCACCCGCCGCACCACCGGCAGTACCGCCGCCGTGTCCTCGACCCAGGTGAAGTGCACCGCCACCGTGTCCCGCCCGTACGCCGGGCTCAGCCACTGCGCGTCCGCGGCGACCGTCCGCCACTCGCAGGTCTGCGTCACCGGCGCCAGCACGTCCCGTATCGCGTCCAGCGCGCGCAGCGCGTCGAGAGCGTGCTCACGCGGCATCAGGTACTCCGACTGCAGCTCGGCACCGCTGCTGGGCGTGAACTCGGCGCGGAAGTGCGGCAGCCGCTCGTGCCAGGGGCCCGGCACGCCGAACTGCTCGGTGCAGTTCTCCGCGGGCATGCCCGGCACGGGGTGGGTCTTCTCGGTGGCCGGGGCCGCGTGGGGGAAGTCCGGCAGCGGCCGGTCCGTCCGCCGCTTCAGCCACACCTGCCGGAAGCCCGGCGCCCGCCAGTCGGTGAACAGGCTCACGCTGTACGCGGCGGACAGCACCTCGTCCAGCGGCGCGGTGAGGGGCAGCTCGCCGAAGACGTGCTGCTCGACCTCGTACGCCTCCTCCAGGTCCAGCGTGAGCGCCGTCACCACGCCCAGCGCGCCCAGCGAGGTGACCGCGCCGCCGAACCGCTCGTCGTCCCGCGTGAGCGTCACCGCCGTACCGTCGGCCGTCACCAGCTCCACCTCGCGCACCACCGACGCCAGCGAGCCGTTGGTCACACCCGAGCCGTGGGTGCCGGTCGCCACCGAACCGGCGACGGAGATGTGGGGGAGCGAGGCCATGTTGGCCAGGGCGAGACCGTGAGCGTGCACCACCCGGGCCAGCTCCGCGTACCGGACGCCGCCGCCGACCCGTACCGTACGGGCGGCCCGGTCCACGTCGATCTCGGCCGGCAGGTCCGCCAGCGACAGCAGCACCCCCTCGGGGCCCGGCTCGGCGATCTCGTTGAACGAGTGCCCGCTGCCCAGCACCCGCACCCGGGCGCTGCCGGCCACCAGCGCCCGCAGCGCACCCGGCGAGTGCGGCCGGTGCAGTTCCTTGGCCGTGTAGGTGATGTTGCCGGCCCAGTTGGTCACGGTGGTGTCGGTCATCCCGCAGCCCCTCCCAGAAGATCCATGAGGACCAGGAGTCCTCCGGCGGAAACCTACCTGGCACGCCGAGGGGGGACCCGGCGGGGAAGGCGCGCGGGCAGGGGCATACCGTGAGAAGTCGAACGCGAGCCGGGAGGAGACACAGGATGGGCAGCCGCACCGCGCTGGTCGAGGATCTGATGGAGCGCTTCCCGCACGTACCGCGGGAGGCGGTCTTCAAGGAGGACCTGCTCCGCGGCGGGGTGGCCTTCGACCCCAGCGCACTGTCCGACACCGCCAACGAGGCAGCCGGCGAGGTGAAGCCGAAGTCCTACTTCATCTTCTCCTTCGACCACGGCACCCTGCCCGAGCTGGGCGAGGCCGCGCTGCGCCGCCCGCCCGAGGAGATCATCCTCACCGGCGGCCCCTACGACCTGCGCCGCACCGTCGTCTCGGTCCGGGTGAACCCGTCCTCCCCGTACCGGGTCGCCGCCGACGAGCACAACGTCCTCGGCCTCTACCTCGACGGCAAGCGGATCTCGGACGTCGGCGTCCCCCCGATGCCGGAGTACTACCGGCACACCCTCTCCAACGGGAAGTCGGTCATGGAGGTCGCCCCCACCATCCAGTGGGGCTACCTGATCTACCTGACCGTCTTCCGGGTCTGCCAGTACTTCGGCGCCAAGGAGGAGTGCCAGTACTGCGACATCAATCACAACTGGCGTCAGCACAAGGCGGCCGGGCGGCCGTACACGGGCGTGAAGGACGTCGAGGAGGTCCTCGAAGCCCTGGAGATCATCGACCGCTACGACACGGCGAAGGCGTCCACCGCCTACACCCTCACCGGCGGCGCCATCACGTCGAAGGTCTCGGGCCGCGACGAGGCCGACTTCTACGGCCACTACGCCAAGGCCATCGAGGAGCGCTTCCCCGGCCGCTGGATCGGCAAGGTCGTCGCCCAGGCGCTGCCCAAGCCGGACGTCCAGCGCTTCAAGGACTACGGCGTGCAGATCTACCACCCCAACTTCGAGGTGTGGGACGAGTACCTGTTCAAGCTGTTCTGCCCCGGCAAGGAGCGCTACGTCGGCCGCGACGAGTGGCACAAGCGCATCCTGGACTCCACCGAGGTCTTCGGCCCGCGCAACGTGATCCCGAACTTCGTCGCGGGCGTCGAGATGGCCGAGCCCTTCGGCTTCAAGACCGTCGACGAGGCCATCGCCTCGACCACCGAGGGCCTGCGCTTCTTCATGTCGCACGGCATCACGCCCCGGTTCACCACCTGGTGCCCCGAGCCGACGACCCCGCTCGGCAAGGCCAACCCCCAGGGCGCCCCGCTCGAATACCACATCCGCCTGCTCCAGGCTTACCGCCAGACCATGGAGGACTTCGGCCTCTCCTCGCCCCCCGGCTACGGCCCGCCCGGCGCCGGCAACGCGGTCTTCTCCGTCAGCTCCTTCATGGACAGCCTCCCGGCGGACACGCCCGTCGAGGTGTGACCCGGCCGGGGTGAGGGGCGCGGACGGTCCGGCCCGGTTCGCGCGGGCGCACGCCCGGCGGCCGGGCCGTCGCCGTGCCGGGTCACGACGCTTGTCAGGCGCGCCGGGCCCGTGACAAGCTCGCCCCTTGCCGCGAGGTACCACCAACTCCACCGTCGGCGTGCCGGAGTTGGTCTCGCCCGTGTGACGCGGGAGATCCATGTCCGACGACCTGCCGATGCCCCAGGACGCCGCCGGCGCCGCCTCCGACACCGCCGAGGCCGCGCGGTTCGCCGAGTGCTGGGACGCCGTCCTGTCCTACGCCGACCTGTGCACCGCCGGTTCCGCCGCGGCGGCCCGGCTGGCCACGGAGGCGTTCACCCGGGGCCTGCGCGAGGCACGCGGCTCGACAGCCGCCCGTACCGCCTCCGGACCCGGCCGCCGCCCGGTCCGGCTGCTGCCTCCCATTCCCCTCCTCCTGACCGCCGTACGCACCACCGCGGCGTCCTGGGAAGCCACCGGACAGGGCGACGACCTCACCCCCGACCTCCGTCGCTGGCTCCACTCCGACCGGGCCGCCCGCCACACCGGACCTCCCGCCGGCCGCCCGCTCGCCCTGCGCGCCCTGCGGGACATGCAGCTCCCGGACGCCGAACTGCTCTGGCTGGCCGAGGTGGAGGCCCTGCCGCTGCCCGTGGTGGCCCGCCGGCTCGGCCTCGACCCGGCCGCCACGACCGGCGAACTCGCCCAGGCACGCGACATCTTCCGGGACCGCTGCCGCCGCGACCACCTCGACGGCCCGGCCGACGGGACCTGCCGCGACCACGCCGCCCGCCTGCTGGACACGGCGGATCCCGGTACTTCGGAGGAACTCTCCCGCCACCGGGCCGGCTGCGCCGGCTGCGCCGAGGCGGCGGGCTGTCTGCGCACCGACCCGGGCTCCCTGTCCGCGGCCCTGGCCGACGGCGTCATCGGCTGGGGCGGCCTGGCCTACCTGGAACGCCGCCGCCGGGCCGCCGAGGTACGCCTCGCCGCCGTCCGCCCGGCACCGGCCGACGACGACGGCGTCACCCCGGGCGGCCGGGGCGCCCGCCGGGCCCGCGCGGTGCGCGGCGGCCTCCTCGCCACCGCCGCGCTGATCTCCCTGCTGGCCCTCACCGCGTCCCTGCGCCCCTTCGGCGGCCCCGCCTCCAGCGCCGCCCCCGGCGTCCCGGGCGCCGCTACCGCCGCCCCGTCCGCCACGGCCGGCCGGCAGCCGGTGCCGGACCCGCCGGCCGGCTCCTCCGCCCCGCCCCCGCGCCCCGCCCCCGCCGGCTCCGAATCGCCGACGGCCACCCCCTCGGCCACGGCCACCGCCACCGCCACCCTCCGACGGAACCCGGCACCGCAGGGCACCGCCACGGCCGCCCCCGCCACACCGACCGCCACGCCCGCCCTCGACGACGCCACGGGCACCCCGTCGCCCTGCCAGGTCCACTACGACCTCGTCAACCAGTGGCCGGCCGGCTTCCAGGCCACCGTCACCGTCACCACCGCCCGAGCCCTCGACACCTGGCGCGTCTCCTGGACCTTCCCCGACGGCCAGCGGATCACCCAGATGTGGGACGCCACCCACACCCCCACCGGCCCCCGGGTCACCGCCACCGCGGCCCCCTACAACGCCACGGTCCCCGCCGGCGGCACGCTGTCCTTCGGCTTCCTGGCCACGTGGGAGGGGAGCAACACGGTGCCGGAGCACTTCACGCTCAACGGGCGGGCCTGCTCGGTGACCTGAGCGAGGACGGATGTGCCGGGCGGGCGGGGAGGGACGCGCCGGGCGGCCGGTGGAAAGCCCCTGGCGCGTCGCCGGTACCGCCGGCTGCCGTCACGAGGTTCGTGCTGCCTCATGCCGCGGCGGCGTCGGCATGAGGCAGCGCCCCTGCTCCCCCGCCTCAGGCGCGGGAAGGGTGTCGACGCTCCGTCAGAACATCGCGATGGGGTTGACCGGTACGCCGGTCAGGCCGTGGATGCGGGGCGGGGCGACGGTGAGCAGGAAGCTGTAGCGATTCAGCCGCTTGCACATCTGCGCGAGGTCATCGAGCCGGGGCACGTCGATCAGAGGCATCGCCATCCGGCCGAGCGCCACCTCGTGCAGAGGGGAGGGTTCGTCCGGGTTCAGGGGAGGATGCGCGTCGCCCCTGTCCGGGGCGACGATGGCGACCCCTCGGCGGTGCATCCACCGAACCGCGTCCGTGCTGATTCCCGGGCTCGGTATGTCCTGGGGCCCGCCTCCCGTCCAGCCGAGTCGGACCACCAGCGCGTCACCGGAGCCCACCACGACTCCCTGCCGCTTCTCGGCCTGTTCGAAGTCGTGCGACGTCACCGCGTAGGCAGGGGGGAGGGGGCCCTCGGCCGCCAGGTCGAGCAGGACCCCACGTGTCACTATCCCGGCGGCGAAAGCAGTCGTCGACGCGTGCGTGATGCCGAAGGGGGTGACGACCTGCTCCCTCGGGCGGCCCGGATAGACCTGGCCGTCGGTCGACCAGTGCGCGAGCGCGTCGAGGTGCGTCGAGCTCCAGTGGTGGTTGTAGATCACCGACAGATCGGCTGCCACTGGTCCGCCGGTGTGGGACACCATCTGTTGCACCGGCGACGCGTTGGCCGTCTCGCGCATGAACGGGCTGAAGAACATCGCGTTCGGCTCGATCGGCTGTGCCAGTGACACCCACTGGCCGGTCCGCGCCTCCGCGGCGGCCCTGGCGCGCACCTCGTCGGTGATCAGGTTGAGGGTGCCGAGTTCGTCGTCCGCTCCCCAGCGGCCCCAGTTGTCCGGCAGGTCCGTCTCGTTCGTATCGGCCATGTCGATGGCCCCTTTCGTTCTGATGTGCTCGGACTGCGATGGCCCGCGCGAAGGCGTGTACGCGCGGTGAACGCGCGGCCTCGTCAAGGGCCGCGACGTCGTGGAGCGGTGCTTCGACCGGTCGAAGCGGTGGCGGGGCAGCGTCACCCGCTGTGCCAGGACCGCCCGTTCCGGCGCGGTAGCCGTCAAGCTCGCGCCACGTCTGATGGGGGCGCGAGCGGACGGGGACCGGTCAGTGGCGCGGAGGGGTGGCCGGCCGGGCGGCAATCGCGTCGAGCGCGGTGAGGGCCTCCTCGTCGAGGGTGATCGCGCCGGCTTCCAGGTTGGCTTCGAGGTGGCTGATGGTGGCGGTGCCGGGGATGAGGAGAATCTGGGGGTCGCGGTGCAGCAGCCAGGCCAGGCCGACCTGGGCCGGGGTGCATCCCAGGCGCTCGGCGGCGGCGATCACGGTGGGCTCGTCGGTCACCTTGGCCATGCCGGGGATCGCGCCGCCCAGGGGGAAGTAGGGCACCCAGGCGAGCTGTTCCTCGGTGCAGAGCCGGAGCAGTTCCTCGTCGTCGCGGGCCACGAGGCTGTAGGTGTTCTGCACGCACACGATGCCCGCGGGCAGGGCGCGGCGCGTCACGTCCACGGAGACGCTGCTCAGGCCGATGGCGCCGATCTTGCCGGCGTCGCGCAGGGCGGTCAGTTCCGCGAGCTGGTCGTCGAGGTCGACCTTCTGGTCGTCGGGGAAGGGGATGGTCATCCCGGCGTCCGTGCGGCGGAGGTTGACCACCGGGACCTGCTCCATGCCGAGCGTGGCGAGTTCCGCTTCGACGGCGGCCCGCAGTTCCTCGGGGCGCTGCGCGATACGGAACGGGAAGGGGCCGCCGGGGTCGGGGGTGGCGCCGACCTTGGTGACGACCAGCACGTCGTCCTGGGGGCGCAGCGCCTCGCGGACGAGACCGTTGACGAAGCCGTCGCCGTAGAAGTGGGCGGTGTCCACGTGGTCGACGCCGAGGTCGAACGCGCGGCGCAGCAGGGCGATGGCCGCGGGGCGGTCCTTGTGCAGGCGTTCCAGCTGCATGGCGCCGTAGCCGATGCGGGAGACCGTGCGTCCGGCCAGCCGGCCGGTGCCGCCGGGGCGCGGGGCGGAGACGATGGTGCGGGTGGTTTCAGCGGGCATGGCTTCCTGCTCTCATGAGAGGCTGGGCGCATACGGAGGAGCCTCCGTTACTTTCAACCGTAGCACTACCGGAGGGTCCTCCGTTTTGTCTTCGCCACCACGCCCCCACACCCCGGGCCCTGCCGACCCCGACGGCCGGCCGGTCCGCCGCGACGCGCGGCGCAACCGCGACAAGCTCATCGCCGTCGCCAAGGCCGCCTTCGCCCAAGCGGAAGGCCCGGTCTCTCTGGAGGGCATCGCCCGCCAGGCCGGCGTCGGCATCGGCACCCTCTACCGGCACTTCCCCACCCGCGAAGACCTCGTCGAGGCCGTCTACGCCAGCGAACTCGACGCCGTCACCGCCAGCGCCCCCGCCCTGCTCGACCGGCACCCCGCCGACATCGCCCTGCGTGCCTGGATCGGCCGCTACGCCGCCTTCATCGCCACCAAACGTGGCATGATGGACACACTGCTCACGGCCTTCGCCTCCGGGCGTATCGCCGCCCCCTCGCGCGAACGCGTCACCACCACCATCGCCACGATCCTCGAACGAGGCGCCGCCGCCGACACCCTCCGGGCGGACGTCGACCCCGACGACGTCGCCACCCTGCTCATCGGCGTGTTCCCCGCCATCATCGAGGGCGCCTCCCAGGAACGGACCGACCGCCTGCTCGACCTCATCGTCGACGTCGTGCGCCCACGGAGCCCGCAGGGGGGAAGCCCGGAAGGGGGGTGAAGGCAGCCCCTGGCAGGACTCCGTCCGGGCGCCCGCCTGTCAGGCTGCCGGGCCTGTGAAGGTGGCAGCGGCGTCACCGGCCCGTCACCAAGGAACGGACCCTCGGTGGTCGTGCGGCTCTCCGGTGGGCCCGTCGTCGGGGAGGCGCCGGCGGGCCACTGGGAGGTACTGGACGGAGAATCGCCCGCCAAAACCGTCCGGGCAGACATCACGCGTGCGAGCGGCGCGAACCGGACAGACTGAGCTGCGTCCCCCGTACTCACCCGCTCACCCGGGCCCTTCGAAGAACCCGAGTGGATCAGAGCCTACCTACGGCTGTAGGGCCAGTGACAGGCAGGAGAGCCCGGCAGGCTGCCCGACAGGCCATGTGCACGGTACCTGTCCTTCGCTATGCCTGATGAGGAAACAGGTGGCTGACGAGGAGCGGCAGTGAGCGAACGCGAACGTGCATATCTGGACAGGCAATCCGTACCGGTGCCGCGAACGAATACCTGAGGTATCGGAATCGACGGCCTCAGAGCTCATCCCGAAACAATCAGCTTCACAGAGTTGGAGGCGGCCCGTACGGTCGTTCGACCCGAATTACCAAACGGACCGTACGGACAACTTCTGCACTCCACCCGCGCAGGGCGATTCGTTACGAATGTCGGACGAGGTTCGCGCACAGCACCTTTTCGAGGTTCAGCTCCACCTCGCGCGTGTGAACCCCGGCCGCGAGCGCTGCCCGGGCAAGCTCTCCAGACGCGGAAGTGAACGTTTCGCCGAGCAGGCGGTTTTCCGCGTGCAGTGCGTCCTCAAGCGTGCCGTCGGCCGCGTCGATTGCTTCGACAGCCGCGGCACGGACACCGTCGGGCAGAGACGCGATGGCCAGTGCGACCCACTCAACATATTCATCCAGTTCTGCGGCGGGCAGAGCTCGGTTCACCCAACCCCACCGCTCGGCAGTCGCCGCGTCGACGAGCCCGCCTGTCAGCACGATCTCGAGAGCGCGAGCGCGACCCACGAGGCGGGGCAGGTGGGCAGTTGCACCTGCTCCAGGGACGATGCCGATCAGTGCCTCGAACTGGCCGAACGCCGCAGTCTCGAGTGCCGCGAATCGCAGATCCAGGCTGGAGACCAGCTCGGCTCCACCGCCACGGGCGAGTCCCGCGACCTTGGCGATGGTGGTCTGAGGCAGACGCCGCCAGCGTTCATGAAGCCGCATCATCGGGCCCGTCCCGACAAGCGTCTCCTCCGCGACCGGGAGGGCGGCGTAGGTCGCGGGGTCCTCCACGAATGACAGGTCGCCGTGCGCCAGGAAGAACTCCGGATTAGCGCTCTGGACCACGATGACGTGCAGATCGGGATCATTCTCGGCCGATGCGGCGACGGCGTCCAGGTCGAGCATGAGCTGCGCCGTCATCAGGTTGACGGGCGGAACATCAATCGAGACCCATAGCACTCCGTCCTGGCGCTTGAGATTGAGGCTGGGCAGGGGCTGTTCGGTCATGAAATTCCTTTGGGTTGCCGGTATCTATGGTATACCTGGTGCATGGCAGGTACTTCAAAGAAACCTGGTATCCGCGAAGATCGGGCCGGTCACGAGACCATCGTCGGCCCGCAGCGCGAGCTCCTGGATCAGCTGCTGGACAAGTGGGGCCATCTGCTGCTGGCCGCGTTGTGCCGGCAGCCGCGACGCTTCAACGAGCTCAAGAGAGAGCTCGATGGGGTCACTCAAAAATCGCTGACGCAGGCACTGCGACGGTTGGAACGCAACGGCCTCGTCGAGCGCCGGGTACTGATGCAACGCCCCGTTGCTGTGGAGTACCGGATCACACCGCTGGGCCGCACGCTTGAGGAGCCCTTCTCGATCCTGCGCTCCTGGACCGCCGACCACCTCCCCGAAGTCGAACGACACAGGGAGGCATTCGACAAAGGCGCGGACACCCTTCACTGATTTTTCGGGATGGTCTTGTGCCTGATGATCTGCTATCCCGAGATACGGATCTTCTACCGTACGTGTCCCCGCCTGATGAGCTTCATGAGTGGCTCACAGCACCAACTCGCGTAGAAATAAGGCCCGTTCGGCGGTACTGCCGCAATGGCGACCATGACCGGCGTGACCGGCTGTTCGTCCCGCTCCGCCGGCCCGGCGAGCACCACCTCCGGCGCGGCCCCGAGCGGAGGCCCCGGCGGCGATGACACCGGTGGCATGGGCCCCGGCGCCGACTTCGTCGGTGTTACCACGGACGGGAAGGTCGTTAGCCTCGCGCTATCGCGCGGTGGGGTGCTGATGTTTGATCAAATAGACGGAGACTGCTCCTGACCTGCAACGATGGGACTTGTCGTGGGTCCTTTTGGCTGCGCGGAAAGAAGCACTCTCCGGGTGGAGAAGCGTATCGGGTCGTACCCGTGTGTCCGCATCGAGGGCGGCGGCCGGGCGGGGACTGCCTCGCGGATGTGGGCATGTCGCGGGCCCCGGTCCGGCCGTGTTCGGGCCGGTTGCCTCGGACCCGACGGTCTCCCGCCTCATCGACACCTTCGCCGGGGCCGGCCGTCCTGACCGCGATCCGGGCCGCGCGGGCTGAAGCCGCTGGCATGTGGCGGCCGACCGGACGGGACGCGCCTGACGCGGGCGGGACGGTGACTGTGGATCTCGGCGGAGTGCTGATCACAGCGCACTCGGACAAGGAGGACGCCGCACCCACACGGAAGCGAACTGAACGACGGGTGGCCGGCCCGTCGAAAGTGCAGGGATCTCGTCGCCGGACATCCTTCTGTTCACGCCTGGCTGTCAAGAAAGGCTGTCGTCGGCGTCCGGGCGCTGTCTTGGCCGGCCGGACCGTGTACGAGGGCGCGGGGGCGGGGGCGGGGAATTCGGTGGCGTCCGAGCGTGTGCCCCTCTTGAAGTGGGGACTGCTTCTTGCAGCGGCCGTCGGCTGCCGCTGTCGGCTGAGTGAGCAACGGGAGGTGTGACGCGTGCTGAAATCTCTGACGATCATCCCGGCTGTTCGTCAAGGAGATCCTACGTCGATCATGGACAGGCTCGTTCCTGAATGGGTGGCGTGAAGCAGTGGATCTCGGCTTTGGGCCTGCCGGCGCCAGCCCAAGGTTGGGTCAGCCGCAGCTGACCTGACCCCCTAACGTTGCTCGGTGGAACAGTACCCGGCGTACAGCCCGACTCGTCTGCCGCTACCTGCGGATTTGCCTTAGAAAGGGCCTCTGACCTGCGTCGGAGGCCCTTTCCGATCTTTCAGGGGCTTGCCGCGTTAGGCGGCGGAAAGTCCCTCGGACAGCGCTGAAAGTCCCTGGAGCGGAGGGGCGGACGACACGTCTGAGCGGGAACAGGCCGACGAGGTTTCGCGCCGTTGCTCGGCCCCGCAGGCTCACCTGCACCTGCACCTGCACATCACAGGAGCGGGTGTCGCGGCGTCGTTGCCTGTGATTCTGCCTGCAGCACAAGGTGACGGCGTCCTGCGGCAAGGGCTTCAAGCTTGCCGGACGGCCCTCACGAGCAGTGTGTCCGCGCTGCGCGGCGTGTCGATCGTCGACAGCAACCGTTCGACGCTGATTCGGGTGAATCCGGACTCGTCCAGGGCCTTCATCCAGACGTTCTCCTGCAGGACCCAGCGGCGCATCGTGGCCGTCTCCCCGTCCGGGGCCTTCGCCGGGATCTCGGCGGGAACGACGTCGGCCTCCGCCGACGTGCCGCCCAGGTAGCGAGCGAGGGTGGAGAAGGCCAGCAGGCCGCCCGGTCGCAGCGCGGTGGCTGCGGCCGGGAGCAGTTCGTGGGGGTCGGTGAAGTCGACCGCGCCGAAGACGCTGTACAGCACGTCGTAGGTGCCGGCCTCTGTCCGCAGGTGCTTCACGACGTCGGATCGGATGATGCGCAGGTGGGGGGAGAGGTGGCCGTACAGGTCGGTGGCCATGGCGTGCTGGGCGGGTGAGGCGTCTACGGCGTCGACTCGGGCGGGGGTGTGATGGGTGGCGAGGTGGGCGGCGTGCCGGGCCGCTCCGGCGCCGAGGTCTCCCACGACTTTGCCGGTGAGGTCACCCAGGACCTCGGAGCCGGGACCGCCGTCCTGGCTCCAGATCCAGTGGAAGGCGTGGGGGACGGCGCGGTCGCGTTCGGCGCGGGTGCGGCCGAAGTGGTGCCAGAGGTCGGTGGTGGTCGTCACCCGCGTCATCCTGGCGGGTGCGGCCCGTGGCCGGGCGGGCTTCGGGGAACTTCACCCGCACGCGAGCCGGGCCCCGCTGCGGGTCAGCGTGGGGCCCGGCCCGTCGCTCCCGTCAGTGCGAGTCGTTGCCGGGGTGGCAGGGGCCGCACGTCGCGGCGTCCGCCCACAGCGGCAGGTCGACCTCCCAGCCGTCGGCCGCGATGATGTGCGCGGTCTTCATCACGGAGCCGTCGTCCTTCATCTCGACGTGGGGCACGTGGTGGAGGAAGGTGCCGGCGTTGAAGCGGTCGCACAGCTCGGCGTACGCCACGGTGTCCAGGATGATCGTGTGGACGCCGATGTCGACGAGTTTGCTGGGCGCCAGCCCCAGCTTCTGGCCGCGGTGGTGCATGGCGGTCAGCAGGTAGGCGTAGCCCTGTCCGAGGACCCGGGCTGCCATGACCGAGTCGTACGGGTAGTCGCGCACGAGGAGCCGGACCTGCTTGTCCCACAGGCCGGCCGGCACGACCTCCCGCGCCGATCGGACCGGGCCGGTCGTCGGGTCGGTGGCCGGGGGGAGTACGACAGCCGTTGCCATGATGCCTCCGATGGACGGTGCCCCGCAGCTTTGGGGCTCTGCCATCCACAACACCGCCCTCAGACGCAGGGAGGTGGTCAACTAGCCACCCGCGCAAGGGGTTTGCATGCCTTGCAAGCAGTCTCGACGGCGTTGTGGACCTCCCCGTACCGTGGAAGCCCCGGTCGTGCGGCGTGGGAGGGGGACCTGTGCCAGGTGACCCATGGAACACTGCCGAGGCTCGCGAGTTCACCGAGCAGCGGCGTCCCGGCGCACTCATCCGGCTCGGCCGCGAACACCGCAACTGGACGCTCGCGGCGCTCGGTGACCGGCTCGGTTGCTCGCCGGCCACCGTTTCCCGGCTGGAGCGCCGTGCCAGGGTGGTCGACCTGACCCTGGTGCACCGCGCCGCGCTGGAAGTCGGTGTCCCGCGACACATCCTGGTGCATTCACTGGCGCCACCCGCCCCGAACGTGCCAGCCGCCACTAGAGTGACGGCCAGTTCGCACGTCGAGGAGGACCCGATGCGCCGCCGCACGCTGCTCGCCGCCACGGCGGTCGCCGGACCGGCCACCCTGCTGATGAGCATGGACGAGGCCCTGGCCGATACGCCCGCCCCAACCGGTGCCGGGGCACTGGACACCCGGCTGGCCACCGCCCGTGAGCTGTACGACAAGGGTGCGCACGGCCGCCTGCTCGCCGCCCTGCCCGGCCTCATCGGCGACGGGCACGCCGCTGCGGCCTCACGCCGGGACCTGGATCAGGCCCGCCTGTCCTCCGTCTACAGCCTGGCCGCCTCCGTCCTCAGCAAGTTCGGCTCCTACGAGCAGGCCCGGCTCGCCGCGGATCGTGCCCGTACCTGGGCCGAGGTATCCGGCTCGCCCCTCGCCTCCGCAGCCGCCGCCCGCGAACTGGCGATCGTGCTGCGCCACCAGGACCGCACCGCCGAAGCCCAGCGCCTCATGGCGGCAGCCGCCTCCGGAGTCGAGGCGACGCGTCTGCGCACCGACGCGGCGGCATCGGCGTACGCGCAGATGCTGTGCACCCTCGCCTACACCGCTGCCCGCGGCGGGCACCGTGCGGAGGCGCTGGCGATGACCGAGGAAGCCAGCCGCGCCGCCCGCCGACTGCCGTCGAGCGCACCGGCCGGCCGCTTGTTCCCCATCACCCCGGCTGCTGTCGACCTGTACGCCGTCGGCGTGCACTGGGCCCTCGGGGATGCGGGAGCTGCTCTGGAAGCCGGGAAGGACCTGCGGCCCGAGCAGTTCCCGACTGCCGAGCGCAAGGCAAGGCTGGGCACCGACATGGCGCGGGCCTGGTGGGCATGGCAACGTCCCGAGCAGGCGGCCCAGGCGTTGCTGTCCGCGTACCGCTCCAGCCCCGGAGAAGTCCGGGACCGGCCCGCCATCCGCAACATCGTCACCGAGCTGGCAGAGCGGCACCCGCGCGTCACCGGGGTGCGGGAGTTGGAGTCGGCTGTACGGCGTGAAGTGCGGTGACAGACAGGCGCCCCATGCGGTGAGTACGCGCGGGGCACCGACTTCTGTGTTGCGATCAGGCGACCGAGGCGATGAACGCCTTCCACGCCTGCGGTCTCACGGGTTCGCGCCAGCGGAGGAGCTGACCGCCAACTCTGCGCCGCCAGACGGTCGATGTCGCGCCACCACCTCCTCGGCCGACGGGCCCCTTCTCCTTGTCGTTTCGCGAAGAGCGTCCTTGTTGGGCCTCGAACGCGACGACCGGTTCGGTTCACGGCGGCAGGTGCGGAATACGGAGACGTGCCGCGCGGGGCGCTCGTACGGGGCCCTGAGCGACCGCGGCCTGCACGGAGGGCAAGCCCCGTGCGCGCGACGTACCGCGTTTCGAGAGTTGGTGCGTGATAGCGGATGAGGCGTCGGCCTGGCTGGTGGCACGATCCGGCTGTGGCGATCATGGTCGATCGGGGCGCGCGGGGCGGGGCCAGGCAGCGGGCCGCGGGTGCCGACGCTCGCCATCAGCTGATGTCCGACGACCGGCTGGTGGCCACGCTGATCCATCTGTGGCACGAGCTGTCGCACTCGGTGTTGGGGCTTCGTCCAGCGCACCCCCGGAACCAGGGCCTTCACCGAGATTCCGAAAGGCTGGATGGTCGAGCGGAACCTACGGCTGGCTGACGTTCCACCGCCGCCTGGCCCGCGACGACGAGACCCTCCCGGCACGATCAGAAGCCATGATCCGCCTCGCCGTGACCGACCTCATGGCCCCTGCCTGCTGCCATCCCGGTCGCCGACCTGGTGCGGTGGGCGAAGATACGCCGGCCTTCGTGCACTACTACCGCGAACTCAAGCAAAGGCCTGGGCAGCCTGGACCAGTTCGAGGGCCGCGCCTGACGCGGTTGACACCACCACGCGGCGAAGGCAGGCCGCGACAAGCCGGAGCACGACTTCTGCGGTGAAGGGACACTGTCCGAAGACCGGTTCAAGACGCTGGCGGCCGAGCAGGCAGCGGTGATCGAGGCCCTTGACCTCGAAGCCGGTGAGCTCGCGCGGAAGGCAGGCATTTCGATCTTCTTCGCGGACGGCGAGGCACTCACGGGCGCGTGGGCGGAGTCGACGCTCAGGGATCGACGCGTGTTTCTGGGACGCGCCTTGAGGTCGCTGACGATCAGCCTTCCTCGCTACCCCGGGGACCGTACGCCGATCCTCGACAGGGTCGTGCCGCAGTGGGTTGCTTGACGCGCTCCTGATGAGTGGGCATCGGGTTCGAATCCCGGAGCGGCTCGGGGGCCCCAGGCCATGTGCCGCGTGACCTGGGGCCTCGACATTTCGTGACCTTGCTCCTGTCGACGGATTGCCTCACAGGTCCGCCGTGCCCGCCCAGACGCACGAGGCCGCAGCCACCCTGTCCTCACCCGGACGCGTAGGCGTGTCGGCGGCTACTGCGACCACACCGCCACCGACTGTCGAGCAGACGGCCGCGCCGACCCGTGTCTCATCTGCTCGCGGAAGCCGGCCGTCGGCCTGTCGTGAGGAGCAGGGCAGTGGTGAGGCAGGCGGTGACCGTGAGTGCGCCCGCGGTGAGGAAGGCCGCCCGGACACCGGGTACGAAGGCGCCGGGCACGGCTCCGGCGGCGTACACCGACACGATCACGGCGAGTCCGATCGCACCGCCGAGTTGCTGGGTGGTCTGGAGCAGTCCGGAGGCCGACCCCGCGTGCTCGGGCTCCACATCACCCACGACCAGAGAGGCCGCGGGCATGAACGTCAGTCCGGCGAACACCCCGTTGAGGAGCAGCGGGCCGAGGAGGGCGGCGGCGTAGGAGTCGGTGGTGCCGACGCCTGCGAGCCACACGTAACTGACGGTGAGACCGAGCGTGCCAGTGATCAACAGCGGGGCCTGGCCGAAACGGGCGAGAAGTCGGGGCGTGATCCGGGACATCACGAATATGCCGAGCGTCATGGGCACGAAGGCGAGACCGGCACGCAGCGGGCTGAAGTGCAGGACTCGCTGGAGGTACTGCACCACGAGGAAGAAGATCGACATCTGGGAGCCGAAGACCAGGGCGGTGACGGCGAGTCCGCCGAGCCGTCGCCGGGCACGGAACAGAACCGGCGGCAGCAGGGGGACGGAGACGCGCCGCTCGGTCGCCACGAGCACTACGGCACATACGACGCTGATGACGAACCCGGCCACGGTCCGTGGCGAGGTCCAGCCCTGGTCCGGTGCTCCGGTCAGCGTCCAGACGACAGCCACCGCCGCGCCGGTGGCCGCGACGGCCCCCACCGTGTCGAAACGGCCGGGGCGGCGCGGTGTTTCCGTGACGAAGCGCCGGGCGAGGGCGAGGACGGTCAGGCCGAGGGGGACGTTGATGAACAGCGTCCAGCGCCACGTGCCGTACTCGGTGACGAGCCCGCCGAGGACGAGGCCCAGCGTGCTGCCGCCGATACTGACCGCGGAGAAGAGCGCCAGCGCGCGGTGTCGGGCGCTCTCGTCGGGGGCGTTCGTGGTGAGGAGGGCGAGGACACCTGGAGCTGCCAGTGCGGCGCCGACGCCCTGCGCGGTCCGCGCGGCGATCAGCAGCCCGGGGGTGTCGGCGATGCCTCCGGCGAGCGACGCGGCGGTGAAGAGGGCGAGTCCGGTCTCGAAGACACGGAGCCGGCCGAAGGTGTCACCGAGGCGCCCGCCCAGCAGGAGCAGACCGCCGAAGGCGAGGGTGTAGGCGTTGAGTACCCAGGACAGTCCGGCCGGGCTGAAGTGCAGGCCTGAGCCGATACGTGGCAGAGCCACGTTGACGATGGTCGTGTCCAGGGCGAGCATCAGCTGTACGACGAGTACGACGGTGATGCCGATGGCCGTGGAACCGGTGCGTTTCCGCTCTGGACGGTCGGCGGGGGCGTCGGCCGACGGGGCGGAGTCGGGGCGTGCGGTAGGCATGGACGGTTCGACTTTCGGGTCGCAGGAGTGGGAGTGTGCAAGGCGGCGGGTGGGGCGTGCGGCTGCTCGGGTGAGGGGCGCCGACGGCTCGTGCCGCCGTCCTGGGGGGTGTCGGTACGGCGGACCCGTACCGTGCTGGAGCCGCGGGCGGGTCACACCTGTGCCACGCCTCCGTCGACGAAGAACTCGACACCGGTGACGAAGCCGGCGGCGTCGTCGGCCAGGAACACGGCGGCCTTGCCTATCTCGCGCGGGTCGGCGATGCGCCCGGTGGGGTTGCCTTCGCCCATGGCCCGGATGAGCGGGATCACCGCGTCGGCGCCCTGAGCCTGCTCCGCGGCCCGTCGCAGGCTCGGGGTGTCGACGGCTCCGGGGCTGAGGACGTTGATGCGTATGCCCGAGCCTTTGATGTCCTGGATCCAAGCACGTACGAGACAGCGGACCGCGGCCTTGGAACCGCCGTAGAGACTCATCCCCGCGGGCGGTCGCACGGAGGCGGTGGAGCCGATGATGACGATGGCCCCTCCGTCCGGCATGAGCGGCAGGGCGGGCTGGACGGTGAAGAGCACGCCCTTGACGTTGACGCCGAAGGTGCGGTCGAACTGGTCCTCGGTGATGTGGCCCAGGGGAGCGTGTGCGCCGATTCCCGCGTTCGCGACGACGGCGTCCAGGCGGCCGTGCTCCGCCTTGACCTCGCGGTACACGCGGTCCATGGCGGTGGGATCGGTGACATCGGCGACTGCGCCGGTACAGGCGTCGCCGATCCGCGCCACGGCCCGGTCGAGATCGGACCGGCCCAGATCGGTGATGACGACCCGGGCGCCGTGTGCGGCGAACTCCTGGGCGATGCCGAAGCCCACTCCGGAGGCACCTCCGGTGATGACGGCGACCTTGCCCTGCAATGACATGCTCATGCTAACTCCGGGGATGTGTGGCGCCGGGCCGGCCGGCGCCGCCGTGGGACAGGGGGTGGGAGCCTCGTCAGGGCCCTCCGTGGAGGGCGTCTGGTGCGTCAGTGGCGTGAGCGCGTGCCCGCCTCGCTGTGCGGGCGGGGGATCACGTCGAGGGCGCCGATGACTTAGACTGAAAGTGGAGGCGTCGCCGTTTAGTGAAGTGGAGGCGCCCCCGCTTTGAGTAAGTTAAATGGAGGCGCCCCCGCTTGGCAAGTTCCGGCGTGCGTGCCAAGCATCGACGGGAGTCCCCTCATGCCGAAGGACGCAGGGCGTCTGCTGCGGGCCGACGCTCAGCGCAACAGGGACAGAATCCTGGCCGCGGCGGTGCGGGTCTTCGCGGAGGAGGGCCTCGACGCGCACCTGGAGCGCATCGCGAAAGAGGCCGGTGTCGGCTCAGGCACCCTCTACCGCAACTTCCCCACCAGGGAGGTCCTCATCGAGGCCGCCTACCGCAACGAACTCGCCAAGCTCTGCGACGCCGCTCCCGAGCTCCTGTCCGCTCTGCCGCCGCGCGACGCCCTGCGCGCGTGGATGGGTCGCTTCATCGATTACGCCACCGCGAAGCTCGGCATGGCCGACGCCCTGCGCTCCTTGGCCGCGTCGGGCGTCAACCCGTACGCGCAGAGCCACGAGTTGATCCTGACAGCGCTCACCTCACTGCTCGACGCCGGCGTCGAAGCCGGCGCCCTCCGCAGGGACATCGGAGCGAGCGACATGTTCGCCGCCCTCACCGGCATCGCCCTGGCCTCGGGCCGGCCCGAGCAGCGACAGCAGGCCGAGCGTCTCCTCGACCTCACCTTCGACGGCCTCTGCGCCGGCGTCTGAGCGACGGACGGCGCCGGCCACCGGCCGTGGGACAGAGCCCGTGCCGAGGGCACAAGCTGTCCGACATGACGTAGTGACCCATGCGGCAACGTCCGCTGAACAGGAAAGGCACGTGATGGAAGCGCCGCCACGGGGCAAGATCGCCGACCGGATCAGTGTGGCGAGGGACCATGTGTTCGTCGGCAGGGAAACCGAACTGCGTCTGTTCCGTGACGCCCTCGCGGGGGGCCATGACGCACCTTCCCTGCTGTGGGTGCACGGCCCCGGAGGCATCGGCAAGTCGGCGCTCATCCGGCAGTACGCCAAAGAGGCCGCCGTGGCCGGCCGGACGGTCGTGCACGTCGACGGACGGGCGGTGCCGGCCGCTCCTCAGTCGTTCGAGACAGCCGCCGAGACGGCTGTGCGGACTCCGCGAGCGCTGCTGCTGATCGACACCTTCGAGTACTGCCAGAGCCTGGAGACCTGGTTGCGTGACGAGTTCCTCCCGGGACTGCCCGCCGACATCCTGGTCGTCGTGGCGAGCCGGCACGCGCCGGACATGAGGTGGTCGGCGGACCCGGGGTGGGCGGGCCTCCTCAAGGTGATCGCCCTCGGCAGCCTCGGCGCGGACGAGGCTCAGGCCTTCCTGGAGAGGCGCGGGGTCGATCCGGCCCGCCGCGACGCTCTGCTGGCCTTCGCCTGCGGCCACCCCCTCGCCCTGGTACTGGCCGCCCACGCGTCCGCCGGGCATGACATGCCCGCCTCCCGCCCATGGGAGCCCGTCTCCGAGGTCGTTGCCCCACTGCTGTCCGACATCCTGGGGGATCTGCCCGGCCCCCGGCACCGGCTGGCTCTTGAGGTCTGCGCGCAGGCACACGTGACCACCGAGACGCTGCTGCGCGCGGTGGTCGGTGACGATGCGCCGGAACTCTTCGCGTGGGTGCGCGAGCAGCCCTTCATCGACCGTTGCGCCGAGGGCGTCTTCCCGCACGACGTCGTCCGGGAGGCACTCGCGGCCGACCTGAAGTGGCGCGACCCCGAGCGGTTCGACCAGCTCTACCGACGACTCCACCGCCATCTGCTGAAGCGCATCGGCTCCGCGTCGAGCGGCAGGCTGCTCCATGACGTGGGCTCCCTGCAGTTCCTCTACCGGGGCGCCGGCTACATGGCGCAGAGCCACGCGTGGTACACACCGGGACTGGTGGAGGACCATCCGTACGGTCCTTCGGACGAGGCCGATGTCCTGGCGCTCGTCGAGCGCGGCGAGGGCGCCGACGCGGCCGGTCCGGTGCGCTACTGGCTCAGGAACCGGCCACAGGACTTCCGGGTCCAGCGGCTTCGCGGTACGTCGGCCGCCATCGCCTTCTCGGCCTGGCTGCGTCCGGATCCCTCCCAGGGGCGCGAGCACGATCCGGTCGCCGAGGCGGCCTGGGAGCACGTGGCGGCGCACGGTCCCCTCACACCCGGGGAGCACGTCGTGCTCGGCCGCTTCCACGTGTACCCGCGCCACTACCAACGGCCGTCGCCGGTCATGGATCTGATGCTCTGGCGCATGCTGGGTGAACTCCTGCGCGACACCGATCTGGCCTGGTCGTTCATCGTGTTGCGGGACGACGGTTTCTGGGACGCCCACATGAGGTTCTGCGACATGGTGCCGCTGGACCGGCCCGTCATGGTCGGCGGGCATCCCTACCGGCTCTTCGCCCATGACTGGCGCGACATGTCCCCCGGAAGCTGGCTGGCCGAGAAGCAGCGGACACTGCTGACCGACACGGTCGACGACGAGGACCTCACCGCCACGGACCGGTCCCGGGTTCCGGTTTCGTCGTCGCGGGCGATGTCCAGGCCGGAGTTCGCCGACGCGGTCCGTTCGGCCCTGCGGGACCTACGGCGACCGCAGGCGCTGGACGCGAACCCGCTCCGCAACAGCCGGCTCGTCGCCGACCACGGCATGACCCTGCGGGAAGTGCTGTCCAACGCCGTCGCCGGCCTCGTCACCGGGCGTGGCGGCGACAAGGCGCACCAGGTCGCCACCCAGGCCTTCCTGGAGGGCGCGTCGACCCAGGAGGCGGCGGCGCGACGGCTGGGGATGCCCTACAGCACCTACCGCCGGCACTTGACGCATGCCACCGCGCGCATCGAGGAGAAGCTGTGGCAGCACGAACAGACGGGACTGCCACTGCTTCCGCCTTGATCCGAGCGCGTGGTTCACCGACGGTCGTCGGCCTGGGGCCGCAGCACCACCTTGCCCATGGTCTGCCGTGTCTCCAGGGCCGAGTGCGCCTGGGCGGCGTGCGCGAGGGAGAACGACTGGACAACGGGGCGGAACACGCCTTGTGCCGCCCCGTCGAGTGCGGTCGTCTCCAGCCGGCGGATGCCACCCGGCAGCGCGAAGAGAGAGGGCCCCACGACCAACCGCGACGTGATGCCGTACCTCTCCAGCTCCGCATCGGTGAACGTGGTGAAGTGTCCCTCGTCGGACGCCCAGCCGTAGTACAAGTGCCTGCCCCCTGAGCCCAGCGTCTCCGCGGCACCCCGGCCGAGACGTCCGCCCACCCCGTCGAAGACGACCGTGGACGCCTCGCCGCGGAGCGCCTGACCGAGGCGTCGTTCCCAGCCGGGCAGCGTGTAGTCCACGGCACCGTCGGCGCCCTGCCCCAGCACCGTCTCGGTCTTGTGCGCACCGCCGGCCAGACCGATCACCCTGGCGCCCGCCCGCCGCGCCGCCTGGACGAGCAGGATTCCCATCCCGCCGGCCGCGGCGGTCACGACCACGATGTCCTCGGCGGACAACGCGGCCTGCTCCAGCACACCGACTGCGGTGCGCCCCGTTCCGACCATGGCGACCGCGGTGGCGTCGTCCACCCCGTCCGGGACGCGGTGCAGACTGTCGGCCGCCGCGACGGCGTGTGTCGCGTAGCCGCCGCTGCGTTCGTTGCCGAGGTAGGCCACCACCCGGGCGCCGATCCACCCCGTGTCCACCCCGGAACCGACGGTGTCCACCACCCCCGCCGCCTCTCTGCCCGGCGTCATCGGGAGGCGGGGCAGCGCCATCCCCATCTCCCGTCCCGCGCGGAGCACGGTGTCCATGAGGTGGACGCCCGCGGCTGTCACGGTGAGGACGACTTCACCGGGCCCGGGGACGGACGGATCGACCTCTTCGTACACCAGCGTCTCCGGGGGACCGAAAACGTACTGCCGCACTGCGTACATGATGCTTCCTTTCACCGGCCGATCCCGGGGAGTCGGGTGTCCTGCGTGTTCCGCGGGCGCGTCAGTGGCCCGGTCACGCGGTCAGCAGGGTCAGCACATCCTCGGCCGGAGTCATGGCCGCGATCTGCGCCGCCGCGTCCTGGGCGGCCGTCCGGTACGACGCCTGCTCCAGCACCCGCGTGACCGCGGCACCGGCTTCGTCCGCCGCGCCGATGACCTCGGCGGCCCCGAGCGCCGCGGTCCGCTCCGCGTTCAGTGGCTTGTCCAGTCCGAGCGGCCAGATCACCATCGGGACACCGGAACCGAGAACCGACAACACGGTGCCGGCGCCACCGGAGGAGACGACCACGTCCACCCCTTGGAGCAGGAGACTCATCGGTACGAAGCCGGTCACGTGGACGCCGTCGCCCGCCACCGGCAGCGTGTCACCCTCGGCCGACGGCGGCAGGGCGACCACCACGTTCACGTCCTGGCCGGCGAGCGAGGCGACGATCTTCACGAGAGCATCGGAGTCGTCGATGATGGTGCCCAGCGTCACCAGCACCCGGGGCAGGTGTTCGCGGCCCGGGAAGGACGGCTGCCGCCATGACGAGGCCGTCTCGGACTCGTGCGCCTCGGGCCGGATGGTGACCCGGTCCGCCGACGGCTTCCAGTCGTCACGCTGGAGACAGGCGGGCCAGGGGTCGACCGACGCGACAGGCTGGGTCAGGGTGATGCCCCGCGCCGCGCCGCGCGCCACGGCCGTGGACCGCATCGCCTCGGCCAGAGGAGCCTCCAGCGCGATGCCCACACCGTGGGAGACCCACTTCACTCCCAGTTCAGAGGCGACCAGCGGACCGAGGAAGTCCGCCGTCTCGGCGACCACCAGGTCGGGGGCGAACGCGCGGGCCGCCGCCAGTGCCTCGTCGGCACCCAGGTCGACCCGGGTACCGCCGAAGAACTCGCCGGCGGTCGCCGGGGACATGTCGGTGGTGGCGTCCTTGCCGGTCCGCTGCTGGAACGCCATCAACGTCGCCTCCAGCGTGGCGCCCGCGGGAACGACGGGGGCTGGAGCCACGACCGACTCCAGCGACGCGTGAGTGAGGAACGCGGTGGTGTGGCCGGCCCGGCGGGCGGCCCTCTCCAGGGGAAGCAACGGCAGCAGGTGGCCGTAGGCCGGAGTACCGGAGAACAGGATGCGCATGGAACACCTTCGACAGAGCGATCGTCGGGCCGACAAGAGACGTGCCACGGCGAACGGCGTGGCAGTGCCCGCGAGGTCCGGCGTCAGCCGGGTGGCCGTGGCCGGACCCCGTCGTTCCATCTTGCGGGTCGTGATCGCCCAGAACGCGGTTTCGGGCTGCTCACAGGTGCTCACTTCCGCCAACGCTCGCCACCGTGTCGCGGAACGGCGTGTGCGCGGCCCTGCCGTGCGAGAGCGTGGGCCACAGCCCGTACACGGACCAGCAAGGACGGACACCGGACTCGAACCGTGACCCGCGCCGGCAGGGGGCGGCCTCCGCGCCGTGGCCGTCCGTCCGGACCGACGCCTCCCAGAGGATCCGGCAGTCCGACGTGCCGTTCTCGTCGTTCATATGGACGCCGCGAACTGACGTGACTGCAGGACCAGCTCACCGGTCGAGTCCCAGACTTCGGCGTCCTCGATGACGTGGTCTTCCCTCAACGCCTTGGCGCTCGTGCGTACCTGCAACCAACCCGGAGCGGGATGGGCGCGGATGTGGGCCGTGAGCTGGACGGTGGGCAGCCACCCGACACGGCCGAAGGCGAAGGAGATGGGAGGAAGCGCGTGCACAGCGGCCAAGAGCGCCAGGGGATCGGGCTCACGGCCGTTGGCCAGCCGGAACCAGCCGTCGAAGCGGCCGGTGTACGAGGGGGCGCCGAAGGCCCAGTCGACGCACTCGGGTGCCAGTCGTACGTCCACGCCGGCCAGATGATCGAGGCGTCGCGCGTTCCCGCCCGGGGCGTCGTCGCGGCCGACGCAGGCCGACGGCGGGGTGATGGCCGGTGGCAGCGGGGCGTCGACAGCCGTCTGGGAGACGAGAGTTCCGTGGGAGACGAGAGCGCGCAGCCGCTCGACCTCACGGTCGTCCTCCGTCCTCTGGGTCAGCGAGACCTGGCTGGTGGTGAAGCGGCTGCCGCGTTGGATGACCTCGGTCCGCGCGCGGACCGGGCCCGGACGCGAGGCGGTGAGGAAGGAGGCACTGACGGAGCTGGGGAAGAAGCGTTCCGCCCGTACCGCGGTCGCCGCCGCTGTCGCGCGGGCGGCGACGGCCAGCAGTATCCCCCCGTCGATGCCCTCGGCGGTGTTCCACACCGGTGGGAGGTGACTGTCGTACGTCCCCGGTGTGTCCGTCCGTCTGACGACGGTCGTGGCCGCCAGGAAATCGGTGCTGTCGGCGCTCTCCATCTGTTGCACCTCGGGATGGTATGGGTCCGCAAGCACACGCATACCGAGCTGAACACCGAATGATCATCCTGTGGGCAGAGTTCGGTGATTCCGTCGTGGCGCCGTCTCGCTTCCGGGGCGCCGGTGTGCCGGGTGAGCAGTGATGAGCAGAAGTTGGCGTGCTCATGAGCGCCACCTGGCGTGGACGGATGTGAACCGCGGAAATGGTGATATTTCCCCGTTGGGATTGTGCCCCGTCGCGTCCCTCGTGGGTCCGGGTCGGTGCGCTCGGACCACTGAGCCTCCCGCGGGCATCCAGCCTGTCCGGCACCCGCCTTATCTGCTCGAACGGGCTTTTCGGCGTCCTGACAGGCTCCCCGGGACGTCACTGTGAGTGATCAAAGGGATCCGGGTTCGGCGCGTTACGGGCAGCGGGCGCACCGTGTGCCGCACGGGACCGCGACCGGAGAGGGAGACGCCTCTGCTCCTATAAAGTGATCGATCTGTACGGGGAGAGCGCGGACGTTCGGCGTGACGGTGTCAACGAAGCCCGGTCGGTCACGTCGCGTGACACAGGCCGTGGGCTGCTCAGTTCACGGTGAGTCATGGGGGATGGGTGACGTGAAGTCGAAACACGTCGGCCGACGGGTCGGCTGCCCGTCCGGACGACCGTGCTCCAGGCGCGCACGCAGATACCCAGCCGCACGGGGCGAGTCGGCCCGGCGCGGTGCACAGTGAGGAAGGACAGGAACGGAATGGCGACGGAAGACTCCGCCTCCCGCTCCGCCGGCGAGACTTCTCGCCCGCATGCTTCGGACCGGCGCGGCCGGTTCGCCGACAAGCTCGCCACGGCGAGAATGCACAACTTCGTCGGTCGTGAGGCGGAAGTCGAACTGTTCCGCCACGCGCTGACGGGAGAGCCGTCCGCACCGTCGGTCATCGTTCTGCACGGGCCCGGCGGTATCGGCAAGAGCGCGCTGCTCCAGCGCTACGCCGTCGAGGCCCGCAGCGCGGGCAGGCCGGTCGTGTCCGTCGACAGCCGCACGATCTACCCTTCGCCGACCGCTTTCGAGCAGGCGGCGGCCGGTGCCCTGTTCCAGGACGACTGCGTCCTGCTGGTGGACAGTTTCGAGCGCTGCCGCGACATGGAGGAATGGGTACGCAACCGTTTTCTTCCCCGGCTGCCCACAGGAGTCCTCGTGGTCCTCGCCGGCCGACTGCCCCCCGATCCCCTGTGGCGTGCCGATCTCGGCTGGCGCGATCTGATGAGGGTCGTCTCGCTCCCCGAACTCGACGGGCGCCAGGCGGCGGCACTCCTGGCAGGACAAGGCGCCGACCCGACCGCACACAGGGAACTCCTCAGCTTCGCGGGAGGCAATCCGCTGGCCCTGCGGCTGGCGGCCGAGGTCGCCGCTCACGGCAGCACGGAGGGCACGGTCTGGGCGCCGTCCCGCGCGGTCATCGAACAACTGCTGTCCCACCTCGTGGGGGAGCTGCCCTCTCCGGCGCATCGCCGCGCCCTCGAAGTCTGCGGCCACGCGCTGGACACGACCGAGGACCTGCTGCGGGTGGTGCTCCCGGAGGAAGACGCCTCCCACCTGTTCGCGTGGCTGCGGCAGCTGCCCTTCGTCCGCTCCGGCCGGTTCGGCGTGTACCCGCACGACGTCGTCCGTGACGCCCTGGACAGCGACTTCCGCTGGCGGGACCCGGACCGGTACATGGCGATGCACCGGGCGGTCCGCCGGCACCTGGTCGAACGCATCCGCAACGCGCCCGAGCAAGAGGCACTGAGGGCCACCGGCGCCTACAACTACATCATCTCCAGGGCTCCGTGGATCCGGAAGTTCCACGGCAGTCGCGACGAGGGGGGCGCTTACGAGGACGCGGTGCGCCCGGAGGACGCCGCCGAGCTGGTGCGCATGACACGCGAGGTCGAGGGCGAGCAGAGCGCGGCCGCGGTCGAGTACTGGCTGGCCAAGCAGCCCGAGTCCTTCAAGGTGCACCGCCGCTTCAGCTCCAACGAGCTGCTGGGCTTCATGGTGTGGCTGCGAGTCGAGTGGCCCGACGCGGACATGCGCCGTGCCGATCCCGTCGTCGCGGAGGCCTGGGACGCCGTCGGCGACATGGCCCGTCCGCGCCACGGGGAACACCTCGGAGTCGCCCGGTTCATGGTGCATCGGCACACTCCGCACCGCCCGTCCCGGGCCTGGGACCTGGTGCACATGCGCATCATCTTCGAACTCCTGCGAGCGAGGCACTGCGCGTGGTCGTGCGTGGTGATGGCGGACCCCGGCTTCTGGGAGCCGCTGATGACCTACATGGACATGTTCCAGCCGCCGGGCCGGTCGGACCGGACACCGGGACTGTTCTGCCATGACTGGCGTGCCGTACGCGTCGACGAGTGGGCCGAGGGCATCGATGTACGCCTGCTGAGCGGGCCTCCCGGCAAGGCGGCGGAGGAGCCCAAGGCCGTCACGGTCACTCTGACGCGTGAGGAGTGCGACGCGGCCGTCCGAGAAGCGCTGCGGAACTGGCTCGACCCCGATGCGCTCGCTGTCAGTCCACTGCTGAAATGCAGGATCATCGAGGCCGATGACGGCTCCCAGGCGGTGGCAGCGCTCCAAGAGGTGCTCAACAAGGCCGTTGAGCGGCTCCAGGCCAACCCCCGGACCCGGCACCTGCATGCCGTACTGACGACGACCTTCCAGACGTCCCTCACGCAGGAGGCTGTGGCACGCCGCCTCAACATGGCGTTCAGCACGTACCGCCGTTACCTGACACGAGCCATTGACGAGGTACGGGAGCGGGTGTGGCTGTGGGAGACACAGGGGCACCTGCCCGACTGACAGCATGGACAGGGCCGGGTGCGCCCGCAGCTGCGCACCCGGCCGACGGGGATTTCGCGGATGGCGTCAGTCGGTGTGATGCGACGACGTGGTGCGCGGAGCCACCAGACCACAGTCGTAAGCGAGGACCACGGCCTGGACCCGGTCGCGCAACTGGTACTTGTCCAGGATGTGCGCGACATGAGTCTTCACCGTCGTCTCACCGATCCCCAGCTCCTGGGCGATCTCCGCGTTCGACAGTCCTCGGGCCAAGATACGCAGAACGTCGAGTTCACGTGCCGTGAGCGCGTCCAGGCGAGGGGGCGGTGAGGGAGTGGTCTGCGAGGGCATACCGGCGAAGCGGTCCAGCAGCCGCCGGGTGACACGGGGTGCGAGGACCGCGTCCCCGGTCGACACCGTGCGGATCGCCTCGACCAGGGAGTCCGCCGGCCCGTCCTTCACCAGGAAGCCGCTCGCTCCGGACCTCAGCGCGTCCACGACGTGCGCGTCCAGGTCGAAGGTGGTGAGGATGATGACGCGGCTGGACGGATTGTGGCGGACGATCAGCTCGGTGGCCTCCACACCGTCCATGTTGGGCATCCGGATGTCCATGAGGACCACGTCGGGAGACAGACGCTCGGTCTCCGTGACAGCCTCCTGACCGTCGGACGCCTCCGCCACCACCTCGATGTCACCCTCGGCCTCCAGGATGAGCCGGAAACCCGTCCGGATCATGGGCTGGTCGTCGGCCAGCAGTACGCGGATGCGCCGCATAGGTTCTGGTTCCCTCATCAAGGTGTCGTCTCTCGGATCACGTCAGGTCGAGCACTGCGTGCACACAGTAGCCGCCGCCGGGCCTGGGGCCCGTGTGCAGTGTGCCGCCCACCGCGGCGATCCGCTCACGCATGCCCACCAGACCGTGACCGGTGCCGTGCGCGATCACCGTGGCGTTCCGTGTCGTGGGCGCTCTGCCGGCCGGTCCGTCGTCGCAGATACGGATGGTGAGTCGCGCCGGCTGGTCGTCCCAGACGAGGTGCACCCGGACCCGAGTCGGCCCGGCGTGCTTCAAGGTGTTGGTGAGCGCTTCCTGAACGATGCGGTAGGCCGTCAGGTGCGTGCCGGCCGGCAGGGCGAGCGGTGTGCCCGACACGGCGAAGTCGACGTCCAGACCGGTGGCTCGTACCGAGTCGACCAACGAGGGCACGGCGTCGAGAGTCGGCTGCGGTGGCTCCTTCGAGGGACCGGGCCGGTCTTCCTCCTCCTCGGTGCGCAGCACGTCCAGCAGCCGGCGCAGCTCGGTCACGGTGTCCCGGCCGGTCTGTTCCACCGTCGCATGCAGCTCGTGGGCCTTTTCGGGAGTACGGTCCTGTACGCGGTCGGCGGCGATGGTCTGCACGACCATGAGGCTCACGTTGTGCGCGACGATGTCGTGCAGTTCGCGGGCGATGCGCGCACGCTCGTGCATCACCGCCGCACGCGCGTTGGCAGCCTGTTCCCGCTCCAGTGCGGCCGCGCGTTCCACGGCCTCGTCCCGGATCGCCGTGCGGGCTCTCGCGAGGCGGCCGAAGGCCCAGGCCGCCAGCAGGAGGACGGCCACGGTGGCGAACGCGGCCAGTCGGTGGCCCACGGGTGCGAGCAGTGCCTCGACGAGTGAGTCGAGGGGGATGAACACACCGGCGACGAGGGTGGTGAGCCAGGGTCCCCGGCGCACGGCGGTGAGGAACACCGCCGTGGCGACCGCCAGGTAGGTCGGACCGATGGACATGCCTTGCGGCCCGATCACCTGCGGCACGTAGGAGAGCCCCTGCAGCGTGGTCGCGGCCGAGGCTGTGATCAACAGACACATCAGTGGTGCTCGGCGGTGTGCCGCGAACGGCAGAGCCATGAGCAGCACAAGGCCGAGCCACCAGGTGTCAGGTGTGCGCAGTACCTGGTCGTCCGCCGGGACGATCTCCGGCAGCGCCAGGCAGCCGCCGAACGCGAGAACGGCCAGTCCCGTGTCCGTCACCGCAGGTGGCAAGCCGTGCCCGGCCAGGGACCTGATCGCTTTCATAGGGCAACAGTAGAGCGCCTTCGGTGCCGGGCCCCTGTACGTCGGGCGGAGGCGACGCGCCCTCCCTCCTCCCTGTTGCCTCCTCCTCAGGAGGGAGGTCGCCGCACAGGCGTCAGCCGGCTGCGGAGTCCGGGACGGGGCCGTCGCCGGTGAAGCGCTCGCGCAGGGCGGCCAGGCCGCTTCCGTAGAGTTCCTCGACCAGGGCCTGGGCGCCGGCCGCGTCCTCCTCGTTCTCCTCTGACTCCGCCCACCACTCGACGAACGCCTGGTCCGTGTCCACCACCGGCAGCACCCTCAGCGTGGAGACGCTGCGACGGACGGGGAAGGGGTGCTCGACCAGTTCGTAGGTGAAGGTGCGCCGGGCGTCGTCGAGGGCGATCAGACGCTCCAGGACCTCGGTGTCGCCACCGGCGAACCGCAGTCGCCGCAGCGCCCCTACCGAGGCCGCGCCACCCTCTTCCAGGTCGCTCGAAGCGATCGCCGGATGCCAGGAAGGCAGGCCGTCGAAGGGCCGGACGAGGTGCCAGACGGCCTCGGCGGTGGCGGGAACGACAGTGCTGACGTATGTGCGGGCCATGAAGGTGCTCCGATGTGGTGGTGGTTCGCTTGGTATGTGTGGGTGAGCGTCGGTGTCAGGCGTCCGCAGCGGCGAGGAGCTGCTGCGTCACCGCCGCAAGGCGGTGACGGTACTCGGGGGAGAGGGCGTCCGGCTCGGAGGGGGCGGACCGGTCGAAACTGTGGAAGTAGACACCGGTCACCCCCGCCAGCCCGGGATCGTCCACCAGTCGGCGGGTGGCCGCGACCCCCTTCTCCAGCGGTTCGTCGGCCGGCATACCGGAGTCCCGGGTCATCGTCGTCGCCATGAAAGTCGCCGGATGGATGGCGTTGACCGTGATGCCGGTGCCTTCCAGTCGGTGGGCGAGGTCCACAGAGTGACTGATGAGGGCCAGCTTGGAACGGCAGTAGGCGTGTGCTTGATTGAAGTCCCGCTCGTGCTGCGGGTCGTCGAAGTCGAACAACTGCTGGCCGACCGAGGCCACGTTGACGATGCGCGCGGCGGTCGCCTTCTGCAGAAGGGGCAGCAACTCCTGGGTGAGCAGGACCGGGGCCAGGTAGTTGACCGCGAGGCGCAGCTCGTGTCCGTCGGCTGAGAGCTCCCTGTCGGCGCTGCCGGCGCGGAACCCGACCCCCGCGTTGTTCACGAGGACGTCCAGGTGGTCGTGCCGGGCCGCGATCTCGGCCGCGAGACGTCGCGTGTCGGACAGAGAGGCCAGGTCGGCGGAGAAGACCTCGCCGCCCGTGGCCCCGGCAACCTCGGCCAGCCGTGCCGCGTTCCGTCCGTGCAGCAGGAGGTGGTGTCCGTCTCGGGCGAGATCCTCGGCCAGTGCTCGGCCGAGTCCGTCGCTTGCTCCGGTGATCAGGATGGTGGCCATGACAAGGCCTCTCTGGGCAGGTGAGTAGGAGGGCGCTCCCGGCCGTCGCGAGGGCGGAAGCAACTGGTGTCAGCGTAACTCAACACGTGTCGAGTGTGTCGACGGGTGTCGATCGAGTTGCCGCTCCTCTCCTCTTCCGCACGGTCGGGCCTCTGGGCAGTCGAAACGTCGGACTACGATGGGCTGGCCGCAGGCCGGGCACGGCCGCCGCCATCGCCTCGCACCGGGCGGGAGCCGCAGGAGGAAGGGACACGCACAGTGGGAGAACGTCCGGAGGCGTCGGCGCACAAGCCGCCCCAGGCTGCCGCCCGTAGCTGGACCCGACCCGCCCCCCGTGGCGACGTACGTCTGGAAGCCCTGCTCAGCGCCGCCGAGGCGTTGCTCGCGGAGAAGCCGTTCACGGAGATGTCCGTCGGGGAGGTCGCTGCCAGAGCGGGTATCTCGCGACCCACCTTCTACTTCTACTTCGACACCAAGCACTCGCTCCTGGCTGCCCTGCTGGAGCGTGTCATGCACGACAAACTCGAGATCGCCCTGCGCGGATTCGGCACCACCGAGACCGATCCGCATCCCCAGCGCACGTTCGAGAAGAACTACGCGGAGATCCTGGCGCTGTGGCGCGAGCACTCCGCAGTGGTGGTCGCGGCGTCGGACGCCATGGCGTCCGACGCGGAGCTGCGCGAGGTGTACACCGGGCTGCTCAGGCTCTTCATCGAGCCGGCCACCGCCTGGATCGAGCAGGAGCGTGCCACCGGGCGTGCGCCCGAGGGAACCGACGCGGCGACGCTGGCCACCACCCTGGTCTGGATGAGCGAACGGAACCTCTATGCCGCGCTCCTCGGCATGGAGCCGAAGGTGTCCGACCGGCAGCGCGTGGCCGCGCTCGCGGAAGTGTGGATCCGCAGTGTCTTCGGCACAGGACCGTGACATCAGGATGACGGTGCGGCGACGCGAGGCCGGCGCCCCCGGTCGGGCCTGCTCTCGGCTCAGCGACCGGCCAGGTCGAGCGCTGCGGTGAGTGCCACCGCCAGACCGAGAACGAGGGCGGGTATCGCCGTGCCGATCGGATCGCCGGCCCGCCGGTGGTACAGGAGGGCGCCGGTCATCAGCAGGATGATGCCGATCGCCGCACCGGTCGTCAGCGGCGGGTACCACACACCGAGTGCCAGTCCGGCCCCGCCGAGGACCTCCAGCGCCCCGATGCCCTGCTGGCCCCGGACCGAGAGCCCGAGCCGCCCCGCGTCCGCTCGCATCACCGCGGCTCCCGCGAGCTTCGCCAGGCCCGCTGTCACGTACACCGCACACAGCAGCAGTGCCATGACCATCGTGACGATGTGCATCGTTGTGTCTGTCCTTTCGTGAGTCCGGACGCGCCGGACGAGAATCCGCGGCTGCTCACTTATTGGTCGGATGCCGCTCGTTCGTCGAATACGTCGCCCAACTGCCGCTAGTGGTGCGTACGTTGTCCGTGTTCGCCAGGCGGCGGGCTGAGCCGGCCGCCGAGAGCACCGCACGACACGAAGGAAGCAGCATGGCAACCACGCGTTCCGCCCACACCGTGTGGGACGGGAACCTCGTCGAAGGCACCGGAGTCGTGACCTTCGACTCATCAGGCACCGGCCGGCAGCCGTGACATGGCCCTCGCGGGCCGAGGAGGCGCAGGGCAGGACGAGCCCCGAGGAACTGATCGCAGCCGCGCATTCGAGCTGCTTCTCGATGGCGCTCTCGCACGCCCTGACCGAAGCGGGCACTCCGCCCACCCGACTCGTCACCTCGGCCGATGTCACCTTCCAGCCGGGCGAGGGCATCACTGGCGTGCATCTCACGGTGGAAGGCACCGTCGCGGGCGTCGATGACGACGTCTTCGTCGCGGCGGCGGAGGACGCCAAGGCCAACTGCCCGGTCAGCAAGGCACTGTCGGGCACGTCCATCACACTCTCGGCCAAGCTCGTCTGAGCCGGTCGGGCGCACCGGCGACGCCGCGCCTCACACCGTGGGGCGCGGCGTTTCGCTGCACACCCGGTCAGATCAAGCCTTCGCGCCACGCGTAGGCCACCGCGTGGGCACGGTTGCGCAGGCCGAGTCGGTCGAGGAGGGCGCTGACGCGCTTCTTCGCCGTCCTGGTGGAACAGCCGAGAGTCCTCGCCATCTCCTCGGTGCCGAGACCGTCCGCCAGCAGCCGAAGTGCGGTGACCTCCCATGATGACGGCGCGTCCGGTGGGGCGGCGGTGGCACCGTGGCGGGACAGGCTCAGGGCGGCGCTCCACTCCAGCACTCTGCCCAAGAGGTCGGGCGGTAGGTCACCGTGGCCGCGGGAGGCCGTCCGGACGGCCTGGTGCAGACGCTCGGCAGAGGTGTCGTGATGCCGAAGGACCACTCGCACACGGGCGGCGAGGGCTTCCAGCAACTCGGAGTCGGTCAGTTGCCGGACCACCAGTACCGAGCAGGCGCCCGTTGTCCGGCCATGCCTGTGCAGTCGCACCGAGGTGGTGTTGTCCAGGGTGTCGGCGACGAAGACGGCGACAGTGCCGGGGACGGCGGAGGCATCGTCGACCATTCGCACATCTGGATGGTGTTCGAGTCGATGAGTGACCCCGGCGCCGGAAAGAGGATCGGTCGAGTGGACGGTCACCGGCAGACGGTCGTCGCCCGCGTGCGAACGAAGGAGGGTTACGGGAGTGAGCACGACTGAGGTCTCCAGGCAGTTCATGGGAACGGCGCCGCTCTCCGAGGGACGGGACGCCTGCCGGCCGCCCTCACTCGTCGGGGCGGCCACCGGGTCCGAGGGCAAGTGACGCGACGTGGTCAGTGTCGGCCCGAGGGGCGGACGGTCACCACGCCAATATGTGTTCAAACGCTGCTCAGACCCGCCCGTGTGCACAACACGTCTATACACATCGCGTATACATGATGTGTATAGTCCGGCGCGTTCTCGATCACGACCTTGGAGGGACCTCATGACGACCACCGCCGCCGACCAGGCGACCACGGCGAGAGGGAAGATGCGTGTATGGGGTGGCGGAGGCATCGTGCCGGCGGTGGCCGGTGGTCTGCTGCTGGGTGTGTTCACCAATCTGGCCCAGGGGTGGCTTCCGGGCTCCTGGGGGCAGATCGCCAACTCCGGTGCCGTCTGGTCCGCCGTCGCGTTCGCCACCGGAGCGCTGCTGTACCGGCGAGCTTCCGTGGCACGAGCCGTGATCGGCGGCCTGGCCGCGGAGATCGGCTTGGTCGTCGGGTACTACGGCTACGCGGAGTACGGGTACGGGCGTGACGGGATGGGTGCTCTCTACTGGCCGCTGCTCTGGCTGGGTATGGCCTGTGTGGCGGGGCCGCTGTTCGGCGCCGCGGGCCACTGGTGGCGAAACGGCCGCAACCTTGCGCGCCGTGTCACCGGACTGGCTGCTCTCGCCGGACTGTTCGGCATGGAGGGCCTGTATTACGCCTGGTTCCTGCATTACGCCCCGCAGGCGTGGGCGTGCCTCGCGTGCTCCGTTCTGTTCTCGCTGCTCATGGCGCGTACTCACAAGGAGCGGGCCCTGACGCTGGGCGCCGCCGTGGCCTTCGCGTTCCTGGCCTACGCGCTGGTCATGCTGCCTCTCGGCACGTTGTGAGACTCCGCCGATGCGTGTTCCGCACCTCGGACCTGGTCCAGAAGCGGAACACGGCATACGTGTGACGCTCTCGCCTCTCGTACCCGCGGGCCCGATGAGTGACTCGGGCTGCCAAGTCGCTCGCTCGCGGATCCAGTTCAGCGTCTGACCAGGATGCGCCGCAGCCAGTCCTGCCGGGCGGCACGGGCCTGCCGGGAGACGGCGGCGGCGGGGGCAAGGAAGTCGAACCCGTGGAACGCTCCGGACCAGACGTGCAGCTCGGCGTCACCACCTGCCGCCCAGATGCGATGGGCATGGGTGATGACTTCGTCGCGGAGGATGTCGAGCGCACCGACCTCAAGATAGGTCGGTGGCAAGTCGGAGAGATCCTCGGCGCGTGCCGGGGCGGCGTAAGGGGTGACGTCCGAGGTGCCGCAGCGGTCGCCGAGGAGGTGAGTCCAGGCGGCTTCGTTCGTGTTCGGGGTCCAGCCGCCCGGGTGGGCGGACTGAACAGCCTGCGAGGTGACGGTGCGGTCGTCGAGCAGCGGAGAAAGGAGAACCTGTCCAACAGGCCGCAGATCGAATCGGTCCCGCAGCCGCAGTGCCAGGCCCCCCGCCAACGCACCGGCGCCACCGAAACCGAGCAGTACGACGCGCTCGGCGTCGACAGCGAGGTCCTGGGCGCGAGCGCCGAGCCAGGCCACCACCGTCAGGCAGTCGTCCGACGCGACCGGACAGAGGCCCTCTGGAGCGGACCGGCACTCGACGGCCACGACCGCGGCGTTCAGTTCCCGGGCTACAGACAGGTAATAGGCGAGACCCTGGTAGGTGGCGCCGAGGTTCATGCCGCCCAAGTGCGGGAGAAGAAGCACCGGCAGCCGGCCGATGGCCTCCGTCGGTCGGCACACCAGTACGGGCACGTCGGGTGCCGGTCCCTGGACGGACGCCCGACGCTCCTCGATGATGAAGGCTCCGCCGCCCCTGAGAACCTCAAGGGTGGGCGTGCTGGACGGAGCGACACGACCGATCATGGCCGCGAGCTCCGGATCGACGGGCAGTGCCGGGCAGGACATGAGCGGATCTCCGATGTTCGGGGAACGGGCGGGAAGCGGGGCCTGGACCCGCCGTCACCATGGGCCACGCCGATGGCTCGTGTGGCGTAACCATTGTCTCCACCGGTTGCCCGGTCCCTTGAGCCGGACCAGTGGCACTCCGTGACGCCGTGTTGATGGCAACGTCTGCCCCGGTACCACCTGGCGCACCGTGAGGCTGACACCGACGATGACGGCGCACGCCCCGAGCCCGGCCGTCCAGACAGCGACCCGAACCCGCCCGCGTCGCCCGGACCCCGGCTCCCCGAACGGGACCGGTGGTCTCGCCGTCGCTGTTTCGGGATGAGCCGCTGCCGCCCGACGCAAGGCGGCTCGTGCCACGCAAGCCCGGTCGGCGTTCACTTGCGGAGTGCGCGGGGGCGCCGGGTCTTGGCTGAGCCGCTGTCGTCCGAACCCGGCCTCCTGCTGCTGTACGGGTCTGATGGGTAGTCGTGGTGACGGCATTTCTTCCAGTTCCTCGCGGGCACGAAGCTCCGTGACTCGGCAGCGGTAACTCCTCGGCGGTGCGTCGTTCCTCTGCCGCCGGTCACACGTCGCAGCGGCGGCAGACGCACACTCGGCGCCGGTGGCCGCTCTCAAGCACCACCGTGGCCGCCCGAGAGGCCCAGCAGGACGGTACGTCCCCACTGCGTGGAGCAGTTGACGTGCATGCCGACGCAGCTGAGTCGTTCGTCGAGGCGGACGATCCTTGCCTGCAGCGCTCGCCTGCTCATTGGCCTGTCCGCAGTGCCGAGCAGGAGCCTCAGCTCATGACAGCACCAGGGGCGAGCCGTGGAGCACAGCATGTCGAACAACAGTGCCTGAGAGGACTGCCGCGGTCGCAGTGGGTGGTTGCTCGGGGTGCACATCGGGCTGTCCCGACCGGTTCTCTGCGAGTCGAGCCAGCGCCGCTCAGCGGCGATCCGGCCGGCCAGCTCCCTCGGGGGCGCGCTGCGGGACATCACGTTGGCGGCGCCTGCCAGGAGAAGAGGGGCGGGGTCCGACTCCTCGGGGATGAGCAGGACGACCGCCGAGAGATTACTGAGGGCACGTACGCGTTGGGGCAGTGTCTCGTCCCATCGGGTATCAGGAACGTCGAGAACGGTGAGCGATCTCTGCCTGGTGTGCAGCAGGGTGCTGTACGCCCGTTCACTGCCCCAGCTCCGGATCAGCGTCGGGAACACATGCTGACTGCGCAGCGTGCGCAGCAGGTTTGCCGTTGGCTCGCGGTGCAAGGAGAGAACGACGTCAACGGGGTAGGTGATGGTGTCGCCGGCTTCGTCGTGAGAGCGGGACGAGGCGGCCGTCAGTTCGGCAAGGGGCATGTCGATGCCTTCGGACAGGGAGGGACGAGTGCTTATCAATGCATATAAAGTGATAATGCAGGGCACTTGCGCAGGTTTGAAGGCATGGTCATGCTCAATGACTGCTCGTCGATGTCCAATGGCCAGGCGCGGTGGACCGGGCTTCCGCTGTCTGCGCGTACCGCTTCCAGAGAGCGGACCGAGGTGTACGCCAGCCTCGGAGCAGTGCGCAGATCCGCAGGGCGAGAGCGAGTGCGGCGGCGCATACGGCACCGGCCACGTCCAGGCGGCCTGCCGCGTCGAGAGCCGCGGTGGCACCCGCGCCGACGAGAGCCGGCAGGACGTAGAGATCCTGGTCCCACCGGAGCACCGCGGGGATCTCCCCGGCGAGGACGCCGCACGCGAGACCACCGCCCACGGCGGTCGTGACACCCAGGGCGACGGCCGGAAGCGGTGAGGAACCGTGCTCGAGTGCCTTGACCGTACCGGTCACACTGAACATGCCCAACGCGCCGGCGTCGCAGAGAGTGGTTGCGGAGATCAGGTGCCGAGTCGGCCGTACGACGAACACGACGACTGCGGCCACCAGCGGCACCAAGCAGTATCCGGTGTCGGTGAACGCCACCGGCGGCAGGGACAGCACCAGGTCCCGGAACAGCCCACCGCCGGTGCCCGCGGCCTCGGCGAGCAGCAGCGTTCCGAAGAAGTCGAAGTCCTTGCGCACGGCAAGGAGGGCACCGGAGAGAGCGAAAGCGAAGATACCGGCCAGATCCAGGGGGTACAGGACGGCGGTGAGGAGGGAGTTCATCGTTGAGATGGCGGCGTGGGAAGGATCGGTCAGCGCAGTCCCGTCGGCCG